>DATILD010000098.1:0-62096 GCA_035476815.1 Methylibium sp.
GGCGCTGGCGCTGCAGCAGCCGTCGCCGACACTGCTCTACCGCTTCGACTTCGCGATCCTGACCGACTTCAAGGGCGGCTGGTACGCCCAGCCGGGTCTGCGCTGGAAGCCCTCGAAGTCGATCCAGGGCGACCTGTACGCCAACATCGTCGCCGGCTCGAAGTCGAACAAGACCTTCACCGACGGCCTGCAACACAACAACGAAATCTTCGCGCGACTCGGCATCCTGTTCTGAGCCCGTGAGGACCGCCCGACGATGGCTCACCTGCGCCGCTACGGCCGCGACTACGCAGCCGCCGCGCCTTCCTCGAGGCAACGGCTCGGCCTGGGCGGCGTTCTGGCGCAGCGGTTCGGTCGCGGCGGCCTTGTCTCGAGGCGTTTGAGCTCACCGCGGCTGTGAGGACAGGCTCTGTCTAGCTAGGCGGCTACCCGGACGCACGCCTTGCCCGCGTGCTTGGCCTGGTACATCGCGGTGTCGGCGCGGCGCCGCAGCTCGTCCAGCGGTTCGCCCGGCGCATAGACGGCCAGGCCGACGCTGGGCGTGCAGACGACCGCGCGGCCGGCGAGGCCGTGCGGCTGCGACAGCTCCTCGACGAGGCGCTCGCACTGGCGCCGGCGGTCGGCGTCGTCGCCGGCGTCCTCGAGCAGCACCGTGAACTCGTCGCCGCCGAGGCGGCTTACCACGTCGCTGCTGCGCACGCAGGCACGCAGACGGTGCGCGACCTCGATCAACAGCTGGTCGCCGGCTTCGTGGCCGAGCGCGTCGTTGACCTCCTTGAAGCCATCGAGGTCGAGGTAGACCAGCGCCAGCGGCCGGCCGCTGCGGCGCGCGCGCGCTGCGGCCTGCTCGAGCTGTTCCTCGAAATGGCGGCGGTTGGGCAGCTGGGTCAGCGGGTCGAGGCGGGCCAGGTCGGCGAGCAGGCGCTCCTGCTCCTTCCACAGCGTCACGTCGCTCAGCAGCCGCGCCATGTGGGTGATCCGGCCCTGGCCGTCGGTGACCTCGCTGACGCTGAGCCAGGCGTCGAAGCGGCTGCCGTCGGCGCGCGCCTGGCTCCATTCGCCGACCCAGCGCCGCCGCGCCTGCAGCGCCGCGGTCACGCCGGGCAGCGCCGCGTCGTCGAAGGGCGGCAGGCCGAGTGCCGTGGCGGGCAGGCCGATCAGGCCCTCGGCGCTGCGGCCGGTCAGCGCCAGGAAGGCGGCGTTGACGAACACGATGCGGTCCTCGGCGTCGCTGAGCACCACCGCGTCGGCCGTCTCCTCGACCACCCGTGACATCAGCCGCAGCCGCTCGGCCGCGGCGCGCGACTCGGTCACGTCGCCGGCGATCACGAGGATGTGGTCGACCGTGCCGTCGGGCGCGTGGACCGGCGCCTTGGCGACGTCGAACCAGCGGGTGCCGTGGACGCCGTCGACGCGGGTGTCGGGGAAATGGCACACGGCACCGGCGGCGGCGGCTTCGTCGTCCTGGGCCTGGGCCTCGGCCAGCTGCGCGGCCGGCAGGTAGGCGTCGGAGCGGCGGCCGACCACCGCGTCGGCCGGCACGCCGAACTGGCGTTCCGCGCCGCGGCTCCAGAACAGCAGCTCGCCGCGCGTCGCCGGTTGCGCGCTCTTCGCGTAGACCGCCAGCGGCAGCGTGTCCAGCAGGGTGCGGAAGAAGCTCTCGCGCTCGGCCAGCTGCCGCTCGGCGCGCCGGCGCTCGGTGACGTCGCGCACGATCAGCGCGACGCCGTCGGCCACCGGCACGATCTGGTAGTGCATCCAGTGCTGCGCCAGCGCGGGCGTGATGCCGTCGCGCTCCAGTTCGACGGTGCGCCGCTCGGCCAGGGCGCGGTGCAGCAGCTCGAGCAGCCCGCCGGCGCGGACCTGCGGGACCAGGTCGGTGACGCGCCGGCCGATCATGGCCTCGCGCTCCAGGCCGAGCAGGGCGCCGGCGCGGCGATTGACGTCGGTGACGCTGAAGTCGATCACCCGCCCGTGCTCGCGTTCGGCGCGCATCAGCCAGAGCGCGTCGAGGCTACCGTCCAGCGTGGCGGCGTACAGCGCCTCGGCGCGGCGCGCGGCGCGGCGGCTCGCTTCCAGCCGGCCGGCCTGCTGCCACAGGCCGACGCCGCCGGCCGCCACCAGCGCCGCCACCGCGGCCGCCCAGCCCAGCACGCGCCGTCGCGTCGCGGCATAGGCGGCATGGACACCGTCCGAGGCGATCGCGACGACGCCGAGCAGCGGATGCCCGTCGACGCGCGCGACCGCCACGAAGCGCTCGCGCCCGTCGACCGGGCTGAGGTTGGGCCGCAGCGTCGCCGCCGAATCGCGGGCGCGCTCGACCGCCAGCCCGGCGTCGAGCCGCTGGCCGGCCGAGACCTGGCCGTCGACGCGCCTGGCCCGCACGATCGAATCGTTGGCCCCGACCACCGTGAGCGCGGTGCCCGGCGCCTCGCCGGTGCCGATGTCGCGGGTCAGCGCCGCCGGGTCCAGCCACGCCACCGCCACGCCGGCGAAGCCGCCGTCGGCATGGTGCAGCGGCCGCATGATCGGGATCACCGAGCCGCCGTCCAGCACGTCGGGCACCGGCGCGCCGACGGTGAGGCCGAGGTTGCCCTCGCGGCGGTGGTGCTTGAACGCGTCCTCGTCGCCGATGTGCAGCGGCACGCTGGTGGAGGTGGTGTCGATCACCAGGCCGTCGCGGTCGGTGACGAACACCGCACGCGTCAGTTCGCTGCCGGCCAGGCCCGAGGACTGCAGCGTTTCGAGCGCCACCGGCGCCCCGGCCTCGCGCAGCGACTTGACGAGGCGCGTGATCTGGTCGGCCTGGTCGAGCAGCTGGCGGGTGCGCACCGCCAGCTTCTGGGCGTTGCGCTCGGCATCGGCCTGGACGCGGCCGGCCTCGAGCCGGTACTCGCCGTCCAGCGCCAGGTGGACGGCGACCGCCAGCGCCAGCAGCACGAGCACCAGCGCCGCCAGCAGCGCGCTGCGCAGCGAGACGAGGGCGGGGCGTTCGGGGCGCGTGGAGGGATCGGGCGGGGCCATGGGTGAACGGCGCCGCGACCGGGCGGCGCCCTGTCACGGTATCGGCCGCCGCGCCGCCGGCTTGAACGCGGCGCGGCCGGCCGTCAGGAGATGCCGAGCAATTCGACCTCGAACAGCAGCGTCGCATTCGGCGGGATCACGCCGCCGGCGCCGCGCGCGCCGTAGCCGAGCTGGGGCGGGATCACCAGCCGGCGCGTGCCGCCGACCTGCATGCCGGCCACGCCCTCGTCCCAGCCGGCGATCACCATGCCGGCGCCGAGGGAGAACTCGAAGGGCTGGCCGCGGTCCTTGCTGGAGTCGAACTTGCGTCCGGCCGTGCCGTCGTTGTAGAGCCAGCCGGTGTAGTGCACGCGGACCTCGCGGCCAGCGGTGGCGGTGGCGCCGGTGCCGGCGGTGCTGTCTTCGTACTGGAGGCCGGAGGGGGTCGTGATCATGGCGGGCTTTCGCGGGGGGACGTCGAGGCGCGCAGCATAGCCGGCCGCCGGGCCGCCGTCGCCGCACCGCGACGGTGCGACCGGAAGCGCCGAACAGCCTGGGGAGGAGCGGCTTTTTCGCGGCTCGCCGTAGGCTCGGCGTAATGCCCCTGCTGCATACTGGCTCGGTGGCAGCCGCGCCCCCGAACGTCGACAGCTCCGCCATGCGCCTGAGCGATGCGGAGCGCTGGAGCGCCTGGCGCGTCGCGCTGGCCTGGACGATCGGCTACCTCGTGATCGCCGGCGCGTGGGTGGTCGGTTCGAGCACGCTCTTGTCGAAGCTGCCCTTGACGCGCGAGCAGCTTGCCGCCGCCGAAGCCATCAAGGGGCTGGGCTTCGTCGTGGTCACGGCGGTGATGATGCTCGCCGTGCTGGTCCGCACGCGGCTCGGCCTGATGGGCCAGAGCGTGCGGCTGCGGCAGCAGGCCGAAGAGTTCGCGCTCAGCGTGGCGCGCTGGCGTCTGCTGATGGCCAATCTGTCCGAGGTGGCCTGGTTCGCGTCGCCCGACGGTCGTGAGGTGCTGTATGTCAGCCCGGCGACGCAGCAGGTCTACGGCCGTCCGGCGCAGGACTTCCTCGACGACCCGGACCTGTGGCTGGCCGTGGTGCACCCCGACGACCGCCAGCGGCTCGTGGACTCCGCCGTCGCCCTGACCCGTCCCGGCGGGCTGCGCAGCATCGAGTACCGGATCCGCCATGCCGACGGCAGCTGGCGCTGGCTGCGCGACCGCTCCTCGGTGCTGACGTCGCCGGGCGGCGACGTGATCGCGTTCGGCGGCGTCGCCGAGGACATCACGGCCACGAAGCAGTCGCGCCAGGAGCTCAAGGCGCGCGAGCTGCAGCTCGTCGGCATCGTCGAGACGGCGATGGACGCCATCATCACGGTCGACGCGCGGCAGCGCATCGTGGTCTTCAATCAGGCGGCTGCCGGCATCTTTCGCATCGCCGCGGCCGATGCCATCGGGACGCCGCTGTCGCGCTTCATCCCGCGCCGACTGCACGAGCGCCATGCCGGGCATGTCGACGGCTTCGCGAAGACGGGCGAGACCAACCGGCGCATGGGCACGATGCACGTGCTCAACGGCGTGCGGGCGGACGGCGAGGAGTTCCCGATCGAGGCCGCGATCTCCCGGTTCGGCGACGGCGCCGACGCGCTGATGACGGTGGTGCTGCGCGACGTGAGCGATGCACGCCGCGCCGCCGCGGCGCTCGAGGCGCAGCGCGCCGCCGAGGCGGCCAGCCGCGCGAAGACCGAGTTCCTGTCGCGCATGAGCCACGAGCTGCGCACGCCGCTCAACGCGGTGCTCGGCTTCGCGCAACTGCTGCAGGGCTCCGGCGAGCCGCTGACCGAGCGCCAGCGCGTGCAGATCGACCACATCCGGCTGGCCGGCTGGCACCTGCTGGCACTGATCAGCGACGTGCTCGACGTCTCCCGGATCGAGGCCGGGGGCTTGCAGATCACGGCCGCGGTGCTCGACGCCGACGCCACGGCGACCGATGCGATCGAGCTCAGCCGCTCGCTGGCCGAGCAGCATGGCGTGCGGCTGCTCGGCCCGGCCGCGGCGGTCGGTTGCGCGATCCACGCCGATGCGACGCGCTGGCGCCAGATCCTGCTGAACGTGCTGTCGAACGCGATCAAGTACAACCGGCCCGGCGGCGAGGTGGCGATGCACCTCGCGCGCCATGGCGACCGGCTGGCGGTGCGCGTGGCCGATACCGGGCTGGGCATGAGTCACGACCAGCTGGGGCGCCTGTACGAGCCCTTCAACCGGCTCGGGCGGCAGCATGGCGGCATCGAGGGCACCGGCATCGGCCTCACGCTGACGCGCGAACTGCTGCTGATCATGAACGGGACGATCGAGGTGCAGAGCCGGGTCGGCGAGGGCACCACGGTGACGCTCACGATGCCGGTCGCCGCCGGCATGATGGCGGCCGGCGAGCGGCCGCCCGCGAGGCCCACGGTCGCCGCCGCCCCGCACGGGGCGTCGATGCCGTCCGGCACGGTGCTCTACGTCGAGGACAACGTCGTCAACGTGCTGATCGTCGAGCAGTTGCTGTCGCGGTGGCCGCAGGTCACGCTGGTCCAGGCCGACGATGGCGCCTCGGGCATTGCACTGGCCCAGCGGCTGCAGCCCGACCTGATCCTGCTCGACATGCGGCTGCCCGACATGAGCGGCCTCGACGTGCTGCGGCGACTGCATGCCGAGGGCAGGCGCCCGCCGCCGGTCGTCGCGCTGTCCGCCAGCGCGATGCCGGACGAGGTCGCGGCGGCCCGCGCCGCCGGTGCGCTCGACTACTGGACCAAGCCGCTCGACTTCGACCGTTTCTCCTCGCAGGTCGCGCAGCTGCTGGCCGCACCGGTCGCCGGGCGCTAAGCCCGAGCCGCGGCGGCGCCTGCCGCGCGCCGGTCGAGCTTCACACTCGACAAGCTCGAGCCGGTCGACTTCCTCGGCGGCAAGGGCTTGCGCTTCGACTACACGCTGCTGCACAAGACCGACGACGTGCGCATCGCCGGCCTCGCCTACGCGCTGGTGAAGGACAAGGAGCTGTTCGTCATCCACTACAGCGCGCCGCGGCTGGGCTTCTTCCCGCGCTACCGGGCGCAGATCGAGCAGATGCCGGCGGGGGCGCGGCTCAAGAGCCGAGCGGCCGACGGCATGGCGCCGGCCACGGCGCCGACGGTGGGCCGCGTCGCCGCCCCGTTCGCCGTGGAGACTGCGGCACCGCCCCCGGCCTTGCGTGATTGACGGGCAGGGGTCGCCCGGCCTACCGTCGCGCGGTCTCACAGCGCACGGAGCAGACCATGGCATTCGATGGAAGCACCCTGGCCGCGGCCACCTCGGCGACGTTCGTCAGCGGCGTGTTCACCGACACCTTCACCATCAGCACCACCATCGACGTCGACATGGTGCGCGTCGAGCTGGTGGCCGGCAGCCTCTACCAGATCGACGTCGACCACGGCACCGCCAGCGACTTGCTGCTGCGCGTGTTCGACGCCTTCGGCAACGAGGTCAAGCGCAATGACGACGGCTTCCGCGCCGTCGATGACGTGGTCTTCAGCCTGTCGCCCTTCACCGATTTCGTGCCGGGCTACAGCGGAACCTACTACGTCGCCATCAGCCCCTACTACCTGAGCGGCTACAACCCGACGACGACGCTCGGGCGCAGCTCGCCGGAGAACCCGCTGGGCACCACCAACGGCACCCTGACGATCGCCACCGCCACACCGGCCTTGTTTCCCTCGTCGGCGTCGATCAACGCGATCACCGCGGAAAGCTCCAGCGACGAGACCGATGCCCTGCGCAACGATGCCGGGCGGCTGCGGGTCGAGTACTCCGGCGCCGTGGACACCAGCCTCGATGTCGACATCGGCCGCGCCGACCTGAGCAAGGGCGACGTCGTCGTCGTCGACATCAGCAGCGATTCGTCCACCGTCGCCCTCGGCAGCGTGCTGCGGGTCTTCAATGCCGCCGGCACGCAGATCGGCTTCGACGACGACGCGGGTTTCGGCGACGAAAGCGAACTGGTGTTCGCCGCCCCGGCGGCCGGCTCGTACTACATCGGCATCAGCGGCGAGGGCAACAGCAGCTACAACGGGCTCGACGGGACCGGCACGGTGGCGGGTGCCGTCGGCGATTACGGGGCCATCGTGCACCTGAACCCGACGCAGATCGGCACCTCGAGCGTCAACATCTTCACGGCCGGCGAAGGGGCCGACTACATCGTCGGCCTGGGCGGCAACGACACCATCGCCGGCGGCGACGGGCGCGACACCGTCTCCGGCGGCGACGACAACGACGTGATCCAGGGCGACCTGAACCAGGACGTGCTGTACGGCGACGCCGGCACCGACGCGATGAACGGCGGCGGCGGCAACGACGTGCTGGTCGGCGGCACCGGCAACGACACGCTGCAGGGCGGCTCCGGCGTCGGCAACGACATCCTGTCCGGCGGCGAAGGCAACGACACCGCGAATGCCGGCAACGGCAACGACACGCTGTCCGGCGGCATCGGCGACGACACCCTGGACGGGAGCACGGGCGACGACATCGTCGCCGGCGACGACGGCAACGACCGCCTGATCGGCAACGGTGGCGCCGATTCGGTGACCGGCGGCCTGGACAACGACACCCTGTTCGGCAGTGCGGGCAACGACACGCTGTCCGGCGACGGCGGCGACGACGAACTCAACGGCAACGTCGACGCGGACCTGCTGCGCGGCGGCATCGGCAACGACACGCTCAACGGCGGCTCGGAGAACGACACGCTGGTCGGCGAGGCCGGCGCCGACACGCTGAACGGCGGCACCGGCAGCGACACGCTGTTCGGCGGTGCCGGCATCGATCAGCTGACCGGCAGCACGGACGCCGACCACTTCGTCTTCGAGCTGCCGATCGATGCCTCGGACATCGTCACCGACTTCGCGGTCGGTGTCGATCTGATCGATCTGACGGCGGTCTTCGGCGTCGGCGTCGTCAACAGCGGCAACCTGAGCCAGTACGTGCAGGTCACGGCGGCCGGCGCCGGCAGCGACGCCTTCCTCGGCGTCGACGCCGACGGCGCGACCGGCGGCTTCAACTTCACCGTCGTCGCGCTGTTCCAGGCGGTCACGCCGGGCGCGCTGTTCGACGTGAACAACTTCGTCCTTTGAACGCCGCGGCAGTGGCGCCCGGGCGCTGCCGCGCCCGCCCGGGCCGCTGGCTACACTGCCCGCCACCATGGACCTCGGCACCAGCCTGCTCGTGATCGCGGCGCTGATCGCCGCCTGCGCCTTCTTCTCGATGGCCGAGCTGTCGCTGGCGGCGGCGCGGCGCATCAAGCTGCGCCAGATCGCCGACGAGGGGGATGCGCGCGCGCAGCGCGTGCTCGACGTGCAGCAGCGGCCGGGGCACTTCGTCACCGTGGTGCAGATCGGGCTGAACGCGATCGCGATCCTCGGCGGCATCGTCGGCGAGGGGGCGCTGTCGCCGACGCTGGCGCGCGCGGCCGGCGGCCTGATGGCGCCGGAGACCGCGGCGACGGTCGGCTTCATCGCCTCGTTCGTGCTGGTGACGGCGGCCTTCGTGCTGTTCGCCGACCTGTTTCCCAAGCGGGTGAGCCTCACCAACCCCGAGGCGGTGGCGATGGCGCTGGTCGGGCCGATGGACACGCTGACCGGGCTGCTCAAGCCGCTGGCCTGGGGGTTCGACAAGGCCGCCGACGCGCTCTTCACGCTGTTCGGCCTGCGTCGCACGCGCGACGACCGCGTGACCCACGACGACATCCTGGCGATGGCTGAGGCCGGCGCCGCCGGCGGCCTGCTGGCGCAGGAGGAGCAGCAGCTGATCGCCAACGTGTTCGAGCTCGACACCCGCACGGTCGAGAGCGCGATGACGGCGCGCGACCGCATCGTGCACTTCCTGCGCGACGACCCGCCGGAGCTGATCCGCGCGCGCATCACCTCCAACCCGCATTCCACCTACCTGGTCTGCGACCGCGACATCGACCATGTGCTCGGCTATGTCGATGCCAAGGACCTGCTGATCCGGGTGCTCAACGAGCAGTCGATCGCGCTCGACGCGCCGGGGCTGCTGCAGAAGGTGCTGGTGATCCCGGACCGGCTGACGCTGTCGGAGGTGATCGAGCAGTTCCGCGCCGTGCACGACGACTTCGCGGTGATCATGAACGAGTACAGCCTGGTGGTCGGCGTGATCACCCTCAACGACGTGATGAGCACGGTGATGGGCGACCTGGTCTCGCCCTGGGCGGAGGAGCAGATCGTGCAGCGCGAGGACGGCAGCTGGCTGATCGACGGCGTGACGCCGATCCCCGACGTGCTGCGTGCGCTCGATCTCGATGAACTGCCGCGCCAGGGCCAGTACGACACGCTGGCCGGCTTCCTGATGGTGATGCTGCGGCGCATCCCGCGGCGCACCGACTGCCTGGTGCATGCGGGGCTGCGCTTCGAGGTGCTCGACGTCGACAACCACAAGATCGACCAGGTGCTGGTCACCCGGCTGCCGGCCGCGGCACCTTGAAACGACGAACCCCTGCCGGGTGAAGGCAGGGGCGCGGTGTTGGTGCTTCCTGTGTGGGGTGCCTGCGAGAGGCACCCGGGACCCGGAAGCTCGGTCCCGGCGTCGGGCGGGGAGCCCGGAGCCGACGACGGGCTGATCGTACGCACGGCGGTCCGCGGCGGCATGCCGCGGACCGGGGGTGGCCCCCGCGTTCCGGTGAAATGTCGCGCGCCGGCGGGCGCCGTTTCAGCCGTCGGCGAGCAGCGTCCGCGTCTCCGGATGGCGACGCATGTAGGCGGCGACGTAGGAGCACACCGGCTCGACCTTCAGGCCCTCGGCGCGGGCCCAGTCGAGGGCCGCCTGCACCAGCGCCGCGGCGATGCCGTGGCCGCGCAGCGCGCCGGGCACCAGCGTGTGCGGCAGCACCAGCACGCCGCCCTGGCGGCGGTAGTCGGCGACGCACAGCAGGCCGTCGACGGTGGTCTCGAAGCGCGAGGCGGCGCGGTTGTGGACGATCTCGGTCATGTGCGGACCATAGCGGCTAGGGCCTGTTAACGCTATCGGAGGGCTCGCGCCCGGGCGGCGCAGGCTGCAGGGCAAGGCGCGAGCGAGGCCGCGTGCGCCTGCACGCAACGAGCGAGCAACGCCGCCCTGCGGCCTGCGCGGCCCGGGCCCTTCGGGTGATCCCAGGAAACGGCGGCCCTCGGCGTTGCAAATGCTCGCCGTAGCCGTGCTACGGCTGTGCTTTGCGCCTTGATGGCCGCCGTTTCCTGGGTCACGCGAGTCCTCCGATAGCGTTAACAGGCCCTAGCGGTTGACGTCGACGACGGCGCGGCCCTGCAGCCGGCCTTCGAGCAGATCGGTGGCGGCCGCGATCGCCTCGCTCAGCGCGATCTCGTGCGACATGCCGGCCAGCGTGGCCGGCGGCACATGGGCGGCCAGCAGGTCCCAGGCCTGGGCGCGCAGCGCGTTCGGCGTCAGCACGCAGTTGATGCCGTAGAGCGTGACGCCGCGCAGGATGAAGGGCATCACCGTCGCGGGGAAGTCGGCACCCTGGGCCAGGCCGCAGGCGGCGACGGCACCGTTCCACTGCGTCGCCGCGCAGGCGTTGGCGAGCGTGTGGCTGCCGACGGTGTCGACCACGCCGGCCCAGCGTTCGCTCTGCAGCGGCCGGCCGGGCTCGGCGAGGCTGCTGCGGTCGATCAGCTCGGCGGCGCCGAGCCCGCGCAGGTAGTCGGCGGTCGACGCGCGGCCGCTGGCGGCGTGGACCTCGTAGCCGAGCTTCGCGAGCAGCAGCACCGCGATCGCGCCGACGCCGCCGCTGGCGCCGGTGACCAGCACCGGCCCGTCGGCCGGCGCGAGCCCGTGGCGGCGCAGCGCCTGCACGCACAGCGCCGCGGTGTAGCCCGCGGTGCCGATCGCCATCGCGTCGTAGGCGCGGTAGGCGGCCGGCAGCTTCAGCAGCCAGCCGGCGGCGAGCCGGGTCTTCTGCGTCAGGCCGCCGTGGCGGTTCTCGCCCAGGCCCCAGCCGTTGACGACCACCGCGTCGCCCGGCTGCCACGCCGGGTCGCGACTGGCCTCGACGACACCGGCCAGGTCGATGCCGGGGATCATCGGAAAGGACTTCAGGATCGCGCCGCGGCCGGTGATCGCCAGCGCGTCCTTGTAGTTGAGGCTCGAGTACTGCACGCGCACCGTGACCTCGCCCTCGGGCAGGTCGGCATCAATCAGCTCGACGAGGGCGGGCGCGGCGGCGGCGCCCTTGCCGTGCACCATCAAGGCCTTGAACATGCGTGCTCCTTCGTCGCGGCGTGCTGCCGTTCGGCCCAGCCGGTGATGATGCGCTGCAGCGCGTCGAGCCCGTCGGTCAGCGCCGCCGGCCCGGGCTGCAGGATCAGCGGCGACTTGATCTCGTGCAGCTCGCCGTCGCGCACGGCGGGCACGTCCTGCCAGCCGGGCCGCGCGGCGACCTGCTCGGGCCGGAACTTCTTGCCGCACCAGGAGCCGATGATGAGGTCGGGCGCGGCGCGCACGATCTCCATCGGGTCGGCGACGATGCGGTCGCGTCCCATCGCGGCGCGGCCGCGCTCGGGAAAGATGTCGTCGCCGCCGGCGATGCCGATCAGCTCGCTGACCCACTGGATCGCCGAGATCGCCGGCGTGTCCCATTCCTCGAAGTAGACGCGCGGACGGCGCTCGAGCGTGGCGGCGGTGGCCGCGACCGCATCGATGCGGGCCCGCAGCTCCCCCACGAGGCGCTGCGCCGCCGCGGTCGCGCCGACCAACGCCCCCAGCCTCAGCACATAGCCGAGGATCTGCGCGACCGAGCGGTGGTTGGCGATCCAGACCTCGACGCCCTGCTTCACCAGCGCCTGCGCGATGTCGGCCTGCATGTCCGAGAAGCCGATCGCGAGGTCGGGCTTCAGGTCGAGGATCTGCTCGATCTTCGCGCTGGTGAAGGCCGAGATGCGCGGCTTCTCCTGCCGCGCGCGCGGCGGCCGCACCGTGAAGCCGGAGATGCCGACGATGCGCGCCTCTTCGCCGAGGGCATAGAGCACCTCGGTCGGTTCCTCGGTCAGGCAGACGATGCGCTCGGGCAGGGCGGGCTGCACGGCGCGGCTCAGAACTGCTCGTCGGCGTAGGCCAGCGTCGCGTCGGCGCCCTGCACGACCGTGTGCGCGAGGCCGGGCGCGGCGCTGAGCACATGGTCGGCGTAGAAGCGTGCGCTCAGCAGCTTGGCGTTCAGGAAGTCGCGGTCGGCCCCGGGTTCGGCGAGGCCGCGCTGCGCGGCCAGCGCCGCGCGTGCCATCTGCCAGCCGCCGGCGACGATGCCGAACAGCTCGAGCAGCGGCACCGCGCCGGCCAGCGGCGCCGCGACCCGCGGGCCGTACTGCGACAGCACGTAGGCCACGGCCTCGCGCAGCGCCGCGATGCCGCGGTCCAGCGCCGCGGCGATCGCCGCCAGGCCCTCGTCGTCGGCGCGCACCAGCTGCGCATGGACCTCGGCCATCGCGGCGATCAGCTCGCCGATCGTGCGGCCGCCGTCGCGCGCGATCTTGCGGCCGATCAGGTCGGCCGCCTGGATGCCGGTCGTGCCCTCGTAGATCGGCGTGATGCGCGCGTCGCGCAGGTGCTGGGCGGCGCCGGTTTCCTCGATGAAACCCATGCCGCCATGGACCTGCACGCCCAGCGAGGCGACCAGCACCGACGACTCGGTGCTCCAGCCCTTGACGATCGGGATCATCAGGTCGACGAAGCGCTGGCGCTCGGCGCGCACCGCCGCGTCGGGGTGGGCCGCGGCGGCGTCCATCGCCGCGGCGACCACGCCGGCCACGGCGCGCAGCGCCTCGGTGCGCGACTTCATCTGCAGCAGCATGCGCCGCACGTCGGGGTGGCGCAGGATCGCGACCTTGTCGCGGCCCTTCGCGCCCGCCTCCGTGCCCTGCACGCGGCCGCGCGCATAGGCCACCGCGCGCTGGGTGGCGCGCTCGCACAGGCCCACGCCCTCGAGGCCGACCGAGTAGCGCGCCGCGTTCATCATGATGAACATGTATTCGAGGCCGCGGTTGGCCTCGCCGACCAGCCAGCCGGTCGCGCCCTCGCCGTCGCCGAAGGCCAGCACCGCGGTCGGGCTGCCGTGGATGCCGAGCTTGTGCTCGATCGACACGCAGCGCACGTCGTTGCGCGAGCCCAGGCTGCCGTCGGCATTGACCAGGAACTTCGGCACCACGAACAGCGAGATGCCCTTGACGCCCTCGGGCGCGTCCGGCGTGCGCGCCAGCACCAGGTGGACGATGTTGTCGGTGAGGTCGTGCTCGCCGTAGGTGATGAAGATCTTCTGGCCGTGCACGCGGTAGCTGCCGTCGGCCTGGGGCAGGGCGCGGCTGCGCACCGCGGCGAGGTCCGAGCCGGCCTGCGGCTCGGTCAGGTTCATCGTGCCGGTCCACTCGCCGCTGACCATCTTCGGCAGGTACATCGCCTGCTGCGCGGCGCTGCCGCACAGCTCCAGCGCCTCGATCGCGCCGCGCGTGAGCATCGGGCACAGCGCGAAGGCGACGTTGGCACCGTTCCACATCTCCTCGACCAGCGCCGACACCAGCCGCGGCAGGCCCTGGCCGCCATGCCCGGGCGGGCAGGACAGCGCGTTCCAGCCGCCCTCGACGAACTGCGCGTAGGCGGCGCGCCAGCCGGGCGCGGTCGCGACCTCGCCGTCCTGCCAGCGCGCGCCCTGGCGGTCGCCGACGGGGTTGAGCGGCGACAGCACGCCCTGGGCGAACTTGCCGGCCTCGTCGAGGATGGCGGTCGCGAGGTCGGGGGTGCAGTCCTCGAAGCCGGGCAGGGCGGCGACGGCATCGAGGCCGGCGAGCTCGTGCAGCACGAACTGCATGTCCTTCAGCGGCGCGGTGTAGTCCATGGCGGGTCGATTCAGTAGCTGTAGAAGCCGCGGCCGCTCTTGCGGCCCAGGCGGCCGGCGGCCACCATTTCCTTGAGCAGCGGCGCGGGGCGGTACTTGGGGTCGTCGAAACCGTCGCTGAACACCTGCATCACCGCCAGCAGCGTGTCCAGGCCGATCAGGTCGGCCAGCGCCAGCGGGCCGATCGGCTGGCCGCAGCCCAGCGTCATGCCGGCGTCGATGTCCTCGGCGCTCGCCAGGCCCTCCTGCAGCACGAAGATCGCCTCGTTGATCATCGGCACCAGGATGCGGTTGACCGCGAAGCCGGGGCTGTTCTTCACCGCGATCGGCGTCTTGCCGATGGCCTTGACGAAGGCCAGCGCGCGCTCGAGCGTCGCGTCGGCGGTCTGCAGGCCGCCGATCACCTCGACCAGCGCCATCAGCGGCACCGGGTTGAAGAAATGCATGCCGACGAAGCGCTCGGGCGCCTTCACCGCGGCGGCGAGCTCGGTGATGCTGATCGACGAGGTGTTGGTCGCGATCACCGCGTCCTCGCGCACCACCTCGGCGAGCTGCTTCAGGATGCGCAGCTTCAGCTCCAGGTTCTCGGTCGCGGCCTCGATCACCAGGTCGGTGCCGGCCAGGGCCGCGTAGTCGGTCGTGCCCTGCACGCGCGCCAGCGCGGCGGCGCTGGCGGCGGCGCCGAGCTTGTCCTTCTTGACCAGCCGCTCCAGGCTGTGGCCCAGCGTCGCGAGGCCGCGCGCGACCGCGGCGTCCGACACGTCGACCAGCGTCACGTCCAGCCCGGCCATCGCGCACACCTGCGCGATGCCGTTGCCCATGGTGCCGGCGCCGATGACGCCGATCTTCTCGTTCTTCATGCAGGTTTGTCCTTCTTCAGGGTTGGCGGTCGCGGTTCCACTGCGTCTCGGCGCTGCCGCCGGCGCGCGCCAGCACGCGCGCCATCACGAACAGCAGGTCCGACAGTCGGTTCAGGTACTGGCGCACGCTGCGGCTGACGGCCTGCGACTCGGCCAGCTCGCAGACCGCGCGCTCGGCGCGCCGGCACACCGTGCGGCCCACATGGGCCTGGGCGGCCGCCAGCGTGCCGCCGGGGCGGATGAATTCCTGCAGCCGCGGCAGCGTCGCATTGGCCTCGGCCAGCCAGGTGTCGAGCGCGGCCACGCGCTCGGGTTTGAGCAGGGTGTAGCCGGGGATGCTGAGCTCGCCGCCGAGGTCCAGCAGGTCCTGCTGCACCTCGGCCAGCAGCGCCGGCATCGCGAGGGCGTCGTCGGGCACGCCGAAGGCGAGCAGCAGGCCGACGGCGCAGTTGAGCTCGTCGACATCGCCCATCGCGGCGACGCGCGGGTCGTGCTTGGCGACGCGGCTGCCGTCGCCCAGGCCGGTGCTGCCGTCGTCGCCGGTGCGGGTCGCGATCGCGGAGAGTCGGTTGCCCATGTCAGTGCGTCTGCGGTGGCGCGGCGGCGGGCCGCGCGTGGGCCGCCTGCGCGGCGGCGAGGAACAGGGCCTGCAGCGACGGGTCGCGGCTGTCGTCGGCGGCGGTGCGGCAATAGGTCCAGTGCTCGGCCGGCACCTCGGCGCCGGCGTGCACCGCCATGCCGAGGCGGATCACCGCCAGCCGGCCATGGCCGAAGCCGATGCTGCGCGCCAGCAGCGACAGCGCGCTGTCGCGGGCCAGCACGACGCTGCCCGTGCAGGCGCCGGGCCGGGCCGCCGCTTGCACGGCGCGCTTGAGTTCGCGAACGACCTGTCGGCTCATTGGGCAACCTCCGTGCTCCGCACTCCGGAATTCGCCTTGGGAGCGGCCCTGCGGCTCATGCCCGGGCCCTCACATGCTGCGGCGGTACTGCCCGCCGACCTCGAACAGCGCGCCGGTGATCTGTCCGAGCGAGCAGCAGCGCACCGCGTCCATCAGCACGTCGAAGACGTTGCCGTTGTCGATGACGGTCTGCTGCAGCCGCGCCAGCATCGCCGGCGCCGCGTCGGCATGGCGCTCGTGGAAGTCGCGCAGGCGGGTGAGCTGGCTGCGCTTCTCGTCGTCGGTCGAGCGGGCCAGCTCGATCTGATCGGGCACCGCGTCGCCATGCGGGTTGCGGAAGGTGTTGACGCCGATGATCGGGTACTCGCCGGAGTGCTTGAGCATCTCGTAGTGCATGCTCTCCTCCTGGATCTTGCTGCGCTGGTAGCCGGTCTCCATCGCGCCCAGCACCCCGCCGCGCTCGGCGATCTTCTCGAACTCCTTCAGCACCGCCTCCTCGACCAGCTCGGTCAGCTCGTCGATGATGAAGGCGCCCTGGTTCGGGTTCTCGTTCTTCGCCAGGCCCCACTCGCGGTTGATGACCAGCTGGATCGCCATCGCGCGGCGCACGCTCTCCTCGGTCGGCGTGGTGATCGCCTCGTCGTAGGCATTGGTGTGCAGCGAGTTGCAGTTGTCGTAGATCGCGATCAGCGCCTGCAGCGTGGTGCGGATGTCGTTGAACGCGATCTCCTGCGCGTGCAGGCTGCGGCCGCTGGTCTGCACGTGGTACTTGAGCTTCTGGCTGCGCTCGTTGGCACCGTAGCGCTCGCGCATCGCCACCGCCCAGATGCGTCGCGCCACGCGGCCCAGCACCGTGTACTCCGGGTCCATGCCGTTGCTGAAGAAGAACGACAGGTTGGGTGCGAAGTCGTCGATGTGCATGCCGCGGGCCAGGTAGGCCTCGACGAAGGTGAAGCCGTTGGACAGCGTGAAGGCCAGCTGGCTGATCGGGTTGGCCCCGGCCTCGGCGATGTGGTAGCCCGAGATCGACACCGAGTAGAAGTTGCGCACCTGGTGGTGCACGAAGTGCTCGGCGATGTCGCCCATCACCTTGAGGCTGAACTCGGTCGAGAAGATGCAGGTGTTCTGGCCCTGGTCTTCCTTGAGGATGTCGGCCTGCACCGTGCCGCGCACGTTGGCGACGGCCCAGGCGCGGATCTTGGCCGCCTCGGTGTCGGTCGGCTCGCGGCCGTTGTCGGCCTGGAATTTCTCCAGTTGCTGATCGATCGCGGTGTTCATGAACATCGCCAGGATCGACGGCGCCGGACCGTTGATCGTCATGCTGACCGAGGTGCTCGGGTTGCACAGGTCGAAGCCCGAGTAGAGCACCTTCATGTCGTCGAGCGTCGCGATGCTGACGCCCGAGTTGCCGATCTTGCCGTAGATGTCGGGCCGCAGGTCCGGGTCGTTGCCGTAGAGCGTGACCGAGTCGAAGGCGGTCGACAACCGCTTGGCCGGCATGCCCTCGCTGACCAGCTTGAAGCGGCGGTTGGTGCGGAAGGCGTCGCCCTCGCCGGCGAACATGCGGGTCGGGTCCTCGCCCTCGCGCTTGAAGGCGAAGGTGCCGGCGGTGTAGGGGAAGCTGCCGGGCACGTTGTCGAGCATCAGCCACTGCAGGAGCTCGCCGTGGCATTCGTACTTGGGCAGCGCGACCTTGCGGATCTTGCTGCCCGACAGGCTGGTCGTCACCAGCGCGGTGCGGATCTCCTTGTCGCGGATCTTCACCACGTACTCGTCGCCGGCATAGGCCTGCTGCATCTCCGGCCATTGCGCGAGCAGCTTGTGCGCGTCGGGGGCGAGCCGGGCGTCGCGCTCCTTCGCCAGGTCGATCGCCGCCTCGGCGGCGCGCGGCTTGTCGGGCTTGCCTTCGGCCAGCATGCGGGCCGCGGCGCGCAGTTGCTGCGCCTCGCGCGCGATCGCAGCCTGCGCGCGCGCGCGCCGCTTGTAGCCGCGCACCGTGTCGGCGATGTCGGCCAGGTAGCGCACCCGCGCCCCCGGCACGATCGCGACCTGGTGGGTGCTGTGGCGCGTCGCCACCGGCGGCAGCCGGCCCGGCTTGAGCGGCAGGCCGAGGGCCGCGAGCCGCTGGGCCAGCGCCTGGTAGAGCGCGGTGACGCCGTCGTCGTTGAAACGGCTGGCCATGGTGCCGAACACCGGCATGGTGTCCGGCGCCTGCGTGAAGGCCTCGCGGTTGCGCTGCACCTGCTTGGCGACGTCGCGCAGCGCGTCGGCCGCGCCCTTGCGGTCGAACTTGTTGATCGCGACGAACTCGGCGAAGTCGAGCATGTCGATCTTCTCGAGCTGGCTGGCGGCGCCGAACTCGGGCGTCATCACGTACATCGGCACGTCGACCAGCGGCACGATGGCCGCGTCACCCTGGCCGATGCCCGAGGTCTCGACGATCACCAGGTCGAAGCCGGCGGCCTTGCAGGCCGCGATCACGTCGGGCAGTGCCTGGCTGATCTCGCTGCCGAAGTCGCGCGTCGCCAGGCTGCGCATGAAGACTCGAGCCCCCTGGCTCCAGGGCGCGATCGCGTTCATGCGGATGCGGTCGCCGAGCAGCGCGCCGCCGCTCTTGCGGCGCGAGGGGTCGATGCTGATCACGGCGACGCGCAGCGCGTCGTCCTGGTCCAGCCGCAGCCGGCGGATCAGCTCGTCGGTCAGGCTGGACTTGCCGGCGCCGCCGGTGCCGGTGATGCCGAGCACGGGGATCGGCCGGTCCTTGGCCGCCGCGTGCAGCGCGGCCGTCAGCGCCGGGTCGGCCTGGCGGTTCTCGAGCGCCGTGATCAGCTGCGCCAGCGCGCGCCAGGCCGCTTCGCTGTGGGGTTGGCCATGGCCCTGCAGCGCGCCGAGGTCGGTCGGCGCATGGACCGACAGGTCGTGGTCGCAGCGCATCACCATCTCGCCGATCATCCCGGCCAGGCCCATGCGCTGGCCGTCTTCGGGGCTGAAGATGCGGCGCACGCCGTAGTCCTGCAGCTCGGTGATCTCGCTCGGCACGATCACGCCGCCGCCGCCGCCGAACACCTGGATGTGCTCGCCGCCGCGCTGCCTGAGCAGGTCGACCATGTACTTGAAGTACTCGACATGGCCGCCCTGGTAGCTGCTGATCGCGATGCCCTGGGCGTCCTCCTGCAGCGCGGCGGTGACGACCTCGTCGACCGAGCGGTTGTGGCCGAGGTGGATCACCTCGGCGCCCATGCTCATCAGGATGCGCCGCATGATGTTGATCGCGGCGTCGTGGCCGTCGAACAGCGCGGCCGCCGTCACGAAGCGCACCTTGTGCGTCGGACGGTACTCGGCGAGGGCCTTGAAGTCGGCGGACAGGTCGGTCATGGTCGGGGCTCCAGTGCTCGCGAGTCTAGGAGCGACCGGCCCTCGCCGGCGATAGCGATATCGACCGATTTCGGTGGCGGTTTTTGCCACCCCGCGGCGACGCGGGCCAGGGCCGGTCTGCAGCGAGTCGCGCAGACCGGCGGGGGCCTCAGGTGGCCGTCGCCGCAGCGGGCTCGAGCGGCGGCTTGGCGGCGGCCCGTCCCGGCAGCGTGATGCGCGGCGCCACCTCCTTCGCCGCGAGTTCCAGCGAGTAGAACCAGGGTGCCGGATCGTCGTAGTAGTCGTGCGACTCGATCTGCAGCGTGCCCCAGCCGCCGCAGGCATGGAACAGCGTGTTGAGCTTGTCGACGACCGTGTCGGGCGAACCGACGACGAACACATGGTCGACCAGGAATTCGAGATCTGCCTTGGCCGGATCGACGCCCTTGTCCTTCGCGAAGCCATCGATCATGCCGAAGCGTCGCCAGATCGGGATCAGGTAGCGGTTGAAGCAGTAGCCGATCGGGCCTTCCATCACCAGCTTCTTGGCCTCGGCGTCGGTGTCGGCGACGAACACCGTCTGCGAGACGGCGTGGCGCTGGCGGTCGGGGGTGAAGCCCGCCTTGATGTTGGCCTCGGCATAGATGTCCCAGTGCCGCTTGAGCGCGTCGAGCCCGGAGAAGATCGACACCGGCTTGAAGTTGCGCTCGCCCGCCAGCTTCATCGACGGCGAATTGGCGCTGAAGCCGGTCACCGCGATCTCGGGGAAGGCGCCGTTCCAGGGCGCATAGTTCGCGAGCCGGTGCTGCTCGTCCTCTTCCGTGTGCGCCTCCTCTTCCGCGGGGAAGCCGGCGTTCCAGAACTTGCCTTCGTAGAAGAAGGGCTCGCGCTTCCAGATCTTCTCCATGATGATCAGCGACTCGCGCACCATCTCGTTGAGGAACTCGGTCTTCGCGTCGCGCAGGCCGTGCATGTAGGACGCGAGCGGGTAGGCGCCCGCACCGATGCCGAGGAAGTAGCGGCCTTCGAGGATCTGCGACAGCCAGCCGACCATCATTGCGAGCTTGGTCGGGTGCTGGTGTGGCAGCAGGTGCGCCATCGGGGCGAACTTGATCCGGCTGGTCTGCAGCGCGGCGGCCGCCATGATCAGCTCCGGATTGGGGATGTTTTCCCAGATCTGCGAGGCATGCTCCGAGATCATCATCGAGGTGAAGCCCGCCTTGTCGCAGGCCACGGAGCTCTGGACGCCCCATTCGACGGTCTGCCGCGCGGTGCGGCCGGGGCGCATGTAGGGGTGAAAGATCAGACCGGTTTCCATTGCCATGATTGCTGTCTCCATCGATGATTAAGCCATGTGGCTTAATCTAGGCTTCCTACAATCGTTCGTCAAGTCAACGATTACGTTGAGTGTCAAAACAAGGGAAAACCATGAGGGCCAAGGCGGCAGCGCCGAAGATCGATGCCAAGACGAGACTCCTGCTCGCCGCCGAGACCCTGTTTGCGAAGGGCGGCATCGAGGGGGTGTCGCTGCGCGAGATCGCGGCCGCGGCCGAGCAGGGCAACCATCACGCGGTGCAGTACCACTTCGGCTCGCGCGACACGCTGGTGCGGTCGATCTTCGAGCACCGCATGAGCCAGATGGAATCTCGGCGTGCCGAGATGCTGGACGCCGCCGAGGCGGCCGGCCGCCTCGGCGAGGCGCGCACGATCGTGGAGATCATCTTCCTGCCCCAGCTCGACCTGCCGGGGCAGCGCGGCAACCACAGCTACGCGAAGTTCCTGTGCCAGTACCTGCTGCGCAACGAGGGGGCCCGCTTCGGCGACTTTGGCGTCGAGCTGCCGCCGAACATCGGCCGCGCGCTCGCGCTGCTGCGAGGCAGGCTCGACTTTCTTCCCGAAGGCATCGCGCAGCGGCGGCTGGTCACCGCCTGCTTCATGTTCCTGAACATGCTGTCGGCCTATTCGGACGACCGCAGCCGCAGCGCCGGCGACGAGAGCTTCGAGGACGCCGTCGACGACACGCTCGAGCAGATCGCGCTTGCGACCTGCATGCCGCTCAGGGCTTGAAGAAGGTCTCCCAGGCGTGCATCGTGTCCATGTATTCCCTGACGCGGAGCACCTTGTCACCCGCGACCTCGAAGAGGAAGTGGTAGCGGTTGTTGTAGATGCGGCCGTTGCTCAGGGTCGCGAAGGACTCGGCTTCGGCGGCCACCTTGTTGCCTTCGGCGATCATGGCCGTCGGTGTGATCCGCAGCGCCCCTTCCCGGTAGAGGGCCACCGCACCGCGCAGCAGCGCGCCGAGTTCTTCCTTCGCGTAGGTGCCCGACATGCCCGGCACGCCACCCGAGACCTGCCAGGTGGCGCCGTCGGCCAGGCCGCCGAGGATCGCATCGACCTGACCGGTCGAGAAGGTCGCGAGGAAGTCGGCGACCACGGTCTTGGCATCTTTCATCACAGTTTCTCCAGTGCTGTCGGTTCCCGGCACGCCTAGGCTCGCTCGAACACCGCCGCGATGCCCTGGCCGCCGCCGATGCACATCGTCGCCAGCGCAAAGCGCCCGCCGACGCGGCGCAGCTCGTGGATCGCCTTGGTCGCGATGATCGCGCCGGTCGCGCCGACCGGGTGGCCGAGCGAGATGCCCGAGCCGTTCGGATTGACCTTCGCCGGGTCGAAGTCCAGCGCGCGGCTGACCGCGCAGGCCTGGGCGGCGAAGGCCTCGTTGGACTCGATCACGTCGAGCTGATCGACCGTGAGGCCGGCGCGCTGCAGCGCCAGCCGGGTCGCCGGGATCGGCCCCAGGCCCATCAGGGCCGGTTCGACACCCGCGTGGGCGTACGCGACCAGCCGCGCGAGCGGCTTCAGCCCCTGGGCCTTCACCGCCGCCTCGGTCGCGAGCACCAGGGCGGCCGCGCCGTCGTTCAGCCCGGAGGCATTGCCGGCCGTCACCGTGCCATCGGCCTGGAAGGCCGGCTTCATCTTCGCAAGCTGCTCGGCGCTGGCCTCAGTGCGGACATGCTCGTCCGTGTCGAACACCACGCTGCCCTTGCGGGTCGCGATGTCGACCGGGACCAGCTGCGAGGCGAAGCGGCCCTCGGCGAGCGCGTGCGCGGCACGCCGCTGGCTCTCCAGCGCCAGTGCGTCCTGCATCTCGCGGGTGATGCCGTCGCGCTTGGCGACGTTCTCGGCCGTCACGCCCATGTGGAAGCGCTGGAACGGGTCATGCAGGATGCCGAGCATGTAGTCGACCGCCATCACGTCACCCATGCGCGCGCCCCAGCGTGCCGCGGGCAACAGATAGGGGCCGCGGCTCATCGATTCGGCGCCACCGGCGACGCCGACTTCGGCGTCACCGAGTTGCAGGGCCTGTGCGATCGACACGATCGCCTGCAGCCCCGACCCGCACAGCCGGTTGACATTGAAGGCCGGCGTTTCCTTCGGGATGCCGGCGTTCATGGCCGCGACACGCGACAGATAGGCGTCGCGCGGCTCGGTCGGAACGACGTTGCCCATCGCGACATGGCCGACGCGCGTCGCGTCGACGCCGCTGCGCTGCAGCGCAGCGCGCACGGCCGTGGTGGCGAGGTCGCACAGCGCGACATCCTTCAGGCTGCCGCCGAAGCTGCCGATCGCGGTGCGCGCGGCCGAGACGATGTACACGGAAGTCAATGGATCATCCTTTGCAGATAGAGGAGAGGCACGGCGTCGAGTCCAGCCGCTGTGCGGCGCGCATCCAGCCGTCGAGCTCAGGGTCGTGGCGCCGGGACATGACGTCGCGGCAGAACTGCCAGTGGCGCTCGGAGACCGCCGCGCCGCTCTTCAATGCCAGCGCCAGGCGGACGACGGCCAAGCCGCCATGACCGAAGTCCATGCTGCGTTCCAGCAGGGCCAGTGCCACGTCGCCCGGCAGGTCGGCAGGCGGTGCGGCGGTCAGGGCGCTCGTGTTCATGGTCGGTCCCTTCGGTGTTGCGAGTCGGTGCAGTGCGTCAGATTGGCCGGGGCCGGAACTCGGGTGATCCCGTAGCGTGTCGTCAAAAGTCAACTTATGTGTTGACAACACCTAGGGTCATCCCGCGGTTGGCTCCGTGTAGTCAACTTGTGTGTTGACTATAGTCGGGACTGCTCGTATTCTGCAAATGACCGCGGTGATGTTGAGGTTGCGCAAACCGCGGAGAACGCAGCGCTGATAGAGGGCGCCAGTGGGTGGTGATTTCGACGTGGCGGTCCCTGGCATCGAGAGGACCGGCGTGTGCACGAAGCAGGTTCCAACCCTTACGAGGAGACATGATGAGCAGGTGGAATGCCGTTGTCCCGAGCGGGCAGCAGATGAAGGTCCTCGCCGTGGCGGCGTCGCTGCTCGGCGCGGCGGGCGGGGCGCAGGCGGTGAAGTTCCAGGCGGGCGACGACTGGGATCTCAACTTCGACACGTCCTTGCAGTACACGCTCGGCGTGCGTGCCCAGAGTCGCGACAGCCGGATCGCCAACCATCCATTCTTCGCGGAAGCGGACTACAAGTTCGACAAGGGCGACCTGGTCACCAACCGCGCGCAGGGCCTGTTCGAGTTCCAGGGCGCCTACCGGGAGAAGTACGGCTTCCGCCTGACCGCGTCGGCGTGGAAGGACTTCGCCTACGACGACAAGGTCGAGACCAATCCCAACCCGGCGTTCTCGACTTTTCTGTCCTACCCGAGCGGCCGCTACTCGAGCCACACGAAGAAGTACCACATCCAGGGCGCCGAGCTGCTCGACGCCTTCGTCTTCGCCAACACCAAGCTCGGCGACACCCCGGTCTACGCCAAGCTCGGTCGCTTCTCGCAGTTCTGGGGCAATGCCTTCTTCTTCGGCTTCTCCAACATCGCCTACTCGCAGCACCCGCTCGACTACATCAAGGGCTTCACGCAGCCGGGCTCGGAGGTCAAGGAGCTGTTCCTGCCCCGCACCCAGGCGATGGTGACGGCGGAGATCAGCCCGCAGCTGTCGATCACCGGCCAGTACTTCTTCGAGTTCCGCGAGAACCGCTTCCCCGAGGGCGGCACCTACCTCGGTCCGTTCGACATCCTCTATGAAGGTCCGACGAGCGGCGGTGCGCTGGCCGGCTCCTTCGGTGGCCCGGTCAGCGCCGGCCGCATCGACCGCCCGAAGGACAACAACCGCAACTTCGGACTGAAGGCGATCTGGGCGCCCGAGTGGGCCGAGGGCGAGATCGGCTTCTACTACCGGCAGTTCGACGAGGTGCAGGGCTGGCCGCTGGCCGACATCCACGCCACCGGCGGCGGCGCGGTCCACCTGTCGTTCGCCGAGAAGGTCAAGCTCTTCGGTCTGAGCTACGAGCGCACCTTCGGCTCGGTCAGCACCGGCTTCGAGGTGAACTACCGCAAGGACACCGCGCTGACCAGCGCGCTGACCAATGGCATCCCGGGCGTGCCGACCAGCCAGGGCGCGAAGGGTGACATCTTCAATGCGCTCGCCAACGTGTTCGTGCAACTGGGCACGACGCCGTTCTACGACGCCGGCGTGCTGCTGGCCGAACTCAGCTACACGCACCTGGTCTCGGTGACCGACCACGCGGAGCTGTTCAATGGCATCGGCTACGCGTCCTGCCCGACCAACAACAAGTGGGACGGCTGCGCGACCAAGAACGCCCTGGCCTTCGCGATGCTGTTCGAGCCGCAGTGGCTCCAGGTCTTCCCCGGCATCGACCTGAGCATGCCCTTCTCCTACACCGCGGGCCTGCGCGGCAACCCGGCGTATGCGGCAGGCTCGTTCTACGCACAGGGGACGAGCATCTACTCGCTGGGCGTCAAGGCGACGATCAAGAACGACAGCACCCTGGCCCTGCAGTACAACGGCTACCACTGGCATACCGGCTCGACGAACGACATCCCCGGCCTGGGCACGTCGTACGCCGGCTTCGGTGGCAACGGCCCGGTCGGCCTGAACGACAAGGGCTGGTTCCAACTGACGTTCAAGACGTCGTTCTGAGCAGAATGCAAGGAGACTGAAGTGTCCAAGAAACTGATCCTCACCCAGGTCGGCGCCGTCGCGAGCGCCTGCCTCCTCGCCGCCGGCGGCGCCTTCGCCGCGGCCTCGGCCGACGAGGCGAAGAAGCTCGGCGCCACGCTGACCGAGTTCGGTGCCGAGAAGGGCGCGAACGCCGACGGCTCGATCCCCGCCTACACGGGGGGCCTCACGCAGCCGCCGGCGGGCTGGTCCAAGGGGGCCGACCAGTACGTCGATCCCTTCAAGGACGACAAGCCGCTGTACGTCATCGACGGCAAGAACGCCGCCAAGTACGACGCGCTGCTGAGCGAGGGCGAGAAGGCCATGCTGGCCACCCACCCGACCTTCCGCATGGACGTCTACCCGACGCGCCGCTCGGTCGCCTACCCGGCCTGGGTGCTGGAGAACACGACCAAGAACGCCACCACCGCGACGCTGACCGGCGAGGTCGAGGGCGACGCGATGAAGGGCGGCGCCCCCGACGGCCTGCCCTTCGCCGGCGTGCCCTTCCCGATCCCCAAGACCGGCTACGAGGTCATGTGGAACCACAAGACCAACTTCGGTCCGGCGGTCGGGCATCAGTTCAGCCAGGCCTTCCTGATCGACACCTCGGGCAGCATCACGCCGCTGCCGACGACCAACGAGTACTTCGTCCGTCCCTGGTACGACAAGAGCGGCAATCTGCGCAAGCAGACCTTCGACGCGACGTTCGGCTTCTCCGCCAAGCTGCAGTCGCCGCCGTCGTCGGCCGGCATCCACTTCCTGAACTACTACCTGCCCAACTCGGCCGAGGGCGGCCAGAAGGTGTGGTTCTACACGCCGGGGCAGCGCCGCGTGCGGGCGGCGCCGGAGTTCGGCTACGACGTGCCGATCGCGGCCTATGGCGGCGTGCTGTTCTGGGACGAGATCTTCGGCTTCGTCGGGCGCATGGACCGCTTCAACTTCAAGCTCGTGGGCAAGAAGGAGATGATCGTGCCCTACAACGTGTTCGGCTTCACCAACCAGCTGCCGAGCAAGGCGGCGATCGGACCGAAGCACCTGGTGCCCGACACCACGCGGTGGGAGAAGCGGCGCATCTGGGTCGTCGACTCGACCCGCAAGGACGGCGCCCGCCATGCCTACAGCCGCCGCACCTTCTACATCGAGGAGGACTGCTGGTGCATCGTGGGCTCCGACTCCTACGACAACGGCGGCAAGCTCTGGCGCGTGGCGCGGATCTATTCCTTCCCGACCTATGACGTCGGCGGGGTCAACACCTCCAGCTGGACCTTCAACGACATGATCAAGGGCAACTACTTCGTCGTGAACATGGGCCACAAGGACCCGGGCTTCTTCGTGCGCAGCCACGCCGACGCCGAGAACCTGCCGGGCCTGCAGCTGACCCCCGCGGCGGTGGCGGCCGGGAGCATCCGCTGAGCGTCCGATCCGCCGGCCGGGTCGCCGTCGCGGCGGCCCGGCGGATCCCCATCCGAGCGTACGAATGAACATGGCTTTTCCGGGCGCTGGCCCGTGGCGACCCGCGGCGCTCATGGCGTCGGCCTTGACCCTGGCCCTGGCCCTGGCGCTGGCCGCGCAGGGCTCTGCAGTGGCCCAGGCCGCCACGGCGGGCTTCAAGGATCCGCTCGACCATCCGGCGCGGGCCGTCGACGCGGCGTCGCGTCGACCGATGATGGCGGTCGCGCCGGCGGGCGCGCGACTCGTCGCCGTGGGTTCGCGCGGCCTGGTCGTCGTCTCCGACGATCGCGGCAAGACCTGGCAGCAGTCCAAGGTGCCGGTGCAGAGCGATCTGCTGGCGGTGCAGTTTCCGACGCCGCGGATCGGCTTTGCGGTCGGCCACGACGGTGTCGTGCTGCGCAGCGACGACGCCGGCAACAGCTGGGTCAAGCAGCTCGACGGCCGCAGCGCGGCCGAGAGCTTCCGCAACCACTACCAATCGCACCCGACGCCGGCCGATCCCGCGATCAAGCGCGCGCTGCAGCAGATCGATCAGAACTTCAAGGCCGGCGCGGCGCTGCCCTACCTCGACGTCTGGTTCGACAGCGCCCAGATCGGTTGGGCGGTCGGCTCCTTCGGGATGCTGATCGCGACGACCGATGGCGGCAAGACCTGGGCGCCGTGGCTGGACCGCATCGACAACGACCAGCTCAACCTGAACAGCGTGCGCGGCGTCGGCGGCGAGGTGCTGATCGTCGGGGAGCAAGGCAAGGTCTACAAGCTCGACCGCGAGGCGCGGCGCTTCGTCGCGATCGACACCGGCTACGCCGGCAGCTTCTTCGGCCTGGCCGGCAGCGGCCGTACGCTGCTGGCCTTCGGGCTGCGCGGCGTCGCCTTCCGCAGCGAGGACCAGGGCAAGCACTGGGAGCAGGTGCCGATGCCCTCCGAGGCGACGATCGCCGGGGGCGTGTTCGACCCCGCGACCGCCCGCTACGTGCTCGTCAACGGCGCCGGCGAGCTGCTCGTCGGCGACGCCGACGCACGCCGCTTCGAAGCCGTCAAGCCGAAGCAGCCGCTGCGCTTGACCGGCGTGATGGCCTTGCCCGACAAGACCGTCGTGACCACCGGCTTCGGTGGCATCGCGCTCGCGACCCTTTCCGCGCCCTAGCCGGCCCGCCCCCTCCAACCGGTTCCTTTCCATGGCACTGCAAGCCGCCCCGGTCGACGCGATGCCGGTCATCGCCAAGATCGAAGATTTCGACAGAAGCTCCGGCACCTTGCTGGAGCGGCTGATCTTCAACAACCGGCTGCTGCTGGTCGTCGTCTGCGCGTTGCTGACGGTCGCGCTCGGCTGGGCCGCGGCGCGGTTGGACATCAACGCGAGCTTCGAGAAGATGATGCCGAGCTCGCATCCCTTCATCAAGCACTACCGCGACAACGCGGCGTCGCTGCGCGGCCTGGGCAACTCGGTGCGCATCGTCGTCGCGAACGCCAAGGGCGACATCTACGACCCGGCCTACCTCGCGGCGCTGCGCGACATCAACGACGCCGTCTACCTGATCCCCGGCGTCGACCGGTCGTTCATGAAGTCGCTGTGGATGCCGGTCGTGCGCTGGACCGAGATCACCGAGGAGGGCTACAAGGGCGGTGCGGTGATGCCCGACACCTACGACGGCTCGGCCCGCAGCATCGACACGCTGCGACTGAACATCCTGCGCTCGGGCATCGTCGGCTCGCTGGTCGGCAACGACCACCGCTCCAGCATGATCTTCGTGCCGCTGGTGAACCGGGACGCCGCCACCGGCAAGGAACTCGACTACCGGGCCGTCCGCGACCACCTGGAACAGGTGCGCGCGAAGTACGAGGGCAGCGGCGTCGAGATCCACGTGATCGGCTTCGCCCAGCTCGTCGGCGACCTGATCCAGGGGCTGCTCCAGATCTTCGCCTACTTCGCGGTCGCGGCGGCGATCGCCACGCTGATCATCTACCTCTACACGCGCTGCGTGCGCAGCACGGCCATCGTCGTCGCCTGCTCGCTGGTCGCGGTGGCGTGGCAGCTCGGCGTGATGAAGCTGTGCGGCTTCGTGATCGACCCGTACTCGGTCCTGGTGCCGTTCCTGATCTTCGCGATCGGCGTGTCGCACGGCGCGCAGAAGATGAACGGCATCATGCAGGACATCGGCCACGGCACCCACCGCTACGTGGCGGCGCGCTACACCTTCCGGCGCCTGTTCCTGGCCGGCCTGACCGCGCTGCTGGCCGACGCGGTGGGCTTCGGCGTGCTGACGGTGGTCGACATTCCGGTGATCCGCGCGCTGGCGATCGAGGCCAGCATCGGCGTGGCGATCCTGATCTTCACCAACCTGATCCTGCTGCCCATCCTGCTGTCCTACACCGGCGTGGGCCGCAACGCGGCGGCGCGGGCGCTCAAGAGCAGCGAGGGCGAGCATCCGCTGGCCCGCTGGTTCGGGCGCTTCACGCAGCGTCGCTGGGCCGGCGCGACGCTGCTGGCCACCGGCGTGCTGACCGCGGCGGGCCTGGTGGTCGCGCAGCAGCTGCAGATCGGCGACCTCGACCCCGGCGCCGCCGAGCTGCGCGCGGACTCGCGCTACAACCGGGACAACGCCTACATCACCGGCCACTACGGCCTGTCGAGCGACCAGTTCGCGGTGGTCGTCACCACCCCGCCGAGCGGCGTGATGACCTTCGAGGCCCTGCTCGAGATGGACCGCCTCGAGGAGCGCCTGCGCGAGCTGCCGGGCGTGCAGACCACGGTGTCGGCGGCGAGTCTGGCGCGCTCCTACACCGCGGCCGGTTTCGAGGGCTCGCCGAAGTGGGTGACGATCAACCGCGACGCCTATGTCGTCGCCGACGCCATCAACTACGTCTACGAGTCCAACCCGGAGATGCTCAACGAGGGGCGCAACGTCGCCCCGGTGGTCGCCTTCCTGGCCGACCACAAGGCGGCGACGCTCGACCGCGTGGTCAAGGAGGTCGAGGCCTTCGCCGCCGAACACGACACGCCGGAGCGCCAGTTCCTGCTGGCGGCGGGCAACGCCGGCATCGAGGCGGCCACCAACATCGCGGTGGCCAAGGCCAATCGCGTGATGCTGCTGTACGTGTATCTCGCCGTGATCGTGCTGTGCTACGTCACGTTCCGCAGCTGGCGGGCGGTGGTCGTCGCGGTGGTGCCGCTGGCCGTGACCTCGGTGCTGGCCGAGGCGCTGATGGTGATGCTGGGCATCGGCGTCAAGGTCGCGACGCTGCCGGTGATTGCGCTGGGCGTCGGCATCGGCGTCGACTATTCGCTCTACCTGCTGACGGTGCACCTCGGGCAGCAGCGCCGCGGCCTGACGGTGTGCGAGGCCTACGCGAGCGCGCTGGCCTTCACCGGCAAGGTGGTGGCGCTGATCGGCGTGACGCTGGCGGCCGCGGTCATCACCTGGGCCTGGTCGCCGATCAAGTTCCAGGCCGACATGGGCATCCTGCTGGCCTTCATGTTCCTGTGGAACATGCTCGGCGCGCTGGTGATCGTGCCGAGCCTCGCGTGCTTCCTGCTGCAGCCGAGGAAGCCGTCGCAATCCATGACCGCCACCGAGGGCGCCGTGCCGACGGTGGTCAACGCGTAGTCCCGGCGGAGGCGCCGCAGTGCGAGGCCCTTCGCCGTTTCGTCATCGATTCCACTGATCAGGAGAAGGAAATGGACGCAGAAACGAAGCGCTTGGTTCAGCTGGGCTTTGCCTGGTGCGGTCCGCTGTTCGTGCTCGGGTACATCGTCTTCTGGGCGATCCTCGGGCACAACGTGCCGCCGCCGAACATGATGGGGCTGAGCGGCGAACAGCTCGTCGCCGAGTACTACGGCAAGTACCAGAACGACATCGCCATCGGCATGATCGGCTGCGCGACGATCGGGCTGCTCTACACGCCCTGGTCGCTGCTGCTGGCCACCATGCTGCGCGAGGAGGACGGTTCGCTCGGCGTGCTGGCCCTCACCGAGGCCGCCGGGGGCATCCTCACGGGCTGGCTGCTGGCCTTCTGCCCGGCGATCTGGGCCACCTGCGCGCTGCTGGTCGGCGAGATCGGCCCGGAGCTCGTCAAGACCCTGCACGTCGCCACCTGGATCATCTACGACTGCACCTACATGATCACCAGCATGCAGCTGCTGGCGCTCGGCACCTACATCGTGCTGAACAAGAAGCAGGCGATCTTCCCGGCGTGGACCGGCTGGTGCGCGATCGCGATCGGCGTCATCTTCGTGCCGCTGGTGCTGATGCCCTTCGTGTCGGGCGGGCCGTTCGCGGTCGGTGGGTCGTGGAACTTCTATTTCGTGTTCGGCATCTGGCTGTTCGCCTTCCTGGGGCCGATCGCCTACTTCATGCTGAGGGAGCTGATCGGCCGCAAGCCGGCCGGCACGCCGGTGGTGCTGTCGCACGCGGGCTGACCGCTCCCCGTGTCCGCGGCGCCGCCCGTGGTGGCAGCCCGTCGTGTGTCCGAAGCGCCGGGCACCGACGGGCTGTGGACCTTCCTGTTCATCGACATGCTCGTCTTCCTGATGATCTTCGTCGTGTACCTGGGCGAGCGGGCGCGGCAGGTGGCGCTGTACACGGCGTCGCAGGTCCACCTGGACGAGCTGGTCGGCCTGGCCGGCACGCTGCTGCTGCTGAGCAGTTCGTGGATGGTGGCCGAGGCCGTGCGTGCGGCGCGCCGCCACGACGGCCGCCGCGTGCGGCGTTGCCTCGGCCTGGCATGGTGGCTCGGGCTGGCGTTCGCGCTCAACAAGGTCGCCGAGTACGGCCTGAAGATCGGGGCCGGGCTGACGCCGGCGACGAACCCGTTCTTCTCGTTCTACTACCTGATCACGGTCGTGCACCTGCTGCACCTGCTCGCGGGCATGGCATGCATCGCGCATTGCCGCCGCCAGGCGAGCGCCAGGCTGGGCAGCGCCCGCTACCTGAGCGGGCTCGAGAACGTCGGCCTGTTCTGGCACCTGGTCGACGTGCTGTGGATCTTCATCTTCCCCTTGCTCTACCTGGTGGGGCGCGCCGCATGACCCGGTTCACCCACGGGTTGGCGCTGGTGTGGGGGCTGACCTGCGCGCTGACGATCGCGTCGGTCGGCTTCGTCGAGAGCGGCTGGCGCGGCGAGCTGGCCTCGATCGTCGTCGTGCTGCTGGCGGCCGCGAAGTCGCGGCTCGTGATCGTCCACTACATGGAAGCCCGTCGCGCCGCGCGCCACTGGCGCATGCTCTACGAAGGCTGGAACGTCGTCGCGGCCGGCGCGATCATCGCCGGGCTGCTCGTCGGCGCGCGGGGCTGAGGACTGCCACCGGGCGGCGGCTCACATCGCGGTCATGCCGCCGTCGATCACATGCTCGGCGCCGGTGATGAAGCGCGACTCGTCCGAGGCCAGGAAGACCGCGAGGTTCGCGACCTCCTCCGGTTCGGCCAGCCGGCCCAGCGGGATCTGCGCCAGCGCCGCGCCGCCGACCTCGTCGGTGGCGGCCACCATCATCGGCGTCTTGATGTAGCCGGGGTGGATCGAGTTCACGCGGATGTGGCGGGCCCCGTACTCGACGGCGACCTGCTTGGTCATGCCGCGCACCGCGAACTTGCTCGCGATGTAGCCCAGGTTGGGCACGCCGTAGTTGGCCACCAGCCCGGCGATCGACGAGATGTTCACGATCGAGCCACCACCGGCCTTGACCATGCCCGGCAGCACCGCCTGCATGCCGAGGAATACGCCGGTCTGGTTGATCGCGCACACGTGCAGGAACTGGCTCTCCGTCAGCTCGGTCGTCGAGGTCACGGGACCCAGGATGCCGGCGTTGTTGACGAGCACGTTGATGCTGCCGAAGCGCTGCTCGCCCCGCTGGACGACGCTCGCCCAGTCGGACGCCTTGGCGACGTCATGCCTGACGAAGAGGGCGGCATCGCCGAGTTCGGCCGCCAAGGCCTGGCCGGCCTTGTCGTTGAGGTCGGTGAGGATCACCTGGGCGCCCTGGGCGACGAAGGCGCGTGCGTGGGCCGCGCCCATGCCCTGCGCGGCACCGGTGATGAGGGCGATCTTGCCGTTCAGTCTGTTCATGAGGGTCTCTACTTGGATGGAGGAGCGTCCGACGCGGGGCGGCCCAGCGGCAGCCGCGCGGTGACCTGCAGGCCGAAGCCCTCGAGCGCGGCGAGCTTGGACGAACTCGAGGTCAGCAGCCGCATGCGCGTCACGCCCAGGTCCTTGAGGATCTGGGCGCCGATGCCGTAGTCGCGGTAGCCGTGACGGTCGTGGTACTCGCGGCGACCGCCGTTGATGCGGTCCGACAGCGAGGCCGGGTTCGGGTCGCGAACGAACACCGCCACCGCCGGACCCGGGTGCGCGGCGATCTCGCGCATGAACTCGGGCACGTAGTCGCGGTGCGCCTCCGTCCAGCCGAGCAGGTCGGCGGTCAGGTCGACCTGGTGCACGCGCACCAGGGTCTCGGCGTCGGGGCGGATCTCGCCGCGCACCAGCGCCACGTGTTCGCTGCGGTCGATGGTGTTGCGGTAGACGTGGATGCGAAAGTCGGCGCCGTAGTAGCTCTCGAACGGCGCCTCGGCCACGCGGCGCACGAGCTGCTCGGAGCGCCGGCGGAAGGCGATCAGGTCGGCGATCGTGCCGACCTTCATGCCATGGGTCTCGGCGAAGCGCAGCAGCTCGGGCAGCCGGCTCATCGTGCCGTCGTCGTTCATCACCTCGCAGATCACGCCCGCGGGCGTGAGCCCGGCCAGGCGCGAGATGTCGACCGCGGCCTCGGTGTGGCCGGCGCGCACCAGCACGCCGCCGTCGCGCGCCACCAGCGGGAACACGTGGCCGGGCGAGACCACGTCGCCGTGGCTCTTGGTGGGATCGATCGCGACCGCGATCGTGTGGGCCCGGTCCTGGGCCGAGATGCCGGTGGTCACGCCCTCGCGCGCCTCGATCGAGATCGTGAACGCGGTGCCGTGGCCGGACTGGTTGTCCGGCGTCATCGGCGGCAGCTTGAGCTGCTGGGCGCGCTCGGTGGTGATCGCCAGGCAGATCAGGCCGGCCGCATGCTTGGCCATGAAGGTGATGAGGCGCGGCGTCGCGAACTGCGCGGGCACGATCACGTCGCCCTCGTTCTCGCGGTCGTCGGCGTCGACCAGGATGTAGGGCAGGCCGTTGCGGGCGTCCTCGATGATCGCGTCGATCGGTGCGACGTTCATGGTGCGGGGTCCGGTGGCCGCGAACCGGGCAGGTGGGCGGCGATGTCGAGGGTGGCCCGATGCAGGCAGTCGGTCAGCCGCAGCACGTCGGCCGCGCCCGCGGGGCGGGGAAAATCATGCAGCGTCAGCGCCAGCGCGACCCGCGACGCACCCGTCAGCACCGGGGCGGAAACCAGGCGCACGGCTCGCGCGATCGCGTCGTCGAGCCGGGGCGGATCGAACGTGAGGTTCTGGATCAGCTCGCGCAGGTCGGCGCCGCTGGCGGCGCTGCGCTCCTGGGCCAGACGCTCGACGGTCTGCGCGAATTCGCGGTGGGCCTCGCTGACCAGGCCCAGCGAGTGGCCGCGCCCGCGCACGCGCACGAGGGCCTGCTCGAATTCGGGTCGCTTCGCGGCGGGGGCGTTGGCCTTCAGCCAGGCCGCGCGTGTCTTGTCGTCCTGCCAGGCCGCGAACACCGAACCCGTCGGCGGCATGTAGGGGAAGCGCTGCCCGACCAGCGTGGGCGGGGAGCCGCGCGACGAGCGACCCGCGCTGGCGGCGACGACGATCTCGTCGTCGACCTGCACGGTGGCGATGCAGCGCGCCGACAGCGTGTCGGCCAGCTGCTCCATGAAGGGGCGGGCGACGTCGACATCGCGCAGCTGCTCGGTCAGCGCGCCCAGCGGGTCCTGCGCCGCCAGCGACTGCGGCAGGAAGCGGCCATAGCCGCCCTGGAAGAACAGCAGCGGCAGGCCGCCGCCTTCGATCTGCAGGTGCTTGACCTCGCCGATCACGATGTCGTGGTCGCCGGCCTCGTGCAGCGTGTGGCGGTCGCAGTCGATCCAGGCGACGACGTCGTCGAGGATCGGTGCGCCGAGCGGCGAGCTGCGGCGCGACAGCCCGTCGAACTTGGCGCGCGACGAGACGTCCTTGGCGGCAAACCGGCGGCACACCGCCTCCTGCTCCGCGCTCAGGATGTTGACGCAGAAGTGCGAGGCAGCGCTCAAGCGCGCCCAACTGGAGGAGTTGCGGTCGGGCAGGAAGGCCACCAGCGGCGGCTTCAGCGACACCGAGGTGAAGGAGCCGACCACCATCCCTACCGGCTCGCCCGAGGGCTCGGTCGCAGTGATGACGCAAACACCGGTCGGGTACTGGCCCAACACCTGGCGGTACCAGGCCGGGTTGGCCGGCGAATGTGCCGCCGCTGCGATCTCAGCTTGCATGGTTACGTCCGTGTCCGCGGTACTCAGCGGCCCTGCCACTGCGGCTTGCGCTTCTCGGCGAAGGCCTTGCGGCCCTCGAGCCGGTCTTCGCTGTAGGCGTAGTTCTCGATCGGCTCGAAGCGGGTGGCCAGCGCGACCTCGAGCGGCCAGTCCAGGCGCTGCAGCACCGCCTGCTTGGCGGCCTGCACGGCCAGCGGCGAGGCCGCGTTGATCAGCGCGGCCCAGCGCAGCGCGGCCTCCATCAGCTGGCCGGGCTCGACCAGCTCGTTGACCAGGCCGTAGTGCATCGCGTCCTTGGCCGGGATGCGCTCGCCGGTCAGGATCATCGCCATCGCGATGCGCTGCGGCAGCTGGCGGATCGCGCGGTGCATCACGCCGCACTCGCCCATGATGCCGGCCTTGGTCTCGGGCAGGCCGAACTGGGCGGTGTTCGCGGCGACGATGAGGTCCGCGCACATCGCGAGCTCGAAGCCGCCGCCGAGGCAGTAGCCCTGCACGGCCGCGATCAGCGGCTTCTTCAGCGTGACCAGCGGCCCGCCGATGCCGGTCAACCCGCCACCGAGGGCCATGCGGCTCGGCCGCTCGGTGCCGCCGCTGACGTCGGCGCCGACGCAGAAGGCGCGCTCGCCCTCCGCCGACAGCACGGCCGTCCAGATCTCGGGATTGCTGTTGATCTCGTGCCAGGCGTCGCAAAGTGCCTGATCCATGCCCGGCGTGATCGCGTTGAGCGACTTGGGCCGGTTCAGGCGCACATGGGCCACGTGGCCGTCGAGGGTGAAGTCGATGTCGGACATGTCTGTCATTCCTTGTGTTCGTTCATCAGCGCCGTCGACGACGGGCCCTTGTAGTCGGCGAGCACGGCCTTCAGGCCCTGCGCGGCGATGCGTTCGCGGATCGCCAGCACCGCCGGCGAGAGGTGCAGCAGCGCGTCCGCCTCGGCGATGCCGGCGGTCGCGGCGCGGAAGCCCGCGGCCTCGGCGGCGCGGTTGACCGACGACTTCTTGACGCGCAGCACGTCGGGCGGCACCTGGGCGATGCGCGCGGCCAGGGCCTCGACGGCGGCCACCAGCCGGTCGGCCGCGACGCAGTGGTTGGCCCAGCCCCAGGCCACGGCGGTCGGACCGTCGATGTGGTTGCCCGGCACGAAGGCGAACTCCTTGGCGCGCTTCGGGCCGACCAGCGACACCCAGGTCGGCGCGATGAAGCCGCCGCCGATCGGCACGCCGGGCTCGCTGATGCGCACGTCGTCGGCGACGACCGTGAGGTCGGCGAACACGCACAGCTGTGCGGCCACGCCGGCGCAGTAGCCGTGCACCGCGGCGATCACCGGCTTGGGGTGGTCCCAGATCGCCAGCCAGCGCGCGACGTTGGCGCCGAGCCGCGCCGCATCGGCCACCGGGTCGATGGCGGCGGCGCCGCCGTACTGACTCAGGTCCATGCCGGCGCAGAAGCCCTTGCCCTCGGCGCGGATGCCGATCACCGGGCCGCCCTCGGTCTTGAGCCGCTCCAGCGCGGCCGAGAACTGCTCGAGCATGCGGCTCGACAGCGCGTTCGCCTGCGCCGGCCGGTTGAGGACGATCCAGCTGATCGCCCCCCGGTGCTCGACCAGGATGTCCTGCGCGGCGCAGTCGGGCTCGCTCACGTGAGCCCCCTACGGCGCTGTGCGCCGGTCCCCCCGAGGGGGAATGAGCGCCTTCGGAGCGGCCGGGCGGCGCTCATTCGCCCCGGCCGATGGCGTTGGCCGCCTTGACGTGGTAGTCGATCGTCAGATCGGTGCGCAGCTCGCGGCGCTTGAACTTCCACTGCTCGCCGTCCTTGACGACGACGTCGTGGTACTGGCCGAACAGCCAGCCGTCGGGCCGCTCCTTGCGGTAGCGGTGGAGCGCCAGCACGATCGAGCGCACCTTGGCTTCGGTGTCGCCGACGAAGTCGACCACGATGTTCGAGACGTGGTGGGTCGTCGCCTTGAAGTAGGGGCCGATGCCGGAGAGTGTCTTCTCGTACTCCGCCTTGCCCTTGGCGCCGAAGTTCGGCGCATAGCTGACCTCGCAGTCCTCGACAAACAGCTTGGCCAGCTCGGTCGGGTTGTTCTGGTCCAGGTGATAGGCGTAATCGAAGAACATGCGCTCGATCTTGCGCGCCTCGATCAACTCCCACAGCTCGCGGTTGTTCACGCCTGTCGTCATCTCGTCCTCTTCATCGGTGGTTGCGGTGCGGACTGCTGCACCCGGTAGGTTCTGCGGCTCGGCACGATCGCCGCGTCAGCCGCGCTTTCTCGGAAAGTCGGTCGGCAAGGGCGGGATGCCGGGCCAGCGCACCGGTGCGTCCGACTTGAAGGCCTCGCCCACCTCGGCCCATGGCGCGATGTGGACGGTGCGCATGTCGCGCGAACGGATGCGCCAGCGGCCGTCGGTGCGCACGTAGCGGTCGAGATAGCGCACCGCGCCGAACAGCGACTGCCCGCCGAGCACCAGCTCGAGGTGGGCATTGACGATGCCGCCGGCCTGCGCCGCTCCGTCGAGCGTGAACAGCGTCAGATTGGGGGTATGCACCGTCAGGCCCATCTTGACCCGTTCGCCGACCAGGAAGGCGACGACGGCCGCGCGCGAATCACCACACGGGGTGCCCGACACGCTGAACGATCCGTCGATGGTGAAGCAGTCGGCAAGGCCGTCGGCGTCGTCACCGTCCGCCGCCAGGAAATAGCGGGCCACGAGGTCCTCGAGTTCGGCTCGGTCCTCGAGTCGGCGCAGTCGTTGTTCGGCGTCGTTCATCGTGGGCATCCTTTGCAAAGTCAGGATAGTCGAAGCCTCACCGGCAGTCAACACGCAAGTTGACTACATAGGGGTTTCCCTTCCGCTTTACGTCTCGGCCCTGGGCGCGAGCCTATGATTTACCAACGCTCTTGACACCGCAAGTCACCCCACCACGCCGCAGGATGAAGGACAACATGACGACACTGGACGACTGCCAGCAGGTGGCACTCGAAGCGACCGCTTCACTGCCCGATGGGGAGCCGCTCGACTTGCAAGCCGCGGCGATGGTGCAACTGGGCGTCGCGACCTCGGTGACATCCCTCGACACCGACGCCATCAACGACGCGATCAAGGGGGCTTTCGAGGCGGGCGCTTCCGTGGCTCAGGTGCAGGAAGTGATCGCTCTGGTTTCGGGGCTCGGCGTGCACTCGCTGATGGTGAGCGCGGCCCGCGTTCTCGAACAGGCGGCGGGTCGCGGGCTGGTCGATCGCAACTTGCCGCTCGACGCAGAGCGGGAGGCGCTGTGGCGCGCCCATGTCGGTGACGATCCCTTCTGGGTCGGGTTCGAGCGGGAGGTCCCTGGCTTCCTGGACGCCATGTTGCGGTTGTCGCCCGACATCTTCCAGGCCTTCTTCGCGTACTGCGCCGTGCCCTGGAAAAGCGGGGCCGTACGTCCGCTCGTGAAGGAGTTGGTCGGGATCGCTTCCGACGCGACGCCAACGCATCGTTTTCTGCCGGGCTTTCGCCTGCACTTGCGCAACGCGATCAAGCTTGGCGCGGGGCGCAAGGCCATCCTGCAGACGGTCGCGATGGCGGCCGCTGCACCAAAGCACCGCGGCGTCTCTTAGCAGGCTGCTGAGATGGCAAGGGCCGGCGCGGCCTGCCGCGTCGTGTCGTGGCAGCCCCTCTATGGGAAGCTCAGCGCCAACGCGGCGTCGTAGGCGCGTAGTCGAAGGGGCTGTCGCCGATGATCGTGGACGCTCTTGGTGGCCTGATCGAGCGAGCGTGCTCTCTCGGCGGGTGTCTCGCCTTCGGCGTGGGTCATCTGCCTGGCAAGTCTTCTCAGTCGTGGTGCGTCTTCCAGGGGCAGGTCCGCAAGCGCCATGAAGACGCGGATCGGGAAGATGGCCGCGAAGTCGCATGAGAAGTCGCAGGATCGCTGGTTCTTCAGCGTCTCGATGAGATCGGCCGCCACCTTTCGGACGGAACTCTCCATGGCGCGAACACGGCGCAGGCCCAGGCTCTGATCCACGACCGCGCGATAGGGCGTGTGCTCGGGTGGGTCCATGCGGTTGGGCACGGTGCCCTGCTTCTCCCCAGCGATTTTGGGAACAAAAATCACTTCGTTCGAGAAGCGCGCCGGATCGCGGAACACGTCTCGTATCCATCGCACGCTCCCGGCAATGCTCACCGGGGTGAGTGGTCTCTCGACCTTCGATCTACTCCAGCGTGAAGCCGACTTTCAGCGTGACTTGCCAGTGCGCAATCTTGCCGTCGGCCACGTTGCCGCGCGTCTCGAGGACTTCGAACCAGTGGATGTTGCGCACTGTTTCGTGAGCCTTGGCGATTGCGCGTCGAACCGCGTCTTCGATGCCGATGGTCGACGAGCCGGTCAGCTCGATCAGCTTGTAAACATGGTTGCTCATGGCATAGCTCCTTCTTCGTTTCAGTAGGCGCACGTCGCGTCACCGCGAACACCACGTGCCCGCACGGCGCCAAACCAAAGCATGCGAACCGTGGTCATAGGTCAAGCCTGATGCCGGCGCTTTCGATCCGCTTCCTTTGCGCCGCGGCTTCATTGCGCGTGTGCTCGGCATAGGCGGCCGCGTCCGAGCCGACCGCGACGAATCCGAACGGGTCGAGCGACTCGAGCAAGCCTGCTTCCACTTGACCGCCCAGCAAGTCCTGCAGCAGCGGGCCGCCGCCGCGATAGGGCACATGGATGAGCTGCAAGCCATGGTCGCGGGCGAACTGAATGAAGGGAAGGTGTCCGGTGCCGCCGGTGCCGCCGGTGCCGGCTGAACCGTAGCGCACCGGATCGGCCGCCCGGGCCCGTGCCAGCGCGATGAACTCCTTCAGCGTGTTGGTTGTCGAGTTGACCGGCACCGCCAGTACCAGTGGCGCCCTCACCAGAATGGAGATCGGAGCGATCTCCTTGACGTCGTAGGGCAGCTTCTTGAACAGCAGCGGGTTGAGGATGGTGGCTGCCTCGGTGGAGGCCATCAGCGTGTACCCATCCGGCCGAGCCTTTGCCAGAGCAGCCGACGCGATGATTTCGTTGGCTCCGGGCCGGTTGTCGACGACGATGCCGGTTTTCCACTCGACCCGGAGGGCTTCGGCCAGCGTTCGAACGAATGCGTCGACCGCGCCGCCAGCCGGATACGGCACAAGGGTCGTTACCGGGCGCGACGGAAACGGCGCCTCTGCGAGCGCCGGCATCCCGTAGGCCGCAATCAACAGGCCACACACGGAGGCGCGCAGCCCGCTCAGGATCCATTCGACGTTCACGGGGCGCATGGTTTGGCCCTGCCTGGATGGCCGCTGGAGACGGCGCTGCTCACGTTCTCACCGCGGCTCTGCAGCCACTGCCGGCACAAGACTCGCCGAGCGCAGGAAGTTTGTCAACCAATGGCGCGTCTGGGCAGGATCGATGACCGCGTCGATCTCCAGCCCCATCGCCATGCTGATGGCGCTGCCCGCCTCGTAGCGCTGCTGGACCAGGCGCTCGAACAGCGCATCGCGCGCCTCGCCCGGTGGCAGCGCCTCGAGCTCCTTGCGGTAGCCAAGCCGGACGTGACCCTCGATTCCCATGCCGCCGAACTCCCCGGTCGGCCACGAGGCGGTCAGCGACGGCGCATGGAAGCCCCCGGCGGTCAGAGCCATCGCTCCCAGGCCGTAGGCCTTGCGCAAGACGATGCTGGCGAACGGCACGCGCAGATGCGCCGCAGCGATGAACATGCGACTGCTGTGTCGCACCTGGGCCCTCGTCTCGATCTCCGGTCCGACCATGAAGCCGGGCGTGTCGACCAGGCTGATCAGCGGAATGCCAAAGGTGCTGCACAAGCGCATGAAGCGTGCTGCTTTGTCGGCGGCGTCAGGATCGATCGCCCCCCCCAGGTGCAGCGGGTTGCTGGCCAACAGCCCGACCGGGCGACCCTCGATGCGCGCCAGCGCCGTGTGCAGGCTGCAGCCGAAGCCATTGCGCAGCTCCAGCAGGCTGCCCTCGTCGACGAGGCCGAGAAGAATCTTGCGGCTGTCGTAGGTGCGCAGCCGGTTCTCGGGCACCACATCACGCAAGGCGGACGGGTCGGGTGCGGTCCATTCGGCCCTCGGTCCCTGAAAGAATGACAGGTAGTGCCGCGCGGTGCGCACCGCCTGCGCCTCGTCGTCGACCAGCACGTCGATGACACCATTGCCATGCTGCGTCGCGGCCGGCCCGATCTCCTCCGGCTCGAAGCGACCGAGACCGCCGCCTTCGATCATCGCCGGCCCGCCCATGCCGATGTTGCAGTTGCGCGTCGCGATGACGACGTCGCAGCAGCCCAGCAGCGCAGCGTTGCCGGCAAAGCAGCGGCCCGCCGCGATGCCGACGAGCGGCACCTGGCCGTTGAGGCGGGCGAAGTGCGCGAAGGTCGTCATGTGCAGCCCGGCGACCACCGGCAGCTCGTCGTCGCCGGGGCGGCCGCCACCGCCCTCGGCGAACAGCACCAGCGGCAGGCGGTGACGCCAGGCGACGTCGAGCAGGCGCACGGCCTTCTGGTGGCCGCGCTTGCCCTGGGTGCCGGCCAGCACGGTGGCGTCGTAGGCCATCACCGCGGTCCTCGACCGGTCCGCGCCGGCCTGCTCGCCATTGACGCCGCCGATCCCGGTGATGAGCCCGTCGGCCGGCGTCTGCGCGATCAGCTCGTCCCGCGGGCGCCGATGACCCTGGGCCGCGACGGCCAACGCCCCGTACTCGTCGAAGGAACCCGGATCGCACAAATCCAGCACGTTCTCGCGCCCACTGCGCAGGCCGAGGGCATGTCGCTTGACCATGGCCTGGGGCCGCCGCGCGTCTTCGATGAAGGCATGGCGCTCCAGCACGCGCTTCAGGTCGTCTCGAGGGCCATCCGGAACGCCCGGTTGGGCGCGGGCTGCATGGGCGACGGGCGCAGCTTGAAGCGCAGCGACATCGGGTGAATCGAGCTTCAGCAAGATGGCGCCTTGCTCGACCGCCTCGCCCGGCGCATACAGCAGTTCGTGAACCCGACCGACCTGCGGCGCAGTCACCTCGTGCTCCATCTTCATCGACTCGAGGATGACCAGCACATCGCCGGCCTGCACGCTCTGCCCGGGGTGGACACACCATTGCACGAGCTGGCCGTGCAGCGGTGCCAGGATCGTTCTCATCGCGAGCCCGAAACTCGATTTCAGGCCATCAACGATTTGAGCGGCGTGGCCGGGTCGGCCAAGGCCGCCAGATCGGGCGCGATCCGGCCCTTCACCAGCGGCTTACCTTGAACGAAGTCGCGGATCTGGTTCACGCAGTCGAGCGCCAGCACCCGGCCTTCCTTCAGGTAGACCAGCGAGAAGCTGCGCGTGGCCGGGTCGCCGCGCAGCACGACCTGGTCGTGGCCACCCGACAGGCCGACCGTCTGCAGCCGCAGGTCGTACTGGTCGGACCAGAACCATGGCACCGCGTCGTAGGCCGCGGGCCGGCCGGCGATATGGCCGGCAGCCACCTTGGCCTGGTCGTTGGCGTTCTGCACCGACTCGAGCCGGATCGGCGCCGCGCCGGCCGCGTAGGCATTGCGGTGCAGCGCACAGTCGCCGACCGCATAGACGCAGGGCAGCGCCGTGCGGCAGAACTCGTCGACCGGCACGCCGTTGGCGGGCGGCAGACCGGCGGCCTGCAGCGGCCCGACCTCCGGCACGATGCCGATGCCGACGACGACCAGGTCGGCCGGCAGCACCGTGCCGTCGGCCAGGGCCACGCCGGCGACCCGCCCGTCGCGACCTTCGAGGCGCTCGACCGCAACGCCGAGCCGCAGGTCGACACCGTGCGCACGGTGCTCGGCCTCGTAGAAGCGCGACAGCGCCTCGCCGGCGACGCGCGCGAGCACGCGGTCCTGCGCCTCGAGCACGGTGACCCGCTTGCCGAGCTTGGTCAGCACCGCCGCGGCTTCGAGGCCGATGTAGCCGCCGCCGATCACGACCACGGCGGCGACTTGGTCGAGCTCGGCCTTGATCCGGTCGACGTCGGCGCGGTTGCGGATCGCGTGCACGCCGGCGAGCTCGCTCCCCGGGCAGGACAGTCGCCGCGGCGAGCCGCCGGCGGCCCAGACCAGCGCGCCGTAGCCGACCGCGTCGCCCGCGGCCGTCGTGACGCACCGCGCCGCGGCATCGACCGCGACGACACGCTGGCCCAGCCGCAGCTCGACCTGCAGCGGCGCCCAGGAGGCCGCCGGCTTGATCAGCAGCTGCTCGAAGCTCTTGTCGCCCGACAGGTAGTCCTTGGACAGCGGCGGCCGCTCGTAGGGCGGCTCCGGCTCGTCGCCGAAGATCGCGATCGAACCCTCGAACTTCAGCTGCCGCAGGGCAGCAGCAGCCTGAGCGCCGGCATGGCCAGCGCCGACGATCACCACGTCATGGCGTTGCATCGCGTCCGCCGCCTCGATCAGTCGGCCGGCGCGACCGTGACGCGCAGGCCGTCGAGCTCGTCCCGGTAGACGATCTGGCAGGACAGCCGCGAGGTCGGCGTGCGGTGGTCCGAGCTGTCGAGCAGCGCGTCCTCGTCCGCACCCATCGGCGCGAGGCGGTCGGCGAAGCCGGGGTCGACGATGACATGGCAGGTCGCGCAGGAGCAGCTGCCGCCGCACAGCGCGAGCACCTCGTCGACATTGCCGGCGCGAAGTACCTCGAGCAGGGTCTGGGGCGCTTGGGCGGTCAAGGTCAGTTGATCGCCGGAGCGCGTCTGCACGAACAGGGTTCCCATCGGTCTTTCTCTTTCCATGGTTGGCGGTCCGATCGGCTCAGGCGCGGGTGCCGCGCCAGGCCAGCGTGCCGCCGTCGATCACGTAGGCCGCACCGGTGATGAAGGACGAGTCGGTCGAGGCGAGGAAGCATGCCATCTTCGCGATCTCGTCGGGACGGCCCAGGCGCGGGATCAGGTGCGCGCCGGTCAGCACGCTCATGATCGCCTGCTTGTCCTCGGCCGCGTCGAAGTACTTCTGCAGCATCGGCGTGTCGATCGCGCCGGGACAGTAGCAGTTGCAGCGGATGTCGAACTTGGCGAGGTCGACGGCCGTGGCCTTGGTGAGCTGCAGCACGCCGCCCTTGCTCGCGCAGTAGACGCCGGCCATCGGGTAGGCGACGAAGCTGCCGGTCGAGGCGACGTTGACGATCGCCGCGGCGCTCGAGCGCTTCAGGTAGGGCACGGCATGCTTGGTCGTCAGCCACACCGCGCGCAGGTTGACCTGCATGACGAGGTCCCAGACCTCCTCCGACAGCTCCTCGATCGAGGTCTTGTCGGTCAGGTCGGTCTCGTGGACCGCGGCATTGTTGTGCAGCACGTCGATGCCGCCGAAGCGCTCGGCCGCGTGCGCCATCAGCGCCGCGATCTGCGTGCTGTCGCGCAGGTCGCAGCCGATGTAGGCGGCCTCGCCGCCCTCGGCGCGGATCAGCTGCAGGGTCTCGTCGCCGGCCTTCGCGTTGACATCGGTGACGACGACCTTGCCGCCCTCGCGCGCCATCTCGACGGCGCAGGCGCGGCCCATGCCGCTGCCCGCGCCGGTGACGATGCAGACCTTGCCTTCCAGACGCTTGCTCATCGAGGATTCCATTCGAGTTGCACGTTGTCGATCGCCGCGACGATGCCCGAGTGGTAGACCGGCTTCTCGCCGGCCTTCATGCGGAAGCGCGGGATGCGCTTGAGCCATTCCTCGAGCGTGACGGTGACCTCGAGCCGCGCGAGGTGCATGCCGGCGCAGCGGTGCGGGCCGTCGCCGAAGGTGCTGTGGACCGGATGCGCGCGCTTGAAGTCGACCGCCATCGGGTCGGCGTTGAGCGCCGCGTCCAGGCCGGCGAGCGCTGTGGGCAGCAGGATCATGTCGCCGCGCTTGAGCTGGACGCCGCCGCGCTCGAAGTCCTTCGCGACCATGCGCGCCTCGGCCACCACCGGGAAGCGCCGGAACAGCTCCTCGACGCCGCGGACGATGCGGTCCGGTGCATCGGTCAGCTCCTTCACGTGGTCCGGGTTGCGGGACAGGAAGATCATGAAGAAGCTGAGGAAATTGACCACCGTGTCCAGGCCAGCCAGCAGCAGCAGCGAGATCAGCGCCAGCGCCTCGTGCTGGGTCATCGGCCGCTCGCCGACCTGGCTGTTGATCAGCAGCGAGATGAGGTCGCTGCCGTCCTTGCCGCGGCGCGCGTCGAGGATCGGCGTCAGGTAGGCGAAGAAGCCCTTGTTGGCCTTGTCGAGCGACTCGGCCATCTCGGTGGGCGTCGTGCCGTCGGGCCGGGTCATCTGCACCGCGAACTGCTTGAGCAGCGGCACGTCGCTCATCGGCAGGTCGGCCATCGTCATGAAGACCTTGATCGGGAAGATCTGCGCGTACTCGGCCGAGAACTCGCAGCCGCCCTTGGCGACGAGCGGCTCGATCAGCTCGATCGCCGCGGCGCGCACCGAGTCCCGGACGGCGCGGATCTCGCGCGGCCCGAGGCCCCGGTTGAGCACCTCGCGGAAGGGCGTGTGCTCGGGCGGGTCCATTCGCGTCGGGATCATGTTGTACTTCTCGCCGGCTTCCTTGGGCAGGAAGATCACCTCGGACGAGTAGTGCGCGGGGTCGCGGTAGATCTCGCCGATCAGCGCGCCGGTCGTGGCGATCCAGTGGCCGCCGTTGCGCGGCGTCCAGACCAGCTCGGGGGTGTCCGGGCTCTGCAGGCGCTTCCAGGCCTCGTGGTAGCCGTCCTCGATGCCCGGCGGGTTGAACATGTCGATGTCGACGACGCGCTCGCGCGGCACGTTGTCGGGGAGGGGGGTCTCGGGCGAGGTCATCGTTTCCATTCGGTTCTCCGCATGTGGGGTCATGCCAGTTCGGGGTCGATCACGGCCTTGATCGCCTCGCCGCGGTGCACCAGGTCGAGCGCCTTGTCGGCATCGCGGATCGAGAAGCGGTGGCTGATCAGGCCGGCCAGGTCGACCTTGCCCTGCAGCCGCGCCGCGAGGTGCATGGCCTCGTAGTAGTGCTGGGGCCGCGGGAAGGTGGCGCCGGCGATCGTCAGGTTCTTGGTCGTCGTGTCGCGCGGCGAGATCGGCTGGGTGCCGATCGCGCCCCACAACCCGAGGACGATGTAGCGGCCATGCGCGCCGGTCAGGTCGACCCCCTCGGGGAAGGCCGGCAGCACGCCGGCGGCCTCGACGACGACGTTCGGGCCGGCGGGGCCGGTCCGCTCGTAGACGGCGCGGCGCCGCTCCTCGGGCGGCAGCGACAGCGAGATCGTCGCCGTCGCGCCCAGCCGTCGTGCCATCTCGAGGCGGCGCTCGACGCCGTCGATCGCGATGACCTCGCGCGCCCCCGCCAAGGCGGCGACCAGCACCGCCGACAGCCCGACCGGCCCGGCGCCCTGCACCACCACCGCCTCGCCGACGCGCACCGGTCCGCAGCGCGAGAAGCCGCGCAGCACCGTCGGCAGCGCGCAGCCGAGCGCCACCACCGCCTCGGGCGACGCGCCGTCGGGCAGGCGGAAGAAGGCCAGGCCGTTGGGCAGCCAGGCGTAGTCGGCGTAGCTGCCCCAGTTGGGCTTGCGGGCATGCTCGAAGAAGCGCGAGTTGTCGCAGGGCGTCTCGCCCAGCACCACGCAGGTGTGGCAGCGGTGGCAGGCGCCGATCGGCGACCAGTAGACCAGGTCGCCGGGGGCCACCGGCACGCCGGCGTAGTCGGTCGTGACGCCGGCGCCGAGCTGCTCGACGCGGCCGACGCCCTCGTGGCCGAGGATGATGGGGAAGGGCATCACGCCCGCGGCGCCCGAGGTGATGTGCACGTCGCTGCCGCAGACGCCGCCCAGCACGACGCGCACCAGCGCGCCGCCCGGTTCGGGGTCGGCGATGTCGACGTCCCAGGTTTCGAGGCGGTTCGGCTCGACGAGGACCGTCGCGCGGCCAGTGGTCATGGTGGTCTCCTGATGATGAATTGAGGGGCTGCCGGCCGTTGAGCGCGGAAAGGCGTCGTTCTCGCCGGGCCGGCGGCTCGAGGCTCGAGTTATCGGACGGAAATGAGCCCGCCATCGACGGGCAGAAGCTGGCCGGTGATGAAACGAGAGGCGTCGCTGGCCAGGAAGACAAGGACAGGCGCCAAGTCAGTGTCGGTATCGCCGAACTTGCCGCCGAGCGGAATTTGCTCGGCCGTGGCGCGATCATGTGCGGCGAGTTCCTCAGGGGTGAGCGCCGCGCGAAACCTGGCGTACATAGGCGTGACAACATAGGGAAGGACGGCGTTCACCCGGATACCTTCCCGGCCCCACTCGCGCGCGATGCTGCGCGTCCACGTATGGACCGCTGCTTTCGAGGATCCGTAAACCGCATTGTTGACTTCTGCCGTGAGTCCTGACTCAGAGCCGAAGTTGATGATGGCGCCGCCGCTACCCTTCATGTGCCGGTACGCGGCGCCATTTGTATAGATCGTCCCATTCACGTTGACTGCATATATCCAGCTCAGCAGTTCGGCTGGGACGTCGTGTGTGGGGGCATGGCGATGCACTCCAGCGATATGGGCGAGTACGTCCAGACGCCCCATTTCAGCGACTGCGGTCGCGAATGCCGCGTCCACCTCGCTGCGGTTGCTCACATCGCATTTGAGGAACCTGGCCGCGCCGGGCCCCGATTTATTGGCCTGCCTTGCGGAATGGGTACCCAGTTCCTCATTGACGTCCAGTGAGAAGACCTGGGCTCCTGCTTTGACATAGGCTCGGACGGCCGACTCGCCGATGCCCTGCGATCCGCCCGTGACGATGATCTTCTTGTCAGACAAGTCCATTGCTTCTCGTCCTTGTTCGATAGGCGACATTGGTGAGGTGCTCAGGCCGTGGCGGCCGCCTTCTTCGGGACGCCCTCCACGTAGGGCACGACCTCCTTCGCGAGCCGCTGCAGCGACTCGGTCCAGGCCTTCGGATCGTCGAGGTTGTCGTGGGAGTTGGCGCAGATCTGACCCCAGCCGCCGGTCTGGTGCACCAGCGTCTGCAGCTTCTCGATCACCGTCTCGGGCTTGCCGCACAGCCACACGTGCTCGGCGAGGAAGTCCTCGTCGATCGTGTCGGGCGTGACGTCCAGGCCCGAGTCCTTGATGATCCCGTCGAACAGGCCGAACTTCTTGTAGATCGGGAACAGGTAGTTGCGCCAGGTGTTGCCCAGGCCGCCCTCGATCGCGCGGCGCTTGGCCTCGGCGTCGGTGTCGGCGATGAAGATGTCGCGGCAGACCCGGTAGCGCTGGCGGTCGGCCACGTAGCCCTTGGACTCGGCGGCCGCGGCCCAGGTGTCCCAGTGCGCCTTCATCTGCGGGGTGCCGCCGAAGAAGGAGATCGGGCTGTAGTCCCGCTCGCCGGCGAACTTCATCGACGAGGAGTTCATCGACAGGCCCGTGACCGCGACCTCCATCGCCGCGCGGCCGCCGTAGGGGTTGTTGTCGGCGATCTCGACGTGGTAGCCGGGCATGTTGTCCGGGCCGGGGAAGCCGGCCTGGAAGAACTTGCCCTTCTCGCAGAAGGGCTTGCGGCGCCACACCTTTTCCATCAGGTCCAGCGCCTCGAGCTGGCGCACCGGCAGGTCGAAGATGTTCTCGAAGCCGTGCAGGATCGCGTCGGTGTGGTGGCCGCCCGGCGCGACGCCGAGGAAGTAGCGGCCCTCGAGCACCTGCGACAGCCAGCCGATGCGGATCGCCAGCGTCGCCGGGTCGTGGTAGGGCAGCAGGTGGGCCATCGGCGCGAAGCGGATGCGCTTCGTCATCGGCGCGGCGGCGGCGATGATGGCCTCGGGGAAGGGGATGTTCTCCCAGGCCAGCGTGTAGTGCTCGCCGATCATGAAGTCGGCGTAGCCGGCCTCGTCGGCGACGCGGGCGATGTCGAGCGACCAATCGAACACCTGCCGCGGCGTGCGGCTCGGCGGGTTGTAGGGCGTGTGGAAGATGCCGCACTGCATGAGCTGTCTCCTTCGATGGGGTTCCCGGGGTCGGCTCAGACGAACACGCCGGCCTGGTTCTTGTTCGCGAAGCGCGGCGCGATCTTGGCGATGAACTGCTCCAGTTCCTCCTGGTTCGCCTCGGGTTCGAGATGGCCCTGGCCGAACATCAGGAAGAGCTCGTTGAAGCCGAGTCGATCATGCGCGCGGCCGATCTGGTCGGCAATCTCGTCGGCCGTGCCGATCAACACGTTCGGCATGCGCTGGCCGAGCGGGATGAACCACTCGTCCCAGAACCACTTGTGCTCGGCCATCAGCTCCGCGGCGCGTGACTTGCTCTCGGTCAGCATCAGGAAGCCCCCCCAGGCGGCGGCGTCTTCGCGGCGGAGGTTGCGCCCCGACTCGTTGGCCACCTTGGTGTAACGGTCCCAGAGCGCGTCGCAGAAGTCCATGTCGCCCGACAGCACGATCGGCTTGCCGCCCTCGCGGGCCCAGAAATCGACGGTGCGCATGCTCCCGGCGAAGCCGCCGTAGATCGGCGGGTGCGGGTCCTGGTAGCAGCGCGGCGCGATGCCGATCTGGCGCACGATGCCGTCGGCGTCCTGGCCCTGCCCGAACTTCGCGTAGGCCGGGTGGCCGGCCGAGCCGCCGGCGGGCGGGAACTCCCAGTGCTTGCCCTGGTGGCTGAACACCGTGTTGGTCCACGCCTTCTTGATCACCTGCAGGCTCTCCTCGAAGACCTCCCGGTTCAGCGCGTCCTGCGCGTCGCGCGCCTTCGCGTTGTCCGGCGTGGTGGCCTTGACACCGGGACGCGAAGCGTAGGAGTCGACCCAGCGCGCGTGGTAGCCGCGTGTGAAGCCCACGTACAGCCGGCCCTGGAGCATGTGGTCCAAGGTCGCGATCTCCTCGGCCACCCGTACCGGGTTATGGGTCGGCAGCGTGTAGCCCATGATGCCGGCCTTCATCCGCTTGGAGTGCATGCCGACGAAGAGGCTGAACATGCCCGGGTGGTTGTTGGCCTCGAAGCCTTCGAGCTGCAGGTGGTGCTCCGGCTGACAGTAGCCGTAGAAGCCGAGTTCGTCGGCCAGGCGCACGTAGTCGCGCACCTCGGCGAGGAAGCGCTGGTAGAGGTCCTTGCGCTGGCCTGCCATTCCGGCCTCGATCTCGGCTCGGCGGCCGACCACACCGGTTTGCATCAGGTGAAATTTCATTGCTCGTCCTTGGTTGTCTGCAGGCGCGCGCGGCGCGTCGATCTCGTTGCGTTGATCACTTCGTTAGTCAACATGTGCGTTGATAGCATCCGGACTGCAGGCTTGTCAAGAAAGTTCTGCACTCGACGCCCTCGAAGGGCGCGGTTCAAGGGCTTACCCTAGGTCGGTAGTCAACACATACGTTGACAATGATCAAATGTCACCTGCGTTAGGGTGACGGTAGATTTCGCGGAAGCGGTCGATACAGGAGACATAGTCATGAACGAGCGGCCCGTCTGGACCGAAGTGGCGACGATCGGCGACCTGCTGGTTCGCGCCGCGCACCTTCACCCGGAGCGCGCGGCGCTGGTGTTCCCCGACACGCGCGTCACCTATGCACAGTTGCTGAGCCAGGCGACCGGCGTCGCCCGCGGCCTGATCGCGCTCGGCGTGCCGCGCGGCGCGCATGTCGGGCTGCTGATGGCCAACAGCGCGGAGTTCGCCGCGGGCCTGTTCGGCATCGCCCTGTCGGGCTGTGTCGCGGTGCCGCTCAACGCGCGCCACAAGACCACCGAGCTGGCCTTCATCATCGACAACGCCGAACTGAGTGCCGTGCTCACGACGAGCGGGTCGACGGACTATGTCGACTTTGCGGCGCTGATCGAACAGGCGCTGCCTTCGCTCGCCGCGCGCAAGAGCGATCCCGAGGCCACGCTGGTCGAAGCGCCGAAGCTGCGGCATCTGGTGCTGATGCGCGGCGCCCATCGCACCGGCTTCATCGCCCCGTCCGCCTTCGCACAGGTGGCCGCGACCATCGAGCCTCGAGCCGTCGATGCGGCGCGCGGCCGCGTATGCGTGCGCGACACCGGCTTGGTCATCTACACCTCGGGCACGACGGCCAACCCGAAGGGCTGCATGCTGTCCCATGAGGCCTGCACGCGGGGACCTGTCGAACGTGCGCGCTACCGGCTCGGCGCGGCCGAGGGCCACGACGTGACCTGGGGGGGCGGACCGCTGTTCCACATCGGCTCGCTGGCGCCCTTCATCGGCTCGATCGGTGCGGCCGGCACCTACCTGACCGACGTCTTCTTCGACGCCGGGAGGGCCGTGCGGCTGATGCAGGCGGAGGGCGTGACGCTCGCCTGGCCCTGGTTCTCGGCGATCGTTCAAGGCTTGATCGACCATCCGGACTTCGACCCGCGCCAGCTCGCCCGTCTGAAGCACCTGTTCCTGATCGGGCCAGCCACGCTGGTCGACCGCGTGCAATCCCTGCTCCCGCACACCGAGGTGCTGCAGGCCTGCGGCATGACCGAGTGCGCGGGCGTTTTCGCTCTCAGCGATCCGGACGAGACGTCAGAGTCGCGCTCGACCACCCAGGGCAAGGCTTCGCCCGGCATCGAGGTGCGCATCACCGATCCCGACACGGCTGCCGAGCTGCCGGCGGGGGGCATGGGTGAGATCTGGGTGCGCGGCTACTGTGTGATGGACGGCTACTACCGCGACCCCGAGAAGACCGCCGCCGCGCTGACGCCCGAAGGCTGGCTGCGCACCGGCGATCTCTATACCCGTCACGGCGACGGCAGCCTGGTGTTCGGTGGGCGGCTCAAGGACATGCTCAAGGTCGGCGGCGAGAACGTCGCCGCGATCGAGGTCGAGGCCTTCCTGTGCAGCCACCCTGAGGTCAAGCTGGCCGAGGTGGTCGGCCGTCCCGACGCGCGGCTCGACGAGGTGCCGGTCGCCTTCGTCGAGCTGCGCGAGGGCAGCTCGCTGCGGCCCGAGGCGTTGATCGACTACTGCAGCGGCCGCATCGCCAACTACAAGGTGCCGCGTGCCGTCTACGTCCTGGCCCCGCACGAGTGGCCGATGTCGGCCACCAAGGTCGACAAGCGCGCGCTACGCGAGCGCTTGAAGACCTTGTAGGGGGCCGCTCAGCTCTTGCGCACGAGCATGCCGTCGCAGAAGATCTGCGAGAAGGCGCTCGCGATGTCGCCGGCGCTCAAGGCACGGCCCGGAACATGCCAGCGATGCATCCAGTTGATCATGCCGAACAGTGCGTTGGCGGCCAGCCGGACCGGCAGGTCGTCGCGGAACTCGCCGCGCTCGATGCCTTCCTTGATGAGGTTCTTGACGATGGTCTCGAAGCGCTTGGTCTTGCGCACGATCTCCTGCGCCCAGGTGGTTTCTTCGTGGGCCACCTGATGCATCTGCTCCTGGATGTAGACGTACATCTGCGGGAAGTTCTGCTCGTAGGACGCGATCATCTGCGTCACGATCTGGCGGATGCGCTCGTTCGCGGCGAGCGACTTGTCGGCCGACACCGACTCGGCCTGCGCGAGGTTGGCGTCCAGGATGCCCTCCACCGACTCGCGGAACAGTTCTTCCTTGCTGCCCACGTAGTAGTAGACCGTCGCGCGGTCCAGGCCGGCCGCGTTGGCGATGTCGACCAGCCGCGTCGAGGTGTAGCCGCGCTCGCGGAACAGCCGGGCGGCGATTCTCACCAGCTCCTCGCGCTTCGCGGTGTAGTCGGCGCCGCCGTCGGACAGGGCCGAGCGCCGGCGGCGGGAGATGTTGCTGGTGGGCTTCACGGGCTTGGATGGGCGCGGGGCGGGGATCATCGGATGTTAGTGGAAGCGGCTGCGGCATGAACGTGTTTGACGAAGCTCAACGAGGTGCTCGATGAGCGTGGTCCACGTCGAGGCCTGCGGCTTGCCGACCCTGATGGGCCGCTTCGCGCTGCACGGCTGGCTCGATCCGGCGAGCGGCCGCGAGCACGCGTCGCTGTCGATGGGGGACCTCGCGGTGGGCGGGCCGGTGCTGGCGCGCGTCCACTCGGAATGCCTGACCGGCGATGCCCTGATGAGCCTGCGTTGCGACTGCGGCCCGCAGCTTCACGCGGCGATGGAGGCCATCGCCGCCGCGGGCCGCGGCGTGCTCGTCTACCTGCGCCAGGAGGGCCGCGGCATCGGCCTGGTCAACAAGGTCCGCGCCTATGCGCTGCAGGATGCGGGCGCCGACACGGTCGACGCCAACCGGCTGCTCGGCCTGCCTGACGACGCGCGCGACTACCGCGCTGCCGGCGACATTCTCGAGGCGCTCGGGGTCGGCCGCGTGCGCCTGATGACCAACAACCCGGCGAAGGTCGCCGCGCTGCAGCGCCTGGGCATCGAGGTCGCCGAGCGCGTGCCGCTGCACGCCGGGCGCAATCGCTACAACCGGCGCTACCTGGACGCCAAGCAGCGCCGCATGGGCCACTGGGCCGACGACGAGCATCCCGAGGACCAGGGCAGCGCTTAGACTGGCCGCGCCTTCTCGATGCGCGCATGGTGATGGAAAAGGACACGGTGTCGATCCACTTCGCCAGCGCCGCCGTGGCGCGGCTGACCGCGGCCGCGCGCCGCCATGTGCTCGCCGCCGCCGGCATCCCGCCCGAGCTGCTGGCCTCGGCCCAGGCGCGCGTGCCGGCGCAGGCCTTCGCGGCGCTGTGGCTGGCGGTGGCGCGCGAGATCGACGACGAGTTCTTCGGCCTCGACCGCCGGCGCATGAAGGTCGGCAGCTTCGCGCTGCTGTGCCAGGCGGTGCTGCCCAGCGGGACGCTCGACCGGGCGATCAAGCAGATGCTGCGCGGCTTCGCGGTCTTCCTCGACGACATCGGCGCCGAGCTCGCGCTGGAGGACGGGCAGGCCGTGATCACGCTGGCCGACCGCATTGCCGACGCCGAGGCGCGGCGCTTCGCCGACGAGACCTTCCTGGTGATGGTGCACGGCCTGATGTGCTGGCTGGCGGGGCGGCGGATCCCGCTGCAGGCCGCCGAGTTCGCTCATGCCCGCCCGGACTACGCCGCCGAGTACGCGGTGATGTACACGCAGCACCTGCGCTTCGACGCGCCGGCCACCGCGATCCGCTTCGACGGCCGGCTGCTGGCCGCCCCGGTGGTGCAGGACGCGCGCAGCCTCAAGAGCTTCCTGCTGACCGCGCCGCAGTCCGTGTTCCTCAAGTACAAGAACGAGGACAGCTGGACGGCGCGCCTGCGTCGCCGGCTGCGCGACGGCGTGGGCCAGGACGGCTGGCCGACGCTGGAGGACGTCGCGCGCGAGTCCCATGTCGGGCCGACCACGCTGCGCCGCCGGCTCGACGCCGAGGGCAGCAGCTTCCAGGGCATCAAGGACGAGTTGCGCCGCGACATGGCGATCCACCAGCTGTGCAGCACGAATCTCAGCATCGCCGACATCGGCGTCCTGCTGGGCTTCCAGGAACCGAGCGCGTTCTACCGCGCCTTCAAGCGCTGGAGTGGGGTGCAGCCGGGCGAGTACCGGGCGCGGGTCGCCAGGCGGCCCTGATGGGCGAGCCCCGGCCCCTGACGCGTGATCGGCCCCCTGCGCCCGGCGATCTCCCATGACCGATCCCTTCGATCTCGAACGCTTTGTCCGCGCCCAGGCGCCGGTCTACGACGCGGCCCTGGCCGAGCTGCAGGCCGGCCGCAAGCGCAGCCACTGGATGTGGTTCGTGTTTCCGCAGCACCGCGCGCTGGGGCGCAGCGCCACCGCCCTCAGGTATGGGATGGGCTCGGTGGACGAGGCGCTGGCCTACTGGAGGCATCCGCTGCTCGGGCCGCGGCTGCGCGCCTGCTGTGACGCACTGCTGGGCTTGTCCGGGCTCACGGCCCACGAGATTCTGGGCGCGCCCGACGACCTGAAGCTGCGCTCCTGCATGACGCTGTTTGCCCAGGCCGTGCCGCAGGAGCCCTTGTTCCGGGCCGTGCTCGCGCGCTACCACGGCGGCGAGCCGGACCCGCTGACGCTGGAAGTCCTGTAGGGAGCCCGCCATGTCCTCTGCCCTGCCGCCGCTCGACGACCCGTCCGCGCCGCCGGCGGTGCGCGAGGAGATGGGCGCGCTGAGGGCCGAACTCGACGCCCACGTGCCGCGCAAGCGCTCGCTGGACCGCAACCTGCTGGTGGCGACCTGGAACCTCAAGGAGTTCGGCTCGCTGACGACCCGGTGGAACGCCGAGGCCGGCGACAGCCCCAAGCGCGACTACCGGGCGCTCTGGGCGATCGCCGAGATCGTGTCGCGCTTCGATGTCGTGGCGTTGCAGGAGGTGGGCGGCGACCTCAGGGCGCTGCGCACGCTGATGAAGACGCTGGGGCCGTCCTGGCGCTTCCTGATGACCGACGTGACCCGCGGCGAGGCCGGCGGCGGCGAGCGCATGGCCTTCGTGTTCGACGGCAGCCGGGTGGAACTGTCGGGTCTGGCGGGTGAACTGGTCGTCCCCCCGGAGTGGCTCGCTGAGATCGCGCCGGAGGCGTTGACCCGCCAGTTCGCGCGCACGCCCTATGCCGTGAGCTTCCAGGCCGGCGAGGCCACCGTCATCCTGGTGACGCTGCACGTGCTGTACGGCGACTCGGCGGCGCAGCGGGCGCCCGAACTGCGCAGCATCGCGCGCTGGATGGCGGACTGGGCGCGGCAGGTGCATCGGTGGCACCACAACCTGATCGTGCTCGGCGACTTCAACATCGACCGGCAGGGCGATGCACTCTGGCAGGCCTTCACGTCGACCGGGCTGGCGGTGCCGGCGTCGTTGAATGCGGTCAGGCGGTCGATCTTCGCGGAGGTCGAGCGGCCGACGCTGGGCAAGTTCTACGACCAGATCGCCTGGTTCGAGAGCGGCGGCGCGCAGTTGCTCGAGATGGCGCTGGGCGCGGCGGGCAGCGTCGACTTCGTGCCGCACCTGTACCGCGATCTGGCGCTGACGAGGGCGCAGATGCAGTACCGGGTGTCGGATCACTACCCGTTGTGGGTGGAGTTTGGCCAGGGCCTGTAGACCCCGCGGGGCCGCTCAAGCCACCGGGTGCGCCGCCATCAGCTCCAGCGCCGTCACCAGCGCGGCGTGATCGAGGTCGGCCATGCCGTTGGCCGTGCAGGCCTGCATCAGCTGCGCCGCGCCGGCGGTCTGCGGCAAGGCCACGCCGAGCTCGCGCGCGCCCTGCAACGCGAGGTTCAGGTCCTTCTGGTGCAGCCGGATGCGAAAGCCCGGCGCGAACGTGCGCTTGATCATGCGCTCGCCGTGCACCTCGAGGATGCGGCTGGCCGCGAAGCCGCCCATCAGCGCCTGGCGTACCTTGGCCGGGTCGGCGCCGGCCTTGCTGGCGAACAGCAGCGCCTCGCCGACCGCCGCGATGTTGAGCGCGACGATGATCTGGTTCGCGACCTTGGTGGTCTGGCCGTCGCCGTTGCCGCCGACCAGCGTGATGTTCTTGCCCATCGTCTCGAGCAGCGGGCGCACGGTCTCGAACACCGCCGCGTCGCCGCCGCACATGATGGTCAGCGACGCCGCCTTGGCGCCGACCTCGCCGCCCGACACCGGCGCGTCGATGTAGTCCGCGCCCAGTGCGTTGATCCTCTGCGCGTAGGTCTTGGTGGCCATCGGCGAGATCGAGCTCATGTCGACGACGATCTTGCGCGGCCCGCCCGGCCGCAGCGCGGCGGCGATGCCGCCCTCGCCGAACAGCACCGCCTCGACGTCGGGCGTGTCCGGCAGCATCGTGAAGACGACGTCGGCCTGGCGCGCGACCTCGGTCGCGTTCGCGCAGGGCACGGCCGACGACGCGGCGATGCCGTCCGGCAGCCTGCCGCGGGTGTGGACGAACAGCGGGTGGCCGGCGTCGAGCAGGTGCAGCGCCATCGGCGTGCCCATGATGCCGAGGCCGATGAATCCGAGCTTCATGTGAACCTTCCTTCTTGCTTCAATAGCCTTGCGCGCTGCCCGGCACCGGGCGCTGGCGCATCGTCGCGACGACCTGCTGGGCGCCGGCCGCCATCAGCCGGGCGTCCGAGCTGACGGTGACGAGCTGGAAGCCCTTGGCGATGCGCGCGAGCGCCGCCTCGGGCGTGCCGTTGTGGATCGCGGCGGTGACGCCATGGGCCTTGGCCCGCGCGAGGATGTGGTCGACGGCTTCGGCCGCCTTCGGGTCGAGGTCGTCGAAGGTCGGCCTGCAGCCGAGCGCGAGCGACAGGTCCGACGGGCCGATGTAGATCGCGTCCAGCCCCTCGACCGAGAGGATGTCGTCCAGGTTGTCGAGCGCCTGCGCGGTCTCGATCATCGCGAACGCGACGATGGTGTCGTTGGCGTGCTGCGGATAGTCGGCGCCGCCGTAGAGCAGCGCGCGAACAGGACCAAAGCTTCGCGTGCCTTTGGGCGCGTAGTGGGTCCAGGCGACCAGCCTCTGCGCGTCCTCGCGCGTGTTGACCATCGGGCAGATCACGCCGTAGGCGCCGGCGTCCAGCGTCTTCATGATGATGCCCGGCTCGAGCCAGGGCACGCGCACCAGCGGCACCGTCGGCGTGGTCGAGATCGCCTGCAGCATCGTCACCATCGCCTGGTAGTCGACGACGCCATGCTGCAGGTCGATGGTCAGCGTGTCCCAGCCCTGGTGGGCCATGGTCTCGGCGGAGAAGCTGTTGGGGATCGCGAGCCAGCCGTTCAGCGCGGCGCCGCCGCCCTGCCAGATCTCGCGCAATCGGTTCGGTCTCATCGGAACTCCTGGTTCAAGGCAGCGGGGCCGCCGAAGGCAGCGGCTCGCCCGCGAAGAAGGCGTGCAGGTTGTCGAGCACGCGCTGGGCCATCGCCTGGCGGGTCTCGTGGGTGGCGCTGGCGATGTGCGGCAACAGCACGACGTTGTCGAGCGCCAGCAGCTCGGCGGGTACGCGCGGCTCGTGTTCGAACACGTCGAGGCCCGCGCCGGCGATGCGCTTGTCGACCAGCGCGCGCACCAGCGCCGCCTCGTCGATCACCGAGCCGCGCGCGACGTTGACCAGGAAGCCCTTGCGCCCCAGCGCGTCGAGCACCGCGGCGTCGATCAGATGGCGCGTGGCGGCGCCGCCGGCGGTGATGACGACCAGGAAGTCGGCCCAGTCGGCCAGCGCCAGCAGCGAGGGCTCGTGCGCATGGGCGCGGCCTTCCACCGGGCGGCGTGCGTGGTAGCGGATCGCCATGTCGAAGCCGCCGGCGCGCCGCGCGATCGTCTGGCCGATGCGGCCGTAGCCGACCAGCCCGAGCCGCGCGCCGCTGAGCTTGCGGCCGAGCGGGAAGGCCGCCGCACCCGGCGCGCCCCACTGGCCGGCGCGCACGTAGCGGTCGGCCTCGGGCGTGCGGCGCGCGATGTCGAGCAGCAGCGCCATCGCCAAGTCGGCGACGCAGTCGTTCAGCACATCGGGCGTGTAGCCGACCGCGATGCCGCGGCGCGCGGCCGCGGCGAGGTCGAGCTTGTCGAGCCCGACGCCGAAGCTCGAGATCACGCGCAGCGCCGGCAGCGCCGCGATCAGCGCCGCATCGGCGCCGACGCCGCCGGCCGAGCAGACGAGCGCCTCGAACGCCGTGCCGTGCGCGGCCAGGAAGGCCCGCGGGTCGGCCTCGTCGACCAGGCGGTGGGCGCCGTAGTCGGCCGCGAGGCGCGTCTCCAGCCAGGGCAGCAGGCGGCCGACCTGCAGCACGCGCGGTGGCGCGGCCATCACTCGATCTTCACGCCGCCCTGCGCGACCACGGTCGCCCAGTTCTTGCGCTCGCGCTCGAAGAAGCTGCCCATCTCGGCCGGCGTCATCGTGTAGACCTCGGCGCCCTGAGCCACGAGGCGCTCGCGCACCTCGGGCGAGCGGATGATGCGGGTCAGCTCGGCCGACAGCCGCGCCACCACCGCCGGCGGCGTGGCGGCCGGCATCAGCACGCCCTGCCAGGTGCCGGACTCGAAGCCGGCGATGCCCTGCTCGGCCAGCGTCGGCACGTTGGCGAGCAGCGGCACGCGGGTAGCCTTCGACACGCCCAGCACCTTCAGCTTGCCCGACTGCACATGCGGCAGCGTCGCGAGCATGCCGTTCATCAACACCTGGGTCTGGCCGCCGACGGTGTCGCCGATCGCCTGCGCGCCGCCCTTGTAGGGGATGTAGGTCCAGTTGGCCTTCGTGGCCTTCTCGACCGCGACGCCGGCCAGGTGCGGCGCGCTGCCGATCGCGGTGACCGCGAAGTTCAGCTGAGCCTTGTGCGACAGCGCCACCAGCTCCTTCAGGTTGCTCGCCTGCACCGAGGGGTGCACGACCAGCAGGTGCGGCGAGTAGGCCAGCATGCCGACGCCGCGCAGGTCCTTGCTCGGGTCGAAGGGCAGCTTGGCGTAGACGGAGGACGTGATCGCCAGCGCACCGACATCGCACAGCAGCAGCGTGTGACCGTCGTTGGCCTTGGCGACCAGGTCGGTGCCGGTGTTGCCGTTGGCGCCGGCCTTGTTCTCGACGATGACGGTCTGCTTCAGCGCCTCCGACAGCGGCCCGGCGATCGCCCGCGCGATGATGTCCGACGAGCCGCCGGGCGAGTAGGGCACGACGATGCGGATCGGCTGGCTGGGCCAGGTCTGAGCCTGGGCGCCGGCGGCGACAAGGGCGCAGGCGGCGGCCAGCGTGCGGGCGAAGTGGCGTCGATTCATCAGGGTCTCCTGGGCGAAGGGCCGGCTTGGGCGGGCCTTCGGGGTGGGGCGGGGTGGTCGGATGGCGTTCCGGTCGAGAACTTATAGTTGTCAGTCATCGTACAACATGACCGCCTGCTGTCAAGCCGGATGTGCCCGAGGTCGCTGCGCCGGCCGCCGGTCAGGAACCGAGCGTGGCGTCGGGGGTGGTCGTCGGCGCTGCGGCGTTGGCGCGCCGCCGCCGCTCGCGGCTGTTGGCCAGGTGGGTGCGCATCGCGGCCCGGGCCGCTTCCACGTCCTGGCCGGCGATCGCGTCGTAGATGCTCTCGTGCTCGCCGTTGACGCGCTTGAGGTAGTCGATGCGCTGCGTGCTCGCCGCCTCCGGCGCCTCGAGCCGGGCGCGCGGGATGATCATCGCGCCCAGGCTGCCCATCAGGTCGGCGAAATGGGTGTTCTGGGTCGCCCGCGCGACCTCGAGGTGGAACTGGAAGTCGGGGCCGACCGCGTCGCGGCCCTCGTCGACGGCCGCCGCGAAGGCGTCGAGTGCGGTGCGCATCGCCCGCAGGTTGTCGGCACTGCGGCGCATCGCCGCGAGGCCCGCCGCCTCGGTCTCGATGCCGATGCGCAGCTCCAGCACCGAGATCACGTCGCGCAGCGTCGCGAACTGCTCGGCCGACAGGCGGAACGGTGGCGCCTCGCCCAGCCCCTCGACGAAGGTGCCGATGCCGTGCCTTGTGGCCACCAGGCCGCTGGCCTGCAGCTTGGAGATCGCCTCGCGCACGACGGTGCGGCTGACGCCGAACTCCGCCATGATCGCCGCCTCGGTCGGCAGCTTGGCGCCGGGGGGCAGGCGGCCGTCGCGGATGCGGTCGCCGAGCGCGTCGACGAGTTCGAGCGCAAGCGTGCGGGGCCGGCGGCGCGGCGCGTAGGCGGTGTCCATGCTGGCCTGAGTTGTATGACAACAGACGATGTTTGGCAAGGGCCGCGCCCTCGCCCGTCCGCCGGCCTCAGCGGACCATGCAGGGCCGCTTCGGATCGAAGGTCCAGTCCGGGATCAGGTGCTGCATCGCGACCGCGTCGTCGCGCGCGCCCAGGCCATGCTCGAGGTAGAGGCGGTGCGCCTTCTCGACCTCGGCCATGTCGAGCTCGACGCCCAGGCCCGGCTGCTTGGGCACCTGCACATGGCCGCCGACGATCTTCAGCGGGTCCTTCGTGAGGCGCTGGCCGTCCTGCCAGATCCAGTGCGTGTCGATCGCGGTCACCTTGCCCGGCGCGGCGGCGCCGACATGCGTGAACATCGCCAGCGACACGTCGAAGTGGTTGTTCGAGTGCGAGCCCCAGGTCAGGCCCCAGTCGCGGCAGGTCTGCGCGACGCGCACCGAGCCGGCCATCGTCCAGAAGTGCGGGTCGGCCAGGGGAATGTCCACCGATTGCAGCGAAAGCGCATGCGAAAGCTGGCGCCAGTCGGTCGCGATCATGTTGGTTGCCGTCGGCAGGCCGGTGGCGCGGCGGAATTCCGCCATCACTTCGCGGCCCGAAAATCCGTCTTCCGCGCCGCAGGGGTCTTCGGCATAAGCCACCACGCCGCGCATGTCGCGCATCAGGCGGATCGCGTCCTTGAGCAACCAGCCGCCGTTCGGGTCCAGCGTCACGCGCGCCTTCGGAAAGCGCTCGTGCAATGCCTTGATCGCTTCGATCTCTTCCTCGGCGCGCAGCACGCCGCCCTTGAGCTTGAAGTCGTTGAAGCCATATCGCTCGAACGCTGCTTCGGCCAGGCGCACGACGGATTCGGGCGTCATCGCGGTTTCATGCCGCAAGCGGAACCAGTCGTTGCCGGCCTGCGGATCGCTTGCGTACGGCAAATCGGTCTTCGACTTGTCGCCGACGAAGAACAGGTAGCCCAGCATCTCCACTGCATCACGTTGCTGGCCCTCGCCGAGCAGCGCGGCAACCGGCACTTCCAGGTGCTGGCCGAGCAGGTCGAGGAAGGCTGACTCGATTGCGGTGACCGCGTGAATGGTGGTGCGCAGGTCGAAAGTCTGCTGCCCGCGGCCGCCGGCGTCGCGGTCGGCGAATTGGCGCTGGACCTGCTGCAGCACGCGAAGGTGATCGCCGACCGGCTGGCCGACGACCAGTGCGCCCGCGTCTTCCAGCGTCTGGCGGATCTTTTCTCCGCCCGGCACTTCACCGACGCCGGTGTGGCCCGCGCTGTCTGTGAGGATCAACAGGTTGCGGGTGAAGAAGGGGCCGTGCGCGCCGCTGAGGTTGAGCAGCATGCTGTCGCGCCCCGCGACGGGGATCACCCGCAGGGCGGTGACTCGTGGAGTTGCGGTATTCATGGGAGAGAACGTGCCTTTACGCTGCCGGCGCGGCCGAGATCAGCCGGCCCTCGGCAAAAAATGAATGGAGGTTGTCGAACACGCGGTCGGCCATGGCCTGCCGCGTCTCGAGCGTGCCACTCGCGATGTGCGGCGCCAGCACGACGTTGTCGAGCGCCATCAGTTCCTGGGGGACATTCGGCTCGTCCTGGTAGACATCGAGACCCGCGCCGGCAATGCGCTTTTCTTTCAGGGCCCACACCAGCGCCTGCTCGTCGACCACCGAGCCGCGAGCGACGTTGACCAGGAAGCCCTTGGGCCCCAGCGCGTCCAGCACGGCGGCGTCGATGAGATGGCGTGTCGCGGCACC
>DATILD010000099.1:0-41344 GCA_035476815.1 Methylibium sp.
GCCCGCGGCGCGAGGCGCGGCCGCCGCGCGAGCGCGAGGCGCGCCCGCCGGGCCAGGCCGTGGACAGCGAGGATCCGAATGCCGAGGACTTCGGCCGCATTCCCAACCCGCTGGAACAGACCTTCGACCGCCGTTTCGCCAAGGGCCCGCGCCGCGGTGCCCACCAGGGCTTCGGCCAGGGCGGCTCCAAGGCCGACCCCGAGTTCGCGCCCGGCGGCACGATCCCGAATCCGCTCGAGCAGACCTTCGACAAGCGTTTCGTCAAGGGCTCGCAGCGCATCAACGCCGGCTTCGGCCGGCCCGACACGGAGGGCCGTGGCGGCCCCAGCGCGCCCCGCAAGGGCGGTGGCCCGAAGCAGCCCGACCCGATGCAGACCTCGGTCGGCTACATCGGCGCCGATGCCTACTTCAACCGGCCGGGCGGCAAGCGCGGCGGCGGGGGCGGCGGGGGCGGCGGTGGTGGGGGTGGCGGCGGACGCCGCGGCCGTTGACGCACGCCGGCAGCCCCGAGGGAACCAGGGGCCGCGGCTACAATCCGAAACTTTGCCAATTCATTGAATCCGGAGAATTTTTCATGGCGATCGAACGCACGCTGTCCATCATCAAACCCGATGCGGTGGCGAAGAACGTGATCGGGCAGATCTATGCGCGCTTCGAAGGCGCCGGCCTGAAGGTGGTCGCGGCCCGCATGGCCCACCTGTCGCGCGGTGAGGCCGAGGCCTTCTACGCGGTGCACAAGGCGCGTCCCTTCTTCAACGACCTGGTCAGCTTCATGATCTCGGGCCCGGTGATGATCCAGGTGCTCGAGGGCGAGGGCGCGATCGCCAAGAACCGCGAGCTGATGGGTGCCACCGACCCGAAGAAGGCCGACAAGGGCACGATCCGCGCCGACTTCGCCGACAGCATCGACGCCAACGCGGTGCACGGCTCCGACGCACCGGAAACGGCCGCCGCGGAAGTGGCGTTCTTCTTCCCGGCGATGGCGGTCTACAGCCGCTGACCCGACGGGATCCAGGACGGAAGGTGGCCGCGGTCAACCTGCTCGACCACGACCTCGACGCCCTCGCCGCGTTGTGCGCGGAGCTGGGCGAGAAGCGCTTCCGCGCCACCCAGCTGTTCCGCTGGATCCACCAGAAGGGCGAGGCCGACTTCGGCCGCATGTCGGACCTCGCCAAGTCGCTGCGCGACAAGCTGGCGACGCGCGCCGAGGTGCGGCCGCTGCCGGTGCTCAGCGAGCATGTGTCGGCCGACGGCACCGTCAAGTGGCTGTTCGACGTCGGCGACGGCAATGCCGTCGAGACCGTCTTCATCCCCGAGGACGACCGCGGCACGCTGTGCATCTCGTCGCAGGCCGGCTGCGCGGTCGGCTGCCGCTTCTGCTCGACCGGCCACCAGGGCTTCAGCCGCAACCTGACGACCGGCGAGATCCTGGCCCAGCTCTGGCATGCCGAGCACACGCTGCGCCAGCGGCTGGGCACGACCGAGCGCGTCATCAGCAACGTGGTGATGATGGGCATGGGCGAGCCGCTGCAGAACTACGCGGCCCTCGTGCCGGCGCTGCGGGTGATGCTCGACGACCATGGCTACGGCCTGTCGCGCCGGCGCCTGACGGTCTCGACCTCGGGCGTGGTGCCGATGACCGACCGGCTGCGCGACGATTGTCCGGTCGCGCTGGCGGTGTCGCTGCATGCGCCCGACGACGCGCTGCGCGATTCGCTGGTGCCGCTGAACCGCAAGTACCCGATCGCCGAGCTGCTGGCGGCCTGCCAGCGCTACCTGGTCGCGGCGCCGCGCGACTTCATCACCTTCGAGTACTGCATGCTCGACGGCGTCAACGACGATCCGGCCCAGGCCGAGGCGCTGCTGCGCCTGGTCGGCGAGCAGGGGCCGGTCGGCCGCGTGCCGTGCAAGTTCAACCTGATCCCGTTCAACCCCTTCCCGGCCTCTGGGCTGCGCCGCTCCTCCGCGGCGCGGGTCCAGGCGTTCGCGAAGGTGTTGATCGAAGGGGGCCTGGTCGCCACCGTGCGCAAGACACGGGGCGATGACATCGACGCGGCCTGCGGCCAGCTGGCCGGCGAGGTGCTGGATCGCACGGACGTGGACCGCCGCATGGCGCGTGCCGCGATCCCGATCCGCAGCGCGGCGTCGACGGTGACGGAGACTCGACCATGATGGATGGCCTGCGGCTCGCCCGAGGCGCTGCTCCCCTGGTGCTGCTGCTGGCGCTGCTCGGCGGCACGGCCTCGGCCCAGAACCGCCCCGGCGACAGCGGCCGTGACCGCGTCACCACGTCCGACGAGAGCGAGACGCAGCGCCGCGCGCGCATCCGGCTCGACCTGGCGGCCGCCTATTTCGCCGACGGCAAGCTCACAACCGCGCTCGACGAGGTCAAGCAGGCGCTGGTGATCAGCCCCGACATGCCGCAGGCGCTGAACCTGCGCGGCCTGATCTACGGCGCGATGGGCGAGGAGGCGCTGGCCGACGAGAGCTACAAGCGCGGCCTGCAGGTCGCGCCGACCGACGCCGACATGCTGCACAACTACGGCTGGCATCTGTGCATGCGCAACCGCGTCGACGAGGCGCTGCCGCTGTTCGACCGCGCGCTGGCCGTGCCGCGCTACCGCACGCCCAGCCGCACGCTGTTGGCCAAGGGCGTGTGCGAGTCGCGCGCCGGGCGGCTCGAGACTGCCGAGGCGACGCTCAAGCGCGCCTACGAGCTCGACGCCGGCAACCCGGCCACGGCGATGAACCTCGCCGACGTGCTGCTCAAGCGCGGCGAGCTCGATCGCGCGCGCTTCTACGTGCGCCGCGTCAACCAGAATGGCGAGCTGCGCAACGCCGAGTCGCTGTGGCTCGCGGCGCGCATCGAGCACAAGCTCGGCAACGTGCAGGGGGCGCGCGACCTCGGCTACCAGCTGCGCGCGAACTACCCCGATTCGAGCGAGGCGGCGGCGTTCGGACGCGGAGGCTTCGATGAGTGAGGCCGCCGCCACCGCGCCGACCACCGCGACCGCCGGCGAGCTGCTGAAGGCGGCCCGCGAGCGCCAGGGCATCCACATCGCGGTGCTGGCGGCCGGGCTGAAGGTGGCGCCGCGCAAGCTCGAGCTGCTCGAGGCGAACCGCTTCGACGAGCTGCCCGATGCCACCTTCGTGCGTGCGCTGGCGCTGAGCATGTGCCGCTCGCTGAAGCTCGATTCGGAGCCGGTGCTGGCGCGCCTGCCGCAGTCCGCTGCGGCGGCGTTCGTGCCCGGCCAGGGCCTGAACGCCCCGTTCCGCGAACGCGGGCGGGACCGCCGCAGCGAGCCCGGCGAGTGGCGACGCTGGCTGAGCCTGCCGGTGGTGGCCGGCGGCCTGCTGGTCGTCGCGGCCATCGCGCTCTACCTGTGGCCGGCCGGCGGCTGGCAAAGCGGCGTGGGCGGCCTCGCGCCGGCCGCCTCGGCGCCGGTCGAGCCGGCGGCGTCGACCGTCGCCGAACCCGTGCCCCAGCCGGTGCCGACGCCGCCGGCGGCGTCGACCGCCGTGGCCGATCCCGCGCCGGTGCCGGCCGGTGCCGCCTCGGCCACCGTCGAGACGGTGTTCGCCGCGCCGCCGGAGGCCGCGTCGGCCCCGGCCGACGCGCTGCTGGTGCTGCGCGCGAGCGCCGAGTCCTGGATCGAGGTGCGCGACGGCGGCGGCGCGCTGCTGCTGCAGCGCACGCTCGCGGCCGGCGAGGCCGCCGGCGTCGACGGCACGCTGCCGCTGCGCGTGGTGGTGGGCAACGCGACGGCGACCGAGGTGATGTTCCGCGGCAAGCCGGTGCCGCTCGTCGCGCTGACGCGCGACAACATTGCGAAGCTGGAACTGAAGTGAGTGCCGTGGCCCCCGCAACGCCGATCACCGCCGCGCGGCCCGCGCAGCGCCGCTCGCGCCAGGCGCGCGTCGCCTGGGGCTCGAACATCGTCACGGTCGGGGGCGATGCGCCGGTGCGCGTGCAGTCGATGACCAACACCGACACGGTCGACGTGATCGAGACCGCGATCCAGTGCAAGGAGCTGGCGCTGGCAGGCTCGGAGCTGGTGCGCATCACCGTCAACACGCCCGAGGCCGCCGCGGCCGTGCCGCACATCCGCGAGCAGCTCGACCGCATGGGCATCGCAGTACCGCTGATCGGCGACTTCCACTACAACGGCCACCGGCTGCTGACCGAGCATCCGGCTTGTGCCGAGGCGCTGTCCAAGTACCGCATCAACCCCGGCAACGTCGGCAAGGGCGACAAGCGCGACCGCCAGTTCGCGATGATGATCGAGGCGGCGATCAAGCACGCCAAGCCGGTGCGCATCGGCGTGAACTGGGGCAGCCTGGACCAGGAGCTGCTGGCCGCGCTGATGGACGAGAACGCCGCGCGCGCCGAGCCCTGGGACGCGCAGCAGGTCATGTACCAGGCGTTGATCTCGTCGGCGCTGCAGTCGGCGTCCTACGCGCAGGAACTCGGCATGGACCCGAACCAGATCCTGATCAGCTGCAAGGTCAGCGGCGTGCAGGATCTGATCAGCGTCTACCGCGCGCTGGCGGCCCGCTGCGACTACCCGCTGCACCTCGGCCTCACCGAGGCCGGCATGGGCACCAAGGGCACGGTCGCGTCGACCGCGGCGCTGGCGATGCTGCTGCAGGAGGGCATCGGCGACACCATCCGCGTCAGCCTGACGCCGCAGCCCGGCGAGGCGCGCACGCAGGAGGTGGTGGTCGCGCTCGAGATCCTGCAGTCGCTTGGCCTGCGCGCCTTCAACCCCAGCGTCACCGCCTGCCCCGGCTGCGGCCGCACCACCAGCACCACCTTCCAGGAGCTGGCCAAGCAGATCGACGACTTCCTGCGCGCGCAGATGCCGGTCTGGAAGGCCAAGTATCCGGGCGTCGAGAACATGAAGCTCGCCGTGATGGGCTGCATCGTCAACGGCCCCGGCGAGAGCAAGCATGCCGACATCGGCATCAGCCTGCCCGGCACCGGCGAGGCGCCGGCGGCGCCCGTCTTCATCGACGGCGAGAAGGCGATGACGCTGCGCGGCGAGGGCATCGCGCGCGAGTTCCAGACCATCGTCGAGAACTACATCGAGCGCCGCTACGGCAGCGCGACCGCCTCGCATTGACGCGGGCCGTCACCCGCACCCCGGCAGGCCACGCTCGGCTCGCCGGCTTCTGATTCCAGTGTCCGCACACCATGGCTGAACCGCTGCGCGCCGATCGACCCGACGCCTCACCGCTGCGCGCGGTGAAGGGCATGAACGACCTGCTGCCGCCCGAATCGGCGCGCTGGGAATGGCTCGAGGACACCGTCCGCACGGTGATGCGCCGGTACGGCTACGCGGCCATCCGCACCCCGATCGTCGAGCCGACGGCGCTGTTCGTGCGCGGCCTGGGCGAGGTGACCGACATCGTCGAGAAGGAGATGTACTCCTTCGAGGACTCGATGAACGGCGACCGGCTCACACTGCGCCCCGAGGGCACCGCCGGCGTGGTGCGCGCGGTCGTCGAGCATTCGCTGCTCTACGAGGGCGGCAAGCGGCTCTACTACATCGGCCCGATGTTCCGCCACGAGCGGCCGCAAAAGGGCCGCTACCGCCAGTTCCATCAGGTCGGCGTCGAGGTGCTCGGCTTCGCCGGGCCGGACGTCGATGCCGAGGTGATCCTGCTGACGCGTGCGCTGTGGCGGGCGCTCGGCCTCGTCGAGGGCCGCGACCTGCGGCTCGAGCTCAACAGCCTCGGCCAGCCGGACGAGCGGCGCGCGCACCGCGAGGCCTTGGTCCGCCATTTCGAGGCCCATGCCGGTCAGCTCGACGAGGACGCGAAGCGGCGCCTGCACAGCAACCCGCTGCGCATCCTCGACAGCAAGAACCCGGCGATGCAGGGCCTGATCGAGGCGGCGCCGCAGCTCGGCGACTTCCTGGGTGACGCGTCCAAGGCCCACCTCGATGCGGTGCGCGCGGTGCTCGACGCCGCGGGCGTCGGCTACCGCCTGAACCCACGCCTGGTGCGTGGCATGGACTACTACAACCTGACCGTGTTCGAGTGGGTCACCGATCGGCTCGGCGCCCAGGGCACGGTGTGCGGCGGCGGCCGCTACGACGGCCTGGTCGAGCAACTCGGCGGCAAGCCCGCGCCCGGTGTCGGCTGGGGGCTGGGCATCGAGCGGCTGCTGCTGCTGCTCGAGGAGGTCGGCGTGCAGCCCCCGGCCACCGCGCCCGACGCCTATGCGATCGTGCCCAGCGTCGCCGCGCTGGCGCCGGCGATGGTGCTGGCCGACGCGCTGCGCGCCGCCGGCATCGCGGTGCTGCTGCACCCGGCCGGCAAGGACGGGCCGGCCAGCATGAAGGCGCAGTTCAAGAAGGCCGACGCGAGCGGCGCGCGCCACGCGCTGGTGTTCGGCGCCGACGAGCTGGCCCAGGGCATGGTCGCAGTGAAGCCGCTGCGCGGCGGCGAGGGTGCGGCGCAGCTGCTGCGGCCGCTCGCCGACCCGCAGGCCTGGGCCGCCGAGCTGGCGCCGGCCCCCCGTTCATAATCCGCGCTTCGCGTCGCGCGACCCCTCCCTCTTCGCACCGCATCCGCATGGCCACCCGTCTCGACCTCGACGAACAAGAGCAGCTCGACGCGCTCAAGCATTTCTGGAAGCAGTACGGCAACCTGATCACCTGGACGCTGATCCTGGCGCTCGGCGGCTACGCGGCCTTCAACGGCTGGCAGTGGTACCAGCGCGATCGCGGTGCCAAGGCCGGCGTGCTCTACGACCAGCTCGACGCGGCCGCCAAGGCCGGCGATGCCGACAAGGCCGCGCGCGTGTTCGCCGACATGAAGGACCGCTACGCCGGCACCGCCTTCGCTGGGCAGGCCGGGTTGCTCGCGGCCAAGGCGCAGTTTGACAAGGGCCAGTTCGACGCGTCGCGCGCCAGCCTCGAATGGGTCGCGACCCAGGCCAGCGAGACCGAGCACCGCGTGATCGCCAGGCTGCGCCTGGCCGGCCTGCTGCTCGACCAGGGCAAGGCCGACGAGGCGCTGCAGCAGCTGGCCGCCGACACGCCCGCCGCCTTCGCCGGCTTGGTGGCCGACCGGCGCGGCGACATCCTCTCGGCGCAGGGCAAGACCGCCGACGCGATCGCCGCCTACCGCGGCGCCTATGACGCGATGGACCCGGAGACCGCCTACCGCCGCCTGGTCGAGGCCAAGCTGGCGGCGCTCGGCGCGGCGCCCGGTGAAGCCGTGGCGTCGCAGCCGGCAGCCTCAGGAGCCTCGCAATGAGCACGCCGCAGCGCGCGATCCTCGCCGTCGTCGCGGCCGCCCTGCTGGCCGGCTGCGCCTACTTCGAGCCGGCCAAGGCCAAGCCGGCACCGCTGGAGCCGATTGCCGCACCGATCGCGGGACGCCAGGTGTGGTCGCAGCGCACCGGCGACCTCGGCGCGCTGCTGCTGCCGGCGGTCAGCGCCGCGGCCGTCACCGTGGCCAGTCTCGACGGCCGGGTGGTCGCCTACGAGGCCGACAGCGGCCGCGAACTGTGGCGCGGCGATGCCGGGGCCAAGCTGAGCGCCGGCGTGGGCAGCGACGGACGCTGGAGTGCCGTCGTCACCACCGCCAACGAACTGGTCGTGCTGGATGCCGGCAAGACCACCTGGCGCGCCCGTCTCGGCACCCGCGTCGTCACGCCGCCGCTGGTGGCCGGCGAGCGCGTGTTCGTGCTCGGCGTCGACCGCAGCCTGCATGCCTACGACGCGGTCGACGGCCGCAAGCTCTGGGCCCAGCAGCGCCCCGGCGACCCGCTGACCCTGCTGCAGCCGGGCGTGCTGATGGCCTGGAAGGACACGCTGGTGGCCGGGCAGGGCGCCAAGCTGGCCGGCTTCGACCCGCTGCGCGGCGCGCTGCGCTGGGAGGCCACAGTGGCCTCGCCGCGCGGCGCCAACGAGGTCGAGCGACTGGCGGATCTCGTCGGCCCGGCAGCGCGCGTCGCAGACACGCTCTGCGCACGCGGCTTCCAGTCCGCGATCGGCTGCGTCGACGCGGCGCGCGGCAGCCTGGTGTGGGCCAAGAACGCCGCCGGCGCGACCGGCATCACCGCCGACGCCGACTATGTGTTTGCCGCCGACGGCAGCGGACGCATCCAAGCCTGGAAGACGGCGAACGGCGATCCTGCCTGGACCTCCGAACGGCTGCTCTACCGCGGCTTGAGCGCACCGCTGGTGGTCGGCCGCACGCTGGTGTTCGGCGATGCGGAAGGCCTGCTGCATTTCCTCGACCGGACCGACGGCAAGCCCCTGCTGCGCCTGCCCACCGACGGCCGGCCGATCGTGGCCGCACCGGTGCGCGTGGGCACCACGCTGGTGGCGGTGACGCAGGGCGGCGGCGTCTACGCCTTCCGGCCCGAGTGAGATGAACGCCCTGCGGCGCGGCGCGCCGGGTCGCCGCGGCGACCGTCGATGAAACCCGTCCTCGCCCTGGTCGGCCGGCCGAACGTCGGCAAGTCGACGCTGTTCAACCGGCTCACCAAGAGCCGCGACGCGATCGTCGCCGACTTCGCCGGCCTGACGCGCGACCGCCACTACGGCGACGGCCGCTTCGGCAGTCGCGAGTTCATCTGCATCGACACCGGCGGCTTCGAGCCGACGGCCGAGAGCGGCATCTACAAGGAGATGGCCAAGCAGACCCGCCAGGCGGTGGCCGAGGCGGATGCGGTGGTCTTCGTCGTCGACGTGCGCTCGGGCGTGTCGGGCCAGGACCACGACATCGCGCGCTACCTGCGCAGCGCCGGCAAGAAGGTGCTGGTGGCCGTCAACAAGGCCGAGGGCATGACCGACGGCACGCGCACTGCCGAGTTCTACGAGCTCGGCATGGGCGAGCCGCATGCGATCTCGGCCTCGCACGGCCAGGGCATCCGCAGCCTGCTCGAGGCGGCTTTCGCCGACTTCGACTTCGGCCCGGAGGAGGACGAGGACCTCGACGACCCGGACCGGCCGATCCGCCTCGCGGTGGCGGGTCGGCCGAACGTCGGCAAGAGCACGCTGATCAACACATGGCTGGGCGAGGAACGCCTCGTCGCCTTCGATCTGCCGGGCACGACGCGCGACGCGATCAGCGTGCCCTTCGAGCGCAACGGCCAGCGCTTCGAGCTGATCGACACCGCCGGCCTGCGCCGCAAGGGCAAGGTGTTCGAGGCGATCGAGAAGTTCTCGGTGGTCAAGACGCTGCAGGCCATCGCCGACGCCAACGTGGTGCTGCTGCTGCTCGACGCGACGCAGGGCGTGACCGACCAGGACGCCCACATCGCCGGCTACATCCTCGACGCCGGCCGGGCGGTGGTGATCGCGATCAACAAGTGGGACGCGGTCGATGCCTACCAGCGCGAGATGCTGCAGCGCTCGATCGAGCAGCGCCTGGCCTTCCTGAAGTTCGCGCCGGTGCTGCACATCTCGGCGATCAAGCGTCAGGGCCTCGGTCCGGTGTGGAAGGCGATCGCCGACGCCTGGGCCTCGGCCACGAAGACGCTCCCGACCCCGGTGCTCAGCCGCCTGCTGCAGGAGGCGGTGCAGTTCCAGCAGCCCAAGCGCGCCGGGGCCTTCCGTCCCAAGCTGCGCTATGCCCACCAGGGCGGGAAGAACCCGCCGGTGATCGTGATCCACGGCAACTCGCTGGAGCACGTGACCGACGTCTACAAACGCTACCTGGAGGGGCGCTTCCGGGCGCACTTCCAGCTGACCGGGACGCCGCTGCGCATCGAGATGAAGTCGTCCCGGAACCCCTTCACGGCGAAGGACTCGTAAGGGATCACCCGGGGTTGCCGGGCGCCTGTGATAACGTGGTCCTTCCAACGACTTTTCAACACGGAGCATATCGTGAGCAACAAAGGGCAGCTTCTACAAGACCCCTTCCTGAACCTGCTGCGCAAGGAGCATGTTCCGGTCTCGATCTACCTGGTCAACGGCATCAAGCTGCAGGGGCATATCGAGTCCTTCGACCAGTACGTGGTCCTGCTGCGCAACACCGTCACCCAGATGGTCTACAAGCACGCGATCTCGACCGTGGTGCCTGGTCGCGCGGTGAACTTCCACGCGGCCGGCGACGCGCCGGCGGCCGGCAACTGAAGCGCTTGAACAGCAGCACGGCGGACCCGAGCGTCCGGATGGCGCCTGCGGCCGGCGAGGCGAGGGCGGTGCTGGTCGGCGTGGACCTGGGCTTCGGCGCCGGATCCTTCGACCCCACGCTCGACGAACTGGCGCTGTTGGCCGAATCGGCCGGCGACACGCCGGTCGCGCGCCTGACCGCTCGGCGCAAGGCGCCCGATGCGGCGCTGTTCGTCGGCAGCGGCAAGGCCGACGAGATCAGAGCGCTGGTCGAGCAGACCGGCGGGCAGTGCGTGATCTTCGACCAGATGTTGAGCCCCACCCAGCAGCGCAATCTCGAGCAGCACCTCGGCGTCGAGGTGCTCGACCGCACCGGGCTGATCCTGGAGATCTTCGCCGCGCGCGCGCAGAGCCACGAGGGCAAGCTGCAGGTCGAGCTGGCGCAGCTGCAGTACCTGAGCAACCGGCTGGTGCGGCGCTGGAGCCATCTGGAGCGCCAGCGCGGCGGCGTCGGCCACCGCGGCGGCCCGGGCGAGCGGCAGATCGAACTCGACCGCCGCATGATCGGCGAGCGCATCAAGTCGCTGAAGGCGCGGCTGAGGAAGCTCAAGCTCCAGCGCAGCACGCAGCGGCGCTCGCGCGAGCGGGCCGGCACCTTCCGCATTTCGCTCGTGGGCTACACCAACGCGGGCAAGTCGACGCTGTTCAACGCGCTGGTCAAGGCGCGCGCCTACGCGGCCGACCAGCTGTTCGCCACGCTCGACACCACGACCCGCCAGCTCTACGTGGAAGACGCGGGTCGTTCGGTCAGCCTCTCCGACACGGTCGGCTTCATCCGCGACCTGCCGCACTCGCTGGTCGAGGCCTTCGAGGCCACGTTGCAGGAGGCCGCCGACGCCGACCTGCTGCTGCACGTGGTCGATGCGTCGAGCCCGGCCCTGGCCGAGCAGATGGCCGAGGTCGAGCGGGTGCTGGCCGAGATCGGCGCGTCCGACATTCCGCAGATCCTCGTCTACAACAAGGCCGACCGGCTCGAGCCGAGCCAGCAGCCGCGCAGCGCCGCCGACGTGCTGCAGCTCGACGGCGGCCGACGGGTCCCGCGCCTGTTCGTCAGCGCGCTGGCCGGCGCGGGCCTCGACGCGCTGCGCGCCGCCCTGGCCGCGGCCTGCCGCGGCGATACTGCCCAGTTGCCCGCGCCGGATGCGCTGGCGGCTCCGACGCCGCCGTTCGACATCGAATTCACCTCGGCCCTGTGGGCCAAACACGCATGAACACCTACGACGACACCCGCGCCGCGGGGCCAGCGCCGGGCCGGCTCGGCGCCGTGGGCGCGCTGCTCGCCGGCGCGCTGAAGCGCCTGGCGTGGCGGGCGCGCCCCGGCACGATGATGGCCGGCAACCGCAACGACGGACCGCCCGACCTCGACGAACTCTGGCGCGACTTCAACCGGCGCTTGAGCGGTCTGTTCGGCGGCAAGGGCGGCGCGCCGCGGCCCGAGGGCGGTGGCAACGACCGGCCGCCGCCGGACATGAAGAGCGCCGGCATCGGTGCCGGGCTGATCGTCGGCGTCGTCGGGTTGATCTGGCTGGGCACCGGCTTCTTCATCGTCGAGGAAGGGCAGCAGGGCGTGGTGATGTCCTTCGGCCGCTACAGCAAGACGGTCGAGGCCGGCTTCCAGTGGCGCCTGCCCTATCCCTTCCAGTCGCACGAGACGGTCAAGGTCACGCAGCTGCGCTCGGTCGAGGTCGGTCGCAGCAACGTCGGGCAGGCCACCGGGCTGCGCGAGTCGTCGATGCTGACCGAGGACGAGAACATCGTCGATATCCGCTTCGTCGTGCAGTACCGGCTGAAGGACTCGAAGGACTTCCTGTTCGAGAACGCCAACCCCGACGAGGCGGTGGTGCTGGCCGCGGAGTCCGCGGTGCGCGAGATCGTCGGCAAGAGCCGCATGGATTCGGTGCTCTACGAGCAGCGCGACGCGATCGCCACCGATCTGGTGAAGTCCATCCAGGCCCAGATCGACCGGCTGCGCGCCGGCATCCTGGTCTCCAACGTCAACGTGCAGAGCGTCCAGCCGCCCGAGCAGGTGCAGGCCTCGTTCGACGACGCGGTGAAGGCCGGCGCCGACCGCGAGCGCTTCAAGAACGAGGGGCAGGCCTACGCGAACGACGTGATCCCCAAGGCCCAGGGCACGGCCTCGCGGCTGCGCGAGGAGGCCGAGGGCTACCGCGGCCGGGTGATCGCCCAGGCCGAAGGCGATGCCTCGCGCTTCAAGCAGGTCTATGCGGAGTACGAGAAGGCGCCGTCGGTGACCCGCGACCGCCTCTACGTCGACACGATGCGCGAGGTCTATACCAACGTCAGCAAGGTCATGGTCGACGTGAAGAGCGGCTCCAACCTGCTGTACCTGCCGCTCGACCGGCTGATGCAGGCGGCCGGGGTCGTGGCGCCGGCGGCGGCCGCTGCGGTCGAGCCAACGCCGGTGTCGCCGGCGTCCGCCGCCGAGGCCAACCGCTCGCGCGACAACCAGCGCACCCGCGAGCGCGAGGGCCGCTGAGGCCGCAGGAGACACGAGTCCATGAACAACAAGATCGGATTGACCGTCGCGGGCGTGCTGCTCGTGCTGATGGCGGTGTCGTCGACGCTGTTCGTCGTCGACCAGCGCCAGTTCGCGGTGCTGTACGCGCTCGGCGAGATCAAGGAAGTGGTCCCCGAGCCGGGGCTGAAGTTCAAGCTGCCGCCGCCGTTCCAGAACGTCGTCTTCCTCGACAAACGGGTGCAGAGCCTCGACAGCCCCGAGACGCGGCCCATCTTCACCGCCGAGAAGAAGAGTCTGGTGATCGACTGGTTGGTGAAGTGGCGCATCAGCGACCCGCGCCAGTTCATCCGCAACAACGGTGCCGACATGCGCAACGCCGAGAACCGGCTGGCGCCGATCGTCCAGGCGGCGCTGAACGAGGAGGTCACCAAGCTCACCGTCCGGCAGGTGCTGTCCACCGAGCGCGACAAGGTGATGCAGGGCGTCATCGGCCGCCTGACCGACGACGCGAAGAGCTTCGGCATCGAGATCGTCGACGTGCGCATCAAGCGCGTCGACTTCGTCGCCAACATCACCGATTCCGTCTACCGGCGCATGGAGTCGGAGCGCAAGCGGGTGGCCAACGAGCTGCGCTCGACCGGCCAGGCCGAGGGCGAGAAGATCCGTGCGGATGCCGACAAGCAACGCGAGGTCATCATCGCCGAAGCCTACCGCGATGCGCAGAAGGTCAAGGGCGAGGGCGACGCCAAGGCCTCGGCGCTGTACGCCGATGCGTTCGGCCGTGACCCCTCGTTCGCGCAGTTCTACCGCAGCCTCGAGGCCTACCGGACGAGCTTCCGAAGCAAGACCGACGTGCTGGTGGTCGAGCCCGACAACGAGTTCTTCCGGGCCATGCGCGGTAACCTGCCGGCGGCCGCGAGCCGTTCCCGCTGACGCCTTCGCCCCATGTGGGACACGCTGTTCAGCGCGCTGGCGCTGCTGCTGGTCTTCGAGGGGCTGCTGCCCTTCGTCAGCCCGGTGCGCTGGCGGCAGCTGTTCGAGCAGGCCACGCGGCTCACCGACGGGCAGCTGCGCTTCCTCGGGCTGAGCAGCATGCTCGGCGGGCTGTTGCTGCTGTTCGTGCTGGCGCTGTGAAGGCCGGCCGGCCCGGCGCCGGTCGATACAATACCGTTTTAACACCGGGTTCTTTCATGACGTCTGCCTGGTTGCTGCCGGAGCACATCGCCGACGTGCTGCCGTCAGAGGCGCGGCGCCTCGAGGAACTGCGCCGCCGGGTGCTCGACAGCGCCCGCGCCTACGGCTACGAGCTGGTGATGCCGCCGCTCATCGAGCACCTCGAGTCGCTGCTGACCGGCACCGGCCACGAGCTCGACCTGCGCACCTTCAAGCTGGTCGACCAGTCCAGCGGCCGCACCCTCGGCCTGCGCGCCGACACCACGCCGCAGGTCGCGCGCATCGACGCCCATCTGCTCAACCGTGCCGGCGTGACGCGGCTGTGCTACTGCGGCCCGGTGGTCCACGCGCGGCCGGCGGGGCTGCAGGCGACCCGCGAGCCGCTGCAGTTCGGCGCCGAGCTCTACGGCCATTGCGGCCTCGAGGCGGACCTCGAGATCCAGGACCTGGCGCTCGACAGCCTGCGCTCGGCGGGGCTGGGCGGGTTGCTGCTGGACCTCGGTGACGCGCGCATCGTGCGCGGGCTGCTGGCCGGCATCGCGATCGACGCGACGCGGCTGGAGGCGCTGGTGGCTGCTCTCAACACCAAGGACGCGGCCGCGCTGGCGCAGTGCACCGACGGCCTGCCGGCCGAGGCCCGTGCCGGCCTGCGGGTGCTGCCGTCGCTGTACGGCGATGTCGAGACGCTGGCGCGCGCCGAGACGCTGCTGCCGCGTCGCCCCGAGATCGCTGCTGCGCTGCAGGACCTGCGACGGCTGGCCGAACACGCGGCGCTGGCCCACCCGGGTCTGAACGTCGCCTTCGATCTGGCCGACCAGGCCGGCTACAGCTACTACACCGGCTCGCGCTTCGCGGTCTACGCCGAGGGCTGCAGCGACGCGCTGCTGCGCGGCGGTCGCTACGACGAGGTCGGTGCGGTGTTCGGGCGCAACCGGCCGGCGGTCGGCTTCAGCACCGACCTGAAGCAGCTGCCGCGCGGCCCCGGTGGCCCGCAGCGCCACGCCGCCGTGCGCGCGCCCTGGGGCGAGGACGCCAGCCTGCGCGCCGCGGTCCGCGAGTTGCGCGCCGGTGGCGACACCGTGGTGTGCGTGCTGCCGGGGCACGAGCACGAAGGGCAGGAATTCGAATGCGACCGCGAGATCGTCGCCGTCGGCGGACAGTGGGTGCTGCGCGCGCTGTGAGCGCGCCGGCCCGGAACTTCAGGATCAGATGATGAGTACAGGCAAGCCCGGTACGGGCCGCAACGTGGTGGTGGTCGGCACCCAGTGGGGCGACGAGGGCAAGGGCAAGGTGGTCGACTGGCTGACCGACCATGCCAGCGCCGTGGTGCGCTTCCAGGGCGGCCACAACGCCGGCCACACGCTGGTGATCAAGGGCAAGAAGACGGCGCTGCAGCTCATCCCCTCGGGCGTGATGCGCGACGGCGTGCTGTGCTGCATCGGCAACGGCGTGGTGGTCGATCCGACCCACCTGCTGTCGGAGATCGAGCGGCTGGAAGCGGCCGGCATCGAGGTGCGATCGCGCCTGGTGATCAGCGAATCCTGCCCGCTGATCCTGCCCTTCCACGTGGCGGTGGACAAGGCGCGCGAGAGCCAGCGCGAGAGCTCGGGCGCCGGCAAGATCGGCACCACCGGCAAGGGCATCGGGCCCGCCTACGAGGACAAGGTCGCGCGCCGCGCGCTGCGCGTGCAGGACCTCAAGCACCCGGAGCGCTTCGCGCGCAAGCTGCGCGAGCTGCTCGAGCTGCACAACTTCGTGCTCGGCGGCTGGCTCGGCGCCGAGCAGCTCGAGTACCAGCCGATGCTCGACCACGCGATGGCGGTGGCCGAGCAGCTGCGGCCGATGATGGCCGATGTCGGCGTGCGCATCGCCGAGACCAACCTGGCCGGCGGCAACGTGCTGTTCGAGGGCGCGCAGGGGACGCTGCTCGACATCGACCATGGCACCTACCCCTACGTGACCTCGAGCAACTGCGTGGCCGGCAACGCCGCGGCGGGCTCGGGCGTCGGCCCCGACAAGCTGCACTACATCCTCGGCATCACCAAGGCCTACACGACGCGCGTCGGCTCCGGCCCGTTCCCGACCGAGCTGCCGATGGACGAGCCGGGTTCGGTGGGCCACCACCTCTCGACCGTCGGCCAGGAGCGCGGCACCGTGACCGGCCGGCCGCGGCGCTGCGGCTGGCTCGATGCCGCGGCGATGAAGCGATCGATCCTGATCAACGGCCTGTCGGGCCTGTGCATCACCAAGCTCGACGTGCTCGACGGCCTGCCCGAGATCAAGATGGCCGTCGGCTACGAGCTCGGCGGCGAGCGCATCGACATCCTGCCGCTCGATGCCGACGTCATCGTCGACTGCAAACCGATCTACGAGACCTTCCCCGGCTGGACCGAGAAGACCGTCGGCCTGACGCGCTGGGACGACCTGCCGCTGAACGCGCGCCGCTACCTCGAGCGCGTGCAGCAGCTGATCGGCGCGCCGATCGACATGGTGTCGACCGGCCCCGACCGCGAGCACACGATCCTGCTGCGCCACCCCTACCAGGGCTGACGACGGCGCCCCCCGGAGACCGCGAGAGATGCTCACCGACGACGGCAAGAACCTCTATGTCTCCTGGGACGACTACCACCTGCTGATCGAGCGGCTGGCGCTGCAGGTGCATACCTCGGGCTGGGCCTTCGACCAGATCCTGTGCCTGGCGCGCGGCGGCATGCGGCCCGGCGACATCCTGTCGCGCGTGTTCGACAAGCCGCTGGCGATCATGTCCACCAGTTCCTATCACCACGACGGCGGCACGATCCAGGGCCGGCTGGACCTGGCCCAGTACATCACGCTGCCCAAGGGGGAGCTGGCCGGGCGCGTGCTGCTGGTCGATGATCTGGCCGACTCCGGGATCACGCTCAAGGCGGTGGTCGACCGGCTGCGCGGCATGCCCTCGATCGCCGAGCTGCGCTCGGCGGTGCTGTGGGTCAAGGGCGTGTCGACCTACACGCCGGACTACTTCGTCGAGTCACTGCCGACCAGTCCCTGGATCCATCAGCCCTTCGAGGAATACGACGCGCTGCGCCCCGAAGGGCTGGCGCGCAAGCACGCACCTTGAGCCTGTCGCCGCGGGCTCGAGACAAGAAAAAAGGCCGGCACACGGTGCCGGCCTTCTTATCATTTGGTGCCCAGGAGAGGACTCGAACCTCCACGGAGTTACCCGCTAGTACCTGAAACTAGTGCGTCTACCAATTCCGCCACCTGGGCTAGGTACGAAAGCCGGAGATTTTAGCATCAAGAATGAAGACAAGACAAGCAGCCTGACACTCGGCGCTGCATTGCTGAGCGAAGTCGAAGGCACGATCCAGGGCCATCGCGACGGCCACGGCTTCCTGCAACGCGACGACGGCGAACCCGACATCTACCTCTCCCCGCAGGAGATGCACTCGGTGCTGCACCGCGACCGCGTGCGCGTGCGCGTGCTGCGCTACGACCGCAAGGGCCGGCCCGAAGGCCGCGTGCTCGAGATCCTCGAGCGCCGCAAGACGCCGATCATCGGCCGCCTGCTGCACGAGAGCGGCATCTGGCTGGTCGCGCCCGAGGACAAGCGCTACGGGCAGGACATCATGATCCCGAAGAACGGGATCGCGAACGCGTCGGCCGGGCAGGTGGTCGCGGTCGAGCTGACCGAGCCGCCGTCGATGCACTCGCAGCCGCTCGGCCGCGTGACCGAGGTGCTGGGCGAGATCGACGACCCGGGCATGGAGATTGAGATCGCGGTGCGCAAGTACGAGGTGCCGCACCGCTTCAGCGCCGAGACGATGGCGCAGACGGCCAAGCTGCCCGACAAGGTGCGTCCGACCGACAAGAAGCAGCGCATCGACCTGACCGACGTGCCGCTGGTCACGATCGACGGCGAGGACGCGCGCGACTTCGACGACGCGGTGTACTGCGAACCGGCGAAGATCGGGCGCGTCAAGCAACCCAACGGCTGGCGCCTGATCGTCGCGATCGCCGACGTGAGCCATTACGTGAAGCCCGGCGAAGCGCTCGACGACGACGCCTACGAGCGTGCCACCAGCGTCTATTTCCCGCGCCGCGTGATCCCGATGCTGCCGGAGAAGCTGTCCAACGGCCTGTGCTCGCTGAACCCGCGCGAGGACCGGCTGGCGATGGTCTGCGACATGCTCATCGACGCGGCCGGCGAGATCCACGCCTACCAGTTCTTCCCGGCGGTCATCAACTCGCACGCGCGCTTCACGTACACCGAGGTCGCGGCGGTGCTCGCGAACACCCGCGGTCCCGAGGCCCAGAAGCACAAGACGCTGGTGCCGCACCTGCTGCATCTGCACGAGGTCTTCCGCGCGCTGCTGAAGGCGCGCGCGGCGCGCGGCGCGGTCGACTTCGAGACCACCGAGACGCAGATCGTCTGCGACGACAACGGCCGCATCGAGAAGATCGTGCCGCGCACGCGCAACGACGCCCACCGCCTGATCGAGGAGGCGATGCTGGCCGCCAACGTCTGTTCGGCCGACTTCATCGCCACGCATAAGCATGCGTCGCTGTACCGGGTTCACGAGGGGCCGACGCCGGAGAAGCGGGTCGCGCTGCAGGCCTATCTGCGTGCGCTCGGCCTGGGCCTGTCGATCGGCGACGATCCACGGCCGGGCGAGTTCCAGACGATCGCACTGGCGACCAAGGACCGGCCCGACGCGCTGCAGATCCACTCGATGCTGCTGCGCTCGATGCAGCAGGCGATCTACACGCCGATCAACAGCGGCCACTTTGGCCTGGCCTATCCCGCCTACACGCACTTCACCAGTCCGATCCGTCGCTACCCGGACCTGCTGGTGCACCGCGTGATCAAGGCCCTGCTCGGCGAGCGCAAGTACCACCTGCAGGTCACCGAACTGGCCACCTCGGCGGTCCACACGCGCAAGCCGCGCGCGGCGTCGGCCGGCGCGGCCAAGGCGGCGCCGAAGGCCAAGCTCACCGCCGAGGCCCAGGCCTGGGAGACCGCCGGCAACCACTGCAGCGCCAACGAGCGCCGCGCCGACGAGGCCTCGCGCGACGTCGAGGCCTGGCTCAAGTGCAAGTTCATGCGCGAGCACCTTGGCGAGGAGTACGGCGGCACCGTCAGCGCGGCCACCAGCTTCGGCCTGTTCGTGACGCTCGACGATCTCTACGTCGAAGGCCTGGTGCACATCACCGAGCTCGGCGGCGAGTACTTCCGCTTCGACGAGGCGCGGCAGGAGCTGCGCGGCGAGCGCACCGGCGTGCGCTACGCAGTCGGCAGCCGCGTGCGGGTGCAGGTGAGCCGGGTCGACCTCGACGGGCGCAAGATCGACTTCCGGCTGGTGCGCGACGCCGCACCGGCGCGGCCGGCGAAGGAACGTCCGACGTCGGCGGTCGAGGAGCTCAAGGACGTCGAGCACGCCGACCGCGGGCACAAGCGCGCCACGCGCGAGGCCGGAGCCAAGGTCGCGGGCAAGAAGGCCCATGCCGGCACCGCGGCCGCGAAGACCACGGCGCGTGGCCGCTCGCTGCGCGAGCAGCGCAAGGAGAAGCGCGGCCGCTGATCGCGAATCCCAATCCCGCACCTGTCGGTTCAGCTAGGGATAGTTTGGCGTCGGCTGCGGACTAACGTCACCGTCCATCAGGGCTGCTCTTTGCCGGCCCTCGGGGGACGGACATGCAAGCACGCGAGGCGTTGGGGTTCGCGGTGGTGGCTGCCGCATCGATGGCGGCCGGTTGGGGGTTGCATGGCGTCGCGGCCGATGCCGGGCGGCCGACGGCAAAAGCACCGGCCGTACAACGGGCCCAGGCGCCCGTCGCGTCGCTGGCGTCGCCGATCTCACCGTCGTCGGGCGTTCGGCTGTTCCCGGACGGGAGCGTGTCGGTACACGTCGAGCGGGGATCTGTCCCGGCCCTGATCGACGACCTGTTGCGCGCCGGGGTCCGCTTGCCGGCGCCATCGGTGCCGGTCCCGGCATCGGCCGTCGTGCGGCCGCCGGCCGCAGCCGCTGCCGCGGACGGCGATCCCGCGGCGCTGGCGCGCACGCTGCGCGAGGGCGGCGACGCCGACCGCGAACAGGCTTTGCTGCGCGCTCAGCAATTGGGCCTCCCGCTCGACACCGCGCTGCTGCGCGACGCCTACCAGGGCGATCCGTCGGAGCGCGTGCGCCTGCTGGCCTTCGCCGGCTACCTCGATGCGATCGCGGCCGATGGCGGTGACGCGCTGCGCGGCGCGCTGCAGACGGCCCTCTACGACCACAGCGCCGCCCTGCAGACCGATGCGCGGCGCCGGCTCGGCGAGCTGGAGCAACTTGAGCAGGCCATCGCGGCGACACCGCCGCAATGACACCGATTTCGCCTCCGCCGTGCCCGCCGCGCCCCTGGGCGCTGCGGTCGGGGCGGCGTCAGGTTGCAGCGCGGGCGGCGCCGACCTGTCATGGCAATGCGCCGCCCGTCGAAAGGAAGACGATGAATGCCTTGAATCGAACCCTGGTCGCCGCGCTGTTGATCGGCGCGGTCGGTGCCGCCGTCGCGGGGGTGCGGGTGAATGCGGTCCGCCCGAGCAACTGGAGCGCTGCCAGTGCCGCGCCGGTGTTCGTGCCGCTGAATTCGGCCGGCGCGACCACGATCACCTTCAACAGCACGGTCGCCGGCCGCAAGGTGCTGACCTACAGCGCCGAGTGCTCGATCACCGCGCCCGCGGGCAACACGTCGGCGTGGCTGGATCTGGACATCCTCGTGAACGGCGTGACGATGCCGCCGACCGTCGGATCATCGGACGCGTTCTGCGGCGCCAACTCAACCGCGGGCTACGACGGATGGATGCGCAACTCCATCACGATCGTGATCCCGGTCGTCGTCGGCGCCAACACGATCCGCATCCAGGCGCGCGGCAACGCCGGCACCACCGGCCTGTGGCTGAGCGACTCGGCTCTCGTCGTGCACGACTGAAGGAGCCGATGTCAGGTGTCGTGCCGTCCCCAGTCGTCGGCCAGACCGTCGATCAGCCGGCCGGCCGGCAGTGGGGCGGCGCGGCCGTGGAGGGCCATCCAGCGGTCGGCCGCCGCGCCGTGGCTGAACACGCCCAGCGCCGCGGCCCGCTGCACCGTCAGGCCCTGTGACCACAGGCCGCCGATCCAGCCGGCCAGCACGTCGCCCGCGCCTGCGGTGGCCAGCGCGGCATTGCCGCTGGCGTTGATCATGCAATGGCCGGCACCGTCGGCGATCACGCTGCCGGCACCCTTGAGGACGACCACCGCCGACAGGCGTTCTGCCAGCGCGCGGGCGGCCCCGATGCGGTCGGCCTGGATATCGGCCGTCGCCACGCCCAGCAGCCGTGCCGCTTCGAGCGGATGCGGCGTCAGCAGGGTCGGTCGGCCACGGCGTTGCCGCGCCCGCAGCCGCGCCGCCAGTGCGGTGTCGGCGGCCAGCGCGTTGAGTGCATCGGCGTCGAGCAGCAGCCGGCCGGCCCGTCCGATCAGCGTCGACAGCGGCGCTGCGATGTCGGGACCGCCGCCGCAGCCGGCCACCACCGTCGCCTGCTCCAGGAGCTCGTCGTGGTCGGTCAGCGCAGCGGCCGATCGCTGCATCAGCTCCGGTTGCGCCGGGTCGGCGCCGGCGTGCGAGACCAGGTAGACCCGACCGGCGCCCGCCGCCAGGGCGGCGCGTGCCGCCAGGGCCGCTGCACCGGTCATGCCCGCACTGCCGCCGATCACCCACAGATCGCCGAAGCTCCCCTTGTGCTGCGCATGCCGCCGCCGCGGCCACCAGCCGTCGACCGAAGTCAGCAGCTGCGCGACCGGCGGTTCGGCATCGGCCGCGACGGCCAGGTCGTCGAACCAGACCTCGCCGGCATGGTCGCGGCCCGCCGCGGTGAACAAGCCTGGCTTCAGCGTCAGCAGCGACAGGGTCCAGCGCGCCTGCACCGCAGCGGCCGGATCGAGGCACCAGCCGTGATCGGCGTCCAGCCCGGACGGCAGGTCGATCGCCAGCACGGGGGCGACGGCGCCATTCAGCGCCCGGACCGCATCGCCAGCCGCGCCCCCCGGAGGCCGTGACATGCCGATGCCGAACAGGGCGTCGATGGCCAGGTCTTGCGGCTGCAGCGCCCAGGGCGGCAGGGCGCCGTCGATCACACGGATGCCGGCGGCCCGCGCTCTCTCGAGGGCCGCGACGGCATCCGGCGGGCGCGAGGTGGCACCGAGCAGCGTCACGGTGACGTCCTTGCCGGCCGCGTGCAGGTGCATCGCCGCCTCGAGGCCGTCGCCACCGTTGTTGCCGGGGCCGGCGGCGACCCAGACCCGGTGCGCGGCCGGCGCGAGCGCCAGCGCGAGGCGGGCCACCGCCCATCCGGCGCGGCGCATCAGCGTGTGCGCCGGCAGGCCTTGCGCGGCAGCGGCCTCCAAGCGCCGTGACGCGGCAACCCCATGCAGCGGCCAGCCCTGCGGCGGTCCGCTGCGCCCGGGCGCGATCGGTACGGGGGGCAAGGGTCGTCCGGTCATGTCCACGCGCATCCGGTCACTGACTCAGGCCGCGCCATCGGGGGCGCGGCCGGGTGGCGCTGCCGGGGCGCGCCCGGCGATCTGGTCGGCCAGCGCCAGCGCGCCACCACAGGCCAGCGACCAGCCGATGCCGCCATGGCCGAGATGCAGCCAGACGCCGGGTCGCGGCCCGGGGCCGATCAAAGGCATTCCGTCGGCCAACATCGCGCGCGGGCCTTTCCAGACCTGCGGCCGGGTCAGCTGGGCGGCACCCGGGAACCATTCCTGCACCAGCGTGTAGAGCCCCTCGGTGGTGCCGCGGCGGTGCTGCCGGTCCGACCCGCCGACTTCGGCCCCGGCCGCAACCCGCACCCGCTGGCCCAGCCGGCTGATGACGCCGCCGGTGCTGGCGTCGATCACGACCGAGCGCGGGCCGCGTTCCGGCGAGCGCAGCGCGGCCGTCAGCGAGTAGCCATGCACCGGGCGCAACGCCAGCTTCAGGCCGAGCGGCTGCAGCAGCTCGGCCGATGCCACGCCGGCCGCTACCACAACGGCATCGAAGGCCTCGTCGGACACCGGCTCGAGATAGCGGGCCGCGGCCCGGGCGCGCTCGCGCGGCACCGGTCGCGCGACGCGGCCCGGCGCCATCTTGCTGCTGCCGAAGCCGGTGGTCGGCGCCGTCTGCTCCAACCGCAGATCGACCCCGCCCGCCGGTCTGGAGGCGATCGCGCGCACGGTCGTGGCGAAGCGGAACTCCGCGCCGGCCCGTTCGGCCGCCTCGCGCAGCGCATGGGCGAACTGCCGGCAGTTGCCGCGGCCGTCGGACGGCAGGTGCACGCCGCCGGCGAGCGGCCGTTCCGGGGCGAGATTCGGTTCGATCGCGCGGCACTGCGCGGCGTCGACCTCGGTGGCGGCGATGCCGAGCGCTCGCAGCGCCGCGATCGCCGCCTGTCCCGTGGCGCGCTCGCGGTCGGTGCGCCACAGCACGAGCGCGCCGTCGCCACGCTCGAACTCGAAGCCGAGCTGGGTGCTCAGCGTCTTCAGGCGATCGGTGCTGCGCTCGGCCAACCGGACGCAGGTCGCCAGCCGCCGGGCGGCGGGCGCGGCATGGTCGGCGCGGCGCTGCTGCCACCACCAGGGCCAGGCGGCCGGCGTGCGTGCGAGCGGCCATCCCGCGGGCGCATGCCGACCTTCGGCGCGCGGCGCGACCGCCCACCAGCCGGCGCCGAACACGCCGGCGGGCGCAAAACTCCCCTCCGCGGCGATGCTGCTGTGGCGCTCCAGCACCGTCACCTGGTGCCCGTCGGCGACCAGCTCGTAGGCGGTCGCGACACCGGCGATGCCGGCCCCGATGATCGCGATTCTCATGACCCGCTCCCGGCGGGTGAGGGGCTGGGAGCCGGTCGGGCGACGAACATCGCGGTGCTATACTCCACAGGTTTTTTCCAGAGCCGTCTCCCGCAGGGCCGGCCGGAAGAAACCAGCCGCGAACCCGGTCGACAAAAGGTGTCGTCATCGCGCTGCACGGACCCGAAGGTCTGATGCAAGCGCCTGCGATTCTGACCGGATTTCAGACCCAACCTTTGGAGCTCTTATGTCCTTCACCATGCGTGAAATGCTGGAAGCCGGCGTCCATTTCGGACACCAGACGCGCTTCTGGAACCCGAAGATGGCCCCGTTCATCTTCGGCCATCGCAACAAGATCCACATCATCAACCTCGAGAAGACGCTGCCGCTCTTCACCGAGGCGATGAAGTTCACCCGCTCGCTGGCCGCCAAGCGCGGCACCATCCTGATGGTCGGCACCAAGCGCCAGGCGCGCGAGGTCGTGGCCCAGGAAGCCAAGCGCGCCGGCATGCCCTATGTCGACCAGCGCTGGCTCGGCGGCATGATGACCAACTTCAAGACCGTCAAGGGGTCGCTGAAGAAGCTCAAGGAGATGCAGGCCCAGCAGGAAGCCGGCCTCGAGACCATGAGCAAGAAGGAAGCGCTGCTGTTCGCCCGCGAGATCGCCAAGCTCGAGAAGGACATCGGCGGCATCCAGGACATGAACGCGCTGCCCGACGCGATGTTCGTCATCGATGTCGGTTACCACAAGATCGCGATCGCCGAGGCGCAGAAGCTCGGCATCCCGGTGATCGGCGTGGTGGACTCGAACCACTCGCCCGAGGGCATCGACTACGTGATCCCCGGCAACGACGACTCGGCCAAGGCGGTGGCGCTGTATGCGCGCGCGGTCGCCGACGCGGTGCTCGAGGGCAAGGCCAACGCAGTGAGCGACGTGGTCGCCGCGGCCCAGAGCAGCGACGAGTTCGTGGAAGTCAGCGACGCGGCCTGAGTCCGCCTCGCGCGCTGCGCACTCGACCCAGGGGCTGTTTCAGCCCCTTTTTTTCAAGATTCCCCAGATCCACCGGAGTAAGCAATGCCCGCAATCACCGCCAGCATGGTCGCCGAACTGCGCGCCAAGACCGACGCCCCGATGATGGAGTGCAAGAAGGCCCTGACCGAGGCCGATGGCGACATGGACCGCGCCGAGGAGATCCTGCGCGTCAAGCTCGGCAACAAGGCCGGCAAGGCCGCCTCGCGCATCACGGCCGAGGGCGTGATCGCTGCCGCCGTCGACGGCTCGACCGGCGCGCTCGTCGAGGTCAACTGCGAGACCGACTTCGTCTCGAAGAACGAGTCCTTCCTCGCCTTCGTGAAGAGCTGCGCCGCCCTGGTGGCCGAGCAGGCGCCGGCCGACGTGGCCGCGCTGTCGGCGCTGCCGCTGTCGCAGGACGGCTTCGGCCCCACGGTCGAGGACGTGCGCAAGGGCCTGATCGGCAAGATCGGCGAGAACATGAGCATCCGCCGCTTCAAGCGCAACGCGGGCGGTGGCGTGCTGTCGAGCTATCTGCACGGCACGCGCATCGGCGTGCTCGTCGAGTTCGACGGCGACGCGGTGGCGGCGAAGGACGTCGCGATGCACGTGGCCGCGATGAAGCCGGCCGCGCTGTCGTCGGCCGACGTGCCGGCCGAGCTGGTCGAGAAGGAGCGCAAGATCGCCGCCGAGAAGGCCGCCGAGTCGGGCAAGCCGGCCGAGATCGTCGCGAAGATGGTCGAGGGCTCGGTGCAGAAGTTCCTGAAGGAGGTCTCGCTGCTCGACCAGGTCTTCGTCAAGGCCGCAGACGGCAAGCAGACGGTCGGTGCGATGCTCAAGGACAAGAAGACCGCGGTGAAGGGCTTCACGCTCTACATCGTCGGCGAGGGCATCGAGAAGAAGACCGACGACTTCGCCGCCGAGGTCGCGGCCCAGGTCGCTGCGGCCAAGGGCCAGTAAGGCCTTGCAACACCCGGGCGCGCCCACGAGGCAGGTCCGGGTCTTCCCCTAAACTCAGCGCACCGCGCGACCGCTGTCCCACGAGGAGCCCCCTGCATGCCGGCGTACAAACGCATCCTGCTCAAGTTGTCCGGCGAGGCCCTGATGGGTGACGATGCCTACGGCATCAACCGGGCGACCATCGTCAGGATGGTGCGCGAGGTGCAGGAGATCACCGCGATGGGGGTCGAGGTCGCGGTGGTGATCGGCGGCGGCAACATCTTCCGCGGCGTGGCTGGCGGCGCGGTCGGCATGGACCGCGCCACCGCCGACTACATGGGCATGCTCGCCACCGTGATGAACTCGCTCGCGCTCGCCGACACGATGCGCCAGGAGGGCATGACGGCGCGCGTGATGTCGGCCATCAGCATCGAGCAGGTGGTCGAGCCCTATGTGCGGCCGAAGGCGCTGCAGTACCTCGAAGAGGGCAAGGTCGTGATCTTCGCGGCCGGCACCGGCAACCCCTTCTTCACGACCGACACCGCGGCGGCGCTGCGCGGCGCCGAGATCGGCGCCCAGGTGGTGCTGAAGGCGACCAAGGTCGACGGCGTCTACAGCGCCGACCCGCACAAGGATCCCGAGGCCACGCGCTACACCCGCGTGAGCTTCGACGAGGCGATCAGCCGCAACCTGCAGGTGATGGACGCGACGGCCTTCGCGCTGTGCCGCGACCAGAAGCTGCCGATCCAGGTGTTTTCCATCTTCAAGCCCGGCGCCCTGAAGCGCGTGGTGCAGGGCGAGGACGAGGGCACGACGGTCCATGTCTGAGGCCGAGACGACCCCGAGCAGGACATCGAGATGAGCATCGCAGACATCAGGAACACGCTCGACCAGAAGGCCGCCAAGTCGCTGGAGGCCTTCCAGCACGAGCTGCAGAAGATCCGCACCGGCCGCGCCCACCCGGGCATTCTCGACCAGGTGCACGTCGAGTACTACGGCTCGATGGTGCCGATCAGCCAGGTCGCCAACGTGACGCTGCTCGACGCCCGCACGATCAGCGTCCAGCCCTGGGAGAAGGGCATGGGGCCGAAGATCGAGAAGGCGATCCGCGAGTCCGACCTCGGCCTGAACCCGGCGTCGATGGGCGACCTGCTGCGCGTGCCGATGCCGGCGCTGACCGAGGAGCGCCGCAAGCAGCTCACGAAGGTCGTGCGCGGCACTGCGGAGGACGCCAAGGTCGCCGTGCGCAACCTGCGCCGCGACGCCAACGAGCATGCCAAGAAGCTGCTCAAGGACAAGGCGATCACCGAGGACGACGAGCGCCGCTCGCAGGACGAGGTGCAGAAGCTCACCGACCGCACGATCGCCGAGATCGACCGCCTGGTCCAGGCCAAGGAAGCGGACATCCTGGCCGTGTGATGTCGGACGCCACCCCTGCGCTCAGCGTCGTCAAGCCGGACACGGCTCGGCTGCCGCGGCACGTGGCCGTCGTGATGGATGGCAACGGGCGCTGGGCCAACAAGCGCTTCATGCCGCGCTTCGTCGGCCACAAGCAGGGTGTCGACGCGCTGGTGCGCACGGTGCGCGCGTGCGCCGACCGTGGCATCGGCTACCTGACGGTGTTCGCGTTCTCGAGCGAAAACTGGAAGCGCCCCGAGGAAGAGGTCTCCGGCCTGATGAGCCTGGTGCTGGTGGCGGTGTCGAAGTACCTCGCCAAGCTGGCCGGCGAGGGCGTGCGCATCCGCATCGTCGGCGACCGCAGCGCCGTCTCCGACAAGGTGCGCGCGGCCTGGGACGAGGCCGAGCAGCGCACCGCCCACAACACCCGCATCACGCTGTCGGTCGCCTTCAACTACGGCGGCCGCTGGGACGTGGTGCAGGCCTGCCGGCAGGCGATCGCCGAGGGCGTGCCGCCCGAAGATCTGTCGGAGGAGCGTCTCGGCCGCTACATGGCGCTGTCGCATGCGCCGGACCCGGACCTCTTCATCCGCACCGGCGGCGAGGTGCGCATCTCCAACTTCCTGCTGTGGCAGGCGGCCTACTCCGAGCTGCACTTCACCGACTGCCTGTGGCCGGACTTCGACGAGGCCGAGCTCGACCGCGCGCTGGCCAGCTATGCCGCCCGCGACCGGCGCTTCGGCGGCGTCAGGCCGGCCGCGCGGCCGGCGGTCGCGATGGCCCAGCCGGTCGCCTGACCGGCGCCGCGCGACGTGCTCAAGCAACGCGTCATCACGGCGGTGCTGCTGCTCGCGGTACTGCTGCCGGTCTTGTGGCTGCGGCCGCTGTGGCCGTTCGCACTCCTGACGCTGGTGATGGTCGGCGCTGCCGGCTGGGAGTGGGCGCGGCTCAACGGGATGCCGGGCGGCGGCGCCTGGGGTCTCGGCATGGCGGTCGCATTCACCGGCCTGGCGGCCTGGAGTGCCGGGTGGACCCAGGCCGTGGCGCCTGCCCTGTGGTGGGCGGCGATGGCCGCGTGGGTGCTGGGCGGCGCCGCGGTGCTCGGCCGCGGCGTGGCCGGCTGGCCGCGTTTGCCGGGGGCGGCGCGGCTGCTGCTGGGTGCCGGGCTGCTGTGGCTGGCCTGGCTGGCGATGGTGCAGGCCAAGGCGATCGGACTGAACTTCCTGCTGTCGGTCTTCGTGCTGGTGTGGGCTGCCGACATTGCGGCCTACTTTGGCGGGCGCGCCTTCGGTCGGCGCAAGCTGGCGCCGGCGATCAGCCCCGGCAAGAGCTGGGAGGGCGTCTGGAGCGGCATGGCGGGCGTGCTGCTGCTGGCGACCGCCTGGATCGTCTTCGACCAGCGCACGATGCAAGCCGTGCCGAGTCTCTACAGCCTGCTGCTGGGCCGCCTGGGCGCGGTCGGGCTGGTCGTCGCGGCCTTGTTCCTGGCGGCGCTCAGCGTGGTCGGTGATCTGTTCGAATCGCTGGTGAAGCGCAGCGCCGGCGCCAAGGACAGCAGCGGACTGCTGCCGGGCCATGGCGGCGTGCTCGACCGCATCGACGCGCTGCTGCCGGTGTTCCCGGCGGCCCTGGCGCTGGCCTCGCTCTGAGGAGGACGATGTGAAGAAGCAGCGCGTGTGCGTGCTGGGCTCGACCGGCTCGATCGGCGTCAACACGCTCGACGTGATCGCGCGGCATCCGGACCGCTACGAGTTGTTCGCTCTTTCGGCGCACAGCCGCGTCGACGACTTCGTGCGCCAGTGCCTGGCATGGCGGCCGCGCTACGCGGTGCTGCCGGACGGCACGCGGGCCGCGGCGCTGCGCCGGCGGCTCGCCGGCAGCGGCGTCGAGGTGCTCGACGGCGAGGCGGCGCTCGCCGAGGTGGCCGCGCACCCGGAGGTCGACGCGGTGATGGCGGCGATCGTCGGCGCCGCCGGCCTCGAGCCCTGTCTGGCCGCCGCCCGCGCCGGCAAGCGCCTGCTGCTCGCCAACAAGGAGGCGCTGGTGGTCGGTGGCGCGCTCTTCATGCGTGCCGTCGAGAAGGGCGGGGCGACGCTGCTGCCGATCGACAGCGAGCACTCGGCGATCTTCCAGTGCCTGCCGGACGACCGCACGCGCTGGCCGTCGGCCGTCGACCACATCGTGCTGACCGCCTCCGGCGGGCCGTTCCGCACCCGCGACCCGGCGACGCTGCGCGACGTCACGCCCGAGCAGGCGGTGGCGCACCCGAACTGGGTGATGGGCCGCAAGATCTCGGTCGATTCGGCGACGATGATGAACAAGGCGCTCGAGGTCATCGAGGCGCGCTGGCTGTTCGGCCTGCGGCCCGAGCAGATCCGCGTCGCGATCCATCCGCAGAGCATCATCCACTCGATGGTGGTGTGCCGCGACCATTCGGTGCTGGCCCAGCTCGGCACGCCCGACATGCGGGTGCCGATCGCCTACGGCCTGGCGTGGCCCGAGCGCATCGAGTCCGGCGCCGCGGCGCTGGACTTCACCCAGCTGGCGGCGCTGAGCTTCGAGCCGGCCGATGCCCGCCGCTTCCCCGGCCTGCAGCTCGCCTGGGAGGCACTCGCCGCACCGGCGGGCAGCACCGCCGTGCTGAATGCCGCCAACGAGGTGGCGGTGGCGGCCTTCCTGGCCGGGGCGGTCCGCTTCGACCAGATCCACGACGTCAACGCGCACACGATCGACGCGACCCGGCCCGAGGCCGGCGAAGCCGACTCGCTGGCCGGCCTGCTGGCGCTCGACGCGCGCTCGCGCGGCGCGGCCGAGGCACGGGTGAGGGCACTCGCGGCATGACCACGGTTCTCGCCTTCCTCGTCACGCTGGCGCTGCTGATCGTCGTGCACGAGTACGGCCACTACCGCGTGGCGGTGGCCTGCGGCGTCAAGGTGCTGCGCTTCTCGGTCGGCTTCGGCCGCATCGTGTGGCGTCGCCAGCGCGGCGACACCGAGTTCGCGCTGTCGATGCTGCCGCTCGGCGGCTACGTGAAGATGCTCGACACGCGCGAGGGCGAGGTGGCCCCGGCCGAGCGCCACCGCGCCTTCGACCAGCGGCCGCTGTGGCAGCGCTCGGCCGTCGTCGTCGCCGGGCCGGCCGCCAACCTGCTGCTGGCGGTGCTGCTGTACGCGGCCTCGCACTGGGTCGGTGTCGACGAGCCGAAGGCGCTGCTCGGCGCGCCGGGCAGCGGCAGCATCGCCGAGCGCGCGGGCTTCGCGGCCGGCGACTGGGTGCGCGGCGTCGCACGCGGCGAGGGCTCGGTCGAGCCGGTGCGTTCGATGAGCGACCTGCGCTGGCAGCTCACCGAGGCGGCCCTCGAGGGCGAGACGCTGATGCTCGAGGTCAGCGACGCACAGGGCCGCGGCGCGCGTCGGCTCACGCTGCCGCTGCAGGGCGTGCCGGCGCGCGAGGTCGACGCCGAGCTGATGCGCCGCATCGGCATCGGCTCGCCCTACAGCGAGGCCGTGCTCGGGCGCGTGATCGAGGGCGGCCCGGCCCAGCGCGCCGGACTGCGCGAGGGCGACCGGGTGCTCACGGTCGACGGTCGGCGCGTCGACGATGCCGCGCGGCTGCGCGAGTGGATCCGTGCCGCGGTCCGCGATGGCGTGCCGCAGCCCATGGCCTGGACCATCGAGCGGCGCGGCGAGCGCATCGAACTCGAGATCACGCCGGTTTTCGGCACCGAGGCCGCCGCCGGCGTGCCGCGCATCGAGGCCTACATCGGCGCGCCGCCCGAGATGGTGACGGTGCGCTATGGCGCGCTGGAAGGCCTGACGCGCGCGCTGCAGCGCACCTGGGAGGTCTCGATCCTCAGCCTGCGCATGCTCGGCCGCATGCTGATCGGCGAGGCCTCGCTGAAGAACCTCAGCGGCCCGCTGACGATCGCCGACTACGCCGGCCAGTCGGTGCAGCTCGGCTTGGCCTACTACCTCGGCTTCCTGGCGCTGGTGAGCGTCAGCCTCGGCGTGCTCAATCTGCTGCCGCTGCCGATGCTCGACGGCGGACACCTCATGTATCATCTTTTCGAGGCGTTGACGGGGCGACCGGTCTCCGAAGTCTGGCTCGACCGGCTCCAGCGCGGTGGCATGGCCGTGCTGCTGATGATGATGTCTCTGGCCCTCTACAACGACGTGGCCCGCCTGTTGGGCCTGCACTGACCGCATGCTGTCTTCCCGAGCCTTCCGTTCCGCGGCCCGCCTTCGCGCTGCTGCCCGTCCTGCGCTGCGGCCGGCCGTCGCCGCCACCGCACTCGCGCTGTCCCTGCTGGCCACCTCGGCCTGGGCGGTGGACCCGTTCACGCTGAAGGACATCCGTGTCGAGGGCCTGCAGCGGGCCGACGCCGGCACCGTGTTCGGCGCGCTGCCCTTTCGCATCGGCGACACCTACACCGACGACAAGGGCTCGGCCGCGCTGCGGGCGCTGTTCGCGACCGGCCTGTTCAAGGACGTGCGCCTCGAGATCGACGGCGACGTCGTGCTGGTCGTGGTCGAGGAGCGGCCGATCATCGCCAGCGTCAGCTTCGCGGGACTGAAGGAGTTCGACAAGGACGCGCTGGCCAAGTCGCTGAAGGACGTCGGCATCGGCGAAGGCCTTCCCTTCGACCGCGCGCTGGCCGACCGGGCCGAGCAGGAGCTCAAGCGCCAGTACCTGACGCGCAGCCTCTACGGCGCCGACGTGGTCACCACCATCACGCCGGTCGAGCGCAACCGCGTCAGCGTGACCTTCACCGTGACCGAGGGCGAGATCGCCAAGATCGGCGAGATCCGCATCACCGGCAACACCGTGTACTCCGAGGGCACGCTGCTAAAGCAGTTCGAGCTGACCAGCGGTGGCTGGCTGACCTGGTACACCAAGACCGACCGCTACTCGCGCACCAAGCTCAACGCCGACCTCGAGACGCTGCGCGCCTACTACCTGAATCGCGGCTACCTCGAGTTCAACGTCGAGTCGACCCAGGTCGCGATCTCGCCGGACAAGCAGACGATCTCGATCACCATCAACGTCAGCGAGGGCCAGCCCTACACGGTGACGGCGGTGCGGCTCGAGGGCGAGTACCTCGGCAAGGAGGATGAGTTCCAGGCGCTCGTCGGCATCAAACCCGGCGAGTCCTACCGCGCCGAGGCGGTGGCCGAGACGGTGCGGCGCTTCTCCGACTTCTACGGTGCCTTCGGCTACGCCTTCGCGCGCATCGAGCCGCGCACCGAGATCGACCGCGCCACCGGCCGCGTCGAGGTGGTGCTGGTCGGCGACCCGAATCGCCGCGTCTACGTGCGCCGCATCAACGTGGCCGGCAACACCCGCACCCGCGACGAGGTGGTGCGGCGCGAGTTCCGCCAGCTCGAGTCGGCCTGGTACGACGGCCGGCGCATCAAGCTCTCGCGCGACCGGATCGACCGGCTGGGCTACTTCAGCGAGGTCAACATCGACACCGCCGAGGTGCCCGGCGCGTTCGACCAGGTCGACCTGACCGCCGAGGTCAAGGAGAAGCCCACCGGCAACCTGCAGCTCGGCGCCGGCTTCTCCAGCGCCGACCGGCTGTCGCTGACCGCCGGCATCCGCCAGGACAACATCTTCGGCAGCGGCAACTACCTCGGCTTCGAGATCAACACCAGCAAGTACAACCGCAGCCTGGTGGTGAGCACCGTCGATCCGTATTTCACGGTCGACGGCGTGTCGCGCGCGATCGACGTGTTCTACCGCACCACCAAGCCGATCAACAGCCAGGGCGAGGAGTACACCCTCGTCACCCCGGGTGCGGCGATCCGCTTCGGCGTGCCGTTCAGCGAGTTCGACACGGTGTTCTTCGGCATCGGCATCGAGCGCACCGAGATCCGCGGCGGCTCGATCCCGAACAGCTACTACCTCTACCGCGACGAATTCGGCCCGGTCAGCAACAGCCTGCCGCTGACGCTGGGCTGGCAGCGCGACGGCCGCGACAGCTCGCTGGTGCCGACCAGCGGCCGCTACCAGCGCCTGAACGCCGAATGGGGTATCGCGCTCGACACCAAGTACCTGCGGATGAACTACCAGATCCAGCAGTGGCTGCCGATCACCAAGCAGTTCACCCTCGGCCTCAATGGCGAGATCGGCTACGGCAAGGGCCTGAGCGGGCGGCGCTACCCGGTGTTCAAGAACTTCTACGGCGGCGGCCTGGGCTCGGTGCGCGGCTTCGACCAGGGCTCGCTCGGCCCGGTCGACGTGATCGGCGCCTATGCCGGCGGCACGCGGCGCATCAACCTGAACAGCGAGCTCTACGTGCCGGTGCCGGGCTCGGGCAACGACCGCACGCTGCGCCTGTTCGGCTATGTCGATGCCGGCAACGTGTGGGGCGAGGACGAATCGGTGAGCCTCGGCAGTCTCCGAGCCTCGGCGGGCCTCGGCCTGAGCTGGATCTCGCCGGTCGGGCCGCTGAAGATCAGTTACGGCAACCCGTTCCGCAAGTTCCCCACGGATAGAATCCAGAAGTTCCAATTCCAGATCGGGACCGCGTTCTGATGAAGACTTTTTCGCTGAAGGCCGTGATGGCAGCCTCCGTGCTGCTGGCGGCCATGGGGAGCGCCCAGGCGCAGGAACTGAAGATCGGCTACGTCAACAGCGAGCGTGTGCTGCGCGAGGCCGTGCCCGCGAAGGCGGCCCAGGCCAAGCTGGAAGCAGAGTTCTCGAAGCGCGACAAGGAACTGCAGGAGACCGCAGCGCGCATCAAGACCGCCTCCGAGAAGCTCGAGAAGGACGCGCCGACGCTCGCCGAGAGCGAGCGCACCCGCCGCCAGCGCGACCTGGTCGAGCAGGACCGCGAGTTCCAGCGCAAGCGCCGCGAGTTCCAGGAAGACCTGAACCAGCGCAAGAACGAGGAGCTGTCGGCCGTCGTCGACCGCGCCAACAAGGTCATCAAGCAGATCTTCGAGACCGAGAAGTACGACCTGATCCTGCAGGAAGCCGTGTTCGCCGGTCCGCGCGTCGACATCACCGACAAGGTGGTCAAGGCGCTGAACGCCGGCAGCACGAGCAAGTGAGGCGCGTGGCCGCGCGGTGATCGACTCCGCGGTCACCCTCGACGAGATCGTCGCGGCGCTCGGCGGCGAGCGCGTCGGCCCGCCCGGCCTGGCGCTGTCGCGCATCGGCCCGCTCGAGGGTGCGACGCCGGCCACCATCTCCTTCGTCGCCAACCCGCGCTACCGCGCCCAGCTCGACGTCAGCGCCGCCGGCTGCGTGATCGTCGCGCCGGCGCTGCGTGAGGCGGCGGCGGCACGCGGCGCGGCGATCGTCACGCCGGATCCCTACCTCTACTTCGCGCGGCTCACGCAGTGGTGGGCCGCCCGCACGCGGCCGGCCGAGCCGGCCGGCGTGCACCCGAGTGCGGTGGTTGATGCGGCGGCGCGGCTCGGCGCCGGCGTCCGCATCGGCGCGCTGGCCGTCGTCGAGGCCGAGGCCGAGATCGGCGACGGCGCGGTGATCGGCGCGCAATGCTTCGTCGGCCGTGGGGCCCGCGTCGGCGCGCGGACCCGGCTGCACCCGCGCGTGACGCTTGCCCACGGCTGCGCGATCGGCGCGCGCGGCATCGTCCACAGCGGCGCGGTGATCGGCGCCGACGGCTTCGGCTTCGCGCCCACCAAGGACCAGGGCTACGTCAAGATCGAGCAGCTCGGCGCGGTGTGCATCGGCGACGACGTCGAGATCGGCGCCAACACCTGCATCGACCGCGGCGCGCTCGACGACACGGTGATCGAGGACGGCGTCAAGCTCGACAACCTGATCCAGATCGCCCACAACGTGCGCATCGGCCGCGGCAGCGCGATGGCCGGTTGCTCGGCGGTGGCCGGGAGCACCCGCATCGGCGAGCGCTGCACCATCGGCGGCGGCGCCGGCATCCTCGGCCACCTGACGATCGCCGACGACGTGCACATCTCGGCCCAGAGCACCGTGAGCCGCTCCATCACCAAGCCGGGCACCTACACCGGCTTCTTCCCGCTCGATGACAATCGCGCCTGGGAAAAGAACGCGGTCACGCTGCGCCAGTTGCATGCCCTGCGCGAGCGGGTGAGGGCGCTGGAGCGCGCGGCCACCGCACCGAACCCCGAAGACCTCGCCGACCCCGACCTGACACCATGATGGACATCCACCAGATCCTCGAGAAGCTGCCCCACCGCTACCCCTTCCTGCTGGTGGACCGCGTGCTCGAGGTCGAGGCCGGCAAGCGCATCCGGGCGCTGAAGAACGTCTCGATCAACGAGCCCTTCTTCGTCGGCCACTTCCCGCACCGCCCGGTGATGCCGGGCGTGCTGATGCTCGAGGCGATGGCCCAGGCCGCCGCGCTGCTGAGCTTCGCCGACGGCGGGCTGCAGACCAACAAGAACTCGGTCATCTACTTCGTCGGCATCGACGGCGCACGCTTCAAGCGGCCGGTCGAGCCCGGCGACCAGCTGATCCTCGAGGTCGAGGTCGACCGCATCAAGGCCGGCATCCACAAGTTCAGCGCACGCGGCAAGGTCGCAGGCGAGCTGGCCTGCGAGGCCCAGCTGATGTGCACGATGCGCACGATCGCCTGACGCGGCCGATGAGCACGATCCATCCGACCGCGATCGTCGACCCGCAGGCGCGGCTCGCGCCCGACGTGCAGGTCGGGCCTTACACGATCATCGGGCCGCACGTGAGCATCGGCGCCGGCACGACGGTCGGCCCGCACTGCGTGATCGAGGGCTTTACTTCGATCGGCGAGCACAACCGCATCTGGCAGTTCTGTTCGCTCGGCGCCGCGCCGCAGGACAAGAAGTACGCGGGCGAGCCGACCCGGCTGACGATCGGCCACGGCAACACCATCCGCGAGTTCTGCACCTTCAACTGCGGCACCGCGCAGGACAGCGGCAACACCACGGTCGGCGACGACAACTGGGTGATGGCCTACGTGCACCTGGCCCACGACGTGCAGCTCGGCAGCCACTGCATCCTCGCGAACAACGCGACGCTGGCCGGCCACGTGCACGTCGGCGACTGGGTCATCGTCGGCGGGCTGACCGGGGTGCACCAGTTCGTGAAGATCGGCGCGCATGCGATGGCCGGCTTCCAGACCGCGCTGTCGCAGGACGTGCCGCCCTTCATGATGGTCGACGGCAACCCGGCCGCCGTGCGTGGCTTCAACGTCGAAGGCCTGCGGCGCCGCGGCTTCGGGCCCGAGCGCATCGCGCAGGTCAAGCAGATGCACCGGCTGCTGTACCGGCAGGGGTTGACGCTGGACCAGGCCAAGGCCGAGGTCGCGGCGCTCAAGGGCATCGTCGAAGGCGGTGACGGCGACGTCGAGCTGATGGGCGCCTTCCTCGACGCGTCCAAGCGCGGCATCGTCCGCTAGCTCGCATGAGACTCGGCATGGTCGCCGGCGAAGCCTCTGGCGACCTGCTCGCCGGGCTGCTGATGGGTGGGCTGAAGGCGCGCTGGCCCGGGCTGCAGGCGGCGGGCATCGGCGGACCGAAGATGATCGCCCAGGGCTTCGAGGCTTGGTGGCCGAGCGAGCGGCTGGCCGTCCACGGCTACGCCGAGGCACTGAAGGTCTACCGGCAGCTCGTCAGGCTGCGCACCGAGCTCGGCGACCGGCTGCTGGCCGATCGGCCGGCGGCCTTCATCGGCATCGACGCGCCGGACTTCAACCTCGGCCTCGAGGCGCGGCTGAAGGCGGCGGGGCTGAAGACGATCCATTTCGTCTGCCCGTCGGTCTGGGCCTGGCGCGGCGGCCGCGTGCACAAACTCGCGGCGTCGGCCGACCATGTGCTGTGCCTGTTCCCCTTCGAGCCGGCGTTGCTGGCGAAGGGCGGCGTGCAGGCCAGCTACGTCGGTCACCCGCTGGCCGACGCGATCCCGCTCGAGGTCCCGCGCGCCGCGTCGCGCGCCGCACTGGGTCTCGGCGAGCGCGACACCGTCGTCGCGGTGCTGCCCGGCTCCCGCCGCGGCGAAATCCGCCACATCGCGCCGGCCTTCGTGCGCGCCGCGCTGCGGCTGAAGGCGGCGCGGCCCGAGCTGCGCTGCGTGCTGCCGATCGCGCCGGGTCTGCGGCCGGCGATCGAGGCGGTGGTCGCCGAAGCCGGTGCGCAGGACGCGCTGCAGCTCGTCGACGGCCACTCGCACGAGGCACTGGCCGCCTGCGACGTGGCGCTGGTCGCCAGCGGCACCGCCACGCTGGAGGCGGCGCTGTTCAAGCGGCCGATGGTGATCGGCTACCGCATCGCCGCGCTGTCGTGGCAGATCATGCGGCACATGCGCTACCAGCCCTGGATCGGGCTGCCCAACGTGCTGGCGCGCGAGTTCCTCGTGCCGGAGCGGCTGCAGCACGAGATGACCCCGGAGGCGCTGGCCGATGACGTGCTGCACTGGCTCGACCACCCGGCCGAGGGCGAGCGCGTCGCGGCGCGCTTCGCCGAGATGCACCACCTGCTGAGGCGCGACACCGCGCGGGCGGCCACCGATGCGATCGCGCAAGTCCTCGAAGCCTGAACAGCTGGGCCTGAGCTGGGATGCCCCCGGCCTCGTGGCCGGCGTGGACGAGGCCGGCCGCGGACCACTGGCCGGGCCGGTGGTCGCCGCTGCGGTGATCCTTGACGACTTGCAGCCGATCCGCGGCCTGGGCGACTCGAAGACGCTCGCGCCGCGCCGGCGCGAGCGGCTGTTCGACGAGATCCGCGCCAAGGCGCTGTGCTGCTGCATCGCCGAGGCCAGCGTCGAGGAGATCGACACCCTCAACATCCTGCAGGCGACGCTGCTGGCGATGCGACGTGCGGTGGAAGGCTTGCGGCTCGCGCCGCACAAGGTGCTGGTCGACGGCAACCGGCTGCCGGTGCTGCGCATGCCGGCCGAGGCCATCGTCAAGGGTGACGCCAAGGTGGCGGCGATCTCGGCCGCCTCCATCCTCGCCAAGGTGCACCGCGACCGGCTGTGCCTGGCGCTGCACGAGGCGCATCCGCAGTACGGCTTCGACGGCCACAAGGGCTACCCGACGCCGGACCATTTGGCGGCGCTGCGAGCCCATGGTGCCTGCGGCGCGCACCGCCGCAGCTTCGGGCCGGTGCGCGAGGTGCTGGAGCCGCGCGCGTGACGAGCGGGCCGCAGCGCATCAGCTCGCGCGACAACCCGCTGCTGTTGCGCCTGCGCCGGCTGCTGCAGGACCCGGGCGGCTACCGCCGGGTCGGCAGCGTGTGGCTGGAGGGCGAGCACCTGTGCGAGGCCTGTGTCGCGCGCGCGCGGCTGCCGGTGCAGGCCGTGCTGAGCGAGACGGGCGCGGCCGATGCGCGGCTGCGCGCGCTGGCCGGGCGGGCCGCGAAGGTGGCGATCGTCGACGACGCGCTGTTCGCTCAGCTGAGCGGCTTGGAGTCGCCGGCACGCATCGGCTTCGTGCTCGAGGCCGGTGAAGCGGTGGCGATCCAGCCGGGCGTGGCGACCGTCGTGCTCGACCGGCTGCAGGACGCCGGCAACGTCGGCAGCATCCTGCGCAGCGCGGCGGCGCTGGGCGTCGCGCAGGTCGTCGCGCTCAAGGGCACGGCGGCGCTGTGGTCGCCCAAGGTGCTGCGCGCCGGCATGGGCGCGCATTTCGGGCTGCGGCTGGTGGAAGGCGCGGCGGTCGAGGACCTCGACGCGCTCGGCCTGCCGCTGATCGCGACCAGCTCGCACGCCGACCGCTCGATCGCCGACGGCACGCTGCCCTGGCCCTGCGCCTGGCTGCTGGGCCACGAGGGGCAGGGCGTCGCGGCGGCGCTGCTGGCGCGCTGCAGCGAGACGCGCCGCATCCCGCAGCCGGGCGGCGAGGAGTCGCTGAACGTCGCGGCCGCGGCCGCGATCTGCTTCTACGAGTCGCTGCGCAGCCGCAGCAGTTAGCCTAGGACGCGCCGCGCGAGCGCAGTGCATAGCGCGCCGGGTCGAGCGCATCACGCAGGTCGGCCTCGACCGGGCAGGGCGCACCGGTGATCCACGAGGCGAGGAGTTGGCCGCCGAGCGCCGCCCAGCCGATGCCGCGCGAGCCGAGGCCGGTGAACAGGTACAGACCGGTGCTGGCGTCGCGCAGTCGCGGCACGAAGCGGGGCCGGTCGGCGCGGGCGGCGATGGCCAGCGCCGCGGCATCGACGACGGCGCCGATCAGCGGCAGCCGGTCCGGCGTCACCGCACGCCAGCCGACCCGGCCGGTCCAGCGGCGATCGACCCAGGCCGCGGCGTCGCCCCCGGTCAGCCCGGCGAGCTGGGCGAGGTTGTGGCGGTGGTCGGCCTCTCGCAGCGTGGTGTCTTCGTCGTCCGGCTGGCTGGTCGCACCGAACATCAGCCGTCCGTGGCGTGCCGGCAGCACATAGCCCGCGCCGGCCACGGGCACCTGCGGCATGGGCAGGCCGGTCGCGTCGAGCACGCTGACCTGACCGCGCACCGCGCGCAGCGGGAAGGTGGCGGCGCCGGGCGGGAGCAGCCGCCGGGCGTCGAGCGCGTTGGCGAGCACGACCACCGGGGCGGCGGCGACCACGCGGCCTTCGGCGTCGAGCGCCTGCCACAGCCCGCCGGCGGCGTGCAGGCGGGCCACGGGCGTCCCGCCGTGAAACTCCAGCCCTGCCGCCGCGAGGAGCTGCGCCGCATAGGCCGCGGGCGCGAGCCAACCGCCGTCGCCGAACCACCAGCCGCCGCTCGGCACGGCGAGGCCGCTGGCCGCCGCCGCGGCGTCGCGGTCCAGCCAGTCAACCTGGCCCGACGGCAGCCCCTGGGTCGCGAGCATGGCCACGGCCTGCTCGTGCGAGAGGCGTGCGTCCAGCCGCAGGCAGCCCCCGACCGCACCCGGCAGCGCACCGGACTCGATCCACGGCGCCACGGTGCGCGCCGTGAGCAGCGCCGCAGCGCGGTGGGCGCGGGCGTGCGGGCCGTCGTCGGCATGCACGCTGCCGTGGAACAGTCCGGCCGGGTTGCCCGAGGTTTCGCCGGCCGGGTGCGGCCCGCGATCGATCACGCGGCAGCGCCAACCCTGCCGCGCCAGCGCCCAAGCCGCCGCGCAGCCGGCCAGGCCGGCACCGATGACGAGTGCCTCGCGCGGCCCGGAGTGGGCGTGCCAGCCGCCGGGCGGCGGCGCGGGCACATGGCGCGGTGCGTAGCGGGCCACGGTGATGTCGCGCTTGCCGCCGCTGCCCGGGGCCGACGCGACCTCGAAGCCGGCGGCGGCCAGGCCGTCGCGGACCACGCGGGCGGCGCTCCAGGTGGCCGCCGTCGCGCCGGGCGCGGCGAGCCGGCCGAGGCGCTTGAGCAGCTCACCATCCCACATGGCGGCGTTCTTCGCCGGTGCGAAGCCATCGAGGTAGAAGGCATCGACCGAGGCCAGGAGCTGCGGCAGCAGCCGCGCCGCGTCGCCGAAGCCGAGCAGCAGCTGCACCCGGCCGTCGTCGAAGTCCAGCGGATGCAGATTGGGCGTGAGCGGCGGCCAGGCCGCCAGCAGCGCGGCGGCGAGCTCGGGCACCGGCGAGGCCCCATGCGCGCGCGCCAGGTCGTCGCGCCGCAGCGGGTGCTTCTCGACCGAGACGAACACCAGCCGTTCGCAGCGCCGCGGGTCGCGCCGCCAGGCGTCCCAGGTGGCGAGGAAGTTGTTGCCCAGCCCGAAGCCGGTCTCGAGCAGCACGAAGCGCTCGCGGCCGGCCCAGCGCCCCGGCAGGCCGTTGCCGGCGAGGAAGACATGCCCGGCCTGCGCGTAGGCGCCCGAGGCGGGGTGGTAGACGTCGTCGAAGTCCGGTGCGCGAGCCAGACCCTCGGGGGCGAGCTCGAGCCGACCGGGAACGATGGGCGCCGTCTTCATCGGCGCGCCTCAGCCGGCAGCGCGGGCCGCGAGCCAGTCGAGCAGCGGCGCGCGGGCGGTCTCGAGATGGCGGTAGCCGAGCACCGCATCGCTCATCGTCGCCAGCGCGTCGTGCAGTGCGGCGGCGCGCGCCGGGGTGTCGATGGCCTGCGCGAGCGGCTGCACCTCGACATGGATCGTGAACACGGCCTGCTGGCGCGCGGGCAGCGGGATGAAGCTCTGGTGCTCGGTGCGCCAGTGGGCGGCGGCGATCACGGCGTCGGCTGCGGCCGGCCAGGCGCGCCGCGCGTGGCGTTGCGGATGCTGGTCGTGCGACGGGTGGACGGTGACGTTCCAGACGAAGCGCTCCCAGCGCGTCGGCTGGCAGACCAGTTGCAACAGGTGGCGGGCGGCCGTCAGCAGCACGGCGTTGTCGGCGACCGGGGCGTGGACCGCCGCGAACGGGCGACCGATCTTCTCGGCCGGCGACCAGTGCGAGGGCAGGCAGACGGCCAGCGCCTGCAGGGTGGTCGACGCGCCGTCGACGATCGCGAAGTCCTCGTGCAGCGC
>DATILD010000100.1:0-23768 GCA_035476815.1 Methylibium sp.
CGCTCAAGGGCCTGTTCAACGGCTGCATGAAAGGCCGCACGATGTACGTGCTGCCGTTCAGCATGGGGCCGATCGGGTCGCCCATGTCGCAGATCGGCGTCCAGCTGACCGACTCGCCCTACGTGGTCGTCAACATGCGCATCATGACCCGCATGGGCCGCGCGGTGTTCGAGGTGCTCGGCGACGATGGCGACTTCGTGCCGTGCATGCACAGCGTCGGCGCGCCGCTGCTGCCGGGCCAGCGCGACGTGGCCTGGCCGTGCAACAAGACCAAGTACATCGTGCACTACCCCGAGACGCGCCAGATCTGGAGCTACGGCTCGGGCTACGGCGGCAACGCGCTGCTCGGCAAGAAGTGCTTCGCGCTGCGCATCGCCTCGACCATGGGCCGCGACCAGGGCTGGCTGGCCGAGCACATGCTGGTGCTGGGCGTCACCAACCCGCAGGGCCGCAAGTTCCACGTCGCCGCGGCCTTCCCGAGCGCCTGCGGCAAGACCAACTTCGCGATGCTGATCCCGCCGGCCGGCCTGGCCGAGGGCGGCAAGGGCTGGCAGGTCACCACCATCGGCGACGACATCGCCTGGATCAAGCCGGGCGCCGACGGCCGGCTGTACGCGATCAACCCGGAGGCCGGCTACTTCGGCGTTGCGCCGGGTACCAACGACAAGACCAACGCGAACTGCATGGCGTCGCTGACGCGCGACACGATCTTCACCAACGTCGCGCTGACCGACGACGGCGACGTGTGGTGGGAAGGCATGACCGACCAGCCGCCGGCGCATCTGATCGACTGGCAGGGCCAGGACTGGACGCCCGCGATCGCCAAGGCGACCGGGGCCAAAGCCGCCCACCCGAACGCCCGCTTCACCGTCGCCGCGACCAACAACCCGGTGCTCGACCCGCATTGGGACGATCCGGCCGGCGTGCCGATCGACGCCTTCATCTTCGGCGGCCGCCGCTCGACCACCGTGCCGCTGGTGACCGAGGCGCGCGACTGGGTCGAGGGCGTCTACATGGCCGCGACGATGGGCTCCGAGACGACCGCCGCCGCCGCCGGCCAGCAGGGCGTGGTGCGCCGCGACCCGTTCGCGATGCTGCCCTTCATGGGCTATCACATGAGCGACTATTTCCAGCATTGGCTGGACCTGGGCGCCCGCCTGAAGGCCGCGGGCGCGAAGCTGCCGGCGATCTACTGCGTCAACTGGTTCCGCAAGGGCGAGGACGGCAAGTTCGTCTGGCCCGGCTATGGCGAGAACATGCGGGTGCTGAAGTGGATGCTCGAGCGCGTGCAGGGCCAGGCCGGCGGCGAAGAGCACGAGTTCGGCATCACGCCGCGCTACACCGACCTCGGCTGGGGCGGGCTGGACTTCACGCCCGCGCAGTTCGAGCGCGTCACCAGCCTCGACGCCGCCGACTGGCAGCGCGAGCTCGCGCTCCACGACGAGCTGTTCGCGTTGCTGGCCCACCACCTGCCGGCCGAGCTGAAGGCCGCACGCGAGCGGCTGGGGCGGCGGCTGGCCGGCTGAGCCGCGGCGACACGCCATGACAAAGGCCGCCCTCGGGCGGCCTTTGTCGTTGGGGGCGCAGTCGGCTCAGTTGCGCACGGTCGCGGCGCGGAACAGCGCCAGCGCGGTGCGGCGCGCTGCGCGCTGGTCGAGCGAGGCCGAGCTGAACTGGTCATGCCAGTCCGCCAGGCTCTCGGGCCGGCCGGCCCGCGGCTCGCGGGCGGCGAGCAGGTGGAAGGCGCTGCCGACGGCGTCGACCGACTCGGCGATCGCGCTGCCAAGCATCTGCTGGATGTTCACGGAAACCTCTTGGTTGAAGGCGGCTGGGCCGCCGGTGACTGAATGATCAGGGTAAACCCGTGTTTCTGCCAATGCCGATTGGGCATGCCGGCATGAACACCGCTCAGTGGTCGCCGGACTCACGCTCCCAGCGCTGAACCGCGGCGCGTAGGTCGGCGGCGAGGCCAGGCTGGCTGGACTCATAGCGGTTAGCGAGTGCCCACAACTTTGCCACGTCGACGCGCGGATCACGGGCCGGGCGGTTCGACAACCAGCGCAGCCCGGCCGCCGCCCAGCGGCCGAAGGACTCGGCGGCGCGCGGCGCGCGGACCGACAGGGCGGGAACATTGACGATGGCGGAAGTCATGGTGGTCTACCTCATGGAGTGGACTGGTTCACAGTTTAGGGTAAACCCTTAATCCACAAGACCCGAAGGCCCGGCCGTCGACGCGCTATCCGTCACGGACCGGGCGTGGTGGCACCCATAGGACAATCCGCAGCATGGCCTCCACCCCCGCCCCGCTGACCGACGCCGAGATCACCGAACTGGACGACCTGCTCGCGGCCGTGCCCGAGCCTCTGGAGCCGCTCGACGCGGTGATGCTCGACGGCTACCTGTGCGGCGTGCTGGCCCAGCCGGCCTGGATCGAGCCGGCGCAATGGCTGCCGCCGATCTTCGACTGGCGCCTCGGCGACCCCGACGCGCCCGACGCCGGCACCGTGCTCGACGCCGACACGCCCGGCTGGCATGCCGCCAAGCATGAGCGCGCGCTGGCGCTGATCACCCGCCACCACGCGGTGCTGGAACGCCAGCTGCGCGAGGACGCCTGGTTCGACCCGCTGGTGATGCAGCCCGAGGACGAGCAGGGCAAGCTCCTCGAAGGCGCGGCCGCGATCGGCCCGGCCTTCGCGCCCTGGGCGATCGGCTTCGAGCATGCGCTGAACCAGTTCCCGGCGCTCGAGGAGCTGAGCGACGCGGAGCTGCCCGACCTGCTGGCCTGCATCCGCCGCCACCTGCCGGCCCAGGAGGGCGACGAGCGCGAGTTCACCCAGGCGCTCGACCAGGAGCACCCGCTGCGCAGCATGGACGACGCGATCGAGGATCTGATCGGCAATGTCGTCGCGCTCGCCGACCTGGCGCGCGGCGAGCGGCTCAAGGTCGAGACGGTGCGCCGCGCCGGCCCCAAGGTCGGCCGCAACGACCCCTGCCCCTGCGGCAGCGGGCGCAAGTTCAAGCTCTGCCACGGCAAGGACGCCTAGGCCCTCGGCCCGCTCGATGCGCCTGCAGCTGCTGTCCGACCTGCACCTCGAGAGCGAGGACTTCGTGCCCCGGCCGGCGCCCGGCGCCGAGCTGCTCGTCCTCGCCGGCGACATCGACAGCGGCTGGGACGGCCTGGCGGCCTTCGCCGGCTGGCCGGTGCCGGTGCTCTACGTCGCCGGCAACCACGAGTTCGACCGCCGCGAGCTGCGCGAGGCCTGGCCGGCGCTGCGGGCGCGCTGCGCCGCGCACGGCATCCGCCTGCTCGAGCGCGAGAGCGTCACGCTCGCCGGCGCCGACGGCCGCCGCATCCGCTTCGTCGCGACGGTGCGCTGGAGCGACTTCGACCTGCTCGGCGCGGCCGAGCGCGAGCGCTGCCTGCGGGCCGCGCGCTACTTCACCGAGGTGATGCAGGCGACCCGCGACGGCGCCGCTTTCGACTCGTACGCGGTGCGCGACGAGGCGCTGGCCTGCCGCGCCTGGCTGGCGGCCGCGCTGCGCGAACCGCACGACGCCGATGCCACGGTCGCGATCACCCACTACGGCCCCAGCCTGCGCAGTGCCGACCCACGCTACGGCGCCCGCCCCGGCACGGCCAGCTTCTGCAATGCCGACGACGACCTGCTGCCCTACGCCGCGCTGTGGCTGCACGGCCACCTGCACTGCCGGCACGACTACCGCGTCGAGCATGCGCGCGGCAGCACGCGCGTCGTGAGCAACGCGCGCGGCCTGGCCCACAAGGGCGAGACCGAGGGCCACGACGGCTTGATGTGCATCACGGTTTGAACCCGGTGGCGTCGGATACTCCGGCCGCAGAACCCCACGAAGGAGCCCGCAATGAAGATCCTGGTCGCCGCCGATGGCAGCCCCTACACCAAGCGCATGGTCGCCTACCTCACCGCCCACGCCGAGTGGCTGGTCGCCGGCCACGACATCACCGTCATCACCGTCAGCCCGCCCGTGCCGCCGCGCGCCACCGCGATGCTCGACAGCGAGCTGCTGAAGTCCTATTACGAAGACGAGGCCGAGAAGGTGTTCAAGCCGCTGCGCACCTTCCTCGCCAAGCAGGGCGTGGCGGCGAAGTTCGTGCACAAGGTCGGCCACGCCGCCGAGGTGATCGGCAAGACCGCCGAAGCCGGTGACTTCGACCTGCTGATGCTCGGCTCCCACGGCCACGGCGCGCTGGCCAATCTGGTGATGGGCTCGGTCGCGACCAAGGTGCTGGCCGCCTGCAAGGTGCCGACGCTGCTGGTGCGCTGAAGCGATTCAGCCCGGCCACGGCCAGGCCGTGGAAGCAGGCGCGCGCCAGCTTCGGTCGGGATCACGACAACCGCCCGGTACGCAGTGCGACCGATCCGTCGCTCGGCGACTTGGCGGTCTTGCTCGCGTCAGCGCGCTGCGACGCGGTCGGCCAGGTGCCGGTCCAGGCAGGCCAGCAGCTCGGCCAGGTCGACCGGCTTGGTCAGGTAGTCGTCGAAGCCCTGGGCGCGCGCCGCGCGCACATGCTCGGGCAGGGCGTCGGCCGACAGCGCGATGCGCGGCACGTCGGCCAGTGCCGCGTCGTCGCGCAGCGCGGCCAGCACGTCGACGCCGGTCATGTCGCCGAGGTGCATGTCGATCAGCAGCAGGTCGGGCGGCGCGCCGCGCGCGCTGGCGATGGCCTCGCGGCCGTTGCGCGCGATGCGCAGCTCGCAGCCGCTGCGGGTCATCAGGACCTGCCGCACCAGCTCGACGTTGAGCTCGTTGTCCTCGGCATAGAGCACGCTGTGCGCTGCCACGACCGCGGCGGGGGCCGCCGTCGCCGCCTTCGGCTGGAACGCCGGCATCGCGGTCGCGCGCGGCAGCGCGAGCGTGAAGGTCGAGCCCTGGCCGGGGCGGCTCTCGACGTCGATCTCGCCGCCCATCAGGTGCATCAGGCGGCGCGAGATCGCCAGTCCGAGGCCGGTGCCCTCGATGCCCAGCCGCTCCGCGCCGAGCCGGTTGAAGGGCTCGAACAGGTGCACCAGCTGCTGCGGGCCGAGGCCCAGGCCGGTGTCGGTGACCGACAGCCGCACCGTCCCCGCGTCCACCGCCTGCGCCTCGACGACCACCTGGCCGCCCGAGCGGTTGTACTTGATCGCGTTGCCGAGCAGGTTGGCCAGCACCTGACGCATCCGGATCGGGTCGGCCAGCACGTGCAAGGGTCCGGACGCGGCGGACTGCAGCAGCGTCACGCCGCTGGCGCGCGCGGTCGGCGCCACCAGCGCGAGCGCTTCATCGATGAGCGGCGCGACCGCGAGCGTCTGCGGCGCCAGCGGCAGGTTGCCCGACTCGATGCGCGACAGGTCGAGCACGTCGCCGATCATCGCCAGCAGGTGCTGTCCGGCGCGTTCGATGTGGCCGACGCGGGCCCGCTGATCCGGAGCCAGCGGCGCGGTCGCATCGCCGAGCAGCAGCTGGGCGAAGCCGAGCACCGCATTGAGCGGCGTGCGCAGCTCGTGGCTCATGCGCGACAGGAACTCGGTCTTGGCCGCGTTGGCCTGCGCCGCGGCCTGGGCGTCGACCAGCGCGGCGTCGTAGCGCTTGCGGGTCGTGATGTCGTGGATGTAGCCGTGCCACAGCGTCGTGCCGTCGGGCAGCCGCTCGGGCGTGCCCTGGCCCTCGAGCCAGCGGCGCCCGCCCTGCGGCAGCTCGACCTCGAACTCGCCCTGCCAGGGCTGCAGCGCGGCGGCGCCGTGCAGCAGCGTGTCCCAGAGCCGGCGGCGCTGCCCGGGCACGACGCGCTCGATCATCAGCCGCGCCTCGCCGCGCACCGGGCCCTCGGGGTCGAGCTCGAACAGCTCGCGCAGGCCCGGGCTGGCGAAGGGCACGGTGGCGTGCAGGGCGGCATCGATGTGGAACTGCAGCAGCACGCCCGGCACCCGGCTGGCGAGTTTGCTGAAGGCCGCCTCGCGCTCGCGCAGCGCGGCCTCGGCGCGCTTGCGCTGGTCGATGTCGAGCACGCAGGTGATGGTGTGGCGGAAGCGGCCGGCCGCGTCCAGCACCGGGCTCACCGTGACCTGCACCCACAGCGGGCTGCCGTCGGCGCGCAGGTAGCGCTTCTCGAACGCGGCGGTCGCCTCCTCGCCGGCCAGCATGCGCCGGAGCGCCGGGGTGCCGAGATCGGCGTCCTCCGGGTGGCTGATGTCGCGGTAGGTGCTCGCGAGCAGCTCGTCGCGGGAGCGGCCGAGCATCTCGCACAGCCGCGCATTCACCTCGACGAAGCGGCCGTCGGGACCGATCTGCGCCAGCCCGACGCCGGCGCGATCGAAGCTGTTGCGCCAGCGCTCGTCGCTGACGTGCAGCGCCGCCTCGGCAACGCGGCGGCGGCGGTCGAGCTGCACCGCGGCGACGATGCCGGCCATGCTCTGCAGCAGCGGCTCGAGCCGGCCGAGCAGCGCCTGGTCGTAGCCGGGCCGGCGATTGGCCAGGCCGATCATCCCGACCATCTGCCCGCCATAGTGCAGCGGCACGCCCAGGAAGGTGTGCAGCGGCGTGTGGCCCTTGGGCAGCCCACCGCCGCTGCGCGGGTCGTTCGGCGCGTCGTTGGCGATCACCGGCTCGCCCGTCACCAGCGCGGCGCCGAACAGCGTCTTCAGGTTGCGGAACTCGATGCCGTGGCGGCGCTCGCGCTCGACCATCGCACGGGTCGCGTCGTCCCAGGCGATGTTGGTCATCGTGAAGATCTTCAGGAAGGGCGCACCGGTCGCGTCGCGCCACACCTCGGCGATGAAGCCGTAGTCGCTGCCGCCGAGCGCGAGCAGATCGGGAAGCAGCGCGTCGAACACGCGGTGCGGTTCGTCGCTGCCGATGAAGCTCGACTGGATGCGCCGGATCAGCGGGCCGAGGTCGTCGAACGCGGCGGGGGGCGGGGCGGAGGTCACGGTGCGGGGCTCGCTGGCATCGATCGTAAGCCATCGTTACCGCGGCGGAGCCGTCGCCTGAAACCTGATCGGCAGCGGCTTCACGCGGCGTGCCGGATCGTGAAAACCCGCATGTCCGGCCGAGGCGGGCGCAGCGCCGGCCGCCCGCGGTGTCCTCGCTTGCTGCACAGTCCAGGCGGGCCGGGTGGTGACCCGACCCGTGCCGGCGCGTATGCTGGCAGCTCACCCGACGACGATCATGGCCATCGACCCTGTGCTGCGCACCCTCGACATCGACCTGCCGGCCTGCCCGCAGACCCTCGTCCAGCTGTCACTGCTGATGCACGACGAAGACGCCAACCTGCAGTCGATCAGCGCGCTGATCGAGCGCGACATGGCGCTCGCCGCAGCCGTGGTACGCACCGTCAACTCGGCGCTGTTCGGCCTGCTGCGGCGCGTCGAGTCGGTACCGGAGGCGGTGCGCTACCTCGGCACCCGCGAGGTGTCGGCACTGACCTTCGAGATCGGCCTGCGCGGCGCCTTCCCGCCGAGCCCGACGCTCAACGCGCTGTGGGACCGCGCCGGTCGCCGCGGCCTGGCGATGGGCCGCGCCGCGCCGGCGCTCGACATCGATCCCTGGCTCGCGCACACCGCCGGGCTGTTCGCCGAGGGCGGCCAGGCGGCGCTGATCTCCCACGACCCGCCGGGCTATGCGGCGATGGTCGCGGCCCATCCCGACGAGTTGCTGCGGCTCGACGCCGAGACCGCCGCCTATGGCCTCAACCATGCCGCGCTCGGCGGCGCGCTGTGCCAGTCCTGGGGACTGTCGGGCGACGTGGCGGCGAGCGTGCGGCTGCGGCCGCTGGCGCTGCGCACGCTCGCGAATGCGATGGGCGCGCAGACCGGTTTCGTGCCGGACGACACCGAGGCCGAGTGGGCGATGGAGCCGCTGTCGGTGCAGCGCCTGCTGGCCCTCGGCGCGGTGGTCGACGCCGCGCTCGCCGGCGGCAACGAGGTGGTGCTGGCGCACTGCAGCGTGGCGCTCGCGCCGGGCGCCGGGCTCGACCCGGAGCTGCTGCAGGAAGCCGCCACCAGCAGCGTCGAGCGCCTAGCCGCCGCCTGAGTGCCGCAGCACCGCCAGCAAGGCGGTGCCGGTCAGCGGCTTGACGAGGAAGGCATCGCAGCCGGCCAGTTCGGCGCGCACGCGGTCCGACTGGCTCGCATGGGCGCTGACCAGCGCCACCGTCGGCGCCCCCCGGCCGGCCGCCTTGAGCCGTTGGCACAGCGCCAGGCCGTCGAGGCCCGGCATCACCACGTCGGCGAACACGATATGCGCCGGCTGCCGGTCCAGCCGTTCGAGCGCCTGCTCCGCCGATGCCGCCAGCGCCACGCGGCAGCCGTAGCGCTGCAGCTGCACCTGCAGGTAGCGGCGCGCGATGTCGCAGTCGTCGACGACCAGCACGTCGAGGTCGAAGCGACGCTGCGGCTCGGCTAGATCGATCGCGCGGTGCGGGTGCGCGTGCGCCGCGGCCGGCGCGGCGGCCCGGCGGGCGTCGGGACGCAGGGTGTGCGTCAGTGCCAGCAGCGCCCGGGCGATCTGCAGCGCGTTCAGCGGCCGGGTCAGGTGTACCGGCGCGTCGGCCGGCGCGTGGGTGCCGACGAACACGCTCGTCGCGACGCGGTCGGCCGACTGCACCGCCTGGACGGCCAGCGGGTGGTCGGCGTCGACCACGCAGCAGTCGCTGTCGGCGACCGTCGCCACCCATTCGAAGGCCGCGCCGAGCTCGCTCGACAGCCGGAAGTAGCTCTCCAGCGCCTGCCGCTCGAAGCCCCCGAAGCCCTGGATCGCGACGCGCAGCGGCACGGCGGACGGCGGGGGCGGCAGCGCGGCGAAGGGCATGCGGCCATGCTCCGGGGCGGGCCGGGCCGGCGTCAATCCCGCTACGGTGTGGGGGTGGCGCTAGCATCGGCATCCATCACGGAATCCCCGTGCGCGGGGGCAGGCCATGACCACGGTGTACGACTTCGAGGCCCAGAGCATCACCGGACAGCCGGTGTCGCTGGCCGACTGCCGCGGCCGCGTGCTGCTGATCGTCAACACCGCCAGCGCCTGCGGCTTCACGCCGCAGTTCGCCGGGCTGGAGGCGCTGTGGAAGGACTACGGCGGCCAGGGCCTGACGGTGCTGGGCTTCCCGAGCAACGAGTTCGGCGGCCAGGACCCGGGCCGCAACGACGAGATCGCGAGCTTCTGCCAGCTCAACTACGGCGTCAGCTTCCCGATGATGGCCAAGGTTGAGGTCAACGGCGCCGACGCGCACCCGCTGTGGCGGTGGCTCACGAAGGAGGCCAGGGGCATCCTCGGCACCCAGGCGATCAAGTGGAACTTCACCAAGTTCCTGGTCGGCCGCGACGGCAAGGTGCTCGGGCGCTACGCGCCCAACGACAAGCCCGAGAGCCTGCGCAAGGACATCGAGAAGGCGCTGGCCGGCTGATCGGGCGCAGCCCGCCGCCGGCCGAGCGCCGGGCCGCTCCCAAGCCGGCCGGCGCCCCCTCGGGGGGTGGCCGCGGTACCCCGCGGCCGGGGGTGGTCGTCACGCGCTGTCGATCGACAGCGTCACCATGGTCTGGTTCAGCAGCTGGTAGGCCACCTCGCCGAAGGTCATCGGCCCGGTGATCGGCCCGGTGCGCTTGCCCTCCAGCTCCGAGTACAGGTAGTTCAGGATGCAGTTGCAGCTCCACGCGGTGTGGGCGGCATCGGCCGGCAGCGCCGCGGCGAGCGCGGCGCCGTAGTCGGGCACCGGCCGCGCGAGCCGGTACTCGGTGTCGTCGAACACCGGCGCGTAGAAGTCGACGCGGCGCTCGGCCTCGTCCACGCCCTTGAAGGACACGTTGACCATCGCGCCCGAGTAGTCGGCCACCAGCGGCAGGCGGGTGTCGATGCCCTGCACCTTGAGGTAGTCGGCGAAGTTGACGAGCTTGCCGTTGACCAGGCACTCCTGGGCGTGGAAGCCGGACTCGGTGAAGCGGATGCGGTCGCCGTCGCCCGGCTCGAACAGGTTGACGATGTCGAGCCGCGCGTACTGCGTGTCGGCCAGCGGCACGTGCATCACCAGCGCGCGGCTGCCGTCGGACTCGCCGGTCTCGCCGTGGAACACCTGGGGCGCCCGCCGGCCAAGGTCGTCGAGGTGGATGCCGGCGATCCAGCCGAGCAGCGGCTTCAGGTACATGTCCTCGTACTGCGGCGCCTCGCGCGCGAAGCGCGAGTGCGTGTCGCTGAAGGCCGGGATGATCAGCAGCGTGTAGCCGTTGGCCGGCGCGTCGGTGCACACCGAGGCCAGCGCGTCGGCGTCGTACCAGCGCAGCGTGGGCGTCAGGCCGGCGGCGGTCGGCAGCGCGGTGACGAACACCTGGCTGCGCGTCGCGAGCCCGCCGTTCTGGCCCACGAAATAGGGGATCGTGCCGCCGATCCAGTGGCCGCGCGGCAGGCGCGCGAGCAGCGCCTCCTCGCCGGCGACGCTGTACCAGCCGCCGCTCTTGACCAGGATCGCGGCCTCCTCGACGGACATCAGCGCCCCGGTGACCGGGCGCAGCGACGATGCGGGACGGGGTGCGTTCATGCTCGCCTCACCCCGCCTTCAGCTGCGACAGCTCGTGGCCCAGCACGCGCTCGTTCTTGACGAAGTAGCGGTGCAGGTCGCGCAGCTTGAGCAGCCGCACCTCGTCGTCGGAGATCACCTCGAGCTGCGAGCGCACCTTGGTCAGCATCAGCTTCAGGCTCAGCACCCGGATGTCGAGCTTGAGGTCGCCGTCGACCACGCGCAGCCAGATCGGATCGGTGACATCGGGCACGGCGCTGCCGGGGGCCGCGTCGTCCACACTCGCGGCGGCGGCGGCGGCGGCACGCGGCGCGGCGGCCGCCGGCTGCTGCCCCTGCACCAGGCCGTTGTCGATCGCGAAGCGGTAGCGCCACACGTCGTTGAGCGACAGGCCCATCAGCTTGCAGATGGCCGGCAGCGGCAGGCCCTCGTTGAACATCACGAACACCTGTTGCGCCAGCGTGTGGGTGAAGGGCATCGCATGGTCGCCGGTCCAGGGCAGCCGACCGAGCTCGGTGCCGACCGGGACGTTGACATGGACGAAAAAGCGGATGCTTCCGAACGACACATGCTGCCAGGCATGCGCCTGGGTGCGCGGCGGCGCGCTCCTGGGCCGGCCGAACCAGCCGCGCTCGACCTGCGGACCCACCCACACGTCGCAGCGCTGCTTGCGCAGGTCGAGCTGGTAATCGCTGATCTCCCACGCGCCGCTGATCGAAAGCAGCTGGCGCAGGAGCGCCTTGTCGATGCCCGTCATGTGCTCGTCTCCTCGGGTTGCCGCGGCCCTTCTGACCTTCGGGGAAGGATGGGGCCGTCGCCTGCCTGAGCACGGCGTGTTGCAAGTCACGGGCCGGCGCGACCGCCGCCGGACGCGCCGCTGCGGTTTGCGTCGAGTCCGTCACATGCCGGCACGATGCTGCGGCGCGACAAGGGCGGGTCGCCCCGGGCGGGTCCCGACGCTTTGTGTTCCCCAACTGCGACAGGCCGACGCAGGCTGTCGCAGGACGGATCAGTCGCGCCGCCTTCGATAATCGGCGGCCACGAGGAGAACGCAGCCATGTTCCAGCACGTCGAGCCCTATGCCGGCGACCCGATCCTGAGCCTCAACGAGGACTTCCAGCGCGACCCGCGGCCGCACAAGGTCAACCTCAGCATCGGCATCTACTTCGACGACGCCGGGCGCCTCCCGGTGCTCGCCTCGGTGCGCGAGGCCGAGGCGCGGCTGCTCGCCGCCGACGGCCCCAAGCCCTACCTGCCGATCGAGGGCGCGGCCAACTTCCGCCGCGAGGTGCAGGCGCTGCTGTTCGGCGCCGACCATGCGGCGCTCGCCGCCGGCCGCATCGCCACGCTGCAGACCGTCGGCTCGAGCGGCGGCCTCAAGGTCGGCGCCGACTTCATCGCCCGCTGGCTGCCCGGCAGCGCGGTGTGGGTCAGCGACCCGACCTGGGACAACCACCGCGCGATGTTCGAGGGCGCCGGCCTCGCGGTGCACGCCTACCCCTACTACGACCCGGCCGGCGGCGTGCGCTTCGAGGCCATGCTCGACGCGCTGCGCATGTTGCCGCCCAGGAGCATCGTGCTGCTGCACGGCGGCTGCCACAACCCGACCGGCGTGGACCTGAGCGCGGCGCAGTGGGCGGCGCTGATCCCGCTGCTGCGCGAGCGCGCGCTGATCCCCTACGTGGACCTGGCCTACCAGGGCTTCGGCGACGGCATCGAGGCCGATGCGGCGGCGGTGCGCGCACTGGCCGACGCCGGGCTCACCGGCTTCGTCGCCAACTCGTTCTCGAAGAGCATGAGCGTCTACGGCGAGCGGGTCGGCGCGCTCAGCGTGCTGTGCGCCGACGCCGAGGAGGCCGAGCGCGTGCTCGGCCAGCTGCGCGCCACCGTGCGGCGCAACTACTCGAGCCCGCCGATCCACGGCGGGCAGATCGTCGCGACGGTGCTGGCCGAACCGAACCTGCGGCGCCAGTGGGAGGGCGAGCTCGCGGCGATGCGCGAGCGCATGGTCGCGATGCGCCGCGCACTGCACGACGCGCTGGCCGCGCGGCTGCCGGGCCACGACGTCGGCTACCTGCTCGCGCAGCGCGGCATGTTCAGCTACACCGGCCTGAGCGCGGCGCAGGTCGACGCGCTGCGCGAGCGCCATGCGGTCTACCTGGTGCGCTCGGGGCGGCTGTGCATCTCCGGCCTGAACACCGGCAATGTCGAGCGCACGGCCGAGGCGATCGCCGCGGTCCTGGCGTCATGAATCGGATGACTGTCGCTACGGTCGGAGCGGCCGGCCGGCGACTGCGCACGGTCCTGGGCGCGGCCGCACTGTGCTGCGCCATGGCCGCCGCGGCCGACGAGCAAGCCGGCGGCGCCACGCCGGTCGAGGGCTACTTCCGGCTGCCGGCCATCGAGGATGCGAGGTTGTCGCCGGGTGGACGCTACCTCGCGATGGCTGCCGAGTCGGCCGACGGCAAAGTGCAACTGGTGGTCACCGACCTCGACGACCCGCCCGCGTCGCCGAAGCCGATCGCCGCGGTCGATAGGGCCGACGTCGTGGATCTGCAATGGCTCAACGACGAGTGGCTGGTGTTCCATGAACGTGCCCGCACGTCCCAGTGCTTCCGCACTAGGCATGGGCGCGTCGCACTGTGGGCGGTCCAGAGGGACGGCCGTGGACAGCGGCTGGTGATCCGTCGCGATTGGGGCGACTTCCGCGGCCTTCTAGGCGACCACTCCCCGCTTGTACCCGCTCGCGCGGTGCGCGGCGGTGCGTCATTGGTACGAATTGTCGGCGACGGGTCGCCGAGCATCCTCGTCTACGTGCCCGCGGAGGACTTCGACCCGAAGCATCCCTTGGCCCGGCTGGCACCGCAGTTCTACGACGGCCGGCACGAGCCGGCCTTGCTGTTGCGACTGAACGTAGCGACCGGCCAGCGCGAGGTGCTGGTCACCGAGCCGGTTGACGCCGACAGCTGGATGGTGGATGCCAGCGGCGCGCCGCGCCTAGCGCAGAAGCGCCTGGGCGCCTCCGAGCGGGTCTACTGGCGGGACCCGAAGACCGACGAATGGACCGTCCTGCTCGACCAGCTGCTGCCGGGACGGTTGCTGTCACCCTTTGCCTTCGAACGCGACGGCATGTTGCTGGTAGCGCGCCAAGACCAGGATCACGACACTCAGGCGATGTACCGCTACGACCTGCGCGCCCGCAAGTTCGAGGCTGAACCCATGTTGACCGCGCGTGGCTTCGACGTGCCGGAAAGCGTCGAGATCGACAACGCGACGCGCGAGATCTTCGGCGCCCATCTCGCGACCGAGACGGCCCGCAGCGTTTGGTTCGTGCCGGAGCTGCAGAGGCTGCAGGCCGGTCTCGACGCGGCCCTGCCGGGCCAGGTCAACCGGCTGGTCTGCGACCCCTGCCTGAAGGGGCCGCGCGTGCTGCTGCGCTCGTGGTCCGCGCAGGAGCCGTCGACCTACTGGGTCTATACCCGCGCCACCCAGGCGCTGAAGCTGGTGGGTCACACACGTCCGCGGATCGATCCGGCGAAGATGGCCGGCGTGCGCTTCCACCGCGTCGCCGCGCGTGATGGGCTGCCTCTGCCGGTCTATGTCACGACCCCCACTGCACCCGCGGCCGGTCCTCGCCCGACGGTGCTGCTGCTGCCCGACTTCAACGGCGGTCGGCGGCTGCTGACGGGGGCTTGGCAGCCCGAGGCACAGTGGCTGGCCTCGCGCGGCTACCTGGTGCTGCAGCCCGAGGTCCGGGGCAGCAGCGGCTACGGTTACAAGCATGATGCTGCGGGCGGCCGGCAGTACGGCTTGGGTATCCAGGACGACATCGCCGACACGCTGGCTTGGGCTGCGGCCAAGGGTCTCGCCGACTCAACGCGGGTGGCCGTCGCTGGCGAGGGGCTAGGCGGCTACCACGCCCTGATGGCACTGGTGCGCCATCCGTCTCTGTACCGTTGCGGCGTGAGCCTTGACGGCATCGTCGAACCAGCCTTCCTGTTCAGCGACCAGGCCGGCTACAGCGAGTGGCACCGGACGCACTCCTTGCCGCGGATGTTCGGCGATCCGGCGGGCGATGCCGAACACCTAATGGCGACGTCGCCGCTGCTCCAGGCGGCACGCATCCAGGCCCCGGTCCTGCTAGCCCAAAGCCGCAGGTACAGGACCTATCCTATGGGTGTGCGGATGCGCGATGCGCTGGCGGCCGCACCACGGGCCGCCCGGGCCTCGGACCAGTGGATCGAGTACTCCGCTGAAAGCGCCAAGTTCGGCCCGAGGGGCAACGACGCAGACTTCTGGGCCCGGGCCGACACCTTCATCGCCCGTTGCTTTGCGCCAGCGACGGACGATTCGGCCAAAGCACCGTCATGAGCGGCGCATGCCGCCTCGGCTGGCCAACGCATTGAGCGCCAGCCCGCCGATCACCAGCGCCGTCGCACCGAGCTTCCAGCCCGGCATCGCCTCGCCCAGCGCCACGGCCGACGCCGCCATGCCGAACACCGGCACCAGCAGCGCCGTCGGCGCGACCGTCGCCGCCGGGTGGCGCGCCAGCAGCCAGTTCCACGCGCCGTAGCCGAACAGCGTGTTGCCGACCGCCTGCCAGGCCACCGCGGCCCAGGCCGGCGCGCTGGCCCCGCGCAGCCCGGCGGCGATCGCGGCCGGGCCTTCGACGAGCAGGCTGATCGCCGCCAGCGCTGGCGCCGCGAAGGCGCTGCTCCAGACCATGAAGCCGAGCACGTCGACCCGGCCGGCCGACTTGGCGACCAGGTTCGCGCCCGCCCAGGCCAGCGCGGCCGCGAGCACGAGCGCCAGTCCGAACGCGGTGGTCTGCACGCCCGGCCCGCGCGCCTGCGCGTGGCCGGCAATCACCGCCATGCCGGCCAGCGCGACCACCAGCGCCAGGTACTGCAGGGGCCTCGGCCGCTCGTCGCCCAGGACCATCGCGAGCGCGATCGTGAAGAACACCTGCACCTGGATCACCAGCGAGGCCAGGCCCGGCGTGATGTCGGCGCGCATCGCCAGGAACAGCAGCCCGAACTGGCCCGCACCGAGCAGCACGCCGAAGGCCGCCAGCGTGCGCCATGGCACGGCCGGTCGCCGCACGAACAGCAGCAGCGGGAAGGCCGACAGGCCGAAGCGCAGGGTCGCGAACAGGAAGGGCGGCAGCTCGGCCAGCCCCCATTTGATGACGACGAAGTTGCTGCCCCAGACCGCCACCACCGCGACCGCGAGCAGCAGGTGCGACACGGGCATGCGGGCAGTCTACGGGCCGGTGGACCGCCGTTTCAGGCCGCCGTCGCCTGCCGCACCGCGCGCTCCCAGCGCGCCATCGCCTCGGCGGCGCGCTCGCGCCGCCAGGCCGGTTCGAAGCGGCGCTCGACGCGCCAGCGCGCCGCCAGCTCGTCCGGCCCGCCGTACAGGCCGCAGCCCAGCCCGGCCAGCGAGGCGGCGCCGAGCGCGGTGGTCTCGGTGACCGCCGGCCGCAGCACCGGGATGCCGAGCAGGTCGGCCTGGAACTGCATCAGCAGGTCGTTGACGCAGGCGCCGCCGTCGACGCGCAGCTCGCTGATCGGGCCGGCATCGCGCACCATCGCCTGGAGCAGCGCCGCGCTCTGGAAGGCGATGCTCTCCAGCGCCGCGCGCGCGATGTGGGCCGCGCTGCTGCCGCGCGTCAGGCCGACGATGGCGCCGGTCGCGTCGGGTCGCCAGTAGGGCGCGCCCAGGCCGGTGAAGGCCGGCACGAACATCACGCCGCCGGCGTCGGGCACGCTGGCGGCCAGCGCCTCGACCTCGCCCGAGCCGCGGATCGCGTGCAGCCCGTCGCGCAGCCACTGCACCACCGCGCCGCCGATGAACACGCTGCCCTCGAGCGCATAGCGCGGCTCGCCCGGTGCGAGCTGGGCGGCGGCGGTGGTGACCAGGCCGTTGGCCGAGCGCGGCGCGTCGGCGCCGGTGTGCATCAGCAGGAAGCAGCCGGTGCCATAGGTGTTCTTCGCGATCCCGGCGTCGAAGCCGGCCTGGCCGGCCAGCGCCGCCTGCTGGTCGCCGGCGATGCCGGTGATGGCGATCGGCGCGCCGAACCATTGCGCCTCGCTGCGGCCGAAGTCCGAGGCCGAGGGCTGGACCGCCGGCAGCAGCGCACGCGGCAGGGCCAGGGCCGCGAGCAGCTCGTCGCTCCACGCGCCGCGGCGGATGTCGTAGAGCATGGTGCGCGAGGCGTTGCTCGCATCGGTCGCGTGGCGGCCACCGGTCAGCTTCCACAGCAGCCAGCTGTCGACGGTGCCGAAGGCCAGCTCGCCGCGCTCGGCGCGCGCGCGGGCGCCGGGCACCTGGTCGAGCAGCCAGGCAATTTTGGTGGCAGAGAAATAGGGGTCGATCACCAGGCCGGTCGCCTCGCGCACCGCCTCGGCGAGGCCGCGCTCGCGCAGCGCGGCGCACAGCGGCTCGGTGCGGCGGTCCTGCCAGACGATGGCGTTGGCGATCGGCCGGCCGCTCGCGCGCTCCCAGACCACCGTGGTCTCGCGCTGGTTGGTGATGCCGATCGCGGCGATGTCTTGCGCGCCCAGCCCGGCCCGGGCCAGCGCCTCGCGCGCGGTCGCGAGCTGGCTGGACCACAGCTCCTCGGGGTCGTGCTCGACCCAGCCCGGCTGAGGGTAGTGCTGGCGGATCTCGCGCTGCGCCTGCGCGACCGGCGTGCCGTCGGCGCGGAACACGATCGCGCGCGAGCTGGAGGTGCCTTGGTCGAGCGCCAGCAGGAAAGCCATGCCGCGAGGCTACGACAGAGCCCGCAGAATGGGGCATGGGGAACTCCGCAGGGTCGACCGACATGCCGTTGCGCTGCGACGTGCTGGTCGTCGGCGGCGGCATCAACGGCTGCGGCATCGCGCGCGACCTGGCCGGCCGCGGCTGGCGCGTCGTGCTGGCCGAGCGCGACGACCTCGCGGCCCACACCTCGTCGGCCTCGACCAAGCTGATCCACGGCGGGCTGCGCTACCTCGAGCACCGCGAGTTCGCGCTGGTGCGCAAGTCGCTGCAGGAGCGCGAGCGGCTGATGCGCTGCGCGCCGCACCTGATCCGGCCGCTGTCCTTCGTGATGCCGCACGACGCGGCGATGCGGCCGGCCTGGATGATCCGCGCCGGGCTGTTTCTCTACGACCACCTGGCGCGGCGCGAATGGCTGCCGGCCTCGCACGCGATCGACCTGCGCACCCACCCGGCCGGCGCGGCGCTGCAGCCGCGCTGCAGCCGCGGCTTCGTCTACAGCGACGGCTGGGCCGACGACGCGCGGCTGGTGGTCGCCAACGCGATCGACGCGCGCGAGCGCGGCGCGACGGTGCTGACGCGCACGGAATGCGTCGCCGTGCAGCGCCACGACGGCGGCTGGCGGGCGACGTTGCGTCTCGCCGCCGGCGGCGAGACGCGCGTCGAGGCCCGCGTGCTCGTCAACGCCGCCGGGCCCTGGGCCGAGCGCTTCCTGCGCGAGGTTGCGCCTTCTCTGGCGACGCGGCAGCTGCGCCTCGTCAAGGGCAGCCACATCGTCGTGCCGGCGCGCTTCGCGCACGAACACGCCTACCTGTTCCAGAACCCCGACCGCCGCGTGATCTTCGCGATCCCCTACGAGCGCGACTACACGCTGATCGGCACCACCGACCAGGAGCTGCACGGCGACCCGGGCACCGCGGCGATCGACGCCGACGAGACCGCCTACCTGTGCGAGCAGGCCAGCCGCTGGCTGGCCCGGCCGGTCACGCCGGCCGACGTGGTGTGGTCCTATGCCGGCGTGCGGCCGCTGCTCGACGACCCTGGTGTTCCCGGTTCTGGCGACCCGAGCGCGGTGACCCGCGACTACCTGCTCGAGCGGGGCGCCGACGGCGCGCCGCTGCTGACGATCTGGGGCGGCAAGCTCACCACCTTCCGGCGCCTGGCCGAGGAGGCCAGCGACGCGGTGGGCGCGCTGCTCGGCGAGCGCCGCCCCGCCTGGACCGCCGCGGCCGCCCTGCCCGGCGGCGACCTGAGCGCCTGGACCGGGGCGCCGACCACGCCGCCGCAGGACTTCGCCCGCTTCGTCCGCGCGCTGCATGCGCGTCACCCCTGGCTGCCCGAGGCGCTCGCGCTGCGCCTGGCGCGGGCCTATGGCAGCCGGGTCGAGCGGCTGCTCGGCGGGGCGGCGTTGCTGGCGGCGCTCGGCGCCGAAATCGCCCCCGGCCTGCACGAGGCCGAGCTCGAGCATCTGCTGCGCGACGAGTGGGCCCTGACCGCCGAGGACATGCTGTGGCGCCGCTCCAAGCTGGGCCTGCACTACGACGCCGCGCAGCGCGCCGCGGTGGGGGTCTGGCTCGCGTCCCGCTCGGTTGTGGCCTAATACCCGGTTTTCCGAAATCGGAGTCCCCGTCATGGGCAACAAGATCGTCACCGAGGCCGACCGCAAGGCCACCCCGCGCCCCGCCGCCCCGACGGGCGTCGCCTTCACCGCCGGCCACGGCCAGAAGGTCAGCCTGGAGCGCGGCTCGCACACCCGCAGCAAGAAGAACCCGGGCAAGCGGGCCAAGAAGGGCGGCTGACGCCGCCTTGGCGGCGGCGCCAGCCGCTGCCACTTCCCGGCCCCGGCCCTGAACAGGCCGCGCCCCCCATGCTGCGCATCACCGAACTGCGACTGCCGCTGGACCATGCGGAGGCGGCGCTGCGCCCGGCCGTGGTCGAGCGCCTGGGCATCGCCGACGCGCAGCTCGCCGGCTTCAGCGTCTTGCGCCGCGGCTACGACGCGCGCCGCAAGAGCGCGATCCAGCTCGTCTACACGCTGGACTGCGAGCTCGCGGACGAGGCGGCCGTGCTCGCGCGGCATGCCGGTGACCCGCAGGTCCGGCCGGCGCCCGACACCCGCTACCGCTTCGTCGGCCACGCACCGGCCGACTTCGCCGCGAGCGGCCGACCGCGCCCGATCGTCGTCGGCTTCGGCCCCTGCGGCCTGTTCGCCGCGCTGATCCTCGCGCAGATGGGCCTGCGCCCGATCGTGCTGGAGCGCGGCAAGGCGGTGCGCGAACGCACCCAGGACACCTGGGGCCTGTGGCGCAAGCGCGAGCTGAATCCGGAGTCGAACGTGCAGTTCGGCGAGGGCGGCGCCGGCACCTTCTCCGACGGCAAGCTGTGGAGCCAGATCAGCGACCCGCGCCACCTGACGCGCAAGGTGCTGACCGAGTTCGTCAAGGCCGGCGCGCCGGACGAGATCCTCTACGTCAGCAAGCCGCACATCGGCACCTTCCGGCTGGTGTCGATGATCGAGAAGATGCGCGCCGAGATCGAGGCGCTGGGCGGCGAGGTCCGCTTCCGGCAGCAGCTCGCCGACCTGCGCATCGAGGCCGGCGCGGTGCGCGGCCTGACCTTGGCCGACGGCACGCAGCTCGACGCCGAACAGGTGATCCTCGCGCTCGGCCACAGCGCCCGCGACACCTTCGCGGCGCTGCACGCGCGCGGCGTGTTCATGGAGCCCAAGCCCTTCTCGATCGGCTTTCGCGTCGAGCACCCGCAGGGCCTGATCGACCGCGCCCGCTTCGGGCCCGCCGCCGGCCACCCGCGGCTCGGCGCGGCCGACTACAAGCTGGTGCACCACGCGAAGAACGGCCGCTCGGTCTACAGCTTTTGCATGTGCCCGGGCGGCACCGTGGTCGCCGCGACCTCCGAGCTCGGGCGCGTGGTCACCAACGGCATGAGCCAGTACTCGCGCAACGAGCGCAACGCCAACGCCGGCATCGTGGTCGGCCTCGCGCCGGCCGACTACCGGCAGGACGGGCTGACCGAGGGCCCGGTGAACCCGCTCGACGGCATCGCCTTCCAGCGCCTGTGGGAGTCGCGCGCCTACGAGCTGGGCGGCGGCGGCTATGTGGCGCCGGGGCAGCTGGTCGGCGACTTCATCCGCAAGCAGGCCAGCGCCACGCTCGGCGGCGTCGAACCCTCCTACAAGCCCGGCGTGCGACTGACCGACCTCGCGACGGCCCTGCCCGACTACGCGATCGCCGCGATCCGCGAGGCGCTGCCGGCCTTCGAGCGCCAGATCAAGGGCTTCGCCATGCCCGACGCGGTGCTGACCGGCATCGAGACCCGCACCTCCTCGCCGCTGCGCATCACCCGCGGCAAGGACTACCAGAGCGTCAACGTCAAGGGCCTGTACCCGGCCGGCGAGGGCGCCGGCTACGCGGGCGGGATCATGTCCGCCGGGGTCGACGGCATCGAGGTGGCAGAGGCGCTCGGCGCCGCGCTGCTGCAGGCCAGCTGACTCAGTCCAGCCACGCCACCTTGCCCTGGCCGCCCTCGTCGACGCGTGCCTTGAGCGCCCGCGCCGCCGGCTCGGGCAGGCGAAAGCCGAGCTCGACCCGCATGCCGTGCTGCACCTCGAGGTCGTGCGCGCCGGCCGCTTCCAGCTCGCGCCGCAGCCAGCCCTCCAGCGCATAGGGCACGGCGCAGCGCAGCGCGGCCTGGCGCACGAGCGGCGCCTTCTGCGCGGAGAGCAGCGCCGTCGCCACCGCGTCGGTGTAGGCCCGCACCAGCCCGCCGGCACCGAGCTTCACGCCGCCGAAGTAGCGCACCACGGTCGCGAGCACGCCCTCCAGATCCTGGTGGCGCAGCACCTCCAGCATCGGCCGGCCGGCGGTGCCGCCGGGCTCACCGTCGTCGACCGCGGCCGACTCGCCGCCAGCCAGCAGCGCCCAGCACACATGCGCCGCCCCCGGATGCGCGGCGCGCAGCGCCGCCACGCGGGCCACCGCGCCGGCGCGACCCGCCATCGGTTCGACGCAGCCGATGAAGCGGCTCTTGCGGATGAGCAGCTCGCTGTGGACCGGTGTCAGCAGGGTGTGCGGCATGGCACGGCGAGCTTACGATGCCCGTCGACGGCCCGACCGGGCCGCAGGGAGGGTGGCATGGGCCTACCGGGGAGGCTGACGGCGTCGGTCGTCGCACTGGCGCTGCTGCTGAGCGGCTGTGCCGGCCTGGCCCCCGCCGCGAACGACAGCGCGCGCCTGCACGCGCTGTTCGAGCGCCACTGGGAGGCGCGCCTGCGCACCGAGCCCGAGTGGGCCAGCTACCGCGGCGAGCCCCGTTACAACGACCGCTGGCTCGACAACTCGCCCGCCGGCATCGCCGAGCGCGATGCGCTGGCCCGCGAGGCGCTGGCCGAGGCGCGCGCGATCGACCCGGCGGCGCTGTCGGCCACCGACCGCGTGTCGCGCGAGGTCTTCATCGACCAGCGCGTGCACGAGGTGGCGCTGCAGGCCCACGACGGCTGGCGCGGCCGCTCGCTGCGCTCGCTGTGGGGCTACCAGACGCGCCTGGCCGACGTGATGCGCGTGATGCCCATGGACACGCCGGCCCGGGTCGAGCAGCTGCTGGCGCGGCTGGCCGCCTACCCGCGCAGCGTGGACCAGGAGATCGAGCGCCTGCGCCGCGGCCTGGCCGCCGGCTGGGGCAGCCCGCGGCCGGTGCTCGAGCGCGTGAAGGCGCAGATCGATGGCCAGATCGCCGACCCCGCGCCCCTCCTCGAACCGTTCGGCCGGCTCGGCAGCGCCATCCCGGCCGCCGAGCGCACGGCGCTGCAGGTGCGCGGGCGCGAGGCGGTGGCGCGGCAGGTCGTGCCGGCGCTGCAGCGCCTGGCCGCCTTCGTCGCCGACGAGGCGCTGCCGCGCGCACCGCAGGCGCTCGGCCTGGGCGGCCTGCCCGGCGGGTCCGAGGCCTACGCGGCGCTGGTGCGCGAGCGCACCACCACCGAGCTGACGCCCGACGCGATCCACGCGATCGGCCTGCGCGAGCTCGCGCGGCTGCGCGCCGAGATGGACGCGGTGCAGCGCGAGCTCGGCCACCCGGGCAGCTTCGCCGACTTCGTCGCGCACCTGAACAGCGACCCGAAGTTCTTCGCCACCGGCCCCGAGGCGCTGCTCAGCGCCTACCGCGACATCGCCAAGCGCATCGACCCCGAGCTGCCCAGGCTGTTCGCCGAACTGCCGCGCGCGCCCTATGGCGTGCGCTCGCTGCCCGCGCACCTGGGCCCCGGCGCGGCCGACAACTACACCGGCCCGTCGCTCGACGGCACGCGCGGCGGCTGGTTCAACGCCACCAGCGCCGGCTGGCGCATCCGGCCGCTGTGGGCCGCCGAGACGCTGGTCGCGCACGAGACGGTGCCCGGCCACCACCTCCAGGTCGCGCGCGCCGCCGAGCTGCGCGATCTGCCGCCGTTCCGCCGCGCCGGCAGCGTGGTCGCCTACAACGAGGGCTGGGCGCTGTACGCCGAGACGCTGGGCTTCGAGCTCGGGCTCTACCGCGACCCCACCAGCCGCTTCGGCCACCTGCAGTGGCAGTCCTTCCGCGCCGCGCGGCTGGTGGTCGACACCGGGCTGCACGCCAAGGGCTGGGGTCGCCAGCAGGCGATCGACTTCATGCTCGAGCGCACCGGCGCGCAGCGCGACTTCGTCGAGAACGAGGTCGACCGCTACCTGTCGCAGCCGGCCCAGGCGCTGGGCTACATGATCGGCCAGCTCAAGATCGTCGAGCTGCGCGACCGGGCCCGCGCGGCGCTGGGCGAGCGCTTCGACATCCGGCGCTTCCACATGGCCGTGCTCGATGTCGGCAACGTGCCGATGGGCGTGCTCGACGGCGTGATCGACGCCTGGATCGCGGCCGAGCGCTCGGCCCGTTGACGCCTTGCAGAGCCTGATCGCCCTGCTCGTCGACCACGGCCTCGTGCTCGTGTTCGGCGCCACGCTGGCCGCCCGCCTCGGTGCGCCGGTCCCGGCGGCGCCGCTGCTGGTCGCGGCCGGCGGGCTCGCGCTCGGCGAGGGCGCGGCGCTGCCGGGGCTGCTGGCGGTCGCGATCGTCGCCAACGTCCTCGGTGACGGCGCCTGGTACCTGGCCGGGCGGCGCTGGGGCCACCGCGTGCTCGGGCTGCTGTGCCGCATCTCGCTGTCGCCCGACTCCTGCGTGCGGCAGAGCGAGACCCTGGTGCTGCGCTGGGGTGGCAGCGCGCTGGTGGCGGCCAAGTTCGTGCCCGGGGTGTCGGTGGTCGCGGCGCCGATGGCCGGCGCGGTGGGCATGTCGGGGTGGCGCTTCGTCGGCTACGACGCCTTCGCCGGCGCGGTGTGGTCGGCCGCGTTCCTGGGCCTGGGCGCGGCCTTCCACGGCGAGATTGCCTGGCTGCTGGATGCGCTGGCCCGCGCCGGCGCCTGGGCCGGCGCGGCACTGGGGCTGGCGCTGCTGGCCTTCGTCG
>DATILD010000101.1:0-3759 GCA_035476815.1 Methylibium sp.
TGGACCCGAGAAGGTCGTCAGGCCGGCCAGCAGGCAGGCGGGCAGCGAGGCCCCGGTCGATGCCGTGATGCGCGCGGAAAACGCCGAGCTCGTGATCTCGTGGTCCGCCAGCAGGACCAGGGTCTTGCGAATCAGGCCGGCCACTGCGCGCGGCTGTGCCCAGCCGCGCGCCAGCCTGTCATGCAAGGGCCGAGCGGCATCGTCGGGCGCGCCGAACGCGCTTGCCAGGCGCCCGACCAGGACGGCCGACTCCTCCTGCAACACCTTGGCGGTGCGGCCCCGCGTCGAATGTCCGCTAGCGGTCAGGGTCGCCAGCTCGGTGAAGGCACGAACCCGACCGGGCGGCATGGCGGGAACCGGACCCGAGACAGCCGTGAAGACCAGCGGATGATCCGATGCCCAGAGCAGCGACGCGGCGTCCTCCAGCGTCGCCGTGGCAGACAGTGACACGGCATCGATGCCGCGGTAGTACAGGCGGCCGCCGGCAAATGTCGATATCGACGTCGGAATGCTCGGCTCGGCACCGAACAAGGTGGTCGCTGCCAGCGTCTCGCGGGTCCTGCCGCTGACCTTGCGTCGGACCAGGTTGGCCACGTCTTCCGAGCGATACAGGCTGCGCCGGGAGTCCTCCGGGTCCGGGCTGACCGTTATGCGTCCGCGGCTGACGTAGGCGTAGACAGTCTGCGGGCGAACCCCCAGCTGGCGCCTCGCCTCTTCCAGCGTCATCCACGTTGCCATCGCACGATCTCCTGCCATTCAGCGCCCCTGGCGACATCATATTGACGACAACGATCAACATCAATTCCGAGCCATCTCAACGATTTCGCGTTTCCGTTGCTCAGTGCAGGAAAGTTCGGGGCGTATTGATATTGATGATCAATATTGACGATGTGCGGCAGCCTTGCCTAGCATGGTGACATCCCAACGAAGACAAGCGCCATGACCATCGCCCGCCTCGTTGCCGCCGTGAGCTTCTGTGCCGTGCTGTCGCAGCCGGCGCTGGCGGACAACTTTCCGGCCAAGCCGATCACCCTCGTCATCGGTTCCAGCGCCGGCAGCACCACCGACGGGCTGGCTCGCGCCATCGGCCAGGAGATCACCGCCGCCACCAAAGTGCCGGTGATCGTCGAGAGCAAGGCAGGCGCCAGCGGCGGCATCGCGGCACAGGCCGTGGCGCGTGCGCCGGCCGACGGCTACACGCTGTTCATCACGACAAACACGACACAGGCCGCGAACCCGCACCTGTTCCGCAAGCTGGCCTACGACCCGGTGAAGGACTTCACGCCGGTCGGCGCGCTCGTGAAAGGTTATCTGCTGCTGGTGACGCATCCGAACGTCAAGGCCCACAACGTGGCCGAGCTGATCGCCTTCGCGAAAACGAAGCCGCTGACCTTCGGTGCTGGCAGCTCGTCGGCGCGGGTGGCGTCGGAGCTGTTCCAGCAGATGACGCAGACCCAGCTGACGCATGTGCCGTACAAGGCCAACCCGCCGGCGATCGTCGACCTGGTCGGCGGGCAGATCGACGTGATGATCGTCGACCTGACGACCAGCCTGCCGCAGGTCAAGGCCGGCAAGCTGAAGGCGCTGGGCGTCAGCAGCCCAATGCGCTCGCCGCTCGCCCCCGAACTGCCGACGATCGCCGAGGCCGGCCTGCCCGGCTACGAGATGAGCTACTGGAACGCGGTCTACGCCCCGGCCGGCACGCCGGCACCGATCGTGCAGCGCATCAACGAGCTGATGCAGCGCGCCCTGGCCACCGACAGCGTGCGCCGCTTCGTCGAGCAGAACGGCATGGAGCCATTCACCTCCACCCCCGCGGAGTTGGCCAGTTTCCAGGCCGCCGAGTACAAGCGCTGGGGCAGTGTCATCAAGGCCGCAGGCATAGCCCCCGAGTAAACCGTCGTCTAGCACCCCAGGGCCCGCCATGAAGCCGCACATCCTGCAACTGAATCCCATCCTCGTGCCGTCGATCAACCAGCGTCTCGACGCGCTCTACACCGTGCACCGCCTGTACGAGCAGCCCGACGCGGACGCCTGCATCAGCGTGCACGGCGCCTCGATCCGCGGCGTCATCACCGGCGGCCACACCGGCATCACGCGAGCGCTGATGGAACGGCTGCCGGCGCTCGAGATCGTCGCCGTCAACGGCGTGGGCACCGACGCGGTCGACCTGGACTACGCGCGTGCCCGCAGCCTGCCGGTGACCGGCACCTTCGGCGCGCTGACCGAGGACGTCGCCGACCTGGCCATCGCGCTGCTGCTGTCCACCTGCCGCAACGTTTGCGCGGTCGACCGCTTCGTGCGTTCGGGCGCGTGGGTCCGCCATCCTCAGCCGAGCGCGATCCCGCTGGCACGCCGCTGCAGCGGCATGCGCGTGGGCATCGTCGGCCTCGGGCGCGTCGGCCGCGCCGTGGCAACGCGGGTCAACGCCTTTGGCTGCCCCGTGCGCTACACCGATCTCCAAGCGATGCCGGACGTCGCCTGGGCCTATGAGCCGGAGCTGCGGCAGCTCGCCCGCGACAGTGACGCGCTGATCGTCTGCGCCGCCGCCGACAAGGCCGAAGGCCTCATCGATGCGGCGGTGCTCGACGCGCTGGGGCCGCAGGGGTTCCTCGTCAACGTCGCGCGCGGCCGCCTGGTGCGCGAGGCCGACCTGGTGCGGGCACTGCGCGAGCGACGCATCGCCGGCGCGGGGCTGGACGTGTTCATCGACGAGCCCCATGCACCGCCGGCGCTGTTCGAGCTGGACAACGTCACGCTGCAGGCGCATCGCGCGAGCGCCACGGTCGAGACGCGCACGGCGATGGGCGAGATGGTGCTCGCCAGCCTGGCGCAGGCGCTGGCCGGCGAGCGGCCGACGCACAGCCTGACGACGTAGTCGAACGAAGGTCAGGCTTCACGGCATCGCGACAGTCACCCGGCCTCTCCCTGCGCCGGCCATGCGAAGGCCAGCGGCTGCTTGTCGAGAAAGCGGCGCAGCGCCTCCTGGTGCTCCGGGCTGCCGAAAGCCAGCGCCTGCGCATTGGCCTCGGCATCCAGCAGCGCGGCCAGCGCGCCGGGGTCGCTCATCGTGCGCTTGACCAGGCTGGTGGCCAGCGGCGAGGCATCGGCGAAGCTGGCGGCCAGCGCCAGCGCGCGCGGCAGCAGGCGCTCGGGCGCGTGCAGTTCCATCACGATGCCGATGTCCTTGGCCTCCGGCGCGCCGACTTCGCGTGCCGACAGCATCAGCTCTTTCGCGCGCTGCGCGCCGACCACGCGCGGCAGCGTGTAGAACACGCCGCAGTCGGGCACCAGCCCGAGCCGCATGAAGGACAGGCAGAAGCGCGCGCGCGGCGTCGCGAGCACGAAGTCGGCGGCCAGCGCCAGGCTGAAGCCGGCACCGTAGGCCGCGCCGTCCACCGCGGCGATGACCGGCCGGTCCAGCGTCAGCAGCTCGGCGATCCAGCGCTGCGTGCCGTGCATGCGCTCGCGCCAGCCGGCCCCGTCGAGCTGTGCGGCGGCAATGCCGCGCAGGTCGCCGCCGGCGCAGAAGTGGCCGCCGGCGCCGGTGAGGATCAGCGCGCGGATCTCGCGCTCGGCGCGCACACGTTCGATCGCCTGGGCCAGGCCATCGCGCAGCTCGGGCGTGAAGGCATTGCGGCTGGCCGGGCTGTCGAGGGTGACCAGGGCCGTGCTGCCCTGCAGTTCGAAGCGCACGCTCATCGCTTGTCCATCGCGCGGGCGATGATCTCCTTCATCACCTCGTTGGCGCCGCCGTAG
>DATILD010000102.1:0-25969 GCA_035476815.1 Methylibium sp.
GAAGACCAGCGCGGTGGCTGTGCGCCATGTACTCAGAAACGGGCTTCAAAGCCCCAGCGCATACCAGGCTGCACGGTCCGGTCTGGCCGCCTCAACGGCGGTCAAACTCTACCGCGCTGGTCTGCGCTGAAACATACAAGCGGATCCGTCGGCCCCGAGTTCCGATCCGAACCCACGCCATGTCGAAGTCCAGCCGCTCCGCCCGCCGCAACGCCGCGCCCGTCACGATGCTCGAGCGGCCGTCGCCGCAGACCGCGCTGCACCGGCTGCTGGAGGCGCAGCGGCTGCTCGCCGTCGGCCGCCACGCGCCGGCCGATGCCTTGCTCCAGCCGCTGCTCGACGTGCCGCCGCTGCGCGGCGAGGTTCACCACCTGCTGGCGATCGCGGCGCTGATGGGCGAGCGGCCGGCGGCCGCGCTGCAGCACGCGAGCGCCGCCGTCGGCGAGCGTCCGGGCGATCCGCGCTTCCAGTTCGCGCTCGGCCGCGCCCACAAGGCGCGTGGCGAACTCGGCGAGGCCGAGACGGCCTACCGGCGCGCCGTGACGCTGAACCCGGGCTACGCCGAGGCCATGGTCAGCCTGGGCATCGTGCGCAAGAGCCTGGGCGACCTCGACGGCGCGGTCGAACAGTACGAGCTTGCGCTCGCGCTCGACCCGCGCATGCCGTCCGCGCATGCCAACCTGGCGAACGCGCTGGCGCTGCGCGCCGAGCGGCGCGCGCGCACCGGCTTCGACGACGAGGTCGACGCGGAGGCGGTGGACGCCCAGGGCCGCGCGGTGACGCTGGCCCCCGACAACGCGCAGCTGCACCGCAACTACGGCGTGCTGCTGCTGCGCGCCAGGCGCCACCGCGAGGCGATCGCGGCCTTCAACCAGACGCTGACGCTCGACCCGGCCGATGTCGAGGCCTGTCTGCGCCTGGGCGACAGCCTCGCGGCGATCGGCGATGCCGCGCTGGCCTGCGAGGCCTACCGCAAGTGGATGGACCGCTCCGGGCCGCGCGCGCCGCTGATGCGCGCGCTGGCCGCGCTGCTGACGCGCGGCGGCGAGGTCGACGAGGCGCTGGAATGGTCCGAGAAGGCAGTCGCGCTCGATCCCGACGCCAGCGCGCTGATCACGCTGGGCAGTACGCTGATGCAGTCGCGCCGGCTCGAGGACGCGCTGGCCCGCTGCCGCCAGGGCGTGGACCTCGGCGGGCGCCAGGCCGACCTGTACCCGGCGCTGCTGCTCGGCCTGAGCTACCTGCAAGAACAGCCCGAGCCGATCTTCGCGGCGCACCGCGAGTTCGCGGCGCGGCTGCCGGCGGCACCGCTGCGGCCGGCGTGGCGGCCGCGGCCGCCGCGGCTGCGCGTCGGCTATGTCTCCGGCGACTTCGTCCGACATTCGGTGTCTTACTTCATCGGCGGCCTGCTCGAGCGCCACGACCGGGACCGCTTCGAGGTCTTCTGCTATCACGCCAACGCGCGCAGCGATGCGGTGACCGAGCGCCTGAAGGCGCTCGGCCACCACTGGATCGAGTGCGACGGCCTGTCGGACGAGGCGCTGCGGCGGCGCATCGTCGCCGACGGCATCGACGTGCTGGTGGACCTGTCGGGCCACACCGCCGGGTCACGGGTGTTCGTGTTCGCCCAGGGCGCGGCGCCGCTGCAGATCGGCTACCTGGGCTATCCGACGGTCAGCGGCGTGCCGGCGATCGACTACCGCATCACCGATGCGGTCATCGACCCGGGCGACCAGCCGCCGCTCGCCCATGACCGGCCGCTGGCGCTGCCGCGCACGATGTTCTGCTACCGCCCCGACGATGCGCCGCCGCTGGCGCCGCCGCCGGTGCTGGCCAACGGCCATGTCACCTTCGGCTCGTTCAACAACATCGCCAAGGTCACCGACCGCACGCTGGCGCTGTGGGCCGCGGTGCTGGACGCGCTGCCGGGCTCGCGGCTGCTGCTCAAGTCGACCTCGATGGCGCAGGCGACCAACCGCGCCAGCATCGAACGCTTCATGGCCGAGCGCGGCATCGCCGCCGACCGGCTCAGGCTGCAGCCGTGGCAGGCCGACAAGCATGGCCACCTGGGCATGTACAACGACGTCGACATCGCGCTCGACAGCTACCCCTACAACGGCGCCACCACGACCTGCGAGGCGCTGTGGATGGGCGTGCCGGTGGTCAGCCGGCGCGGCGCCACGCACACCTCGCGCATGGGCGCGTCGCTGCTGGGCGCGATCGGCCGCGCCGCGTGGGTGGCCGAGAGCGACGCCGACTTCGTCGCGATCGCCGCCCGCCTCGCCGCCGACCCGCAGGGCCTGGCGCAGGCGCGGGCCGCGTCGCGCGAGCGGCTGCGGGCCAGCGAGCTGCTCGACGAGGCCGGCTTCGTCGCCGCCTTCGAGGCGGCGCTCGACCGCGCCTGGGCGCTGCGCGGCGCGCAGACCGGGCCGGCTTAGGGCCTGTTCACGCTATCGGAGGGCCCTTCGGGTGACCCAGGAAACGGCGGCCCTCGGCGTTGCAAATGCTCGCCGTAGCCGGGCTACGGCTGTGCTTTGCGCCTTGATGGCCGCCGTTTCCTGGGTCACGCGGGCCCTCCGATAGCGTGAACAGGCCCTAGTCCGTTAGGGCCAGCCGTCGCGGACGGCGGGTCGCTCCGGTGTCATGCCGCCGACATACCGTCCTTCTGGTCGGCGATTTGCCGTGCGCGCGGTCGTGCGCAGGCTTCCGGGAGCGTCGGGAACTAGGCTGAACGAGCTAGCGAGCCCCCCGGTGGCGCACACGACCGCGACACGGTGGATTTCTACAGTGAGTTGCATCAGCGCGAGCGGCTTCGGGCGGGCTTGGCTGATGCGGCTTGGCGGGTCTTCACGGGCCCGCCGTGTCCAGCACGAAGTCACTGAATCATCACCAAGGAGAGATGCAAGCATGAAACTCAATCTGAAAGCGATCGCCGCCGTGGCGGCACTGGTCGCCACCACCGGTGCCCACGCCGACTTCCTGTCCGGCGCCACCGGCAACAGCTCGGTCGGCGTGCTGGCCTGGAACACCACCACCAACTCCTACTACCTGCGCAACCTCGGCTACACGCTCAACACCTTCCTGCCGACCAACGGCGCACCGCTGACCGGCACCGGCGAAGCCGGCGCCACCTTCGACAAGACGCCCGAGGCCGGCCTGCTGCTGGACTCGGCGTCCAACGTCAACTTCGGCACCGACGCCAACTTCTCGAGCTGGATCAGCGCGCAGAGCGCCAGCGACGTCCGCTGGGTGTTCTTCGCCGGCGACAGCCAGGGCACCACGACCAACGTCAACACGGCCCGCACGATCGTCTCGATCAACGAGTCGGGGTCCTTCGTGCAGCCGTCGGTCGGCTCCATCTCCAACGGTGCCATCGCGATCAACGGCTACGGGAGCACCTTCGCCGGCATCTCGGCCACCGGTACGCTGTCGACGGCCCAGGCCCTCTCCGCCAACGGCTCGTTCATCAACCAGGCCGGTCTGACCACCGCGCTCGACGGCACCGCCAACCTGTTCTACTTCTCGCGCATCAACGCCGGCACCGGCTCCTCGGCCCCGGGCCAGAACCTGCAGTTCGGCAACTCGCTGCACTACGCGCAGCTGACCCTCGAGTCGGACGGTGACTTCGTCTACTCGCTGGCCGCCGCCGACGCGCCCTCCGCCGTGCCGGTGCCCGCCGCCGCCTGGCTGATGGGCTCGGGCCTGATGGCCATGGCCGGCATCGCCCGCCGCCGCAAGGCCGCCAAGCAAGGCTGATCCACCGGCGCTTCCAGGCGCCGTCCCCCGTGACGAGGCCCCGGCCTCGCCACGCGGGCGCAGCCTTGCCCGGATCCACCGCTATCCCCTATTGACGAGACACCGACCACCATGAAACTCAAGCAACTCTCGCTCGCGCTGTTCGCCGTCTGCGGCGGCCTCGCCTCGGCCCCGGCCTTCGCGCTGCCGGCCAGCCAGTACACCAATGCCAGCGAATTCAGCGGCGACACGCTCAACATCCGCATCTCCGGCGCCTCGGCGCAGGACGCCGGCGTGCTGGGCTCGGCGCTGTCCTACTGCGTCGCCGGCACGCTGCACCGCTTCCAGATCAGCAACAACTTCGCGTTCTTCTGCACGCCCGACATCGGCACCGGCGCCGGCCAGATCCAGGTGCCCGCCGGCCGCACCAAGGTCGCGATCTACAAGTACGCGGTCGGCGGCTCCGGCAGCGGCGTCGATCCGGTCAACCTGAACCAGACCCTGCCCTTCCTGGACCTGGCCAAGATCGCCACCAGCCCGGCCTGCAGCGGCACCAACCTGACCACCTCGACGCCCGACTTCGACGGCACCGGCCCGCTGGCCACCTATGTCAACAACGTCTGCGGCGGCGCCAGCTCGCTGCTGACCACCGGCGCCACCACCTACATCGGCCTGTCCGACGTCGAGCCGGCGTTCTTCACCAACAACACGGCCAACCTGTCGTCGACCCCGCTCAGCACGCTGATCTTCGGCGTGCCGGTCTCGCTGAACATCCGCAACGCCCTGCAGACCCAGCAAGGCCTGACGGTCGGCAGCGACACCGAGGCCAACATGCCCTCGCTGACCAGCGCCCAGATCACCTCGGCCTACACGCAGGCCGGCCAGAGCTGGGCCGGCATCGGCGTGACCTCGGGCCTCGCCGACGACACGATCTACGTCGCGCGCCGCGTCAACTCCTCGGGCACGCAGAAGACCTACGAGGCGCTGTTCGCCAAGACGCCGAACGGCGAGCCGGCCTTCAAGAGCTGCTACCCCGGCAACGAGCCCTTCGTGCAGCCGGACAGCGGCACCACCACCGGCGACGCCGCGGCGCTGTGCGCCAGCGCCCCGCCGCTGGTCTTCGCCGGCTCCGGCGGCGGCGACGTCCGCACCTGCATGATCAACCACCACAACAACAACCGCGGCGCGATCGGCATCCTGACCGGCGAAGACAAGCCGGGCTCGGCCAACTGGCGCTTCGTCAAGCTCGACGGCCACGCGCCGACCCATGCCAACGTGGCGGCCGGCCGCTACACCCGCTACACCGACGCGTCGTTCAACGTCCGCGTGAACGTCAACCCGACGAGCAGCGCGCTCGGCTACACGAACTTCGTGAACCGCTTCAAGCTGGACCTGGCGAACCCGACGATCATCGGCCTGATCAACGGCAGCGACCAGACCTTCGGTCCCTCGGGCCTGATGGTGTCGTATGTCTCGGGCACGCCGGACTTCACCGGTGCCAACCGCGTGAACCCGTGGAACCGCCTCGTCGGCGGCACCGCGATCGACAACTGCCAGTCGCCGAAGGCGCCGTTCTAAGACGGATCGCTTCAGGGTGGGCCGCGCGGCGATCCGCGCGGCCCGTTCAGCCAGTGCCCTCCGGGGCGCTGGCTTTTTCGTTCTGGTGCGCGCGGCGCTCGATGCGTAGCGATCTGTCATCTGCCCCTCGCACACTGGACCGCTTCAGCCGCCGGGCGCGCGTCGCCGCGTGCCGTCGGCCGCACCCCAACACCCGATCGCCATGAAGAGACGCCTCGCCCGTCCCGCCACCGCCCGACTGCCCCGTCCGTGCTACAGCAGCAGCCTGCGGGTGCTGGCGGCGCTGGGTGCGCTGAGCTGCTCGCTGCCGGCGGCGGCGCAGGCCGGCGCGGCCTTGCCGGCCGGCACGCTGCCGGTGCTGCGCGGCGTCGTGTCGGGGCAGGTCACGGTGAACGCGCCGGTGCGCGGCGCCGGCCGCTCGCTGATGACGATCGACCAGGGTTCGCAGCGCGCCATCATCGACTGGCGCTCGTTCAACATCGCCGCCGACGGCGAGGTGCGCTTCAACCAGCCGGGCAGCACCGCCTCGGCGCTGAACCGCATCTACGGCGCCGACCCGAGCGTGATCCAGGGCCGGCTGAGCGCCAACGGCCAGGTGCTGCTGATCAACCAGAACGGCGTGCTGTTCCACCGCGGCGCGCAGGTGAACACGCAGTCGCTGGTGGTGTCGACGCTGAACATGAGCAATGCGCGCTTCGACAGCGGCGCGTTGACGACCGGCGGCCTGAGCACGCCCGCCTTCGAGGGCGGCTACGACGACGCGGGCAACACGCTGGCGGCGCGGCCCGACGGCAGCCTGCCGGGCGCGATCGTGCTCGGCGGCGGCAACGCCGCGGCGGCGGCGCCGACGCTGGCGGCCCACGCCGGCGGCTCGATCGTGCTGCTCGCGCCGCGGGTCGAGAACCGCAACGCGCTGATCACCGCGCCCGACGGCCAGGTGATCCTGGCGGCCGGCGGCAAGGTCTACCTGGCGCTGCCGAACGAGGACGACACGGTGCTGCGCGGCATGCGCGTCGAGGTCGAGGCGGCCGGCGACGCGGTGAACCTGAGCGACCTGGTGCGCAACGCCGGCACGCTGAGCGCCGACCGCGGCAACGTCACGCTGGCGGCGCTGGCGATCAACCAGGACGGCCGCGTCTCGGCGAACACCGCGGTGCAGGCCAACGGCTCGATCTACCTGCAGGCGCGCACGCTGGGCGGCCAGCAGGCCGGCAGCGCGAGCTTCGGCGCCGGCAGCCTGACCCAGGTGCTGCCCGACGCGGCCGACAAGGCCACGCTGCCCGACAGCGAGAGCTATGTCAGCCGTCGCGGCGTGATCCAGGTCGAGGGCCGGACCATCGTCAGCCAGGGGGCGCTGGAGGCCGCCGGCGGCCGCATCGTGCTCGATGCCAGGGACGCCGCCGATCCGTCCGGCGCGCGCGTCTACCTCGACGCGGGCAGCTCGACCAGCGTGGCCGGGCAGTTCACCGACGTCGCGCTCGACAAGAACCTGCTGAGCTTCACGGTCACCTCGAACGAGCTGAAGGACTCGCCCGACCAGAAGAGCGGCGTGCTGCGCGGTGCGACGGTCACCGTCGACCTGCGCAAGAGCAACCCGACGCTCGACCTGAGCGGCTACCGCGCCGCGCAGGCGCGCACCGTGGCCGAGAAGGCGGCCGAGGGCGGCGAGCTGCAGATCAACTCGACCGGCGCGGTGATCCAGCGCAGCGGCGCCACGCTGGATGCCTCGGGCGGCGGCTACCGCTATGCCGACGGCAACGTCGCGACCACCAAGCTGCTCGGCGACGACGGCAAGGTCTACGACATCGGCAGCGCGCCGAAGGACCGGACCTACACCGCGCTGGTCGACAACTTCAGCCGCACCGACGCGCGCTGGAACCAGACCACCCGCTACTCGGGCCTGATGTACGGCCTCGGGCAGCAGGAGGCGGGCTATGTCGAGGGCAAGGCCGGCGGCAGCATCGCGATCAACTCCGCCGCGGGCCTGGTGCTCGACGGGGCGCTGAAGGGCGGCGTGACGGTCGGCCCGAACCAGCTCGACAAGGCGCCGCGCGCGGCGACGCTGGCGATCGGCGCGCTGAACCGCGAGGGCAACGACTTCGCCGAGGGCCAGCGCATCGGCAACATCCGCTTCACCGGGCAGGCCGGCGACACGCTGGGCGCCGGCTTCACGGCCGGCTCGGTGCTGAGCGAGGCACAGCGCGAGCAGCTGACGCTGGCGTCGGCGCAGCTGTTCGGTGCCTCCACGTCACCCACGGCGAACACGCTGGCGCAGGCCGCCTTCGGCACCGTCGAGCTCAACTCCAACGGCCGCATCGTGCTGGACGAAGCGGTCCACCTGAGCGGTGCGCCGGGGTCCTCGCTGCTGCTGCGGGCCCCCGAGATCGACATTGCCGGAGCCATCGACATGCCGGCCGGCCGCATCACGCTGCAGCCGCTGGCGACCGCCGAGCCGATCGGCGCCGACCCGGGCCTCGGGACCACCCTGCGCAGCGGCGCGCGGCTCTCGACCGCCGGCGTGTGGATCAACAACGCGAGCGCCGACGGCGCCTTCGTCGGCGCACCGCTGCCCTCGGCGCGGCGCGATGTCGGTGCCGACGGCAGCGTGAGCGCGACCTCGATGCTCAACGGCGGCCGGATCACGATCATGGCGCCGGAGAACTCCACCACGCGGCTCGAGGACGGCGCCAGCCTCGACGTCGGTGGCGGCGCGGCGATCGACCGCAACCGCCGCCTCACCGCCGGCAACGGCGGCACGCTGTCCATCGCCAATGCGGTGTCCGAGCAGCAGACCTCGGACTGGCTGCGCGCCGACCTGTCCGGCTTCGCGGCCGGCAGCGGCGGCAGCCTCGAGATCACCACGCCGCGCGCGGTGATCGATCCGGCCGACGCCAACGGCACGCTGCCGGCCAACACCACGCGGCTGCTGCCATCGCTGTTCTCGGACTTCGGCTTCGCCAACGTGCAGGTGCGGACCAGCGAGGGCTTGGTCGTCAGCGCCGGCAGCAGCGTCACCGTCGAGCAGCGCAGCCGCGTGATCGACGCGCTGGCCGCGCCGGGGCTCGCGACCGGCGGCGACCTCGCGTCGATCTCGCGGCTCGAGCGCCTGCCCGACCACCTGCGGCCGGCGGCCAGCGTGACGCTGTCGAGCAGCTCGAACAACGGCACCGGCACGCTGCTGATGGAGGCCGGCTCGGCGATCGTCACCGACCCGAAGGGCCGCGTGACGCTGCAGGCCAGCGACGCGCTGCGGGTCGACGGCCGCATCAGCGCGCCCGGCGGCAGCGTCACCGCCCGGCTGAGCGGGCCGGTCAACACCCTGACCCCCGACCTCGCGCTCGGCGCCACGGCCGAGATCTCGGTGGCCGGCGGCTTCGTGCCGCGGCCCGACAGCAACGGCCTGGACCTCGGCACGGTGTTCGACGCCGGCACCATCAGCCTCGAGGCAACGAACGCCGGCGTGGCGCTGGCGGCCGGTTCGCGGCTCGACCTGGACGGCGTGACGCGCCGCATCGACTACGCCGACCCGAGCAGCGCCAGCGGCGCCTCGCAGCGGCAGGTCGACGGCCATGCCGGCACGCTGGTCGTCAAGAGCCAGGGCATGGCGACGCTGGACGGCAGCATCACGGCCCGGCGCGGCTCGGCGCAGGGCGCCGGCGGCAGCTTCGCGCTCGAGCTCAACGCCCCGGGCGGCCAGACCGTGCTGCCGGACGAGCGCCGCATCGTCGTCGGCGCGACCGGCCCGGCCGTGCCCGAGGCGGGCTTCGTCGATGCGCGGGTCGACACCGCCGCGCTGCAGGCCGCCGGCTTCGACAAGCTGCGCCTGCAGTCGGAGAACCGCATCGCGTTCGAGGGGGATGCGAACCTGGCCTTCGAACGCGGCGTGCGCCTGGACGCGCCGCTGCTCGACGTGCGCAACGACGCGCAGGTCGCGCTGTCCGGCGCCACCGTCTCGCTCGGTCAGTCGCTCGGCCCGCGCCAGTTGCAGGGCGAGACCTACGAGCTCGCGCCGCGCGCTGCCTCGCCGGTGCTCGACACGCGCGCCGGCGGCGGCACGCTGAGCGTGCAGGCCGGCACGATCGACCTGTACGGTTCGCAGACCCTCAACGGCGTCGCCGAGACGCGGCTCTACGCCGATGGCGACGTGCGGCTGACCGGCCGCAACGTCGAGCTGGTGTCCGGGGGCGCCGCCGGCGCGCAGGTCGGCAGCCTGAGCACCGCCGGCAATGTCGTGATCCGCGCCGCGCAGCTCTATCCGAGCACGCGCAGCGACTTCACGATCACGGTGGCCGACCAGCCGGGCGGCACGCCGGTGGCCGGCGGCGCTATCGTGATCGCATCGAACGGCCAGCCCGCCGGTGACGTCTATTCGGCCGGCGGCAGGCTGAGCCTGCAGGCCGACACCATCTTCCAGGGCGGGGTCGTGAAGGCCCCGCTGGGCGCGATCGAGCTGCGCGCCGGCAGCCTGCTCGATCTGGCCGAGGGCAGCCTCACCTCGGTCTCGGCCGACGGACTGACGGTGCCGCTGGGCACGACCAGCGCCGGCGTCACCTGGACCTATGTGGACGGGCCCGGGTCGACCAGCACGCTGACGGCGCCGAGCGCGCAGGCCAAGCGCATCGAGCTGGCGGGCCAGCGCGTCGACGTGCGCGCCGGCGCGGTGGTCGACCTGTCCGGCGGCGGCGAGGTGCAGGCGATCGAGTTCGTGCCGGGCAGCGGCGGATCGAAGGACACGCTGCTCCAGCCCAACACCTACGCGATCATTCCGAAGGCCCTGCTGAGCAGCATGCCGGTCGATACGGACATCGCGTCGCGGCAGGACATCGGCTTCGGCCTGCAGACCGCCAACCCGGATGCCAGCGTCTACGACAGCCTGACGATCGGCAGCGGCGCCGCCGTGCCGGCCGGCGAGTACATGCTGCTGCCGGGCCGCTACGCGCTGCTGCCCGGGGCCTTCCTGGTGCAGCTGCAGACCGGCAGCGCCTACGCCAACCTGCAGCCGGGCCAGAGCGTCCAGCTCGCCAACGGCCAGACCGTGGTGGCCGCGCACCGCAGCGTCGCGGGCACGGCGATCCGCGAGTCCAACGCGGTCGGCGTGCTGCTGCGGCCGGGCAGCGACGCGCGGCGCGAGTCCGACTACACGCTGAGCGACTCCGGCTTCTTCGCCGACGCCGCGACGCGCGACCGTACGCCGCTGCCGCGGCTGCCGATCGACGCCGGCCGACTCGCGATCGTCGACGTGGCGGCGCTGACGCTGAAGGGGCGCTTCGACACCGCTCCTGGTAGCGCGAGCACGGCCAGCGGCACGACGGTCGGCCGCGGCGCCGAGGTCGACCTGAGCGCCGAGCGCATCGCCATCGTCGACCGGGTCGGCCGCGGCGACATCGACCCGGCCTTCCTGCAGGTCGAGGCCCAGGGCCTGTCCTCGCTGGGCGCCAGTGTGCTGGTCGGCGGCCAGCGCGGCGACAGCGGCGGCACGACGCAGATCAGCACCGGCGCGCGCGAGGTGCTGGTGGCCAACGATGCCGCGAGCGAGCTGAAGGTGCCCGAGCTGATGCTCGCGGCCACCGAGACCGTGACGGTGCGCGCCGGCAGCGTGCTGGCCGGCGAGGGCGATGCCACCGGTGCGACCGGCGGCGTGCTCGCGACCGGTTCGAGCGGCGCGCTGCTGCGCCTGTCGAGCGGCGGCCAGGCGGTGGTGGACCGCGGCAGCGCACCCGACGCGAGCGTCGGCACGGTGCGCATCGAGGCCGGCGCCAGCCTGCGCGCCGACGGTTCGATCCTGCTCGACGCGACGCGCAGCACGCAGTCGCAGGGCAGCCTGGCGATCGGCGACGGGCAGGGCGGCGCGCTGTCGCTGGCCTCGTCGCAGGTCAGCCTCGGGCAGACCGATGGCGTGGCCGGCGTGGACGGCGGGCTGGTGCTGTCGAACGCGGCGCTCGCCGGCCTGGCGGGGCTCGACGAGCTCACGATCAAGGGCTACCAGGGCATCGATCTCTACGGCAACGCCGTGGTCGGCGGTGCGCAGGCCGCCACGGTGACGCTGGACACCGCCGCGATTCGCGGCAACGCGGTCGACGGCGCCGCCGCGGCCCGCATCACCGCCCGTGAGGTCCGGCTGGTCAACCGCGATGCGACGACCGCACCCGATGCCGCGGCGCGCGGCGGCAGCCTCGCGATCGATGCCGAGCGGGTCGTGATCGGCGCGGGCGCGAAATCGCTCAGCGGCTTCGACGCGGTGAGCATCGCGGCGAGCCGGGAGATCGTCGGTCAGGGCAGCGGCAGCCTGCAGGTCGATGCCGACTGGCGGCTGAGTGCGCCGCGCGTCGGCGTGGCCGCCGGGGCCGACCAGACCTGGCGCGCGGCCGATGCCGGCGGCGCCCACCATCATGCGTTGACGCTGGCGCGGCCCGACGGCGGCAGCACGCCCGCCGACGGCAGCGAGGCCGGCGGCCGGCTGCGGCTCGAGGGGCGCAGCGTCGAGATCGCGACCACCGTGCAGGCGCGCTCCGGCACGATCGCCGTCGCGGCCCGGGGCACGGGCGGCGGCGACGGCATCACCCTGGCCGACGGCGCGGTGCTCGACGTGCGCGGCATGCGCAAGGACTACCACGGCAAGGCCATCGTCGCCGGGGCCGGGCGAGTCGAGCTGTCGTCGGCGGGCGGCGCCGTGGCGCTCGCCGCCGGCTCGCGCGTCGACGCGCGCGGCGTCGCGGGCGGTGACGCCGGCAGCCTGGCCATCGCGGCGCCGACGCTGGAACTCGGCGGCACGCTGGACGCCCGGGCGGAAGCCGGCGGCCGCGGCGGGCGCTTCGCGCTCGACGTCGGCGCACTGCAGGACTTCGGCGCGCTCAACGGCGCGCTCGAGGCCGGCGGCTTCGACGAGGCGCGCGCGATCCGGCTGCGCAGTGGCGATCTGCGCATCGGCGCAGGCGACGTCGTCCGTGCGCGCGAACTGAGCCTCGCCGCCGACGCCGGCCGCATCGACATCGCCGGGACCCTGGATGCACGTTCGGCGCGTGGCGGCGGAACGATCGAGGCCTGGGCCGCCGACGGCCTGGCGCTGAGCGGGGCCCGCCTGCTCGCCGGCGGCACCGGCACCGGCGCGGCGCCGTCCGACGGCGGCCAGGTGCGCCTGGGCACCGGCGCCGGGACGCTGTCCTTCGACGCCGCCTCGACGATCGACGTGAGCCCGGGCGGCCAGGGCCACACCGGCAGCGTCGCCTTCACGGTCGCGCGCGACGCGAACGGCGTCGTCGCCCCGACGGCGCTGCAAGGGCGCGTGGTCGGCGTGCGCGACGGCCGCGGCGGCGCGGCCGAGGTCGCCGTCGAGGCCCGGCGCGTCTACGACGCGGCCGGCAACATCGGCGCCGCCGACATCGCCGGCTATGCGAGCGAGCATGCCGCCTTCATCGGCGCGGTGGACGCCGCGTCCCTGATCGGCGGCCTGCAGGGCGACGTGAACGCCAGCGTGCGCGGCGCGACCGAGCTGCGCAGCGCCGGCGACCTGACGCTGGCCGAGGGCTGGGACCTGACCACCGCGCAGTGGCTGGCCGGCGCCAGGCCGGGCACCTTGACCTTGCGGGCCGCGGGCAACCTGACCCTCACCAACGCGCTGGGCCTGCCCGACGACGCGCTGCCGGCGGGCGCGACCTGGTCGCTGGGACTGGTGGGCGGCGCCGATCTGTCGGCGGCCAACCCCCTGGCCGTGCAAGCGCTGGCCGCGGTCGCGCCGAGCGGCAGCGGCAATGTCACGCTCAGCGGCGATCTCGCCAAGGTCCGCACCGGCACCGGCTCGATCCGGATCGCGGCGGCCGCGGACTTCCGCATGGACTCGCCGCGCAGCGTGGTCTACACCTCGGGCCGCATCGGCGCCGCCGACGCCGAGGCCAGCGGCAACAACCGCTGGTCGCGCGACGGCGGCAGCATCTCGATCGAGGCGGGCCGCGACGCGATCGGCAGTTCCGACGAATGGATCACCGAGTGGCTGCGCCGGCCGCGCACCACGCCGACCGGCGTGGCCTATGCCGACTGGTGGGTCTACCGGCCCAACTTCCAGCAGGGCGTCGGCACGCTCGGCGGCGGCGACATCCGCATCGGCGCCGGCCGCGACGTCGACGGCCTGTCGGCGATGCTGCCCACCACCGGGCGCCACGAAGCGGTCGACGGCGTCCCGACGCTCGACGTGCAGGGCGGCGGCGACCTGCGGGTCGAGGCCGGCAGCGACATCCGCGGCGGCGCCTACCTGGTGGCGCGCGGCGACGGCCGGCTGAGCGCCGGCGGCGCGGTCGGCGCGGACCGTCCGACCCAGCTCTACCTGCAGGGCCTCAGCAGCGGCGTGCTGCCCGAGCAGGCCACGATCGGCATCGAGGCCGGGGGCGGCGTGACGCTGCAGAGCGTCAACAACCCGACCGCGGTCTACATGAACAACTCGACCGGCATCGGCCCGAGCTTCGCCGGCACCGCGACCAGCATCCCGACCTTCTTCAGCTACTCGGCCAACAGCCGGGTCGACGTGACGGCGATGTCGGGCGACATCGTGCTCGGCACCGAGCTGGCGGACGCGCGGACCCTGGTGCCGACGCAGGCGGTGTCGGTCGGCCAGCGCCTGGTCACCGGCGCCTACCCGGCGTCGCTGCAGGCGGCGGCCTTCGACGGCGACATCGCCGTCTACAGCGAAGGCAATGCCGGGCTCGTGACCTACCCGTCGCCGACCGCCTCGGTGGCGCTGCTCGCGCAGGGTTCGCTGCACGACGCGGCGATCACCGCCTCGGACCTGGCGCCCGCGGCGGTGACCGGCGCGGACGCGCCGAGCCGCTTCACGCGCCAGCTCACCGGCAGCCAGCTGCTGCCGAGCGGCGCGCAGCCGCGCATCGTCGAGCGCAGCGTCGACGGCGACTACGCGTTCGACCTGCAGGCGCTGACCGGCGACATCGACGCCACCGGCGCCAACGCCGTGCCGATCGACCTGCCGGCCCGCAGCCGCCTGCGCGCCGGGCGGGACATCGTCGACGTCGCGCTGACGCTGCAGAACCTCGATGCCGGCGACCTCAGCGTGGTGCGCGCCGACGGCGGCGACGTGCGGCCGGCGGCCCTCGAGGTGCGCGGTCCGGGCCGGCTGCTGGTCCAGGCCGGTCGCGACATCGACCTCGGCCAGTCCACCGTCTTCCGCGGCGGCTTCAACCTCGGCGGCCTCATCGCCACCGGCAACACCGCCAACCCGGCGCTCGCCGACGAGCGCAGCGCGCGGCTGACGCTGCTGGCCGGCGTGCACGGCGACGTCGACCTCGCGAAGCTCGACGCCTCCTACGAGGCGATCATCGGCCTGAACGGCAAGTCCAGCGAGATCCTCGCGCTGTTCCGCACGCTCAACGGCGACCCCGACCGCGAGCGCGTGCTGGCCGCCGCCGACCTGCAGACGCTGGCCGTCGCCGACCCGAGCTACACGCCCTTCGTCGAGCTCGCGACGAAGTACCCGCAGCTGCTCGCGACCTACCAGGCGACGCTGCGCTCGGGCGCGCTGCCGCTCGGCGCGAGCGCCGAGGCCGCGCAGGCCGCCGAGCTCTACGCGCTGCTGAACCGCGAGACCAACAGCCAGGCGATCGTCAAGGCCGCGAGCGTCGCCGAGCTGGTCAACGGCAGCGCCGGCGGCGCGGCCTACGCACGCTACGCCGCGCTCGATGCGCGCTACCCGCGCGTGTTCGCCGACTACCGCGCGCGCCGCAGCCGCGGCGCGCTGCCCGAGGGGCTGACGCCGATCCTGTTCTCCGACGTGCTGGCCGGCGTGATCGGCACCGCGATCCCGGCCTCGGCGGTCGGCAGCGGCGGCATCAGCAGCTACCTCAGCTCGATCCAGACCTACGGCGGCAGCGATGTCGACCTGTGGGCGCCGAACGGCAACATCGTCGTCGGCCTGACGACGCCGGCGGCCGACCGCACGGTCGGCGTCGTCACCAACGCCGGCGGCGCGATCCGCAGCGTGCTGGGCGGCGACTTCAGCATCAACCAGGGCAAGGTGCTGACCGCGCAGGGCGGCGACATCCTGATCTTCAGCAGCGGCGCGAGCATCGACGCCGGCCGTGGCGCGCGCACCTCGATCAGCACGCCGCCGCCGAAGCGCACGCCGATCTTCTCGACGCCGGAGGATGGCAGCGAGCCGGTGATCATCGGCTACCAGTACACGCTGCCGGCCAGCGCCAGCGGCAGCGGCATCCAGACCCTGAGCTCCGATCCGGACGGCCTCGGCCCGCGCACCGCGCCGGCCGCCGGCAGCATCTACCTGTTCGCGCCGGCCGGCACCATCGACGCCGGCGAGGCCGGCATCCGCTCGGGCGGCAACATCGTGATCAATGCCCAGACGGTGCTCAACGCCAGCAACATCAGTTCGTCCGGCAGCTCGGTCGGCGTGCCGGTGGCGCAGAGCGGCAGCCTGGCCTCGAGCCTGGCGAGCAGCGGCAGCACGACCACCGCCAACGCGGCCGAGGACGCCGGCAAGGCGGCCGCCGACGCCGCGCGCGCGAGCGCCGCGGCCGAGGGCCTGGCGAAGCCCTCGATCCTGACGGTCGAGGTGCTCGGCTTCGGCGAGCGCAACTGCAAGGAGCAGGAGAAGGACTGCTTCGCCAAATGAGCGGCACCCTGCGAGAGCTGCGATGCGCCTGCTGAACGTCATCCGTTCGGTGGACCCGGTGCGCGGCGGTCCGGCCGAGGGCCTGCGGCAGTCGGTCGTGGCGACGCGCGCGCTCGGTCACTGCGAGGAGGTGCTGACCCTCGACGCCCCGGGCGACGCGTGGCTGCGCGACTTCCCGGCCCCCCTCCATGCCCTCGGGCCGGTGGCGTCGACCTACGGGCGCAGCGCCGCGTTGCTGCCCTGGCTGCGGGCCCACCGCGAGCGCTACGACGCCGTGATCGTCCACGGCCTGTGGCAGTACCCCGGGCTGGCGGTGCGGCGCGCGCTGCACGGCGGATCGGTGCCCTATTTCGTGTACCCGCACGGCATGCTGGACCCGTGGTTCAGGCAGCGCTATCCGATCAAGCATGCGAAGAAGCTGCTGTACTGGGCGGCGGCGGAGCGGGCGGTGCTGCGCGACGCGGCGGCGCTGCTGTGCACCACCGACGAGGAGGCGCGGCTGGCGCCGGCCACCTTCCCCGGCTACCGCGCGACGACGGCGGTGGTCGGCTACGGCGTCGCGCTCGGCGAGGCGGCCGCGCGTGCCGATGCGGCGCTGTTCCATGCCGTCTGGCCGGACACCCGCGGCAAGCGCATCGTGCTGTTCCTCGGCCGGCTGCACCCGAAGAAGGGCGGCGACCTGCTGGTCGAGGCGTTCGCGCAGGCCGCCCGCGGCGTGCCGGAGCTGCACCTCGTGATGGCCGGGCCCGACGGCGAGGGCGTGCGAGCGCAATGGCAGGCGCTGGCCGCGCGGCTGGGCGTGGCCGAGCGCATCACCTGGACCGGCATGCTGGCCGGCGAGGCCAAGTGGTCGGCCTTCAAGGCCGCCGAGGTGTTCGCGCTGCCCTCGCACCAGGAGAACTTCGGTATGGCGGTCGCCGAGGCGCTGGCGATGGGCCTGCCGGTCCTGATCTCGGACAAGGTGAACATCTGGCGCGAGATCGTCGCGGCCGGCGCCGGCCATGCCGGGCCCGACACCCTGGCCGGCACGGTCGACGGCCTCGCGCGCTGGCTCGCGCACGACGAACCGGCGCGCCGGCGCATGCGCGAGCGGGCGTCGGCCTGCTTCCGGTCGCACTTCCACATCACGTCGGCGGCGCAGCGCCTGATCGACGTGGTGGCGGCGCATGTGCGCAACCCGCAAGGCAGCGGTCTTCCCGCCGCCGCGATTCACGGCCATGCAACATTCGGTGACTAGTCTCACCGGTTCTGTTGCTTCGGGCCTGGCCCGCTCTCCTCGGTGATGAAGAAACTCCTGTTGTCGGCGTTCGCGCTGCTCGGTCTGTGGACGGCCGGAGCCTCCCAGGCCGCGTGGAACGCGGACTGGCCGCAACGCATCAAGCTGGGCCTGGACAGCTCGGCGCAGGGCGTCGCGCTCGCGGCCGATGCGGAGTCGGTGCCGGTGCTGGTGCGCCTGCACACCGGCAACTTCGCCTTCATCGACGCCAAGCCCGACGGCAGCGACCTGCGCTTCATCGCCGCCGACGACAAGACGCCGCTGAAGCACCATGTCGAGAAGTTCGACGGCCTCAACGAGCTGGCGCTGGTGTGGGTGCAGGTCCCCAGGCTCGCGGCGCAGGACAAGGGTGCGCATGTCTGGCTGTACTACGGCAACCAGGCCGCGGTCGCCGGCGACGATGCGCGCGGCAGCTACGACGCCGCGCAGGCGCTCGTCTACCACTTCCGCGAGCAGGACACGCTGCCGCAGGACGCGACCGCGAACGCCAACCACGCGCTGCGCTCGACCGCCAAGCCGAGCGCGGCCGGCCTGATCGGCGGCGCGCTCGCCTTCGACGGCAGCGCCGAGCTGGCGCTGCCGGCGTCGCCCCCGCTGGCCGCCGGGGCCGGCGGGCTGACGCTGTCGTTCTGGCTCAAGCCCACCGACGCTGCCGATGCGGCGCTCTATGCCCAGGGCGAGGGCGCCGGTGCGCTGCGGCTGTCGCTGCGCGGCGGCAAGCTGGTCGCCCAGGCCGGAGCGCTGACGGTGACGTCGTCGGTCGATCTCGCGCCTGCGACCTGGCAGCATGTCGCGCTGGTCGTCAAGGACGGTCTGCTGCTGTACGTCAACGGCCAGCCGGTCGGCCAGGCGGCGGGCGCGGCGGCCGTCGCGGCGGCGCCCGGCGTGTTCGGCAAGGGCTACAAGGGCGAGCTCGACGAGCTCCAGCTCGCGTCCACCGCGCGCAGCGCCGACTGGATCAAGGCCGCGGCCCTGTCGCAGGGCACCGAGGCCCGCCTCGTCAGCTACGGCGGCGCCGAGGGCGAGGCCGAGGAGGGCGGCGACGCCTCCTACGTCAAGATCCTGCTCGGCGCGGTGACGCTGGACGGCTGGATCGTCATCGGCATCCTCGGCGTGATGTTCTTCGTCAGCGTCTACGTGATGATCGCGAAGGCGATGTTCGTCCAGGCCGCCGCGCGCGACAACGACCGCTTCAAATCGCAGTTCGAGAAGCTGCTGTCCGGCATCGGCGCCGACGGCGCGGCCGGCATGGAGAAGGCCGCGGCGGCGCGCTACCGCAGCTCCTCGCTCTACCGGCTGTTCGCATCCGGCGCGCACGAGCTGCGCAGCCGCTTCGACGTCTACCGCCGGGCCGGCCGCGAGCTGATCCTGACCGACCAGTCGATCAACGCGATCCGCGCGACCGTCGACGCGAGCCTGGTGCGCGAGTCGCAGAAGCTCAACTCGCAGATGGTGCTGCTGACGATCTGCATCGCCGGCGGGCCCTTCCTCGGGCTGCTCGGGACGGTGGTCGGCGTGATGATCACCTTCGCGGCGATCGCGGCCGCCGGCGACGTCAACGTCAATTCGATCGCACCGGGCATCGCCGCCGCGCTGGTGGCCACCGTGGCGGGTCTCGCGGTCGCGATCCCGGCGCTGTTCGGCTACAACTACCTGACCAGCAAGATCTCCGAGCTGAGCTCGGACATGCAGGTCTTCATCGACGAGTTCGTCACCCGCATCGCCGAGAACCACTCGGTCTGACGAGGCAGCGATGAAGGTCCAGAGCGGTCAGAAGGCCTACGACGACATCAACGTCACGCCGATGTTGGACCTGGCCTACGTGCTGCTGGTGATCTTCATCATCATGACCACCGCGTCGGTGCAGGGCATCAAGGTCAACCTGCCGAAGGCCAGCGCCGCGCCCAGCCTGGCCAAGCCGCAGACCAAGGCGATCACGATCCGCGACGACGGCCAGATCTTCCTCGACACCTACCCGGTCACGATGGCCGAGCTCGAGGAGCGCCTGCGCCAGCTCAAGGCGGTGAACCCGGCGCTGCCGGTGGTCATCAAGGGCGACGCCAAGGTGCAGTACGAGAAGGTCGTCGACGTGCTCGACCTGATGGGCCGGCTCGACATCACGCAGCTGGGGCTGGTCACCCAGCGGCTGGTGAAGTGACGCGCGGCCCGCAGCACGAGGAAGCACCGGTGGACGATTTCGACGAGCCGAAGCCGGCGCGCGCCTGGGTGCGGACCACCGTGGTCGGCCTCGGGGTCGTGCTCGCGCTGGGCGCGGCCGTGACCTGGCTGGTGCAGTTCCTCGCAACCCCCGCCGAGAAGCCCAAGGGCATCCACCAGATCGCGCTGATCAAGCAGCCGCCTCCGCCGCCGCCCAAGCCGCCCGAGAAGCCGCCCGAGCCCGAGAAGCTCAAGGAAGAGGTCAAGATCGACCAGCCCAAGGACGAGCCGCCGCCCGAGCAGGCGAAGGCCGCGGACGACAAGCCGGCCTCCGACAAGCCGCTCGGCGTCGATGCCGATGCCAGCGCCGGCTCCGACGGCTTCGGCCTCGCCGCCAGCCGCGGCGGGCGCGACCTGCTGACCACCGGCGGCGGCGGCGCCTACTACTCGGGCCTGCTGCAGCGGCAGTTCTTCGAGGCGCTGAACCGCAACCGCAAGGTGCTGAAGGAGCAGTTCCGCGTCGTCGTGAAGGTCTGGCTCGGCGACGACGGCCGGGTCACGAAGGCCGACATCGTGACCGGCTCCGGCGACAGCTCGCTCGACGAGCTGATCCAGCTGACGCTGCTCGACATGAGCCCGCTGCGCGAGGTGCCGCCGAGCTCGATGCGGCCGATGCAGCTGCGCCTGAGCAACCGGTCGTGACGCTGCCTCCCCTCCAGACAACTGCCCGCGCATCCGCATGAACCGCCCTGCTGTCGCCGCACTCGCGGCCTTCGCCCTGGCCTTGTCGCTCCCGTTGGACGCCGTTGCCGCCCAGCCGGACATCGACCAGGTCCGCGCCGCCACCGCCAAGCTGATCGGCCTGCTGGTCGAGCAGGGCGTGCTGGCGCGCGACAAGGGCGAGGTGCTGCTCGACGAGGTGACCAAGCCGGTGGCTCGTCCGTCGGCCGCCGCGACGGCGGACACCACGCCGGTCGCTCGGAGCGGCGGCGGGGCGAAGGACAACGCTTCGGGGACGGTGCGCGTGCCCTACATCCCGCAGTTCGTGCGCAACGAACTGAAGGAGGAACTGCGCGCCGAGCTGGCCGCGCAGGCGCTGCGCGAGGGCTGGGCCGGGCCGGGTGTGGTGCCGGCCTGGGTGCGCGGCCTGAAGTGGGACGGTGACCTGCGCACCCGGCTGCAGTTCGACCGCTATGCGGACGACAACGTGCCGGCCGTCAACGTCACCGAGACCAACCGCAGCCGCGCGACCACGCTGCTCAACACCAGCGAGGACCGCCAGCGGATGCGCGTGCGCGCCCGCCTCGGCCTGAGCGCGACGCTCGACGAGCATTGGGCCGTGGGCGTGCGGCTCACCACCGGCAGCACGAGCGACCCGATCTCGTCGAACCAGACGCTGGGCGTCTACAACAACCGCTACACGGCGGCCTTCGACCGCGCCTATCTCCGCTACCGCCACGGCGAGGAGTTCAACGTGGTCGCGGGACGCTTCGGCAACCCCTGGTTCGGCACCGACCTGGTGTGGGCCAACGACCTGAGCTTCGACGGCGTGGCGGTCCAGTGGACGCCGCGGATCGCGGCGTCCGCGCGCGGCTTCGTCACGCTCGCGGCGCTGCCGGTGCAGGAGGTCGAGCTGTCGTCGGCCGACAAGTGGCTGTTCGGCGCGCAGGCCGGCGTCGAGATGCCGAGGCTGATCGGCGAGGGTGGCGGCAAGCTCGGTCTCGGCTACTACCGCTACACCAACCTGGTGGGCCGCAGCAGCCCGGCGGGCCGGACGGACAACGAGTTCACCGCGCCGGCCTTCGCCCAGAAGGGCAACACCTACTACAACATCGCCGGCGATCCGGCGCGGCCGCTGCTCGGCCTCGCGGCCGAGTACCGCATCGTCAACCTGACCGGCACGCTGGACCTGCCGCTGATCGCCGGCAAGCATGCGCTGCTGACGGCCGACGTCGCGAAGAACCTGGGCTTCGATCGCGCCGCGGTCGCGGCGCGCGTCGGTGCCGACGTCGAGCCGCAGACGGTCGGCTGGCTGGCGCGCGTCGCCTTCGGCGACCGCGACATCGCGAAGTGGGGCGACTGGCAGGTCTTCGCCGCCTACCGCCATGTCGAGCGCGACGCCGTGCTCGACGCCTTCACCGACAGCGACTTCCGCCTCGGCGGCACCGACGCCAAGGGCTACATCCTCGGCGGCAGCATCGGCCTGGGCAAGCAGGCGGCGGGCAGCCTGCGGCTGCTGAGCGCGGACTCGATCAGCGGCGCGCCGCTGTCGGTCGACGTGCTGCAGGCCGATCTGCTGCTGCGCTTCTGAGGCGCCGAAGGTCCATGCCGATGAAGTCGATCGCGCTCGCCGTCCTGTCCGCCGCCCTGCTGCTGGCGGGCCCGGCCCAGGCCCAGGACAAGAACGCCGACAAGGCGGCGCGACGCCTGCAGCTGCAGCTGCGCGCGCTGCAGCAGCAGGTGCAGGAGGCGCAGGCCGCCAAGGGCAAGGTCGAGGCCGACAAGGCGGCGGCCGACCAGCAGCTGCAGCAGCAGTCGCAGCAGGTCACGCGTCTCGGCGGCTCGCTGCGCCGCTCCGGCGACCAGCTGAAGGCGGCCGAGAAGCAGCGCGACGAGCTCGCCGCGACGGTCGCCGCGCTCGAGAAGCGGTTCGCCGAGCAGCAGCGCGCGGCCGACGAGGCGCTGGCGGCCAAGACGCAGGAGCTGGAGCAGTCGGTCAAGCTGCGCGACGCCCGGCAGGCCGAGTGGCAGCGCCGCCACGACGAGCAGCTCGCGCAGGTCGGCGAATGCAGCGCCAAGAACGAGCGGCTGCTGCGCCTGGGCGCCGAACTGGTCGAGCGCTACCGCGGCAAGTCGGTCGGCGACGTGCTGCGCCAGCGCGATCCGCTGCTCGGGCTCGGCGACGTGCAGATGTTCAACCTCGTCCAGGAGACCCGCGACCGCATCGATGCCGAGCGCTTCTCCCCTTCACCCCACAGGTGACCCACCCACGAAAGACCGCCATGTGCGCACTGAAGTTCGTCCCGCTCGCGACCCGGTTCGCGGCGACGTTCAGCCTCAGCCTGCTTGCCTCCTGCTCCAGCCTGTCGGTGCTGCCCTTCATGGGCCGCGAAGAAGCCGCCGCCCCGGCGCCCTACGGCGGGCCGCCGCTGCAGTGGGGCGACCGCGCCGGTGCCGCGCCCGTCGCCGATCCGGCCTATGTGATCGGCCCGGAGGACGGGCTCGAGATCTCGGTGTGGCGCGACGACACGCTGAAGTCCGTCGCGCTGGTCCGCCCCGACGGCGGCATCTCGTTTCCGCTCGCCGGCGACCTGATCGTCGCGGGCAAGACCGCCGGCCAGGTGCGCGACGAGCTCGCCAAGCGGCTCGAGAAGTACATCCCGGAGCCGGTCGTCACCGTCTCGGTGGTGCGGGTCTCGAGCTACCGCGTCTACGTGCTCGGCCGCGTCAACAAGCCCGGCGACTTCCAGACCGGCCGCCAGCTCGACGTGCTGCAGGCGCTGAGCATGGCCGGCGGCATGACGCCGTTCGCGTCCGAGGACGGCATCCGCATCCTGCGCAAGGTCAACGGCCAGACGATCGCGATCCCTTTCGATTACTCCCGCGTCCGCAAGGGCGGTGACCTGTCGCAGAACATCACGCTGAAGAGCGGAGACGTGCTGCTGGTGCCGTGAGCCGTGCCGCCGCCGGGGGCCTGGCACGGGCCCTGCCGGTCGTCGGCGTCCTCGCGATCGGCACGCTGCCGGCCGACGCCGGTGCGGCCCGCTGGACGCTCGAGAACAGCTTCGAGGCCCGCGCCGAGACCAACGACAACGTGACCCTGCAGCCCAACCCGCCCGGCACCGTGAACACCCGCTACCTGTCCGCCGCCATGAACGCCACCCGCTCGATGGAGAACTCGGCCTCGCGCGTCGACGCGACGCTGACCTCGGTCGACCAGGACGGCGGCGGCGAGGACCGGCTCGACGGCCGGCTGGGCTGGTCTCAGACCCTGGCCGGCCCGCTCGACACCTTCAAGCTCGGCGCCGGCCTGACGCAGGACTTCAACGATGCCGTCGCGAGCGCCGACGTGGCGCTCGGCCGCGGGCGCCGCCGCGCGACCACGCTGTCGGGCGCCTGGTCGCGTGCGCTGTCGGAGCGCTGGAGCGCCAGCGGCCAGATCGCGTGGTCGGGCACCCGCTACGGCAGCGCGCCGTCGGCCGGCACCGACTTCCGCAATACCGCGCTGTCGGGCGGGCTGTCCTACCGCGTGACCGAGGTCGATTCGGTGAGCCTGCAGGCGAGCCGCTCGGAGTACCGCAGCCTCGACGGCGCCAGCCGCTCGAGCAGCGCGTCGCTCGACGTGAGCGTCGCGCGCGCGCTGTCCGAGCGCATGAGCAGCTCGCTGGGCCTCGGCGTCTACCGCACCGAGAACGCGGTGCTGGGCCTGCGACGCGCCTGCCCGCTGGCGGTGTCGCTGTGCGAGGCCGGGATCGTGCCCTGGGTCGTGTACCTCGACCGCTCGGCGTCGACCGGCCAGGGGCTGCAGTACGACTCGAGCTACCGCTACCAGCTCAGCGAGACCACCAGCGTGGCGTTCGCCACCGGCAGCCGGCAGACGCCGAGCGGCGCCGGCACGGTGGTGCGCGGCGAGACGCTCACGCTCGACCTCGGCCACGCGTTCTCCGAGACGCTGACCGGCCGGGCCGGCTACGCCAGCGCGCGCTCGCGCTACCAGCGCATCGACGGCAGTACGCGGGCGGCGCAGCGGTCGATCGGGCTGACGCTGTCCAAGCGGCTCGCGGTCGACGTCGGCCTCGAGGCTTCGTTCGAGCACACGCGCGCCGAGCTGCCGGGCGCCGGCGCGCGCGCGCACGCCAACCGCGTCGGCGTGTCGCTGCGCTTCGACTGGCCGCGCCTCGACGCCACGCGCTGATCCGCCGTCCCTCACCCCACCCGCGAGCCACCATGTCCGCCGTCACCCCAGATGCCTATGCCGCTATCGATGCCGCGGGCGACGCCGGCAAGGGCGTGGCCGACTATGTCGAGATCCTGGTGCGCCGGCGCCGGCTGCTGCTCGCCGTGTTCGCGCTGCTGTTCGCGGTCGCCGCGGTCGTCGCGCTGGTGCTGCCGCCGGTGTACCGCTCGACCGCGACGATCCTGATCAAGGAACAGGAGATCCCGCAGGAGTTCGTCCGCTCCACCGTGACCAGCTTCGCCGACGAGCGCATCCAGGTCATCAGCCAGCAGGTGATGACGCGCTCGACGCTGCTCGACCTGGTGGACCGCTACGGCCTGTACGGCAAGGCGCGCCAGCGGCTGACCAGCGAGGAGATCCTCGACCGCATGCGGCGCGACATCAGGCTCACGCCGATCAGCGCCGAAGTGACCGACCGCCGCACCGGCTCGCCGGTCAAGTCGACGATCGCGTTCAGCCTGTCCTACGACAGCGAGGTCGCCGCGAACGCGCAGAAGATCGCCAACGAGCTGACCACGCTGTACCTGAACGAGAACGTCAAGAACCGCCAGCAGAAGGCCGCCGAGACCACCTCCTTCCTCGACGAGGAGCTCGAGCGCGTCGGCGCGCACATCTCCGAGCTCGAGCAGCAGCTGTCGACCTTCAAGCTCGCCAACCAGGGGCGGCTGCCGGAGCTCAGCCTCGCCAACCAGGTCGCCAGCGAACGCACGCGCGCCGAGATCCAGCGGCTCGATCGCGACATCGCCTTCCTCGAGGACCGCAAGATGAGCCTGCAGGGGCAGCTGGCCGACACCAAGCGCACGACGCCGGTGGCGGACGCCGGCGGCGCGATCCTGGACCCGGAGGACCGGCTCAAGGCGCTGCAGCTCCAGCTCGCCGGCCTGACCGGCAGCTACAGCGACAGCCACCCCGACGTCAGGCGCCTGAAGCGCGAGATCGCCGTGCTCAAGGCCGAGACCGGGCTCGAGGGCGAGGCGGCCGACCGCGAGGCGCGGCTGCAGGCGCTGCAGGCCCAGCTTGCGCTGCTGCGCCAGAAGTACTCCGACGACCACCCGGACGTGGTGAAGCTGCGGCGGGCCTTCGGCGCCATCGACGAGGCGGTGCGTGCGGGCACCGACACGGGCAGCGTGCGCGGCGCGCGCAAGCCCGACAACCCGGCCTACCTGACGCTGAAGGCCCAGATCGAGTCGGTCGCGGCCCAGCTGCAGTCGCTGCTCAGCGAGCGCGACGCGCTGCGCGACAAGCTCGGGCAGCTCGACCTGCGGGTCAGCCAGTCGCCGGAGGTCGAGCGCCAGTACCTCGAGCTGGTGCGCGACCTGGACAGCTCGCGCGGGCGTTTTCGCGAACTGCGCGACAAGCAGATGCAGGCCCAGGTGGCCGAGCAGCTCGAGCGCGAGCGCAAGGCCGAGCGCTTCACGCTGATCGAGCCGCCGATCTTCCCGGAGCGGCCCTACCGGCCGAACCGCGGCGTGATCCTGATGATGGGCCTGATGGCCGCGCTGGCCGGCGCGATCGGCGCCGTCGCGCTGCGCGAGGCGCTCGATCCGACGGTGCACGCGCCGCGCGACGTGCTGCGCGTGATGCAGGTGCCGGTGCTGGCGCGGCTGCCGGCGCCGCCGCCGCCGGCGTCGCTGCGCCA
>DATILD010000103.1:0-96695 GCA_035476815.1 Methylibium sp.
GCCGGACTTCTCGTTCTCCTTGTTGAGCTGGACGCGGAAGGCCTCGAGCTCGGTGATGTCGGCATCGTCGTGGTTCGTGACATGCGGGATCACGACCCAGTTGCGGTGCAGGTTGGCGCCGCTGATCTTCTTGATGCGGCCCAGCTCCTTGCGCTCGACGGGGCCGAACTTGCTGAAGTCGACCTTGGGCCAGGGCAGCAGGTCGATGCCGCCGACGCCGCCACCGGCCGCGGCCGCCGGGGCCTTGGCGGCCTGCGCTGCCGTGCGTGTGTCGCCGGCCATCACGCCCTTGACGAAGCGCTGCACGTCTTCGGGCGTGATGCGGCCCTTGAGCCCCGTGCCCTTGACCTCGGCCAGCGGCACGCCGAGCTCGCGCGCGAAGCGCCGCACCGAGGGCGAGGCATGCGGCAGCTGGCCGCTGGGCGCGCTCGGTTCGTGGGCCGGCAGCGCGGCGGTCGGCGGCGTACGCCCGACCGGCTGGCTGGCGAGTGCGGGGGCCGGGTTCGCGGCCGCCGCGGTCGGTGCGGCCACGGCGGGCGCCGCCACAGCAATACCGGCCACGCCGCTCATCACCGCGATCGGCGTGCCCTTGGCCACCTTGTCGCCGATCTTCACCAGCAGGCGCTCGATCGTGCCGGCCTGCGGCGACGGGATCTCCATCGAGGCCTTGTCGCTCTCGACGGTGATCAGGCTCTGCTCGGGCTTCACCGTGTCACCGGCCTTGACAAGCAGCTCGATGACTGCGACCTCGTCGAAGTCGCCGATGTCGGGCACGACGATCTCGACCGGGCCGGTCGCTGCCGCCGGCGCGGCCACCGGTGCCGCCGCGGCGGCCGGTGCCGGCGCTGCCGCCGCAGCTACCGGTGCAGCCGCCGCCGGCGCGCCCGCCGCCGTCTCCAGCAGCAGCACGACCGAGCCTTCATTCACCTTGTCGCCCAATGCGACACGCAGCTCCTTCACGATGCCGGCATGGCTCGACGGGATCTCCATCGAGGCCTTGTCGCTCTCCACCGTGATGAGGCTTTGCTCGGCCTTGATCGAGTCGCCGGCCTTCACCAGCACCTCGATCACCGCCACCGAATCGAAGTCGCCGATGTCCGGCACTTTCACTTCCACGAGGGCCATGTTCTTGTCTCCTGCGCCGCGCACTCAGGCGTACAGCGGATTGATCTTGTTGGTGTCGATGCCGTACTTGGCAATCGCCTCGGCCACCTTCGCGGCCGGCAGCACGCCGTCGTCGGCCAGCGCCTTCAGCGCGGCCACCACGACGTAGTGACGGTTGACCTCGAAGTGCTCGCGCAGCTTGGTGCGGAAGTCGCTGCGCCCGAAGCCGTCGGTGCCCAGCACCCGGTAGCTGCGGCCCTTGGGGATGAAGGCGCGGATCTGCTCCGCATAGGCCTTCATGTAGTCGGTCGAGGCGATCACCGCGCCGGCATGCGGCGCCAGCTGCTGCGTCACGAAGGGCACGCGCGCCGCCTCGGTCGGGTGCAGCAGGTTCCAGCGCTCGGCGTCCTGGCCGTCGCGCGCCAGCTCGTTGAAGCTCGGGCAGCTCCAGACGTTGGCGGCCACGCCCCAGTCGGCCTCGAGCAGCGCCTTGGCCGCGATCGACTCGCGCAGGATCGTGCCGCTGCCCAGCAGGTTGACCGACGGCGCGCCCTTCTTCGCCTTGCCCTCCTCGAGCAGGTACATGCCCTTGATGATCTGCGCCTCGGTGCCCGGTTTCAGGCCCGGCTGGGCGTAGTTCTCGTTGAGCAGCGTCAGGTAGAAGTAGACGTTGTCCTGCTGCTCGACCATGCGCTTCAAGCCATGGTGGAGGATCACCGCCACCTCGTGCGCGAAGGTCGGGTCGTAGCTGATGCAGTTGGGGATCGTGCCGGCGAGGATGTGGCTGTGGCCGTCCTCGTGCTGCAGGCCCTCGCCGTTCAGCGTGGTGCGGCCCGAGGTGCCGCCGAGCAGGAAGCCGCGCGCCTGCATGTCGCCGGCGGCCCAGGCCAGGTCGCCGATGCGCTGGAAGCCGAACATCGAGTAGTAGACGAAGAACGGGATCATGATGCGGTTGTTCGTCGAGTACGACGTCGCCGCGGCGATCCAGCTGCTCATGCCGCCCGCCTCGTTGATGCCCTCCTGCAGCACCTGGCCGGCCTTGTCCTCGCGGTAGTACATCACCTGGTCCTTGTCGACCGGCGTGTAGTTCTGGCCCGCGGGGTTGTAGATGCCGATCTGGCGGAACAGCCCCTCCATGCCGAAGGTGCGCGCCTCGTCGACCAGGATGGGCACGGTGCGCGGGCCGAGCGCCTTGTCGCGCAGCAGCGCGTTCAGGCAGCGCACGTACGCTTGAGTGGTACTGATCTCGCGGCCCTCGGGCGTGGCGTCGAGCACCGCCTGGAAGGCCGACAGTTCCGGTACCGGCAGCGACTCGCTGGCCTTGGCGCGGCGCTTGGGCAGGTAGCCGCCGAGCGCCTTGCGGCGCGCGTGCAGGTACTGCATCTCGGGCGAGTCGTCGGCCGGCTTGTAGAACGGGATGTCGTGCAGCCGGTCGTCGGGGATGGGGATGTTGAAGCGGTCGCGGAAGGCCTTGACGTCCTCGTCGACGAGCTTCTTGGTCTGGTGGGCGGTGTTCTTGCCCTCGCCGATCTTGCCCATGCCGTAGCCCTTGACGGTCTTGATCAGCAGCACCGTGGGCTGGCCCTTGTGGTTGACAGCCGCGTGGTAGGCCGCGTGGACCTTGTGCGGGTCATGGCCGCCGCGGTTCAGGCGCCAGATGTCGTCGTCGCTGAGCTGCGCGACCATCTCGAGCAGCTTCGGGTGCTGGCCGAAGAAGTGCTTGCGGACGAAGGCGCCGTCGTTGGCCTTCATGGCCTGGTAGTCGCCGTCGACCGTCTCCATCATCACCTTGCGCAGCAGGCCTTCCTTGTCGCGCGCAAGCAGCGGGTCCCAATAGCTGCCCCAGATCAGCTTGATGACGTTCCAGCCCGAGCCGCGGAACTCGCCCTCGAGCTCCTGGATGATCTTGCCGTTGCCGCGCACCGGACCGTCGAGGCGCTGCAGGTTGCAGTTGATGACGAAGATCAGGTTGTCGAGCTTCTCGCGCGCAGCGAGGCTGATCGCGCCCAGCGACTCCGGCTCGTCCATCTCGCCGTCGCCGCAGAACACCCAGACCTTGCGCTGCGAGGTGTCGGCGAGGCCGCGCGCATGCAGGTACTTCAGGAAGCGCGCCTGGTAGATCGCCATCAGCGGGCCCAGGCCCATCGACACCGTCGGGAACTGCCAGAACCCGGGCATCAGCTTCGGGTGCGGGTAGCTCGACAGCCCCTTGCCGTCGACCTCCTGGCGGAAGTTCAGCAGCTGCTCCTCGGTGATGCGGCCCTCCATGTAGGCGCGGGCGTAGATGCCGGGCGAGCTGTGGCCCTGGATGTAGAGCAGATCGCCGCCATGGGTGCCGCCGGCGTCGGTGTCGTCGGCATGCCAGAAGTGGTTGAAGCCGGCGCCGAACATCGTCGCCAGCGACGCGAAGCTGGAGATGTGGCCGCCGAGGTCGCCGCCGTCGGCCGGGTCGAGCCGGTTGGCCTTGACCACCATCGCCATCGCGTTCCAGCGCATGTAGGCGCGCAGCCGCTCTTCCACATCGATCTGCCCCGGGCTGTGCTGTTCCTGGCCGGCCGGGATGGTGTTGACATAGGGCGTGGTGGCTGAGAACGGCGTGTCGATGCCGGCCTGGCGCGCCTCGTCGATCAGGCGCTCGAGCAGAAAGTGCGCGCGCTGCGGGCCTTCGCTGTCGATGACGGCGGCCAGGGCCTCCAGCCATTCACGGGTTTCCTGGGAATCGGTGTCGCTCGCATCGTTGGCGGCGGCCGCACGGAAGGATTCCGGCATGGCGGACATGGTTTGTCTCCTGGATGTGGTGGCGCGGTGGCGCCGTCTTGGGGGTCAGATGCAGTGTGACATGCTTCCGATGAAATTTCAAATCGCGCCAGTCAATTTCATATAGTAAAATCACGTACGGGCTAACCGCAGGCTGCCGGCGCTTTGCCGCGGCTGCTTGGATAATCGAGCGATGACGGACTCGGGGCTGGATTCGACGCTCGGCGCTCTCGACGAGCGGCGCCCACGCCGCCTGTTTCGCGCCTGGTGGAAGCGCCTGTCCCCAGCTCGGCAGGATCGGTTCGCCACGTTCGGCCCCCTGCTCTCGGTGCTGCTGTTCCTCGCGGTGATCATCGCGACCTTCTGGTACTTGCGCAACGAGGAGCACGAGCGCGAGCTCGAGTCCGTCCAGCGCGACGCCGAGATCGCCCAGCAGCAGATCCGCCTGCGCCTGATCGAGAACCAGGAGCAGCTCGTGCGCATGGCGCGCGAGGTCGCCACCAAGGCGATCGACATCGACGAGTTCAGCGGCCAGGCGGTGAGCTTCGCCCGCGAGCGGCCGGAGATCGTGAGCTTGGCCTGGCTCACCGCCGACCAGCGCCTCAAGGCCCACCATGTGTCGCCCAACCACCCGACCGATCTGCGGCTGCCCGAACCGCCGCTGGCCAGCGGCCCGCAGCTGATGGGCCCGCCCGAGCCGGCGGGGCCCGAGCTCGACGGCGGTGAACCCGCCTGGGCCTTCGCCGCCGCGCGCGATCTGCGCCAGCCGGTCTACTCGCGCCCCTTCGAGGGCCAGGCGGCGATGCCGGTGTTCCAGATCCAGGTGCCGCTGATCGACCGCAGCGCGTTCTCGGGCACGCTGGTGGCCGAGTATTCGGTCGAAGGCCTGCTGCGCTACTTCGTGCCGCCGGAGGTGACGCGCCGCCACGCGATCAGCCTGATCGACGGCAACGACCGCATCCTCGCCAGCAGCGTGTCGCGCGAGCCCGGCAACAGCAGCACGCGGCGCAGCGGCTTCCAGGCCGACGTGCCGCTGGCCCCGTCCGCCAACGGCCTGGTGGTGCGCGGCGAGGGCTGGCGAACCTCGATCGGCCTGATCGGCAACACGCTGTTCTGGATGGTGGTGGCGCTGTCGGCGCTGACGGTGTGGATGCTGCTCGGCACCTGGCGCCACGTGCGCCGGCGCTCGCAGATGCAGAGCGCGCTGGTGTCGGAGACCAATTTCCGCCGCGCGATGGAGAACTCCATGCTGACCGGCATGCGCGCGATGGACCTGGAGGGTCGCATCACCTACGTGAACCCGGCCTTCTGCGCGATGACCGGCTACACCGAGGCCGAGCTGATCGGCCGGCTGCCGCCCTACCCCTACTGGCCGCTCGACCGGCTGGAGGAGAACAACCGCCTGCTGCTGCAGGAGCTGCAGGGCCGCAGCCCGGCCGGCGGCATCGAGATCAAGGTAATGCGCAAGGACGGCACGCTGTTCGACGCGCGCATGTATGTCTCGCCGCTGATCGACGCCAAGGGCCAGCAGACCGGCTGGATGACCTCGATGACCAACATCACCGAGGCCAAGCGCATCCGCGACCAGCTGTCGGCCTCGCACGAGCGCTTCACGACCGTGCTCGAGGGGCTGGAGGCGGCGGTGTCGGTGCTGTCGGTGGCGCAAGCCGAGATCCTGTTCGCCAATCGTTCCTACCGCCTGTGGTTCGGTGCCGAGGCGCGCGGCCACGCGCTGCTGGCCGGCGCCGACGAGCATGGCGGCGCGCCGCCGGACGCCGACGACCCGGTCGACAGCTTCGGCGGCCTGCCGGCCCAGCACCTGACCGACGCCGCCGGCGACGCCCGCGAGGTCTTCGTCGAGCCGCTGCAGAAGTGGTTCGAGGTCCGCGCGCGCTACGTGCAGTGGACCGACGGGCGGCTCGCGCAGATGCTGATCGCCACCGACATCACCGCCCGCCGCCGCGCCGAGGAGCAGGCCTCGCACCAGGCCGAGAAGGCCCAGGTCACGAGCCGGCTGGTGACGATGGGCGAGATGGCCTCGAGCGTCGCGCACGAGCTGAACCAGCCGCTGACCGCGATCACCAACTACTGCAACGGCATGGTCTCGCGGGTGCGCGGCGACGCGATCGACAAGAGCGACCTGATCGCCGCGCTCGAGAAGACTTCGCGCCAGGCGCAGCGCGCAGGGCAGATCATCCACCGCATCCGCGCCTTCGTGAAGCGCAGCGAGCCGCAGCGCCAGCCGGCCAAGGCGCGCGACATCGTCGAGGACGCGGTCGAGCTGGCCTCCATCGAGGTGCGCCGCCGCAACGTCAACATCCGCACCTACGTGGCGCAGCGCCTGCCGCTGCTGCAGGTGGACCCGATCCTGATCGAGCAGGTGATCCTGAACCTGCTGAAGAACGCCGCCGAGGCGATCGACAGTGCCCATCTGCCGCCGGCGCGCCGTCACATCGAGCTGCGCGTCGTGCCGCGTCACACGCCCGAGGAAGGCGGCGTGATCGAGTTCAGCGTCACCGACCACGGCCCCGGCGTGAAGCCCGAGGTGATGGCGCGGCTCTACGAGGCCTTCTTCTCGACCAAGGCCGACGGCCTGGGCATCGGCCTGTCGTTGTGCCGCTCCATCATCGAGTCGCACCGCGGGAGGATCCGCGCCGAGAACCTCTACAATGGTGATATCGCAATCGGGTGCCGATTCGCCTTCACGCTGCCGGTCGAAACGACCGCCCCGCCCTCCGAGGCGCCGGCCTCCACGGTCACGGAAAACGCATGAGCCTCATCCCGAAAAAGGGCACCGTCTATGTCGTCGACGACGACGAAGCGGTGCGCGATTCCCTGCAATGGCTGCTCGAGGGCAAGGACTACCGGGTCAAGTGCTTCGACTCGGCCGAGTCCTTCCTGTCGCGCTTCGATCCGCGCGAGGTCGCGTGCCTGATCGCCGACATCCGCATGGACGGCATGAGCGGCCTGGAACTGCAGGACCGGCTGGTCGAGCGCAAGAGCCCGCTGCCGGTGGTCTTCATCACCGGCCACGGCGACGTGCCGATGGCGGTGACGACGATGAAGAAGGGCGCGATGGACTTCATCGAGAAGCCCTTCAAGGAAGAGGAACTGCTCGGCCTGGTGGAGCGCATGCTCGACCAGGCGCGCGCCGCCTTCAGCCAGCACCAGGAGGCCGCCAGCCGCGACGCGTTGCTCAGCCGCCTGACCACGCGCGAGAGCCAGGTGCTCGAGCGCATCGTCGCCGGCCGGCTCAACAAGCAGATCGCCGACGACCTGGGCATCAGCATCAAGACGGTGGAGGCGCACCGCGCCAACATCATGGAAAAGCTCAACGCCAACACCGTGGCCGATCTGCTGAAGATCGCGCTGGGCGCGCAAGCGAAGGTCTGAGCGTCCCCGCCGAACCAGGCCGCTGTGCGCAGCGGCCTTTTTTCATGGCGGAACCGGCGGCGCGCTATGCGATCGATCAACACACTTCAACCCGGCGCCCGCCGACCCGGCGGACACTGACGCCTTTCTGGACCCACGAGGCCTGACCGATGAACAACCCCCTGCTCGACACCGCCGGACTGCCCCGCTTCGCCGAGATCCGGCCCGAGCATGTGGCGCCGGCCGTCGATGCCCTGCTGGCCGAGTCCGCCACGGCCCTCGAGCAGGCCGTCGGCCCCGCGGTGCCGGCCGACTACGACGCGTTGTCCGCCGTGCTCGACGTCGCCACCGAGAAGCTCGGCCGCGCCTGGGGCGCGGTGAGCCACCTCAATGCCGTCGCCGACACCCCCGAGCTGCGCGCCGCCTACACCGAGGCGCTGCCCCGCGTCACCGAGTTCTACACCTCGCTCGGCGCCGACGAGCGGCTCTACGCGAAGTACAAGGCGGTCGCCCAGAGCGCCGCCGCGCAGACCCTGAACCCGGCGCGCCGCAAGGCGTTGTCGAACGCGATGCGCGACTTCGTGCTCTCGGGCGCGGAACTGCAGGGCGCCGCCAAGGAGCGCTACGCGGCGATCCAGGCGCGCCTGGCCGAGCTGGGCCAGACCTACTCCGAGCATGTGCTCGACGCGACCGACGCCTTCGAGTACCTCGCGACGCCGGCGGAGCTCGACGGCGTGCCGGCTGACGTGCTGGCCGCCACCCGCGTCGACGGCGACGCGCCGCGCCACCGCCTGACGCTGCACATGCCGGTCTACATCCCGGTGATGCAGTACGCGCGCAACCGCACGCTGCGCGAGTCGCTCTACCGCGCCCATGTGACGCGCGCCTCCGAGCTCGGCGCGGCCGAGCGCGACAACAGCGCCGTGATGGACGAGCTCCTCGCGCTGCGGCAGGAGGAGGCGCAGCTGCTCGGCTACGCCAGCTATGCCGAGGTGTCGCTGGTGCCGAAGATGGCCGAGTCGCCGCAGCAGGTCGCCGACTTCCTGACCGACCTCGCGCACCGCGCCCGCCCGCATGCCGAGCGCGACCTGGCCGAGCTGCGCGAGTTCGCCGCCACCGAGCTGGGCCTGGCCGACTTCCAGGCCTGGGACCATGCCTTCGTGTCGGAGCGCCTGAAGGAGGCCCGCTACGCCTTCAGCGACACCGAGGTCAAGCAGTACTTCACCGAGCCGCGCGTGCTGGCCGGGCTGTTCCGCATCATCGAGACGCTGTTCGAGGTCGCGATCCGCCCCGACACGGCGCCGGTGTGGAACGAGCATGTGCGTTTCTTCCGCATCGAGCGCACGGACCCGCAGGGGCCTGACGGCGCCCGGCAGCTCGTCGGCCAGTTCTACCTCGACCCCTATGCCCGCCCCGGCAAGCGCCCGGGCGCCTGGATGGACGACGTGCGCGGCCGCTGGGCGCGGCCGGAGGGCGCGCTGCAGACGCCGGTGGCCCAGCTGATCTGCAACTTCGCCGCGCCGGTGAACGGCAAGCCGGCGCTGCTGTCGCACGACGACGTGCTGACGCTGTTCCACGAGTTCGGCCATGGCCTGCACCACATGCTGACGCGCGTCGACGACATCGGCGTGGCCGGCATCTCCGGCGTCGAGTGGGACGCGGTCGAGCTGCCCAGCCAGTTCATGGAGAACTTCTGCTGGGAGTGGGAGGTGGTCAGGCACATGACCGCCCATGTCGAGACCGGCGAGCCGCTACCGCGCGCGCTGTTCGACAAGATGCTCGCCGCGAAGAACTTCCAGAGCGGGCTGCAGACGCTGCGCCAGGTCGAGTTCGCGCTGTTCGACATGCGCATCCACGCGCGGCCGGCCGAAGGCCCGGGCTGGATCCGGCAGGTGCTCGACGGCGTGCGCGCCGAAGTGTCGGTGATGCCGCCGCCGGCCTTCAACCGCTTCGAGCACAGCTTCTCGCACATCTTCGCCGGCGGCTACGCGGCCGGCTATTACAGCTACAAGTGGGCCGAGGTGCTGAGCGCCGACGCCTACGCCGCCTTCGAGGAGGAAGGCGTGTTCAACCCCGCGGTGGGCCGCCGCTACCGCGAGGCCATCCTCGAGGCCGGCGGCAGCCGCCCGGCGATCGACAGCTTCAAGGCCTTCCGCGGCCGCGAGCCGCGCATCGACGCGTTGCTGCGCCACCAGGGCATGGCGAGCTAGGATAGAGGCCTGTCAACCGCGGGGAGCCCCATGAGCCGACGCCGTGTTGCACTGCTCCTGATCCTGCTGGCCGCGCTGCCGGCCGCGCAGGCCCAGTACAAGGTCATCGAGTCCGACGGCCGCGTGACCTACACCGACCGGCCGACGACCGCGCCGTCGGCGCGGGTGCAGTCCATGGACCTGCGCAGCGGCCAGGCGGTGACAACCACCGCCCTGCCCTACGCGCTGCAGCAGCCGGCGGCGCGCTTCCCGGTCACGCTGTACACGATGCCGAACTGCAGCGTCTGCGACCGCGGCCGTGCCTACCTGCAGCAGCGTGGCATCCCGTACGACGAGAAGACGATCGACTCGCAGCGCGACCGCGCCGCCTGGACATCGCTGAACCTTGGCAGCGAGGTGCCGGTGCTGCGCATCGGCCAGCAGGTGCTGCGCAACTTCGCCGAGGCTCAATGGGCCAGCGATCTCGACCTGGCAGGCTATCCCGCCGCGTCGCAGCTGCCGCCCGGCTACCGCGGCTGGCAGCCCAGTCCGCTGGCCGGCGCCGAGCCGCCGCCCCCGCCACCGCGGGCCCAGGCGCCCGCCGCCCTGCCGCCGGTGCTGCAGGGCGCGCCGGACGGCATCCGCTTCTGACGCGTCAGTAGTTCAGCGTCAGCACGCCCTCGGGCGTGCCGAGCAGGCAGACGCTCGCCTTGTGGCGCGCGAACACGCCCACGGTGACGACGCCGGGCCACTGGTTGACCTCGGTCTCGAAGGCCCGCGGGTCGGTGATCGCGAGGCCGCGCACGTCGAGGATCGCCTGGCCGTTGTCGGTCACGACGCCCTCGCGCAGCGACGCCGTGCCGCCCAGCGCCGCGAAGCGCCGTGCGACCTGCGCCGCGGCCATCGGGATCACCTCCACCGGCAGCGGGAAGCGGCCCAGCACCTCGACGCGCTTGGACGCGTCGGCGATGCAGACGAAGCGCTCGGCCAGGTCGGCGACGATCTTCTCGCGTGTCAGCGCGGCGCCGCCGCCCTTGACCATGTGGCCGTGGCCGTCGATCTCGTCGGCGCCGTCGATGTAGACCGGCAGGCGCTCGACCTCGGCCGCCTCGAACACCGCGATGCCGAGCGCCCGCAGCCGCTCGCTGCTGCGGTTGGAGCTCGACACCGCGCCGCGGATGCGGTCCTGGATGCCGGCCAGCGCGTCGATGAAGCGGTCGACGGTCGAGCCGGTACCGACGCCGACGATCGCGCCCTCGGGCACGTAAGCGAGCGCGGCATGGCCGACGAGGGTCTTGAGTTCGTCCTGGTTCATGGCGCCGATTATCCCGGGGCGGCGCCAGCCGGCCCTCGGAGACAATCGCGGCCATGTCCCTCGTCCCCTATGCGCTGACCCGCCCCTTCCTGTTCGGCCTCGACGCCGAACACGCCCACGAGCTGACGCTGGGTTCGATCGCTCGGCTGCAGAACACGCCGCTGCAATGCCTGTGGCAGCGGCCGCGCGTCGAGGCCCCGGTCACGTTGGCGGGCCTGCGCTTTCCGAACCGCGTCGGGCTCGCCGCGGGCCTGGACAAGAACGGCCGCTGCATCGACGGCCTGGGGGCGATGGGCTTCGGCTTCATCGAGGTCGGCACCGTCACGCCCAAGGCCCAGCCGGGCAACCCGAAGCCGCGCCTGTTCCGGCTGACTGAAGCCGACGCGCTGATCAACCGGCTGGGCTTCAATAACGAGGGGCTGGACGCCTTCCTCGCCAACGTGAAGCGCGCGCGCTTCCGCGAGCGCGGCGGCATCCTGGGCCTGAACATCGGCAAGAACGCGGCGACGCCGATCGAGCGCGCGGTCGACGACTACCTGCTCGGCTTGGAGGGCGTCTACCCGCATGCCGACTACGTGGCGGTCAACATCTCCAGCCCCAACACCCAGAACCTGCGCAGCCTGCAGGGCGACGAGGCGCTCGACGCGCTGCTCGGCGCGCTGCAACAGCGCCGCCAGCAGCTCGTCACCGAGCACGGCCGCAGCGTGCCGATGTTCCTGAAGATCGCACCCGACCTCGATGCGTCACAGGTCGAGGCGATCGCCGCGACGCTGCGCAAGCACGCGATCGACGGCGTGATCGCGACCAACACCACGCTGTCGCGCGATGCGGTGCAGGGCCTGCCGCATGCGACCGAGGTCGGCGGCCTGAGCGGCGCGCCGGTCGCGGCGGCCAGCAACCGCGTGATCGCGCAGCTGCGCGCCGCGCTCGGCCCGGGCTACCCGATCATCGGCGTCGGCGGCGTCCTGAGCGCCGCCGACGCCCTCGCCAAGCGCGCCGCCGGTGCCGACCTGGTGCAGATCTACACCGGACTGATCTACCGCGGCCCGGCGTTGGTCACCGAAGTCGCGCAGGCGCTGAGGGGCTGATGGACACCGACGTCGCCGCCCTCACCCGGGCCGTGCTGTGGGCCGGCTTCGGCCTCGGCGCGGTCTTCGGCGCCGCGGCCCAGGCCACGCGCTTCTGCACCATGGGTGCGATCGCCGACCTGGTCAGCTTCGGCGACGCGACACGGCTGCGCCTGTGGGTCTGGGCGGTGCTGGTCGCGGCGCTCGGCACGCAGGCCCTGATCGCGTTCGGCGGTATCGACCTCGACGAGGCGGTCACGACGGGCCGGCGGCTCAACCCGGTGGCGCTGGCCCTCGGCGGCACCGCCTTCGGCGTCGGCATGGTGCTGGCGTCGGGCTGCCCCTCGCGCGCGCTGGTGCGCACGGCGGGCGGCAACCTGAAGGCCTTGGTGGTGCTGCTGGTGGTCGGCCTCGCGGCCCAGATGACGCTGCGCGGCCTGTTCGCGGCACCCCGGGTCGAAGGCCTGGAGCCGCTGGCCTTCACGCTGGCCGGCGCGCAGGACCTCGGCGCCTGGCTGGCGCGCGCGACCGGTCTCGCGGCCGGCGCCGCGCGCGGCGCGATCTGTGCCGTGTTCGCGCTGCCGCTGCTGTGGTGGCTGGCGCGCGGCACCGAGTTCCGCCGCGCCGAGCCGCTGCTCGGCGGCCTGGCCGTCGGCGCGGTGGTGGTGGCCGCGTGGTGGGTCACCGGCGCCTACGGCCACCTCGCCGAACACCCGGAGACGCTGGAACGAGCCTGGCTCGCCACCGGCTCGCACCGGCCCGAGGCGCTGAGCTTCGTCGCGCCCACCGCCTCGCTGCTGGACCTGCTGACGCTGTGGTCCGACACCGGCACGACGCTGGACTTCGGCGCCGCCACGCTGCTGGGCGTGCTGGCCGGCGCGTTCGCGATGACGCTGTGGCGGCGCGAATTCCACTGGGAGGGCTTCGGCAACCCGCGCGACCTGGCCCAGCACCTGATCGGCGCGGTGCTGATGGGCGTGGGCGGCGTCACCGCGCTCGGCTGCTCGATCGGCCAGGGCGTCAGCGGCCTGTCGCTGCTGTCGGCCGGCTCCTTCGTCGCGGTGGCCGGCATCGCGGCCGGCGCGGTCGCGGCGCTACGCTACCAGGCCTGGATCATCGAACGAGGTTGACCAGCCGCTGGGCAGCAGGTCGCGCCACCACAGCGCGTGCCACTCGCGCAGCAGCGCCAGGTCGATATGCGCAGGGCGGGCGCCGACGAGCCGCCGCGACGGCGTCGCCGGCGCATCGAGGTGATCGCACACCGCCATCGCGCCCGAGTGCGAGTCGCTGGCGAAGAACACGCTGCGCGTGACCAGCACCGGCAGGCCGGCGGCGCGGGCGGCCGCGAGGCCGTTGTAGGAGTCCTCGATCGCGATCGCGTCCTCGGGGTCGAGGTCCAGCCATTCGAGGCAGCGCTGGTAGACCTGGGGGTCGGGCTTGCGGCGCGGCGCGTCCTCGCCGCACACCACCGCCGCGAACAGCGCCGGCCAGCCGGGCCCGAACTGGGTGGCGAGCAGCGCGTCGGCGTTGCTGCGCGTCGTCGTGGTCGCGATCGCCAGCCGCAGGTGCGCCGCCTGGGCCTCGCGCAGCAGCCGCTTAACGCCGGGCCGCAGGCCGATGCCGCCCTGCTCGACGATGCGGGCGTAGCGGCGGTTCTTCTCCGCGTGCAGCGACGCGATCAGCGCCTCGAACTCGGCCGGATCGGTGGGCGCGCCGGGCCGGTGGGCAAGGTCGTGACGCAGCCGCTCCTTGCCGCCGTTCACCTGCAGCAGCTCGCGGTACTCGTCGACGCTCCACTGCCACGGCAGCGCATGCGCCTTGAAGGCCTCGTTGAAGGCGACCAGATGGCCGTCGCGCTCGGTTTCGGCGAGCGTGCCGTCCAAGTCCCAGATCAAGGCCTGCAGCATCGCCGACTCCACCGTGGTTCAGGCCTCGATCCTAGCCTCACAGACGTGATCCGCGACGCCACCGAGGTCGGCGAACAGCCGGTCGGGCCGCGCGTCCTCGATCGGCTGCCCCGCGTTGTAGCCATAGGGCACGACCCAGGCCGCCACCGCCGCGTTGCGCGCGGTCTCGACGTCGACCGCCGAATCGCCGACATGCGCGGTGCGCGACGCGGCGACGCCGTGGCGTCGCAGCAGCTCGCCGAGCACGCGCGCGTCGGGCTTTTTGTAGGGCAGCGTGTCGCCGGCGATCAGCGTCGGGAACCAGCGGGCCAGGCCGGTCGCGGCCAGCACGCGTTCGGCGTGGCGCTGCTCCTTGTTGGTGACGCAGGCGAGCCGCACGCCGGCCGTGCGCAGGCGCTCGAGCGCTTCCTCGCAGCCGGCGTAGGGCTTGCCGAACTGGCCGGCCGTCTCGGCGTAATGGCGGTCGAAGCGCGCGTAGACGGTGTCGAAGGGCAGCGAGGCGGCCAGCCCCGGCCGCTCGGCATGCAGCCGCGCCAGCAGCCGCGTCATCAGCGCATGGGTGCCGTGGCCGATCAGCAGCGTGATCTCGTCCTGCGGCCGGCGCGCGAGCCCGAAGTCGTCGAGCGTGCGGTGCACCGACTCGGCGATCTCGCCGGCCGTGTCCACGAGCGTGCCGTCGAGGTCGAAGCTGACCAGGCGGTAATGCGGCATCACGGCCTCAGTGCAGCTGGGCGCGGCGGATCTCCATCAGCCGCAGGATCATCGGCGTGAGGATCAGCTGCATCGCCAGGTCCATCTTGCCGCCCGGCACGACGATGGTGTTGGCGCGGCTCATGAAGCTCTCGCTGATCATCGACAGCAGGTAGGGGAAGTCGATGCCGCGCGGGTTCTTGAAGCGGATCACCGTCAGGCTCTCGCCGGCGGTCGGGATGTCGCGCGCCATGAAGGGATTGCTGGTGTCGACCACCGGCACGCGCTGGAAGTTGATGTCGGTCTCGCCGAACTGCGGCACGATGTAGTGCACGTAGTCGTGCATGCGGCGCAGGATCACGTCCTGCACCGCCTCCTTGGAGTAGCCGCGGTCCTGGGTGTCGCGGTGGATCTTCTGGATCCACTCGAGGTTGATGGTCGGCACCACGCCGATCTTCAGGTCGGCATGGCGCACCAGGTCGACGTCGCCGGTCCGCACGCAGCCGTGCAGGCCCTCGTAGAACAGGCAGTCGGTGTCGGGCGGCGTGTCGGCCCAGGCGGTGAAGCTGCCGGGCTCCTGGCCATGCGGCGCGGCCTCTTCCTCGTTGTGCAGGTACAGCCGGGTGCGGCAGCGGCCGGCGGCGGCATAGTCGGCGAACTGGCGCTCGAGCAGCGCCCACTCGTTGGTCTCCGGGCCGAAGTGGCTGACGTGCCGGCCGTCGCGCTCGCCGGCGGCGATCAGCTCCTTCATCTCCTTGCGCGCGTAGCGGTGGAAGGCGTCGCCCTCGATCACCGCGGCGCGGATGCCCTCGCGGCGGAAGATGTTCTCGAACACGCGCTTGACGGTCGTGGTGCCGGCGCCGCTGGAGCCGGTGACGGCGATGATCGGATGCTTTCTGGACATGGGGCGCTCAGGCGTTGGGCTGCACAAACAAGGAGCGCGTCTTGAACAACTGCCACGAGACGTTCTCGTGCGGATCGGCGTGGTAGCCGACGATGCGCTGCACCTCGTCGCGCGCGCCCAGGATCGCGGGCACGCGCTGGTGCAGCGCGTCGGGCACCAGCTCGATCAGCGGCGTGGTGCCGGTGCTGGCGGCGGCGCCGGCGCGCTCCATCAGCAGCGCGACGGGCGCGGCATGGTGCAGCAGCTCGATGGTGCGCGGCGGGCCGGGCGCGCGGCTCTGCCGGGGCAGCAGCACCACGCCGCCCTGCGCGAGGATGTGGTGCACCTCGGCCGCGAGATTGCCATGCCAGTGCATGCCGAAGTCGCGGCCGCGCGGACCGCCCTCGCCGGCCTGGCACTCGGCCACGTAGCGCTGCACCGGCTTCTCCCAGTGGCGCTGGCGGCCGGTGTCGGCGGCGAACTCGCTGCACGAGGCCGACACCTGCACCGCCTCGCGCACCAGCGTCCAGTGGCCGCGGTCGGGGTCGAGCGCGAACACCGTGACGCCCTCGGCTCCGGCCAGCGCCAGTCGCGTCACCGGCCCGTAGAGGGCGCAGCCGGCGCAGACCTGGCGGTGCGCCGGCTGCATGAAGGCCACCGCGCTGGCCGGCGCGCCGCGGAACAGATGCGGCAGCACCGAGAACAGCGTGCCGGCCGAGACGCCGCCCTCGTCGAGCGCGTCGAAGGCGACCAGGAAGCCGCCACGGCAGGCATGCTCGGGCGAGGGCGTGACCTCGGCCTGCGACGCACTCGACCAGCCGGCGGCCTGCGGGCAGCCGCCCAGCGCCGCGGCGATCAGCCGTTCGGCCGCGTCGGCATTGGCGCCGCGCGCGACGGCCTGCGCAATGCCGGCGCAGGCCGCGGCCATCGCCTGCACCACCTCGGCCACCGCCGGCGGTCGCTGCGCCAGCCAGGCGCTCAGCTCGCATGCGCTCATGGTCTTGCCTCCTCGTCGTGCTTGCCTTCGTCGAACACCCGGCTGCCGCGGATGTCGGCGGCGGTCAGCGTGGTCAGGTCCTCGCGCGTCAGCGCGCGCTCGCGCTCGGCGAACAGGCGGCTCGCCTGGCGCAGCCGCGCGCGGTCGAGCGCGTTGCGCACGCTGCGCGCGTTGGCGAAATGCGGCTGCGTCAGGCGCCGCGCCAGGTACTCGGCGAAGGCCGCATGCGCGTCGTCGCTGAAGCGGTAGTTCGCGGTCGCGAGCATGCGGTCGGCAATGCCGAGCAGCTCGCCCTCGTCGTAATCGGGAAAGTCGAGGTGGTGCGCGATGCGGCTGCTCATGCCGGGGTTGGACTGGAAGAAGGTGTCCATCCGGTCCTTGTAGCCGGCGAGGATCACGACCAGGTCGTCGCGCTGGTTCTCCATCACCTGCAGCAGGATCTCGATGGCCTCCTGGCCATAGTCGCGCTCGTTCTCGGGGCGGTAGAGGTAGTAGGCCTCGTCGATGAAGAGCACGCCGCCCATCGCCTTCTTCAGCACTTCCCGGGTCTTGGGCGCGGTGTGGCCGATGTACTGGCCCACCAGGTCGTCGCGCGTCACGGCCACCAGATGGCCTTTGCGCACATAGCCCAGGCGGTGCAGGATCTCGGCCATGCGCATCGCCACCGTGGTCTTGCCGGTGCCGGGGTTGCCGGTGAAGCACATGTGCAGCGACGGCGTCTGCGCCTGCAGGCCCAGCGCGAGCCGCAGGCGGTCGATCACGAGCAAGGCGGCGATGTCGCGGATGCGCTGCTTGACGGGCACGAGCCCGACCAGATCACGGTCCAGCTCATCCAGCACGGCCTCGACCTGGCTGTCTCGCAGCACGTCGCCGACGGTGCGCGGTAGAGGCTTGTCGGCAGCGACGGCGCGCTCGGCGGCCGCGGTGGCCGCGCCCGGCAGGGCATACAGGGACGGGTTCATGCCGCCCTCCTTGCTGCGGCCGCCAGCTCGCGGCGCATCGCGTCGATGACGGCCCGGTAATCGGGTTGGCCGAAGATCGCGCTGCCGGCGACGAAGGTGTCGGCGCCGGCATCGGCGACGCGGCGGATGTTGTCGACCTTGATGCCGCCGTCGACCTCGAGGCGGATGTCGCGGCCGCTGTGCTCGATGAGCCGGCGCGCGGCCTCGGTCTTGCGCAGCGCCGCGTCGATGAAGGACTGGCCGCCGAAGCCCGGATTGACGCTCATGACCAGCACCAGATCGACCTTGTCGATCACCCACTCGAGCAGGTCGAGCGGCGCAGCCGGGTTGAACACCAGCCCCGCCCGGCAGCCCTGCGAACGGATCAGCTGCAGCGTCCGGTCCACATGGGTGCTGGCGTCGGGGTGGAAGCTGACGAGATCGGCCCCGGCTTGGGCGAAAGCCAGCGCCAGCGCGTCGACCGGCTGCGCCATCAGGTGCACGTCCAGCGGCACCTTGGCGCCGTCGGCGCGCACGCAATGCGGCTTGAGCGCCTGCGCGACCGCCGGGCCGATGCTCAGGTTCGGCACGTAATGGTTGTCCATCACGTCGAAGTGGATCCAGTCGGCGCCGGCGGCGATGACCGCGCGCACCTCCTCACCGAGGCGCGCGAAGTCGGCCGACAGGATCGACGGTGCGATGCGGTGCATGGCAGGCGCTGCGGGTCCGTGGCGAGGCGGGCTCAGTAGCGCTGCGCTTCGGGCTTGTCGGTCGCGTAGCTGTGCACCGTGTAGCGGATGCTGCGGCCGTCGACCTCCTGGCGCGCGACGCCGAAGCCGGGCTCGTCGGCCGGGCGGTTGACGATGAAGCTCATCGCGATCGACTCAACGCCGCGCGTCGAATCGAAGGCCATCATGCGGATGTAGTGGTTCGGGAAGGTCTTGCGGCAGGCGTTCACCTCCATCAGCACGCCGGCGGCGTCCTGCAGGTCGAACATCGGCATGCCGTACATCTCCCAGTAGGTGTTGCGCGGGTGCGGGTCGTCGGTGTACTCGACGCTCCAGGCATAGCCCTTGGCGAGGCCGTACTCGATCTGCGCGGTGAGCTCGGCGTCGCTGAGTTCGGGCAGGAAGCTGAACTGGCCCTGCGTCAGGCGGCCGGTCGGATTGGTCATCATGGTCGGGTTCTCCTGCTCAGGCCACGGCGGGCGTGACGGCGTAGTCGCTGGTGTCGGTGGACGTGTAGTTGAAGCTGATCTCGCCCCAGGTATCGAGCGCCTGCTTCAGCGGGGTGCAGAACTGGGCGGCCTTGCGCAGGATGTCCGGCCCCTCGTTGACGATGTCCTTGCCCTCGTTGCGCGCCTTGACCATCGCTTCGAGCGCCACGCGGTTGGCGACCGCTCCGGCCTGGATGCCGGCCGGGTGGCCGATCGTGCCGCCGCCGAACTGCAGGATCACGTCGTCGCCGAACAGGTCGAGCAACTGGTGCATCTGGCCGGCGTGGATGCCACCGCTGGCCACCGGCATCACCTTCTTCATGTCGCACCAGTCCTGGTCGAAGTACAGGCCGCGCGGCAGGTCGGTCTTTGTGTACGCGTCGCGGCAGACGTTGTAGTAGCCCTGCACCGTCAGCGGGTCGCCCTCGAGCTTGCCGACCGCGGTGCCGGTGTGCAGGTGGTCGACGCCGGCCAGGCGCAGCCACTTGGCGATCACGCGAAAGCTCACGCCGTGGTTCTTCTGCCGCGTGTAGGTGCCGTGGCCCGCGCGGTGCATGTGCAGGATCATGTCGTTGCGGCGGCACCATTCGCCGAGGCTCTGGATGCAGGGCCAGCCGACGATCAGGTCGACCATGATCACGACGCTGCCGAGCTGCTTGGCGAACTCGGCGCGTTCGTAGATCGCCTCCATCGTGCCGGCCGTGACGTTGATGTAGCTGCCCTTGACCTCGCCGGTGGCGGCGCTGGCCTTGTTGACGCCGTCCATCACGTAGAGGAAGCGGTCGCGCCAGTGCATGAAGGGCTGCGAGTTGATGTTCTCGTCGTCCTTCATGAAGTCCAGGCCGCCCTTCAGGCCCTCGTAGATCACACGGCCGTAGTTGCGCGCCGACAGGCCCAGCTTGGGCTTGGTGGTCGCGCCCAGCAGCGGCCGGCCGAACTTGTCGAGCCGCTCGCGCTCGACCACCAGCCCGGTCGGCGGCCCCTTGAAGGTCTTGACGTAGGCGACCGGGATGCGGATGTCCTCCAGCCGCGCCGCCTTCAGCGGCTTGAAGCTGAAGACGTTGCCGATCAGGCTCGCCGTCATGTTGGCGATCGAGCCCTCCTCGAACAGGATGAGGTCGTAGGCCACCCAGGCGAAGTACTCGCCCGGCCGACCCGGCACCGGCGTGACCTTGTAGCACTTCGCGCGGTAGTTCTCGCAGGCGGTCAGGCGGTCGGTCCAAACGACGGTCCAGGTCGCGGTGCTCGACTCGCCGGCGACCGCAGCGCCCGCCTCCACCGGGTCCACACCGTCCTGCGGCGTGATGCGGAACAGGCAGACGGTGTCGGTGTCCCTGGGCTCGTAGTCGGGCTGCCAGTAGCCCATCTGGCGGTACTTGAGCACGCCCGCCGAATAGCGCTTCTTGGCATCCGTGATCTGGGTTGCCGAGGCTGACAGGCCGGGCTCGGTGGGCATGTTCATCAGAACTCCTGACTGGTGGTGATTGAGTCGATGTGCCGAAGCGTAGGACCGGCGCCGATTAATTGAAATTGAGTCTTTCTTTGCGATTGGTTTAAGAGAAGCTAAACAAGCCGACTCGCATTCGCTGTGGTCCATTGCGCGTATTGGCCGCGCGCCGAAGGAGCGCGCCACCGCCGTGGCGCCAGGGCCGGCCCCGGGCTGTCGGCATGGCGACGACGATCCCGCGAGCAGTTCGTCGACACGGTCGCGCGCGGCGCAGGCGCCGACCTGCTCGACGGCATGAGCTGGCAGCAGTTCGAGCCGCTTGTCGGCCAGGCGTTTCACCTGCGGGGCAATCGCGTCGCCGAGACCGGGAACGACGGCGCGGACGGCGGTGTCGATCTGGTGCTGACGAAGGACGGCGACCAGGTCCTCGGGCAATGCAAGCAGTGGCGCGCCTGCAAGATCGGTGTGACGGTCATGCGCGAGCTGTACGGCGTAATGGCGGCCCGCAGCGCGGCGGCGGGCATCGTCGTTACGTCAGGACGCCTCACCGACGACGCAACGGACTTCGCGACGGGGCGCAACATCCGCTTGATCGACGGACACGACCTGCATGCGTTGGTCCGCGCAGCACGGAGCGCGGCCCCGATACCGCAGCGCTCAGCCGAAGCGCCTCCACCCGCGATGGGGCCGGCGCCGGTTACTGCGCCCGCATGCCCCGCCTGCGCCAAGCCCATGGTTCGCCGCATGGCGAAGCGTGGCGCTCAAGCTGGCCGCGCCTTCTGGGGTTGCTCAGACCATCCGGCGTGCAAGGGTACGCGCACGATGCGTTGATGCCGCAAAGCAGCATTCCTGGCCTTCACAGGCGAGGGCCGCCGGAAGGCTCCTCCCGGCCGAGGCTGTGTGAAAACACGGCGGTTCGACGGTGACGCCGGAGTGCTGCCTATCGCCGCGGTAGAACTACCGTGGCAACGCGGGGTGCATCCCTGGCCCAGTCAAGATCGTGCGCCCCGCCCGGCTCGTCCGCCTAGCACGCGAGCTGCACCGTAGGACACGAGTAGTCGCGCCCCACCATCGCCCGCGCGCCGAAGTAGGCGATGCGCAGGCGCTGGGGCAGCGAGTCGATGTCGACATGGCCGCCTTCGTCGCACGGCACGGCCACGCCGCGCCCGCGGTCGTGCAGCGAGGTGAATCGCAGCAGGTAGGAACTGGCCGCTACCGCGGGACTGAGAGTCAGTGTCTGGGAGTCCATGAGGTTTCCCCTTCTCACGCTCGTCGATGAACCGGGGAGCCGGGCCGTCTTGCGGCATGCAGCACCGTTCCACAAGCGTCAGGTATTCCAAGGACGTGGCGCACGCCATTCGCTGGCCGCCGCGTGAGTACGCGAACCGCCGAACGGCAGATCGAGTACACGCCATTTCTTCCGCAGCGACTGTGCGTCGTCGAACACACGGCGGTCACGGCAGACCGTTCGGTCTGCGACCCGTCGGGCGGTACGGCCCGAGCCTGAGCGCACGCAGATCGGTGCAGAGGCCCCGGGGACCGGCTCCCCGGGGCCTGCACATCACACGAAGAAGAACGTCAACCGGGACTCAGTCCGCCTGCTTCCGCAGAAACGCCGGAATCTCGATCTCGTCCATGCCGTTGCTCGCCAGCGCATCGACCTTCGCCGCCGCCTGCGTGCGGCCGCTGCGCCACACGCTCGGGGTCGACAGGCCGCTGTAGTCGTGCGCCGCCGCCGGCATGCCGGGCTGCTGCGGCTGGCCGACCGGCTGGTTGAGCACCGGCACGTTGTCCGTGCCCGTGCGCAGCTGCTGGCCGCCGTGCACCACCGTCATCGGCGCCTGGGCGCGCTTGTTCTGCGCCAGGCCGGTGGCGATCACCGTCACGCGCAGCTTGTCGCCCAGGGCCTCGTCGTAGGCGGCGCCGAAGATCACGTGCGCATCTTCCGCGGCATAGCGGCGGATGGTGTTCATCGCGTTCTTGCTCTCGCTCAGCTTCAGGCTGCCGCGGCTCGCCGCGATCAGCACCAGCACGCCCTTGGCGCCCGACAGGTCGATGCCCTCCAGCAGCGGGCAGGCCACGGCCGAATCGGCGGCCTTGGTGGCGCGGTCCGGGCCGCTGGCGATCGCGGTGCCCATCATCGCCTTGCCGGGCTCGCTCATCACCGTCTTCACGTCCTCGAAGTCGACGTTGATCGACGCGTCGATGTGGATGATGTCGGCGATGCCGCCCACCGCGTTCTTCAGCACGTCGTTGGCCTGCTTGAAGGCCTCGTCCTGCGAGATGTCGTCGCCCAGCACCTCGATCAGCTTCTCGTTCAGGATCACGATCAGGCTGTCGACATTGGCCTCGAGCTCCTGCACGCCGGCCTCGGCCTGCTTCATGCGGCGCCCGCCCTCGAACTCGAAGGGCTTGGTGACCACGCCCACGGTCAGGATGCCCATCTCCTTGGCGATGCGCGCGATCACCGGCGCCGCGCCGGTGCCGGTGCCGCCGCCCATGCCGGCGGTCAGGAACACCATGTTGGCGCCCTCGATGGACGCACGGATGCGGTCCTCGGCCTCCTCGGCGGCGCCGCGGCCGACGACGGGCTTGGAACCGGCGCCCAGGCCGTTGCTGCCCAGCTGCAGCAGCTGGTCGGCCTTGGAGCGGTGCAGCGCCTGCGCGTCGGTGTTGGCGCAGATGAACTCCACCCCCTGCACGCCCTCGGCGATCATGTGGTCGACCGCGTTGCCGCCGCCGCCCCCGACGCCGATCACCTTGATGCGGGTGCCGAGTTCGAACTCTTCGATCATTTCGATGGGCATGTGAGCTCCTTCGTGTGTGTGTTGCAGTTGCCGGTTGAAACCTGAAAAGTCGGCCGTCAGAAATTGCCGATGAACCAGTCCTTGACGCGGCCGAACAGGGTCTGGACCGACCCCGCCTGCTGCGCTGCCTTCATGCCGCGCGTGCGCGCGAGCCTCGCTTCTTCGAGCAAGCCCATGACGGTGGCCGAGCGCGGGCTCGCCACCATGTCGTTCAGTGCGCCGGCGTACAGGGGCAGGCCCTTCCTCACCGGTTTCAGGAAGATGTCTTCGCCGAGCTCGACCATGCCCGGCATCACCGCGCTGCCGCCGGTGATGACGATGCCGCTGGACAGCAGCTCCTCGTAGCCGCTCTCGCGCAGCACCTGGTGCACCAGCGAGAAGATCTCCTCGACGCGCGGCTCGATCACGCCGGCCAGCGCCTGGCGGCTCAGCATGCGCGGCGCGCGGTCGCCGAGGCCCGGGACCTCGACCTGCTCGTTCGGGTCGGCCAGCAGCTGCTTGGCGACGCCGTACTCGACCTTGATCTCCTCGGCGTCCTTGGTCGGCGTGCGCAGCGCCATCGCGATGTCGCTGGTGATCAGGTCGCCGGCGATCGGGATCACCGCCGTGTGGCGCACCGAGCCGCCGGTGAAGATGCTCACGTCGGTGGTGCCGGCGCCGATGTCGACCAGCGCGACGCCGAGGTCCTTCTCGTCCTCGGTCAGCACCGCGTGGCTGCTGGCGCTGGGGTTGAGCACCAGCTGGTCGACCTCGAGCCCGCAGCGGCGCACGCACTTGACGATGTTCTCGGCCGCGCTCTGCGCGCCGGTGACGATGTGGACCTTGACCTCGAGCCGGCCGCCGCTCATGCCGATCGGCTCCTTGACCTCGTGGCCGTCGATCACGAACTCCTGCGGCTCGACCAGCAGCAGGCGCTGGTCGTTCGGGATGTTGATCGCCTTGGCGGTCTCGACCACGCGCGCCACGTCGACCGGCGTGACCTCCTTGTCGCGCACGATCACCATGCCGGTCGAGTTCTGGCCGCGGATGTGGCTGCCGGTGATGCCGGTGTAGACGCGGGTGATCTTGCAGTCGGCCATCATCTCGGCCTCCTTCAAGGCCTGCTGGATGCTCTGCACCGTGGCGTCGATGTTCACGACCACGCCGCGCTTCAGGCCATGCGAGCTGGCGGTGCCGATGCCGGCCACGCGCAGCTCGCCGCCCGGCAGCACCTCGGCGACGACCGCCATCACCTTGGCGGTGCCGATGTCCAGACCGACGACGAGATCCTTGTATTCCTTGGCCATGCTCAGTTCCTTGTCGTCTGGGGCGCGACGGTGCCGATGCCGCGCAGTCGCAGCGCATAGCCGCCGGTGTGGCGCAGGTCGGCGTATTCGAGCGGACGCTGGTAGCGGGCGGTGAGCTGCGTGACGGTGCCGGTGAAGGTGGCGGTGCGCGCGACAACCTCCTCCTCGCTGCCGCGGCCGAGCTCGATCTCCGCGCCGCTGTCCAGCTCGGCGCGCCAGGTGCCGCGGGCGCTGAGCTGCAGCTTCGCGAGCCGCGCGTCGAGCGGCGCGAACAGCGGCGCGAGCCGGCCGTGCATCGCCAGCAGCGCGGCCGACATGCCCTCGGGGCCGCGCAGCACCGGCAGGTTCTCGTCCTCGACGTCGCCGGGGTTGGCCTCGAACACCTCGCCCTGCAGGTTGACGAGCTTGTCGTCGCGCTCGTCGACCTGCCACCAGGCAGCGGCGCGGTGCTCCTCCAGCCGCACCGACAGGCGGTTGGGCCACACGCGCTGCACCACCGCGCGGCGCACCCAGGGCACCGACTCGAAGGCCTGCTTGGCGCGCACCAGGTCGATGCTGAAGAAGTTGCCCGCGAGCTGCGGCATCGCGTTGGCGCGGATCGTCGCGATGCTGTTGCGGCCCACGTCGCCCTCGATGCGCACGCCCGCCAGCGTGAACTGCGGCGAGCGCGTCGCCCAGCGCAGCGCGCCGACCACCAGCGCCAGCAGCGCCACGGCCAGCAGCAGCGCCGCGCCGGCGTGCATCAGGCGCACGTCGAGCGGCAGTGGCGCGGGGGCCGTGGGGCGGGCGGGGTTGCGGGGGCGGGCCACGTGAAGATCGGATTAGTTGTCGAGCCGCGCGGCGCGCAGCAGGTCGACGCAGAGCTGCTCGTAGCTGATGCCGGCGGCGCGTGCCGACATCGGCACCAGCGAATGCCCGGTCATGCCCGGCGAGGTGTTCATCTCGATCAGGAAGGGCTTGCGGTCCTTCGCACGCAGCATCAGATCGGCGCGGCCCCAGCCGCGGCAGCCGAGCGCGCGGTAGGCGGCCAGCGTGAGGCGCTGCACCTCGGCCTCCTCCTCGGGCGCGAGACCGCTCGGGCACAGGTACTGCACCGCATCGGTGAAGTACTTGTTCTGGTAGTCGTAGCCGGCCTCGGGCGGCACGATGCGGATCACCGGCAGCGCGCGCGCCGCGTCGCCCTCGCCCAGCACCGGGCAGGTGAGCTCGGGGCCCTCGATGAACTCCTCGCACAGCACCACCGGGTCGTGGCCGGCGGCCAGTTTCACGGCGTCCTGCATCTGCGAGTAGCCGACGACCTTGCTGACGCCGATCGACGAACCCTCGTGCGGCGGCTTGACGATCAGCGGCAGGCCCAGCTCGTCGGGCACGGTGCGGGTGCGCTCGGCCGTCTGGTCGGCGGACGCGAGCGCGATCCAGCGCGGCGTCGGCAGGCCCTCGGCGAGCCAGACGCGCTTGGTCATCACCTTGTCCATCGCGATCGCGCTGGCCATCACGCCGCTGCCGGTGTAGGGGATGCGCAGCAGCTCGAGCGCGCCCTGCACCGTGCCGTCCTCGCCGTGGCGGCCGTGCAGTGCGACGAAGCAGCGCGCGAAGCCCTCGGCCTTCAGCTCGCCGAGGTCGAAGTCGGCCGGGTCGAAGGCATAGGCGTCGACGCCCTGGCCCTGCAGCGCGGCCAGCACGCCGGCGCCGCTCATCAGCGAGATCTCGCGCTCGGCCGAGCGGCCGCCCATCAGGACGGCGACCTTGCCGAGGTCGGTGGGGCGGGTTGTCATGTGGGCCGTCCTTCCTTTGCTGGGCTCGCGGAAAGGGCTGCTTGTCCTTGGTAAGCCGCGCCGGGAATCCGCCCCGGCGGGCGGGTAACTTTCTTTTGCTGGCTCAAAAGAAAGTCACCAAAGAAAAGAGCCTGAACCGCATTTGGCTCGATCACCTGCATAGAGGGTTCGGTTGTTGTGAGTCGGTGATCTGCACCGGCCGAGCCTTCTATGCAGACAAGATGGACAAATGCGGTTGGGCTCTTTCTTTTGGTTCCTTTTCTTTGAGCCAGCAAAGAAAAGGGACTCGCCCTGCCGGGGCGAGACCCGGCGCGCCCTTGCGGGAGGCGAAGAACACTCATCACGCGCCCCCTCCCAACAGCTCGACGACCTTCACAGGCACCGCACCGATCGAGCCCGCGCCCATCACGATCACCACATCCCCGTCCCGCACGTTGTCCGCCACCGCCTGCGGCATCCCCGCGATGTCGTCGACGAACACCGGCTCCACCTTGCCGGCCACGCGCAGCGCACGCGCCAGCGCCCGCCCGTCGGCGGCGACGATCGGCGCCTCGCCGGCGGCATAGACCTCGGCCAGCAGCACCGCGTCGGCCGTGCCCATGACCTTGACGAAGTCCTCGAAGCAGTCGCGCGTGCGGGTGTAGCGGTGCGGCTGGAAGGCGATCACGAGACGGCGGCCCGGGAAGGCGCCGCGCGCCGCGGCGATCACCGCCGCCATCTCGACCGGGTGGTGGCCGTAGTCGTCGATCAGCGTGAACGTGCCGCCGGTCGGTGCCGCCAGCTCGCCGTGGCGCTGGAAGCGGCGGCCGACGCCGGCGAAGGACGCGAGCGCCTTCTGCAGCGGCGCATCGGGCAGCTCGAGCTCGGCCGCCACCGCGATCACCGCCAGCGCGTTGAGCACGTTGTGCTCGCCGGGCAGGTTCAGCGTCACGTCCAGGTCGGGCATCACCACGCCGTTGCGGCGCTGCGCGGTGAAGCGCATCTGCCCGCCCGGCAGCGCCTGCACGTCGACCGCGCGGATCTGCGTGTCGGCGCCGAAGCCGTAGCTGACCACCGGGCGCGAGACCATCGGGATGATCGAGCGCACGCCGGGGTCGTCGCCGCAGACGATCGCGGCGCCGTAGAAGGGCATGCGGTGGATGAACTCGACGAACGCGGCCTTCAGCTTGGCGAAGTCGTGGCCGTAGGTGTCCATGTGGTCGGCGTCGATGTTGGTCACGACGCTGAGCACCGGCATCAGGTTCAGGAACGAGGCATCGCTCTCGTCGGCCTCGACGACGATGTAGTCGCCGACGCCGAGCCGCGAGTTGGCGCCGGCGCTGTTGAGCCGGCCGCCGATCACGAAGGTCGGGTCCAGCCCGGCCTCGGCCAGCATGCTGGCGACCAGCGAGGTGGTCGTCGTCTTGCCATGCGTGCCGGCGATCGCGATGCCGCGCTTCAGCCGCATCAGCTCGGCCAGCATGACCGCGCGCGGCACGACCGGGATGCGCTGGCTACGCGCGGCGATGACCTCGGGGTTGTCGCCCTTCACCGCGGTCGAGGTGACCACCGCCTCGGCGCCGGCGATGTGCGCGGCCTCGTGGCCGATCGCCACAAAGATGCCGAGCGAGGCGAGCCGGCGCGTGGTGGCGCTGTCGCTCTGGTCGGAGCCCGAGACGGTGTAGCCGAGGTTGTGCAGGATCTCGGCGATGCCGCTCATCCCGGCGCCGCCGATGCCGACAAAGTGAATATGCTTGACCGCGTGTTTCATGCAGCCTCCTTCACGAGGCGTTCGATTTCATCTGCGACCCGCGCCGCGGCCCGCGGCCGGCTCAGCGCGCGGGCCTTCTCGGCCATCGCGAGCAGCTTGGCGCGGTCCAGCGACTTCAGCGTGTCGGCCAGGGCCTGCGGGTTCAGTTCGGCCTGCGGCAGGTGGATCGCCGCGCCGTGCTGGGCCAGGTGCAGCGCGTTGTCGCGCTGGTGCGAGGTGGTGCTGACGATCAGCGGCACCAGCACGCTGGGCACGCCGGCCGCGCACAGCTCGCTGACCGTCACCGCGCCGGCGCGGCAGACCACCAGGTCGCAATGCGCGAGGCGCGCCGCCATGTCGTCGATGAAGGCCAGCACCTCGACGCCCTGCTGCAGCCCGACCAGCGCGTAGGCCGCCTTGACCGCGTCGCGGTTCAGCGCGCCGGTCTGGTGGATCACCAGCGGGCGCTCGCTCGCTTCCATCAGCGCCAGCGCCTGCGGCAGCGTCTCGTTGAGCACCCGCGCGCCCAGGCTGCCGCCGACCACCAGCAGGCGCAGCGGCCCCTCGCGGCCGGCGTAGCGCTCGGCCGGCGCCGGCAGCGACTCGATCTCGGCGCGCACCGGGTTGCCGGTGACGATGCCCTGCTTGGTCGTCGCCGCGGCGGCGCCATCGAAGCCGAAGGCGATGCGGTCGGCCACCGGCTTGAGCGCACGGTTGCTCATCAGCAGCGCGGCGTCGGCGTTGACCAGCACCAGTGGCTTGCCGAGCAGCGAGGCCATCAGCCCGCCCGGGAAGCAGACATAGCCACCCATGCCGAGCACCGCGGTGGTGGCGCGCCGGCGCAGGATGCGGATGCACTCCGCAAAGGCGCCGAGCAGCCGGAAGCCGCCGGTCAGCGTGTGCAGCAGGCCCTTGCCGCGCAGGCCGCTGAAGGCGATGGTGTCGAGCGGGATGCCGCTGGGCGGCACCAGCCTGTTCTCCATGCCGGTGGTCGTGCCCAGCCAGCTGACGGTCCAGCCGCGGTGCTGCATCTCCTGCGCGACGGCGAGGCCGGGGATGATGTGGCCGCCGGTGCCGGCGGCCATGACGACGAGGTGGCGCGTCATTGGGTGTCTCCCGCGGACACCCGGGAGGGCGCGCCGGGTCTCGCCCCGGCAGGGCGAGTCACTTTGGTGGCCGCGTCACTTCGCTGCGCGAAGTGAGCGTCCCCCCGCTTCGCGAGCATTTGCTGGCCCAAATGAAAGTAACCAAAGCAAAGGGCCTGAACCGCATTTGGCTCGATCACTTGCCTAGAGGGCTCGGTTGTGGTGAGTCGGTGATCTCCACCGGCCGAGCGTTCTATGCAGACAAGATGGACAGATCGTGTTGGGCTCTTTTCTTTGGTGACTTTCTTTTGAGCCAGCAAAAGAAAGTTACCCGCCCGCCGGGGCGGAATCCCGGCGCGGCCCTGCGGGAGGCGAACAAGCAGCATCAAGCCCTCCCCCCTCTCATCAACGACCGATTCTCGACATCCACCCGCAGCACGATCGCCAACGCAATGCAATTCATCAGGATCGCCGACCCCCCATAGCTCATCAAAGGCAAGGTCAACCCCTTCGTCGGCAGCACCCCAAGATTCACCCCCATGTTGATGAAGGCCTGCCCACCCATCCAGATGCCCACACCCTGCGCGACCAGCCCCGAGAACACCCGATCCAGCGCGATCGCCTGCCGGCCGATGTGGAACACCCGCCGCGTCAGCCAGAAGAAGGCCGCGATCACCGCGAACACGCCGACGAAGCCGAGCTCCTCGCCGATCACCGCGAGCAGGAAGTCGGTGTGCGCCTCCGGCAGGTAGTGCAGCTTCTCGACCGACGAGCCCAGCCCCTGGCCGAAGATCTCGCCGCGGCCGAAGGCGATCAGCGAGTGCGAGAGCTGGTAGGCCTTGCCGAGCGTGTACTTCTCGTCCCAGGGGTCGAGGTAGGCGAAGATGCGCTCGCGCCGCCATTCGCTCAACGTGATCATCAGCACGAAGGCGCCGAGCAGCAGCGTCGTGATCAGCAGGAACATCCGGCCGTTGACGCCGCCGAGGAACAGGATGCCCATCGCGATCGCCGCGATGACCATGAAGGCGCCCATGTCCGGCTCGGCCAGCAGCAGCACCCCCAGCAGCACGACGGCCACGCCCATCGGCGTGACGGCGCGCCAGAAGTTCTCCTTGATGTCCATCTTGCGCACCATGTAGTCGGCGGCGTAGAGGGCGATCGCGAGCTTGGCCAGCTCGCTGGGCTGGAAGTTCATGACGCCCAGCGGGATCCAGCGCCGCGCGCCGTTGACGCCCTTGCCGATGCCGGGGATCAGCACGAACACCAGCATCACCAGCGACACGATGAACAGCAGCGGCGCGTACTTCTCCCACACGCTCATCGGCACCCGCAGCGTGACGGCCGCGGCCACCGCGGCGATCGCGATCGCGAACACATGGCGCGACAGGAAATGCGTCGGCTGGTAGCGCGCGAAACGCGGGCTGTCGGGCAGCGCGACCGAGGCCGAATAGACCATCACCAGGCCGAGCGCGAGCAGGGCCACGACGACCCACACCATCGCCTGGTCGAAGCCGAGCAGGCGGGCCGGCTGGCCGGACGACACACTGACCCAGTCGCGGATCGGCAGGCGCTCTGGCGCCCCCGGTCTGCGGAATACCGCAGACCCCCCCCCGAGGGGGTGCGGACCGGCTTGGGAGCGGCCCGGCGCTCGGCCCGCGCCGCTTCGACGAACCAACAGCGCCGCGACGCGCTCACGCAGGCCGGTGAGGAAGCCGAGGCGGCCCGCGAGCGCGCTCATTGGGACACCCTTCGCCCTGCGGGCTGTCCCGCCAGGCGGGAGGATTCGCACTTGGGGCGGCCCGGCGCGCTCATGCGACCTCCCCCAGGTCCTGTGCCAGCGCCTGCACCGCCGCCGCGAACACCTCGGCGCGGTGCGCGTAGTTGCGGAACATGTCGAGGCTGGCACAGGCCGGGCTGAGCAGCAGCGCGTCGCCCGGCTGGGCCTGCTCGAAGGCCCAGCGGGTGGCGGCCTCGAGGCTGTCGTGGCGGGCCAGCGGCACCGCGCCGGCCAGCACCGCCTCGATGGCGGCCGCGTCGCGGCCGATCAGCGCGACCGCGCGCGCATGGCGGGCCACCGGCGCGGCCAGCGGCGCGAAGTCCTGGCCCTTGCCGTCGCCGCCGAGGATCACGGCGAGCTTGGCCGGCGCCTTGTCGGCCCCCAGCCCGTCGAGCGCCGCGACGGTGGCGCCGACGTTGGTGCCCTTGCTGTCGTCGTAGGCCTCGACGCCGCCGACGGTGGCGATCCACTCGACGCGGTGCGGCTCGCCACGGTACTCGCGCAGCCCGTGCAGCATCGGTGCCAGCGGGCGGCCGATCGCGGTGGCGAGCGCCAGCGCGGCGAGCGCGTTGGCGGCGTTGTGGCGGCCGCGGATGCGCAGCGCGTCGGCCGGCATCAACCGGGTCAGGTGCAGCTCCTCCGCGTCGACCACGGCGGCCTTGCCGCGCTTCGCGGCGGTCTCGTCGACCTCGGCCGCGCGCACCAGCCAGGCCATGCCGTTCTCGACCACCAGGCCGTAGTCGCCCGGGCGGCGCGGCGCGTCGAGGCCGAAGCGCACGACCTTGCGCTCGCGCAGCTGGGTCCGCGTGCCGCGTCCAGCGGCCTTGATGGTCTGCGGCGGCGGCACCATGGCCTCGACCTGCGCGTCGTCGCGGTTGACCACCATCGTGCAGCCCCAGGCGTCGGCCGGGCCGTAGATGCGTGCCTTGGCCGCCGCATAGGCCACCATCGAGCCATGCCAGTCGAGGTGGTCCTGGGTGACGTTGAGCACCACCGCGGCGTCGGGCACTAAGCCCTGCACGCCGTCGAGCTGGAAGCTGGAAAGCTCCAGCACCCAGACCTCGGGCAGGTGCTCGAACACCGGCGCGGCGGGCGGCGGCGGGGCGAGCTCGAGCGCGGCGTCGTCCGCGGGCGGCTCGACGGCGGCGCCCTCTTCTTCATCCACCACCTCGGCCGCGACGACGGGTGCCGGCGCGACGACCGGCGCGACCTCGCCCTCGAGATCGAGCGCGGTCGCCAGCGTCGCCAGCATCGTCGGCCCGACGTTGCCGGCCACCGCGACGCGCGCGCCGCTGCGCTCGACCAGCTGGCCGCACATCATCGTGGTCGTGGTCTTGCCGTTGGTGCCGGTGATCGCGATCAGCTTGGGCGCATAGCCGCGCTCGGCCTTCAGCTCGGCCAGCGCCTCGGCGAACAGGCCGAGCTCGCCCTGCACCGGCACGCCGAGCTCGGCCGCGCGCGCCAGCAGCGGCGCCAGCGCCGCGTCGAGCGGCGACAGGCCGGGGCTTTTCAGCACGCGCTGCACACCATCGAGCAGCGCCGGGTCGAAGCCGACCGCGCGTGCGACGCCCTCCAGCGCCGCCGCCTGCGGCGGGCTCTCGCGCGAGTCGGCCACGCGCACCGTGGCACCGTGCCACGCGCACCACCGTGCCATCGCGAGCCCGGAATCGCCGAGGCCCAGCACGAGGACGGTCTGACCCTGCAGCGTCTTCATCGCAGCTTCAGCGTCGACAGGCCGACCAGGCACAGCAGCATCGTGATGATCCAGAAACGGATCACCACCTGCGTCTCCTTCCAGCCGACCTTCTCGTAATGGTGGTGCAGCGGCGCCATCAGCAAGATGCGCTGGCCGGTGCCGGTGCGCCAGCGCGTCCACTTGAACCAGGCCACCTGGGCCATCACCGACAGCGCCTCGACGACGAAGATGCCACCCATCAGCGCCAGCACGATCTCCTGGCGCACGATGACGGCGATGGTGCCGAGCGCGCCGCCGAGTGCCAGCGCGCCGACGTCGCCCATGAAGACCTGCGCCGGGTGGGCGTTGAACCACAGGAAGGCCAGCCCGGCGCCGGCCATCGCGGCGCAGAAGATCATCAGCTCGCCGGCGCCCGGGATGTGCGGCAGCAGCAGGTAGTTGGCGAACACCGAGTTGCCGGTCACGTAGGCGAAGATGCCCAGCGCCGAGCCCACCATCACCACCGGCATGATCGCCAGGCCGTCCAGGCCGTCGGTCAGGTTGACCGCGTTGCTGGTGCCGACGATGACGATGTAGGTGAGGATGATGAAGCCGGCCACGCCGAGCGGGTAGCTCACCGTCTTGAAGAAGGGCACGATCAGGTCGGCGCGGTTCGGCAGCGGGGTCTGGAAGCCGCTGGTGATCCAGTTGATGAAGAGCTCGGCGACCCGCGCGTTCGAGGTCTCGGCGACGCTGAAGGCGAGGTAGAAGGCCGCGATCAGGCCGATCACCGACTGCCAGAAGTACTTCTCGCGCGAGCGCATGCCCTCGGGGTTCTTGTCGACCACCTTGCGCCAGTCGTCGACCCAGCCGATCGCGCCGAAGCCGAAGGTCACGATCATCACGATCCAGACGAAGCGGTTGGTCCAGTCGAACCACAGCAGCGTCGACAGCGCGATCGCCAGCAGGACCAGCGCGCCGCCCATCGTCGGCGTGCCCTGCTTGACCATGTGGCCGGCGACGCCGTACTCGCGGATCGGCTGGCCGATCTTGAGCTCGGCCAGGCGCCGGATCACGTAGGGGCCGAGCGCCAGCCCGAGCAGCAGCGCCGTCATCGCCGCCATCACCGCGCGGAAGGTCAGGTACTGGAACACGCGCAGGAAGCCGAACTGCTCCGGATTGAGCTGCTGCAGCCATTGCGCCAGGCTGATCAGCATGGCGCCTCCCCATTCCGCGCGAGCGTGGTCAGCATGACGAACCCTCCGACGCGGCGCGCGCCTGCAGCGCGGCGACCACCTGTTCCATCTTCATGAAGCGCGAACCCTTGACGACGATGGCCGCGGCCGGCGGCGCCTCGGACACCCCGGCGGCCAGCGCGGCCGCGTCGGCGAAGCGACGGGCGTCGGGGCCGTAGGCGGCGGCGGCCGCCTCGCAGGCCGCACCGGCGGTCCACAGCGCGTCGACGCCGCGTTCGCGCGCATAGGCACCGACCTCGGCGTGGAAGGCCGGCCCCTGGTCGCCGACCTCGCCCATGTCGCCCAGCACCAGCCAGCGCGGGCCGGGCAGCGAGGCCAGCACGTCGATCGCCGCACGCACCGAGTCGGGGTTGGCGTTGTAGCTGTCGTCGATCAGCGTCACGGCCTGGCCACCGAGCACCAGCGGCTTGACCTGCGAGCGGCCCTTGACCGGCTCGAAGGCGCCGAGCCCCCGCGCGATCGCGCTCAGCGGGCAGCCGGCCGCCAGCGCGCAGGCGGTGGCGGCCAGCGCGTTCTTGACGTTGTGCAGGCCGGCCGCGCGCAGCGCGATCGCGGTCGCGCCGGCCGGCGTGTGCAGCACCGCGGCCCAGTGGTCGCCACTCCACACCGCCTCGACATGCAGGTCGGCGCGCACCTCGCCGTCGAGCGCGAAGGTGAGTGTCGGTCGCGTGCCGGCGAGCGCACGCCAGACCGGCGTCTGCGCCTCGTCGGCCGGGAACACCGCGGTGCCGGTCGGGCCCAGCGCCTCGATCACGGCACCGTTCTCGTAGGCCACCGCCTCGACCGAGGCCATGAACTCCTGGTGCTCGCGCTGCGCGTTGTTGACCAGTGCGACCGTCGGCGCGGCCAGCCGCGCGAGCTGGGCGATCTCGCCCGGGTGGTTCATGCCCAGCTCGACCACCGCCGCGCGGTGCCGCTCGGGGCGCAGCCGCAGCAGCGTCAGCGGCACGCCGATGTCGTTGTTGAAATTGCCCTGGGTCGCCAGCGCCGCCTCGCCCAGCCAGGCGCGCAGGACGCTCGCGATCATCTGCGTGACCGTGGTCTTGCCGTTGCTGCCGGTGACGGCGATCAGCGGCAGGTCGATGCGGGCGCGCCAGGCGGCGCCCAGCGCCGCGAGCGCGGCGCGCGTGTCGGCCACCTGCAGGCCCGCCAGGCCGGCCTCGGCCAGACCGTGGGCCGCGATCGCCGCCACCGCGCCGGCGGCCCGGGCCTGCGGCAGGAAGTCATGCGCATCGAAGCGCTCGCCCTGCAGCGCGACGAACAGATCGCCGGGCTGCAGCGTGCGGGTGTCGCTGTGGACGCGCCCGATCACGGTCGCACCGTCGCCGACCAGCGTCGAGCCGGGCAGCAGCTGGTGGGCGAGCGCGAGGCTCATCATCATCGTGCCGCTCCCGCACGGGCGGCCAGCGCATGGGCCGCCTCGTCGACATCGGAGAACGGGTGCTTGACGCCGGCGATCTCCTGGTAGTCCTCGTGGCCCTTGCCGGCGATCAGCAGCACGTCGCGCGGGCCGGCCTGCGCGACGGCCGCGGCGATCGCAGCGCGGCGGTCCTCGATCACGGTGGCGCGGTCGCGGCGGTCCTGGCCGGCGACGATCTGCTCGAGGATCGCGGCCGGCGGCTCGCCGCGCGGGTTGTCGCTGGTGACGATCACGCGGTCGGCCAGGCGCTGCGCGATCGCGCCCATCAGCGGGCGCTTGGTGGCGTCGCGGTTGCCGCCGCAGCCGAACACGCAGACCAGCCGGCCACCGCGCGCGGCCGCCAACGGGCGCAGCGCGCCCAGCACCTTCTCCAGCGCGTCGGGCGTGTGCGCGTAGTCGACCACCACCTCGGGCGCATCGAGGCCATCGCGAGCCCAAGCGCCGGGCCGCCCCAAGCCGGGCTCGCCCCCGCCCGGCGGGGTGGTCGCCGTCCCCGGCGACCGGGGTGCCGTCATCACCCTTTGCATGCGGCCCGGCACCGGCGTGAGCTGCGGCACGACGCGCACCGCGTCTTCGAGCGGCACGCCGAGCGCGCGCAGCCCACCGATCACGACCAGCAGGTTCGAGGCGTTGTAGTCGCCGATCAGCGTGCTGCGCAGCGGCAGCGCGACGTCCCCCTCGTGCAGCGTGAAGCCGAGCCCGCCGTCGGCGTAGCCGAGGCCGCTGGCGCGCAGCCGCGCCTTCGGGTTGGCCAGCGAACAGGTCCACAGCTCCAGCGAGCCGGCCTCGAGTTCGTCGGCCAGCGCCGCGCCCTCGGCGTCGTCGATGTTGATCGACGCGGCCTCCAGCCCCGGCCAGTCGAACAGCCGGCGCTTGGCGGCCCAGTAGGCTGCCATGTCGCCGTGGAAGTCGAGGTGGTCGCGGGTGAAGTTGGTGAACAGCGCCACCTCGATGCGGGTGGCCGCGAGGCGCTCCTCGACGAGGCCGATCGACGAGGCCTCGATCGCGCAGGCCGCGAAGCCGGCGTCGGCCATGCGGCGAAAGCCCGCGTGCAGCGTCACCGGGTCGGGGGTCGTGAGGCCGGTGAACTCGATGCTCGCGCCCGCGTCGCCGACCGGCGGCACCCCGACCCCGAGGGTGCCGACCACGCCGCAGCGCTGACCCAACAGCGTCAGCGCCTGCGCCGTCCACCAGGCGGTCGAGGTCTTGCCGTTGGTGCCGGTGGTCGCGACGACGCGCAGCCTCTCGGTCGGGTGCTCGAAGTAGGCGTCGGCGATCGCCCCGGTCGCGGCCTTGAGCCGCGGCAGCGCGCCGATGCGGGCGTCCTCGAAGCCATAGGTCTCGACGCCCTCGGCCTCGACCAGCACCGTCGCCGCGCCGGCGTCGAGCGCCGCCTGCACGTAGCGGCGCCCGTCGGTCGCATGGCCCGGCCAGGCGATGAAGCCGTCGCCCGGCTGCACGCGGCGGCTGTCGGTGCGCAGCGTGCCGGTGACCCAGGAGCGCAGCCAGCGGGCGGCGGCGGCGGGGGAGCGCAGACGCATCAACATCAGAAGCTCTCCGCCACGCCTTCGCCGTGGCGCGCGACGATCTGCTGCACCACCTCGAGGTCCGGCGCCACGCCCAGCGTGCGCAGGGTCTGCTGCACCACCTCGGCGAACACCGGGGCGGCGACGTCGCCGCCGTAGAACTTGCCGTTGTTCGGCTCGTCAACCATCACCGCGACGACGATGCGGGGCTTGTCGACCGGCGCCAGGCCGACGAACCAGGCGCGGTACTTCTTGTCGGCGTAGCCCTTGCCTTCCTGCTTGCGCGCGGTGCCGGTCTTGCCGCCGACCGAGTAGCCGACGGTCTGGGCCTTGGGCGCGGTACCGCCGTCGCCGGCCGCCATCTGCAGCATGTGGCGCACCGCGCGCGCGGTCTCGGGCGTGAAGACGCGCAGGCCGCCGGTGGGCTGCTCGGCCTTGGTCAGGCTCACGGGGATCAGCTCGCCGTCGCGCGCGAACACGGTGTAGGCGCGCGCCAGCTGGAACAGGCTGGCCGACAGGCCGTAGCCGTAGCTCATCGTCGCCTGCTCGATCGGCCGCCAGCTCTTGTAGGGCCGCAGCCGGCCGCTGACCGCGCCGGGGAAGTCGAGCTGCGGCTTCTGGCCCAGGCCGATGGCCGAGAACATGTCCCACATCTCGCGCGCCGGCATCCGCATCGCCATCTTGACGGTGCCGACGTTGCTGGACTTCTGGATCACCTCCTCGACCGTCAGCACCCCATAGGGCTTGTGGTCGCTGATGGTGCTGCCGGTGATCTGGATGCGGCCGTCGCCGGTGTCGATGCTGGTGTGCGGGTTGACCAGGCCGCTGTCCAGCGCCAGCCCGGCGACGAAGGGCTTCATCGTCGAGCCGGGCTCGAAGGTGTCGGTCAGCGCGCGGTTGCGCAGCTGCGCGCCGCTGAGGTTGCGGCGGTCGCCGGGCGTGAAGCTCGGGTAGTTGGCCAGCGCCAGCACCTCGCCGGTCTGCACGTCCAGCACCACGACGCTGCCGGCCCTGGCCTTGTGCTCGGCGACGGCGTCGCGCACGCGCTGGTAGGCGAAGAACTGCACCTTGGAGTCGATCGCCAGCTCGATGTCGCGGCCGTCGACCGGCGGCACGCTCTCGCCGATGTCCTCGACCACGCGGCCGAGCCGGTCCTTGATGACGCGGCGCTTGCCGTCGCGACCGGCCAGCGCGTTCTGGAAGGCGAGCTCGATGCCCTCCTGGCCGCGGTCCTCGACGTTGGTGAAGCCGACCACATGCGCCGCCGCCTCGCCGGCCGGGTAGCGGCGCTTGTACTCGGTGAGCTGGTGCACGCCCTTGAGGTTGAGCGCGCGCACCTGCAGCGCCACCGACTCGTCGACCTGGCGCTTCAGGTAGACGAAGTTGGGGTTGTCGGCGAGGCGCTTGTCGAGCTCGGACGCGCTCATGCCGAGCAGGCGGGCGAGGCGGCGCTTCTCGTCGGCGCTGGCCTTGAGGTCGCGCGGAATCGCCCAGATCGTCGGCGCCTCGACGCTGGTGGCGAGCAGCTCGCCGCCGCGGTCGACGATGCGGCCGCGGCTGGCCGGCAGGTCGAGCGTGCGGGCGTAGCGGTCCTCGCCCTTGCGCTGGTAGAAATCGGTGCCGACCACCTGCACGTAGACCGCGCGGCCGATCAGCACGACGAAGCCGGCACCGAGCAGCGCGACCAGGAACTTGGAGCGCCACGGCGGCGTCTTCGAGGCCAGCAGCGGGCTGGTCGCGTAGCGCAGGCTGCGGGTGCTGACGGCACCCGCCGGCGCGCCCTGGCGGCGCTTGAACCAGGCCAGGCTCATCGGCCGACCTCCGCGGCCGCTGCCGAGGCCGCGCGCGGCGCCTCGACGTATTCGGTGACCGCCGGCGTGGCGCTGCGCATCGCCAGCCGCTCGCGCGCAACGCGCTCGACCCGCAGCGGCGTCGCCTGGGCCTGGCGCTCGCTCTGCAGGCGCTCGTGGTCGGCGGCGAGCTGGACCGACTCGGCCCGCGCACGGTCGAGGGCGCTGAACAGGCGGCGCGACTCGTAGCTCACCTTCACGAGGTAGAGGCAGCTCGCGATCAGCGCGACGAGCAGCACCACGTTGACGCGCGTCATGACAACCCCTCGTCGGCGGGGTACCGCCGCCGATCCCCCGAGGGGATCGGGCCCGGCTTGGGGCGGCCCGGCGCTCGGGCCCGAAATGCGGCGTGCACCTCGACCTTCATGTGCGAACCCCGGTGCGCTCGGCCACGCGCAGGATCGCCGAGCGCGAGCGCGGATTGGCCGCGACCTCGTCGGCCGAGGGCTTGACGCGTGCGATCGCCTTCAGCCGCAACGCCGCCGCCGGCGCGAACGGCGCGCGCCGGTCCACCACCTCGCGGGCATGCTTGGCGATGAAGGTCTTGACGATGCGGTCTTCCAGCGAATGGAAGCTGATCACCGCGAGCCGCCCGCCGGGCTTCAGCAGCGCGAGCGCGGCGTCCAGCGCCTGCTCGAGCTGCGCGAGCTCGGCGTTGACGAAGATGCGCAGCGCCTGGAAGGTGCGGGTGGCCGGGTCCTGCCCGGCCTCGCGGGTGCGCACCGCGCGGGCGCACAGCGCCGACAGCTCGTCGGTGGTCGCCAGCGCGCGGCCCTCGGCGCGGCGCGCGACGATGGCCTTGGCGATCGCGTGCGCGAAGCGCTCCTCGCCGTAGTCGCGGATCACGTCGGCGATCTCGCGCTCGTCGGCGCGCGCCAGGAAGGCCGCCGCGCTCTCGCCGCGCGTCGTGTCCATGCGCATGTCCAGCGGGCCGGCAAAGCGGAAGCTGAAGCCGCGCGCCGGGTCGTCGATCTGCGGCGAGCTCACGCCCAGGTCCAGCAGCAGCCCGTCGATCGCGTCGACGCCGCGCGCGGCCAGCAGCGCCGGCAGCTCGGCGAAGGCCGCGTGCTCGATCTCGAAGCGGGCATCGGCGGCCAGCGCCGCGTCGGCGCGCGCATGCGCGACCGCCTGCGGGTCACGGTCGATCGCGATCAGCCGGCCGGCCGGCCCGAGCCGCTGCAGCGCGAGGCGGCTGTGCCCGCCGCGGCCGTAGGTGCCGTCCACATAGAGGCCATCGGGCCGGGTCACGAGCGCGTCCACCGCCTCGTGCAGCAACACGGTGGTGTGCGGCAGGGTCGGGACCTGCGCGAAGGGGGCGGCGACCATCGCGGCTCAGAAGGAGAAGTCGCGCAACGCATCGGGCAGGCCCTGCTGCATCACCGCCGCCTCGTGGGCGGCGTAGCGCGGCGCGTCCCAGAGCTCGAAGTGGCTGCCCATGCCGAGCAGCATCACGTCGCGCGTCATCCCGGCGGCAGCGCGCAGCTCGGGCGACACCAGCACGCGTGAAGCGCCGTCGATCTCCGCGTCCATCGCATTGCCCAGGAAGATGCGTTTCCAGCCCTTGGCCTGCTCGGGCCAGGCCGCGATCTTCTCGCGATAGCCCTCCCACACCGGGCGCGGAAAGATGAGCAGGCAGCCGTCAGGGTGTTTCGTCAGGGTCAGTTGTCCCTGGCATTGGGCGGCCAGCGTCTCGCGGTGGCGTGCCGGCACGGCCAGACGCCCTTTCGCGTCCAACGCCAACGCCGAAGCCCCCTGAAAGACAAATTGAGACACAAAAACCCACGAAAGTGCACTTTGTCCCACTTTAACGGAGCGCCCGTGGGCGGTCAACAGCAGGCGTAAGAAAAATCAATCAAATCAAGTACTTAGCGGCGGTTTGGAAGGTGATTTTTGCAAGAAATAGTGTTCAAAAATAAGGACTTGCATAGGGTTCCGTAGGTGAAGGATGAAGATCCATCCGCCGCTTGCGGGACCCGATCGAGACGCTCAATGCGCGAGTGGTAACGCAATCAATGGCGCAATCGCTCCCGCCGGCCTAGTCTTTGCACACGACACCGAGGAGCGCGCCATGCTCGACAAGTTCGTCGCCGAGCGCATCAACGCCCTGTCGCTGCCGCTGGAGGTGGCCTGGCCGGGGGGCAGCTACTGCCCGCCGCGGGCGCTGCTGCGCCTCGAACTGCGCGATCGCCGCCTGCTCGCCGCGCTGGCCCGCGGCCGCGTCGGCCGGCTCGCCGAGGCCTATGTGCAGGGCGAGATGGAGTTCTTCGGCTCGCTGCGCGAGCTGGCCGCGGCGGCCGCCGCGCTGGTCGGCGATCCCGTCGAGGCGCGTCCGCCCGGGCCGCTGCGGCGCGCGCTGCGCGAGCTGGGCTCGCTGGTACGCCACTGGCGCCTTGCCGACGCGCGCAACGTGCAGGCCCACTACGACGTGTCCGACGACTTCTACGCACTGTGGTTGGACCCACGACGCGTCTACTCCTGCGCCTACTACGCCGAGCCGACGCTGAGCCTCGCCGCGGCCCAGGAGGCCAAGCTCGAGCTGATCTGCCGCAAGCTGCGGCTCGCGCCGGGGCAGCGCTTCCTCGACGTCGGCGCCGGCTGGGGCGGGTTGCTGCTGTGGGCGGCCGAGCGGCATGGCGTCGAGGCGACCGGCATCACGCTGTCGCACCACCAGCATGAACACGTCAACCGGCTGATCGACGAGCGCGGGCTGCGCGGCCGCGTGCAGATGCGGCTGCTCGACTACCGCGACCTGCCCGAGGACCGGCCCTATGACGCGATCGCCTCGGTGGGCATGTTCGAGCATGTCGGTCGCGCGCGGCTGGAGGGCTATTTCGCCAAGCTGCGGCGGCTGCTGGTGCCGGGCGGCCTGGTGCTGAACCATGGCATCACCGCCGGCGGGCTGCACAACACCGAGCTCGGCGGCGGCATCGGCGCCTTCGTCGAGCGCCACATCTTCCCCGGCGGCGAGCTCGAGCATGTCAGCCGCGTCACGCAGCGGCTGTCGCAGGCCGGGCTGGAGCTGGTGGACGACGAGAACCTGCGACCCCATTACGCGCGCACGCTGTGGGCCTGGTCGGACGCGCTCGAGGCGCGGCTCGACGCAGCTGCGCGGCTCACCTCGCCCGAGACCCTGCGCGCCTTCCGCCTCTACCTCGCGGGCAGCGCGATGAGCTTCGAGCGGCGCTGGCTGTCTTTGCACCAGCTGCTGGCGGTGCGGCCGAGCGGCAGCCTGGACGAGGGCGAGCTGCGCGGCGCGCAGTCGCGCTATCCCTTCCGCCGCGGCTACATGTACGGCTGAGGCGTCGCGATGCGCAGCGCTCGACGCGGTGCGGCGCCATGAAAAAACCCGGCCGAAGCCGGGTTCTCAAGCATGCGCCGATGCCTCAGGGCTTGGTGCCCGTCGGGAAGGGCCAGGCCGCCTGGGGGCTGAGCGTGGTCTTCGCCGCAGGGGCCGCCGGCTTGGCAGCCGGGGCAGCGGGCGCGGCCGCAGCCGCCTTCTTCGCAGCCGGCTTCTTGGCCGCCTTCTTTGCCGCAGGCTTCTTCGCCGCCGCCTTCTTCGCAGGCGCCTTCTTCGCGGCCTTCTTGGCCGCAGGCTTCTTCGCCGCCGCCTTCTTGGCCGGGGCCTTCTTCACGGCGGCCTTCTTGGCCGGAGCCTTCTTCGCCGCAGCCTTCTTGGCCGGGGCCTTCTTCGCAGTTGCCATCACGATTCTCCTTGATCAAGTTGCAAAGAGCACCGGCTTGCTCGAGCACGCCGGCGATTCACCGCCCAGGGCTGTCTTGGAGAGACGCTCCGATACGGTGAATGGGGTCGTGGGCAATGCGGGGTGCTTCTTGTCGGCACCGTCGTCTCACCCACAGATCTTGATTCGTCTTCTTTCCTTCTGCTCTACACGGACCCGAACGCCGAAGCGCCGAGGACACTCAATCCCACGACAGCGCGCCACCCGATTGGTATTCGGTGACGCGGCCTTCGAAGAAATTGGTCTCCTTCTTCAGGTCGATCATCTCGCTCATCCACGGAAACGGGTTTTCCTCGTTCGGGAAGAGCGCCTCGAGGCCGATCTGCACCGCGCGCCGGTTCGCGATGTAGCGCAGATAGCCCTTGAACATGCTCGCGTTCAGACCCAGCACGCCGCGCGGCATGGTGTCTTCGGCGTAGCGGTACTCCAGCTCGACGGCCTTCAGGAACAGCGCCTTGATCTCGGCCTTGAACTCGGGCGTCCACAGGTGCGGATTCTCGAGCTTCAACTGGTTGATCAGGTCGATGCCGAAGTTGCAGTGCATCGACTCGTCGCGCAGGATGTACTGGTACTGCGTCGACGCGCCCGTCATCTTGTTCTGCCGGCCGAGCGAGAGGATCTGCGTGAAGCCGACGTAGAAGAACAGGCCTTCCATCAGACAGGCGAAGACGATCAGGCTCTTGAGCAGCGTCTGGTCGGTCTCCGGCGTGCCGGTGCGGAAGTTCGGGTCCATGATCGCCTCGATGAAGGGGATCAGGAACTCGTCCTTGTCGCGGATCGACTGCACCTCGTGGTAGGCGTTGAAGATCTCGCTTTCGTCGATGCCGAGCGACTCGACGATGTACTGGTAGGCGTGGGTGTGGATCGCCTCCTCGAAGGCCTGGCGCAGCAGGAACTGGCGGCACTCGGGGGCGGTGATGTGCCGGTAGGTGCCGAGCACGATGTTGTTGGCGGCCAGCGAATCGGCGGTGACGAAGAAGCCGAGGTTGCGCTTGATGATGCGGCGCTCGTCCTCGCTCAGGCCGTTCGGGTCCTTCCAGGTCGCGATGTCGCGCGACATGCTGACCTCTTGCGGCATCCAGTGGTTCGCACAGGTCGCGAGGTACTTCTCCCAGGCCCACTTGTACTTGAACGGCACCAGCTGATTCACGTCGGTCTGGCCGTTGATGATGCGCTTGTCGGCCACGTTGACGCGGCGCGTGAGCGCGACCGATGCGCTCGCGTTCGGCGGTTGCGCATCGAACACCGCAGGGGCCGCGGCGACATTCTTCAGAGGTGACGAATCCAGGGCCCGTGCATCGCGCGGCGATGAGGGCGGGGGCGTGTGCGTCGCGGCAGTGGTGGAACGAGCGTCGTCTTCCCAGACCAGCATGGTGTGCTTCCTGTATCTCGAATTATCAGAGTGTTGTGTTCAAACACCAAGCACTTGTTGACATCGCAGCGTCGAAGTTGTTGCGGTCGTGCATCGTTCGATGCGTGATGCACGACCGCGTTCGGCGCATCACGCGATCACTGGCAGGCCTCGCAAGTGGGATCGTCGATCGCGCAGAACTTCATGTCGGTCGCCGGTGTCGTGCTCGATGCCGCGAGCTGCGCGCGCGCGGCCGCGGCCACCGCGTCGATGCCGCCGCCGCTCACCGCGTTGAGCGAACCCGCCTGCACCGTGCTCTTCTCGGCATGCGTCGCGCCGACGGTGCGCAGGTAGTAGGTGGTCTTCAGGCCGCGCAGCCAGGCGAGCTTGTAGGTCTCGTCGAGCTTCTTGCCCGACGCGCCGGCCATGTAGATGTTCAGGCTCTGCGCCTGGTCGATCCACTTCTGGCGGCGCGACGCGGCCTCGACCAGCCACACCGGCTCGACCTCGAACGCGGTCGCGTAGAGCTGCTTCAACTCCTGCGGCACGCGGTCGATGCGCTGCAGCGAACCGTCGAAGTGCTTCAGGTCCATCACCATCACGTCGTCCCACAGCCCGAGCTTCTTGAGGTCGCGGACCAGGTACTCGTTGATGACGGTGAAGTCGCCCGACAGGTTGTTCTTGACCGACAGGTTGCTGAACGAGGGCTCGATCGAGGCGTCGACGCCGATGATGTTGGAGATCGTCGCGGTCGGCGCGATCGCGATGCAGTTGCTGTTGCGCATGCCGTGCGCGGCGATGCGCGTGCGCAGCGTGCTCCAGTCCAGCGTGGACGAGCGATCGACATCGACGTAGCCGCCGCGCTCGCCGGCCAGCATGTCGAGCGTGTCCTGCGGCAGGATGCCGCGGTCCCACAGCGAGCCCTTGTAGCTGGAGTAGCGGCCGCGCTCCGCGGCCAGTTCGGTCGACGCCCAGTAGGCGTGGTAGCAGACCGCCTCCATCGAACGGTCGGCGTACTCGATCGCCTCCTGCGACGCGTAGGGGATGCGCAGCTGGTACAGGCTGTCCTGGAACCCCATGATGCCCAGCCCCACCGGGCGGTGGCGCAGGTTGGAGTCGCGCGCCTTCTTGACCGCGTAGTAGTTGATGTCGATCACGTTGTCGAGCATGCGCATCGCCGTCGCGACGGTCTGCTTGAGCTTGGCGTGGTCGATCTGGCCGTCGGCCGTCAGGTGGCGCGCCAGGTTGACCGAGCCGAGGTTGCACACCGCGATCTCGCCGCCGTTGGTGTTGAGCGTGATCTCGGTGCACAGGTTGGAGCTGTGCACCACGCCGACATGCTGCTGCGGCGAACGGACGTTGCAGGCGTCCTTGAACGTGATCCAGGGATGCCCGGTCTCGAACAGCATCGACAGCATCTTGCGCCACAGGTCCTTGGCCGGCACGCGCTTGAAGAGCTTGAGCTCGCCGCGGTCGACCTTGGCCTCGTAGGCGGTGTAGGCCTGCTCGAAGGCCTGGCCGAACTTGTCGTGCAGGTCCGGACAGGTCGAGGGCGAGAACAGTGTCCAGTCGCCACCCTCGACCACCCGCCGCATGAACAGGTCCGGAATCCAGTTCGCGGTGTTCATGTCGTGGGTGCGGCGGCGGTCGTCGCCGGTGTTCTTGCGCAGCTCGAGGAACTCCTCGATGTCGAGGTGCCAGGTCTCGAGGTAGGCGCAGACCGCGCCCTTGCGCTTGCCGCCCTGGTTGACGGCGACCGCGGTGTCGTTGACGACCTTCAGGAAGGGCACGACGCCCTGGCTCTCGCCGTTGGTGCCCTTGATGTGCGAGCCGAGCGCGCGCACCGGGGTCCAGTCGTTGCCCAGCCCGCCGGCGAACTTGGACAGCAGCGCGTTCTCCTTGATCGCCTCGTAGATGCCGTCGAGGTCGTCGGCCACCGTCGTCAGGTAGCAGCTCGACAGCTGCGAGCGCCGCGTGCCGGCGTTGAAGAGGGTCGGCGTGCTCGACATGAAGTCGAAGGTCGACAGCACCTCGTAGAACTCGATCGCACGCGCCTCGCGGTCCACTTCATTCAGCGCCAGCCCCATCGCGACGCGCATGAAGAAGGCCTGCGGCAGCTCGATGCGCTGCTTGCGCACGTGCAGGAAGTAGCGGTCGTACAGCGTCTGCAGGCCGAGGTAGTCGAACTGCAGGTCGCGATCGGCCTTCAGCGCGGCGCCGAGCCGGTGCAGGTCGTACTGCAGCAGCTTCTCGTCGAGCAGCTCGGCGTCGACGCCCTGCTTGATGAAGCCGGGGAAGTAGTCGGCATAGCGCGCGTGCATCTCGCCCTGCAGCACCTCGCCGCCGAGGATCTCGCGGCGGATCGTGTGCAGCAGCAGCCGTGCGGTGGCGCGGGTGTAGGACGGGTCCTTCTCGATCAGCGTGCGGGCGGCCAGGATCGCGGCCTTGTAGACCTCGTCGATCGGCACGCCGTCGTAGAGGTTGCGCTGGGTCTCGGCGAAGATGGGCGCGGCCTTGACGTCGGCGCCGAGATCGGCGCAGGCGGACTCGATCAGCGCCCGCAGGCTGGGCATGTCGAGCGGCACGCGCTGGCCCTTGTCGATGACGTGCAGCGTCGAGGCCGGCGCGGCCGGCGGCTCGGCCTGCTTGGCGCGCTCCTGCGCGCGGCGCTCGCGGTAGAGCACGTAGGCGCGCGCGACCTCGTGGTGGCCGCTGCGCATCAGGCCGAGCTCTACCGCGTCCTGGATGTCCTCGATGTGGAAGCTGCCGCCGCTCGGGCGCGAACGCAGCAGCGCGCGCACCACGCTCTCGGTCAGGCCGTCGACCGTCTCGCGCACGCTGGCCGAGGCCGCGCCCTGGGTGCCATGCACCGCGAGGAAGGCCTTCATCAGAGCCACCGCGATCTTGTTCGGCTCGAACGCCACCACCGCCCCGTTGCGCCGGATGATCTGGTAGCCGGCATAGGCGGACGGCGCGGTGCGCGGCGCGGGCGCGCCCGCCGCACCGACCGCGGGCAGGCTCGGCGGGGTGGCGCTGGGGGTGACGGTTTGCATCTCGGGAATCCCTTTCGGTTCTTGTCGGGCGACGGTGGCAATGCGGCGCGGCCTCGACGGCTTCGCTCGTCGAATCCTCGCGTATTCAGCAGACATGGATGGCCGTGAGGCCTTGCCGGCAGGCGCGGGTGGCGCTCTGACCGGTACCGCCCCGCGCGGCTTCGCGTCGCAGGCTACGACGGCACCGCAAGCTGCGTGCCGCCGAGCTGGACACCGCCTCTTGCTCGGGGCGGACGGGCCGCCAGTCGAGGCTGCGGTGAAGCCGAAGCGTGGGCATGAAGAACACTATATCTAGTGCCGGTGGGGTTGCCAAGCCACTAGCGATAGTGTCTCACAGTCACACACCCGCGGCCGATGCGCATGGTCTCTGAGGCTGTCCGGCGCGCATCGAGGCCGGCCGCGCCACGTGGCGCGAAACCGCTCGCGAGACCGCATCGATGCTCGCTTCAGCAGGCCGAGCGACCGCCGGCTGCGGGAAAGTACCGAGCCGACCAGCCGGTGCTCGCGCGCAACCGCGTCCAGTCGAAACCCGGACCGGGATCGGCCTTGCGGCCCGGCGCGACATGCTCGTGGCCGACCACCTCGGACAAGGGCAGCTGCCGCCGCAGCGCGCGCAGCAGCTGTGCGAGCCGCTCGTACTGCGGAGCCTCGAAGGACTCGCCCTCGAGCCCTTCGAGCTCGATGCCGACGGACCAGTCGTTGCAGTTGTCGCGACCGCGCCAGCGCGAGCGTCCGGCGTGCCAGGCGCGCTCGGTGGTGGCGACGAACTGCAGCAGTTCGCCGTCGCGCCGCACCACGAAGTGCGAGGACACCTCGAGTCCGCGGATCTGGCCGAAGTAGGGATGCGCGTCCCAGTCGAGGCGGTTGGTGAACAGGCGCTCGATCGCGTCGCCGCCGTACGCGCCAGGCGGCAGGCTGATCGAGTGGATGATCGCCAGCGTGACCTCGGTGCCGGGCGGCCGCGGCCCGAAGTTCGGCGACTCGATGCGCCGCGCGCGCGACCACCAGCCGGCCTGCCAGGCTGGCGCCCGCACCGTCACGGCGGCGGCTCGTCGGCCGGCGCGCCGCCGCCCGCCTCGACCGACAGGCCGTGATCGGCCACCTGCACGCCGAGGCGCGCCATGCGGTAGCGCATCTGCCGCAACGACAGGCCGAGGCTCGCGCCGGCCGCGGTGCGGTTGCAGCGGTGCCGCTCGAGCGCGCGGACCAGGATGTCGCGCTCGACGCCGTCGAGGTAGGCCTCGAGGTCCGGCGGCAAGGCGTCGACGACCGGCGCCGCCTGCGCTACCGGCGGCAGTTCCGCGGCGGCAGCCGCGGCATCGGCCTGCAGCGCCGCGAGCTCGCCCCGGTCGCTGTCGCCGAAGGCCGACTCGGGCAGGTCGAGGTCGGCCATGTCGATGACGTCGCCGTCGGACAGCGCGACCGCGCGGTGCAGCAGGTTCTCGAGCTCGCGCACGTTGCCGCCGAAGGGGTAGCGCATCAGGTAGGCGAGCGCGTCGCGCGTCAGCCGCGGCGCCGGGCTGACGCCGGCGTCGGCGGCGATGCGCTCGAGCACGCGCTCGCAGATCGACGGCAGGTCCTCGAGCCGTTCGCGCAGCGCCGGCACGCGGATCTGGATCACGTTGAGGCGGTAGTACAGGTCCTGACGGAAGCGCCCGGCCTGCACGTCGGCCGCCAGGTGCTTGTGCGTCGCGCTGACGATGCGCACGTCCAGCGGCAGCTCCTGGGTCGCGCCGACCGGCCGCACCGAGCGCTCCTGGATCGAGCGCAGCAGCTTGCTCTGCATCGACAGCGGCAGGTCGCCGATCTCGTCGAGGAACAGCGTGCCGCCGCGCGCGGCCTGGAAGAAGCCGTCGCGGTCCTCGTTGGCGCCGGTGAAGGCACCCTTGCGGTAGCCGAAGAACTCGGCCTCCAGCAGCTGCTCGGGAATGGCCCCGCAGTTGACGGCGATGAAGGGCTGGCCGCGCCGCACGCTGACCTCGTGGATCGCACGCGCGACCAGCTCCTTGCCGGTGCCGGACTCGCCCAGCACCAGCACCGGCGCCATGCTGCGGGCCACCTTCTCGACCAGCGCGCGGACCTGGCGCATGGCCTGCGAGCCGCCGGCCATGCGTGCCAGCGCGCCGCTCGGCGGCACGACGGCCAGCGGTGGGCTGACGAGCACCGTCGCCGGCCGCGCCGGCGGCGCGGCCGGCCGCACGCGCGCGCCGTTCTCCGACGGCAAGTGCTCGGGCTGCACCGTCGGCCCGCTCGACGCCGTGCGGCCGAGCGCGGAGGCGACGACGCTGCGGAACAGCTTCAGGTCCACCGGCTTGGTCAGGTAGTCGTAGGCGCCGGCCTTCAGCGCCTCGACCGCGCTCTCGGCCGAGCCGTAGGCGGTGATGACGATCGCCTTCTCGCGCCGGCCGCCCTCCTCCAGGCGGCGCAGCAGGTCGAGTCCGCTGCCGTCGGGCAGCCGCATGTCGGTGATCACCGCGCTGAAGGTGCGGTCGCCGAGCTGCGACCAGGCCTCCTCGACGCTGCCGGCCGTCTCGATGTCATAGCCCTCGCGCAACAGCGTCAGCTCGTAGAGCGTGCGCAGGTCGGGTTCGTCGTCGACAACCAGCAGACTGAAGTGGGACGAAGTGCTCATGAGATCTGGTGCAACCGTGCGTCACCTTCGGCCAGCGAGGCGCGCCGCATCGTGACGCTGAACTCGTTGGCATGGCGCGCGCCGTCGCCGCGGCCCCGGTACTCGATGGCCGCGCCGTAACGCTCGCACAGCTCCCGGCAAATGTACAGGCCGAGGCCGGTGCCGCGGCTGCGCGTCGAGAAGAAGGGCTCGAACAGGTAGCGCTCGGTGTCGGCCGGGATCGGCGCGCCGTCGCTCGCCACCGCCAGCACCGCCCGGGTGTCGCCGGTCGCGACCAGCTGCACCTGCACCGCGCCGGGCGTGCGGCTGCCGTGGCGCAGGGCGTTGTCGAGCAGGTTGACCAGCACCCGGCGCAGGTGCTCGCCGTCGAACACGACGCCGAGCGGCTGCGTCGGCAGCTCCACCTGCAGCGCGCTGCCGGGACCGATCGGCAGGCCGACGGTGCGTGCCCAGTCGCTGCAGATCGCGCCGACCTGGGCCGCCGCGTCGAGCGCCGCGCTCTGCGGCACCGGCCCGGGCGCGACCTCCATCACGTCGTCGACGATGCGCTTCAGGCGCTCGGCGTTGTCGGTCACCATCTGCGTGAGCTGGCGCTGCTGCGGCGTCGTCGCGTCCTCGGCCAGCAGCGCGTTGGCCTGCATGATCGCCGCCAGCGGGTTGCGGATCTCGTGCGCGATGCCGGCCGACACGCGGCCCATCGCGGCCAGCTTCTCCTGCCGCACGCGCGCCTGCACGTCGCGCAGGTCCTCGAGGAAGAGCACGCAGTAGTCCTCGGCCCGGTTGGCACCGCGCCGCTTCGTGAAGCGGCCGCGCACGCGCAGCCGTCGCGTCGCCGGCGCCGCCAGCGCGACGTCGCGTCCCCCCTCGGGCCACACGCCTTCGGCGAAGGCGCGGTCGATCGCCTTGACCAGCGGCTGCCAGGCCGCCACGCCGGTCAGCGCGAAGCTGTCGGCCGCGCTGACGTCGGCCTCGCCGAGCAAGGCGCGCGCCGACGGATTGGCGGCGCGCACGCGGCCGGCGCGGTCGACCACCATCACGCCGTCCTGCATCTCCTCGAGCACCAGGCGGTTGAGCTGGGCCTGCCGGCGCGCCAGTTCAAGGCTGCCGCGCGCGGTGCGCTCCTCGCGCGCCAGCCGGCCCGCCAGATCGCCGGACAGCAGCGCGACGACGAACAACCCGCTGCCCGCCAACCCGGCCTGCGTGAGCAGCAGCGCGGCGACCGACCCCGAGCTGCGGTCCAGCCACGCCGCCGTCAGCAGCACCAGCGTGCCCGCGGCGGCCACGCCCAGCGCCTGCAGCCGCGGCGTCAGCGCGCCGGCCATCAGCGCCGGCAGCACCAGCAGCGCCGCATAGCCCAGGCCGCCGCGCCCGGCCGCGAGCTGCAGCGCCGCGAACATCAGCACGTCGACGCCGATCGTCGCCAGCCACTGTCGACGCCGCAGCCGCTCGGCGCCCGCCGCCACCGTGCCGGCGCGCGAGGGCAACAGCCACAGCAGCACGGCCACGAACGCATACACCGCGCACAGCGTCACCGTCAGCTCGCCGCGGGCGCGCGCGCCGGCCCAGTCGGCCAGCGCCTCGGTCGCGAGCAGCGCGATGCTCAGCGCCGCACGGGCGGCGACGAAGGCGCGGTACAGGCGCTGCAGCCCGCTCGGCCCGGCGCTCGCGATGCGGCGCGCCTGGCGCGACAGGAAGCGCGAGTCCGGCGCGTCGCTGGCGCGCCACTCGCCGCGGTCGTAGCGCGAGTGCGCCGCGTCGTCGACGGCGGCCGTGCTGCCGTCGACGTCCGCTTCGTCCTCTCCGTCGATCGGACCGAACCAGGACAGCTCACCGGCATCGGCCGACGCCGCCGTCCGGCCGGCCCGTGTGGCCATCAGCGCGGCCCGCCGCCGGCGAGGCGGTGGGCGTCGCTGCAATACGGCCCGTCGTCGCCGGCGACGGCCTCGTCGCGCGGCAGGTGCAGGCCGCAGTGACGGCAGCGCACCATCGCCTGGGGATCGGCCGGTGGCGGCGGCGCGGTCGGCGGCCGAGGCCGGGCCGGTCGCGCGCGCAGCAACCACCATACGACCAGCACGACGGCGACGAGCAGCAGGTACTTCATGGCCGGCGGGTCCGTTCAGCCGACACGGGCCAGCAGCACCTCGAGCACGAAGCGCGAGCCGGCATAGGCCAGCAACAGCAGCGCGCCGCCGGCGTAGAGCCAGCGCGTCGCGCGGCGCCCGCGCCAGCCGAACGCACGGCGCCCGCCCAGCAGGCCGGCGAACACCAGCCAGGCCAGCATCGAGAACACCGTCTTGTGGTCCCAGCGCCAGGGCGAGGCGAACCACCAGCCCAGCACCAGCGTGGCCGACAGCACGACGAAGCCGGCCGCGACGAAGCGGAAGGTCAGCTTCTCCAGTCCCAGCAGCGGCAGGCCGAGCTGCGCGGCCGGCGCATCGGTGCCGAGCTGCTTGCCGCGCATGCGGGCCTCGGCGCGCCGCAGCAGCGCGGCATGCAGCAGCGCCGCGCCGAACAGGCCGTAGGAGGCGATGCCCAACACCCAATGCACCGGGGCCCAGGGCGACCCGGCGTGCGGCCGCAACTCCCCCGGGAACGCCACGGCCAGCGCGACCGCCGCCGCGCCGAGCACGGCCAGCCAACGCGCCGCGCCGTACAGCGGCACGTAGCGGCTCTCGATCGCGTAGACCGTGATCACCAGCCACAGCGTCGCCGACAACGCCGGCGCAAAGCCGAAGCGCATGCCGGGTTCGGCCTCGCCGACGCCGAAGGCATGCAGCAGGATCGCGAGCCCATGGGCGACCCAGCCGACGCCGAGCGCCGTGGCCATCCAGCGCGGCTGGCGCTTCACGGCCGCCGTGCCATAGGCCAGCAGCGCCACCGTGCTCGTCGAGACCAGCGGAATCATGCTCGCAGCCGCGGGCGATAAACTCATCCGACAAGTGTAGTGGCGCGCCCGCGGTGCGCCCTGGCCGCCGGCCGCGCTGCAGCCGTGCCGGCTGCCGACCCGATCCAACCCCGCCCTGCCCGATGGCCTCCGCCCTCTCCGACCGCCTGAGCCGACTCGTCAAGACGATGCGCGGCCAGGCCCGCATCACCGAAGACAACGTGCAGGACATGCTGCGCGAGGTGCGCATGGCGCTGCTCGAGGCCGACGTCGCGCTGCCCGTCGTGCGCGACTTCATCGCCCGCGTCAAGCTCAAGGCGCTGGGCCAGGAGGTGATCGGCTCGCTGAGTCCGGGCCAGGCGCTGGTCGGCGTGGTGCACAAGGAGCTCGCCGCGACGATGGGCGACGCGGGCCCGGAAGGGGCCGCTTCGCGTCCCGTCGCCGACCTCAACCTCGCGACCCAGCCGCCGGCGGTGATCCTGATGGCCGGCCTGCAGGGCGCCGGCAAGACCACGACGACCGCGAAACTGGCGCGCCACCTGGTCGGCCGCAAGAAGAAGGTGCTGACGGTCTCGGGCGACGTCTACCGGCCGGCGGCGATCGAGCAGCTCAAGGTCGTGACGCAACAGGCCGGCGCCGAGTGGTTCCCGTCGCAGGCCAGCGACAAGCCGGTGGACATCGCGCTGGCGGCGCTCGACTACGCGAAGAAGCACTACGTCGACGTGCTGCTGGTCGATACCGCCGGGCGCCTCGCCATCGACGAGGCCATGATGGCCGAGATCCGTGCGCTGCACGCGGCGCTGAACCCGATCGAGACGCTGTTCGTCGTCGACGCGATGCAGGGCCAGGACGCGGTCAACGTCGCCAAGGCCTTCAAGGATGCGCTGCCGCTGACCGGCATCGTGCTGACCAAGCTCGACGGCGACTCGCGCGGCGGCGCGGCGCTGTCGGTGCGGCAGGTCACCGGCGCGCCGATCAAGTTCGCCGGCGTGTCCGAGAAGATCGACGGCCTGGAGGTGTTCGACGCCGAGCGCCACGCCGGCCGCGTGCTGGGCATGGGCGACATCGTCGCGCTGGTCGAGCAGGTGCAGCAGGGCGTGGACGTGGAGGCGGCGCAGAAGCTCGCCGCCAAGGTCAAGTCCGGCGGCGGCTTCGATCTCGAGGACTTCGCCCAGCAGCTCGGCCAGATGCAGAAGATGGGCGGGCTGTCGGGCCTGATGGACAAGCTGCCGAGTCAACTGGCCGGCAAGGCCGGGCAGGTCGGCGCCGCCGACATGGACCGCGCCGAGCGCGAGATGCGCCGCATGCGCGGCATCATCCACTCGATGACCGCGCAGGAGCGCCGCAAGCCCGAACTGATCAAGGCCGCACGCAAGCGCCGCATCGCCACCGGCGCCGGCGTGCAGGTGCAGGACGTCAACCGCCTGCTCAACCAGTTCGAGCAGATGCAGTCGATGATGAAGAAGATGCAGGGCGGCGGCCTGATGAAGATGATGAAACGCATGGGCGGCATGAAGGGCCTGCGGCGCTGAAATGCCGCATACGCCACGCCGGGAGCAGGTTGTAACGGCTGCGGGCTTGACGGCTGCGCGGTGAGCTCCTAGCGTCGGTTTCCTGGAGCGGGAGAACGACAGTCATGAACCCGATCGTGCTGGTGGCCCTCTTGCTGGTCCTGGCGCTGGGCCTGTGGTGGTGGCGGCGCGGACGCGGCAATGCCGGCGACGACGGCAGCAGCCGGCCACAGCGCGGCGAGGCGCTCGACACCGTGGCCGGCTGGCCGCCCGAGCCGACCCGGCTGCTGACCGCGGTCGAGCGGCGGGCCATGACGATGCTCGAGCACGCGCTGCCCGAGTACATGATCCTGGCCCAGGTGCCGCTGGCGCGCTTCATCCGCGTGCCGACGCGCAACTCCTACACCGAATGGATGCGCCGCGTCGGCCAGCTGTGCGCCGACCTGCTGGTCTGCGACGGCAGCTCGCAGGTGGTGGCCATCGTCGAACTGCGGCGCCCGCCGGGCAAGGACACCGAGCGCACCCGCAAGCGCCACGCCCGCATGGACCGCGTGCTGCGCAAGGCCGGCATCCGCGTGCTGGTCTGGAACGAGGAGGCCCTGCCCCACCCCGACGCGGTGCGCGAGCAGGTGCTGCCCAAGCCCAAGGTCGTCGAGGCGGCGCCGCCGGTTGCAGCCGCGCCGGTCGCGGCCGCAGCCACGACCGCAGGCGCCGCAGCAGCAGCAGCCGCCGCCGGGAAGCTGCCCTTCGGCGACACCGAACCCGATCCCGACGAGGTCTTCGAGCTGCGCGAGCCGCCGGCCTCGACCTGGTTCGACGAGCTCGACTCGGGGCCGACCCCGCTCGACCCGCCGCGTCGCTGAGCGCCTAGAGCCTGCTCACGCGACCGGAGGCCTGCGCGCCCGGGCCGCGCAGGCCCTAACCGAGCAGCGCCTGCGCGAACTCGCGCGCGCTGAAGGTCTCGAGATCCTCGAGCTGCTCGCCCACGCCGATGAAGTAGACCGCCACCGGCCGCTCGGCACGCCGTTCGCGAGCCCACAGCGCGATCGCGGCCAGCACGCCGCCCTTGGCGGTGCCGTCGAGCTTGGTGACGACCAGCCCGGTCAGGCCCAGCGCGGCGTCGAAGGCCTGCACCTGCGCCAGCGCGTTCTGGCCGGTGTTGCCGTCGATCACCAGCAGCACCTCGTGCGGCGCGCCGGGCAGCGCCTTGCCGAGCGTACGGTGCAGCTTCTTCAACTCCTCCATCAGGTGCAGCTGGGTCGGCAGGCGCCCGGCGGTGTCGGCGATGACGACCTCGCAACCGCGCGCCTGCGCGGCGCGCACCGCGTCGAAGCACACCGCCGATGGGTCGCCACCGGCCTGGCTGACGATCTCGACCTCCTGGCGGCCACTCGTGCTGCGCGCGTCGGCGCGGTCGGCCCACACCATCAGCTGCTCGCGCGCCGCCGCGCGGAAGGTGTCGGCGGCGGCCAGCAGCACGCGCACGCCGCCGTCGGCCAGATGGCGCGTGAGCTTGCCGATGCTGGTGGTCTTGCCGGCGCCGTTGACGCCGGCGACCATGATCACGGTCGGCGGCTCGCCCAGTTCAATCGGACGTTCGAGCGGTGCGAGCAACTCGGTCACCGCGTCGGCGAGCAGCGCCTTCACCGCGGCAGGCTCGGTGGCGCGGCTCTCCTTGACGCGGCGCTTCAGGTCGGCGAGCAGGTACTCGGTCGCCCGCACGCCGGCGTCGGCCATCAGCAGCGCGGCCTCGAGCTCCTCGTAGAGCGCGTCGTCGATGCGGGTGCCGGTGAAGACCTGCGCGATGCCCGAGCCGGTGCGCTGCAGCCCGGCCTTCAGCCGCGCCACCCACGAACGGCGTTCGGGGACCGGCGCGGTGGCCGCGGACTCGGGGGCGGTGGGGGGGACGGCCGGCGTCGGCGCGGCCTCGGGCGGCGCGGCGGGCGCCTTCCGTTTGAAGAAGCTGAACATCTGCGCCGGATTCTAGGGACCCGCCGCGCTCCCTAGGTTCCAGGCTCGCCGGGTCTGGCGGCGCGCGGTGGCAGGGCCTGTAATGCAGCCTTCGCCGCCACGGAGAGCGCCATGGCCACTGTCCGCTTCAGCCCCGCCCTGCGGGCCGAGTACGAGCAGCTGTTCAACACCTGCGAGATCCGGCCCGAGCGCGCGGCCCAGGTCGAGTCGGCGATGCAGCGCGTGCTCGCCCCGGCCGACCGCTACCGCGCGGCCGAGGCCTCGAGCGGCGTGCCCTGGTACTTCATCGCGGTGGTGCACCAGATGGAGTCGAGCGGCCGCTTCGATCGCCACCTGCACAACGGCGATCCGCTGACCGCCCGCACCCGCCAGGTGCCGGCCGGACGGCCGCGCACCGGCCACCCGCCGTTTGCCTGGGAAGACAGCGCGGTCGACGCCCTGGCGCTGCACCGCCTCGACGCCGCCACCGACTGGAGCCTGGGCAGCCTGCTCTACGAACTCGAGCGCTACAACGGCTTCGGTTACCGGCTCTACCACCCGGAGGTGCCGTCGCCCTATCTGTGGAGCTGGGGCCAGCACTACAGCTCGGGCAAGTACGTCGCCGACGGCCGCTGGTCCGCGACCGCCGTCTCGGCCCAGTGCGGCGGCGCGACGCTGCTGCGACGGCTGGTCGAGCGCGGCCATGTCGCCTTCGTCGACCAGCCGCCGCCGCCCGCCGACGCGGCACCGCTGATGGTCGCGTACGCGCGCCGCAAGCCCACGTCGGCGGCGGTGCTCGACCAGGCGCTGCGCCTGCAGCGCTGGCTCAACACCTTCCCGGGCATCTTCGTGAAGGTCGATGGCTGGCCGGGCGAGAAGACCTCCAACGCCTGGCGCCAGGTGACGGGCCAGTACCTGCCGGGCGACCCGCGCGGCTGAGCGCGGCACTAGACTCCCGCGCGTGACGACGCGACCGACCGCCCCCCCGCGCCACCGCGGCCCGCCGGGCGAGGTGCGCCTGATCGGCGGGCAGTGGAAGCGCAGCAAGCTGCCGGTGCCCTCGCGCGAGGGCCTGCGGCCGACGCCGGACCGCGTGCGCGAGACGCTCTACAACTGGCTCGGCCAAGACCTGACCGGCTGGCGCTGTCTCGACGCCTTTGCCGGCAGCGGCGCCCTCGGCTTCGAGGCGGCCTCGCGCGGCGCGGCCGAGGTCGTGCTGCTCGAGCGCGACGCGGCGCTCGCCGCCGGGCTGCGGGCGGTCCAGGCGCGCCTCGGCGCGGCGGCGGTGCGGGTCGAGTGCACCGACGCGCTGGCCTGGATGGCGCGCCACCCGGGCGGCGGCTTCGACCTGGTGCTGCTCGACCCGCCCTTCGGCGCCGGCCTGCACGAGGCCGCGATCGCCGCCGCCGCGCCGCTGGTCGCGGCGGGCGGCTGGGTCTACGTCGAGGCCGACCGCGCGCTGGACGCCGACCGCTGCGCGGCGCACGGCCTGGCGCCGCACCGCCATGCGCGCGCCGGGCTGGTCCATGCCCACCTGCTACGGGCCGGCGCCGCCCCGTAAACTGCGGCCGACCGCCCGCCGAAAGTCCGCGCCGTGCCAGCCGCCCCCCGCCTGATCGCCGTCTACCCCGGCACCTTCGATCCGATGACCCTCGGTCACCAGGACCTGATGAAGCGTGCCTGCACGCTGTTCCCGAAGCTGGTGCTGGCGGTGGCGGCCGGACACCACAAGCGCACGATGTTCAGCATCGCCGAGCGCCTGGAGATCGCCACCGAGCTGGCCGCGCCCTACCCCAACGTCGAGGTGGTCGCGTTCCGCGGCCTGTTGCGGGACTTCGTCGTCGAGTGCGGCGGCCGCGTCGTGGTGCGCGGCCTGCGCGCGGTCAGTGACTTCGAGTACGAGTTCCAGATGGCCGGCATGAACCGCCAGCTGATGCCCGACGTCGAGACGGTGTTCCTGACCCCCTCGGACCAGTACCAGTTCATCAGCGGCACCTTCGTGCGCGAGATTGCCAGCCTCGGCGGTGATGTCTCCAAGTTCGTGGCACCCTCGGTGCTCCGACGGCTGCAGGAACGGGTGAGCCAGAACACCTGAGACCGCGATGGCGCTGAAGATCACCGAAGACTGCATCAACTGCGACGTCTGCGAGCCCGAGTGCCCCAACCAGGCGATCTCGCTCGGGCCGGAGATCTACGTCATCGACCCGCGCCGCTGCACCGAATGCGTGGGGCACTTCGACGAGCCGCAGTGCGTGCAGGTCTGCCCGGTCGCCTGCATCCCCAAGGACTCGGCCCACCCCGAGACGCAACCCATGCTGTGGGCCAAGTTCCGGCAGCTCATCGCCGCGGCGTCGTCGCCCGCGCCGGGCGTCGGTCACGACGTGAACTGAGCGCCGCCGGCGCATCGGCCGGGCCCTGCGGCCGCGCGCCAATCGACACGGCTGGGCCCGGCCGCCACGCGGCCTCGGAGCGCCGGCGCTCGTGTTCGAGCGCGGCCGCGAGGCGCGCGTCGCGTCGTGCCACCGCCTCGCCTTCGCGCCGCTCGACGGCGGCGCGCGGATCGGCCGCCGCGACGGCCTGGCCGCCGGCGCAGGGGACATCCGAATAGCGACGGCCGTCAGGCCCGCAGCGATAGATGGCGCCGGCCTGCGCCAGGCCCGGCAGCGCAGCGAGCGCGAGGGCCTGCAGCAGCACGCGCCGCTCCATCACACGGCCCCGTCGCGCGCCGGGGCGGGCGCGGTGGCGATGTCAGCGACGGCCGCGGCCGGCCGCGGCGGCTTGGGTCGCGGCGGCTTGCTGGTGTGGATGGCCGCGGTGGCGCGCGCCATCTCGCCGGCCCGCAGCGCGTCGAGTGCACCGAGCGCACGCGTGAGCGAGGCCTCGATCGCCTCGCGCTGCTCGGCCATGGGCCGGCCCAGCACGTAGTTCACGACCTCGGCCTTGACGCCCGGGTGGCCGATGCCGATGCGCAGCCGCCAGTAGTCGGCCGAGCCGAGCTGCGCGTGGATGTCGCGCAGGCCGTTGTGGCCGGCGTGCCCGCCGCCCTGCTTGAGCTTGATCTCGCCCGGCGGCAGGTCGAGTTCGTCGTGCGCGACCAGGATCTCGTCCGGCGCGATCTTGTAGAAGCGCGCCAGCGCGCCAACCGCCTTGCCCGACAGGTTCATGAAGGTCTGCGGCTCCAGCAGCCACAGCGGCCCGGCCGGCCCGTTCACGCGCGCCACCAGGCCGTGGTAGCCGCGCTCGGCCGCCAGCGACGCCTTCAGCTGGCGCGCGACGGCGTCGATCCACCAGAAGCCGGCGTTATGCCGCGTCGCTTCGTATTCCGCACCCGGGTTGCCGAGGCCGACCATCATTCGAATCATGGCCGGATTATCGCGAGCCCCTCGCGACGCGCGACGCCCCGAAGGACGCCCCCGAAAGCACGAAGCCCCGCCGGAGCGGGGCTTCGCGGGGCCGGGGCGAACGGCTTACTTCTTGTTCTGCTTCTCGGTCTTCTTGGCCTTGGTCGGCGCGGCCTTGGCGACCGGCGCCACGACCTCGGGCTGGGCCTCCTCGGCGGCCGGGTTCACCACGGTGGCGATCACCGGGTTCTTCTTGCCGCGCAGCACGACCTTGATGCCGGCCTCGAGCTTGATGTCGTTGACGTGCAGCGACTGGCCCTTGGCCAGGCCCGACAGGTCGACCGCCAGGTACTCCGGCAGCTTGGAGGCCAGGCACTCGATCTCGATCTCGGTGACGACATGCGACACCAGGCACTTGTCGACCTTGACGGCCGGCGCGTTCTCTTCGCCGCTGAAGTGCAGCGGCACCTTCTTCTGGATGCGGGTGGTGGCGTCGACACGCTGGAAGTCGACGTGCAGCACCTGCGGCTTGTAGGCGTGCATCTGCACGTCGCGCAGCAGCACCTGCTGGCTCTGGCCGGCGAGTTCCATGTCGAGCAGCGAGGAGTGGAAGGCCTCCTTCTTCAGCGCGTGGAACAGCGCGTTGTGGTCGAGCTCGACCATCACCGGCGTGCCGGCACCGTAGACGATGCCCGGGACCTTGCCCGAGACGCGCAGGCGGCGGCTCGCTCCGGTCCCCTGCAGTTCGCGCGGATAAGCGACGAATTTCATTGTGGTTTCTCCAAGAAGGAAGGCGCCCGCGACCAGGCACCCTGATGAACGCCCACGCGCCCCATGCGCACGGGCGGCGACACGGATCAGAAGTTGTTGTTCTGCTCCGAGAAGAGGGAGGTGACCGACTCGCCGTCCGAGATGCGGCGAATGGTCTCGGCGAACAGGAAGGCCACCGACAGCTGGCGGATCTTGTCGCTGCCCTTGGCCCCGGCCGCCAGCGGGATGGTGTTGGTGATCACCACCTCGTCGATCTGGGACTTCTTGATGCGCTCGATCGCCGGCCCCGAGAAGACGGGGTGGGTGCAGTAGGCATACACGCTCTTGGCGCCGCGCTCCTTCAGCACCTCGGCGGCCTTCACCAGCGTGCCCGCGGTGTCGATCATGTCGTCCATGATCACGCAGTTGCGGCCCTCGATGTCGCCAATGACGTGCATCACCTCGGACACGTTGTGCGTCGGACGGCGCTTGTCGATGATGGCCAGGTCGCAGTCGAGCTGCTTGGCCAGCGCGCGGGCGCGCACCACGCCGCCGACGTCGGGCGACACGACGATCAGGTCCTCGTAGCGCTTGCTCTTCAGGTCCGACAGCAGCACCGGCGAGGCGTAGATGTTGTCGACCGGGATGTCGAAGAAGCCCTGGATCTGGTCGGCGTGCAGGTCCATCGTCAGCACGCGGTTGACGCCGACCGCCTCGAGCATGTTGGCGACCACCTTGGCCGAGATCGGCACGCGCGTCGAACGCGGCCGGCGGTCCTGGCGCGCATAACCGAAGTAGGGGATCACCGCGGTGATGCGCCCGGCCGACGCGCGCTTGAGCGCATCGACCATGATGAAGAGCTCCATCAGGCTCTCGTTCGTGGGCGCGCAGGTCGGCTGCACCACGAACACGTCACGGGCCCGCACGTTCTGCTGGATCTCGACCGTGACCTCGCCGTCCGAGAAGCGGCCGACCGCCGCGCGACCGAGATCGATGCCGAGCTGGGCGGCGATCTCCTGGGCCAGCGCCGGGTTGGCGTTGCCGGTGAAGAGCACGGTGTTGGCAAGCATCACGCGTCCGGAGGAGAAAGGCCGTTCAAAAAGCATGGCGCCCGGTGCGGGCGCCATGCGGGGCATTGATTTGGCAGGGGAGGAAGGACTCGAACCCTCGCATGTCGGAATCAAAATCCGATGCCTTGACCAACTTGGCGACTCCCCTACACAGGACCCGGCCGGCTTGCGCCGCCCGTGCCCTCGAAACCTCGGCTGCCGCCCGATCAGTCTTGCGCCCAATCGGCCAGCGGATGCCGGCTCAAACCCCGGCAAGTCCGACCGGTCCACGCACCGGGAAGCGGCATCGCTTCGACCCGGTCGCGCGGCGCGCGGTCGGCGGCGCCGGCTTCCGCAAACACCGCGCTGCCCGAGCCCGTCATGCGGCTTGCGCCGAAGCGGGCTTGCAGCAGCGCCAGGGCCTCGCTCACTTCGCTGCTGTAGCCCTCCGCGGGGGCTTGCAGGTCGTTGCGGCCAAACCCAAGGGGGTCTGCAAGAAAGTCCAAGATTGTAGCAGCAGGCGTGTTCCTGACCAAGGTCGGGCTGCCGAAGATCGCGGCGGTCGGCACCGCGACGGCCGGCTTGAGCACCGCCCACCAGCGCAGCGGCAGCTCGACCGGCGTGAGGCGCTCGCCGATGCCCTCGACCCAGGCGTTGTGCCCGCCGAGGAAGAACGGCACGTCGGCGCCGAGCTTCAGGCCCAGCCCGAGCAGCCGCGCGAGCGGCCAGTGCAGCTCCCACAGCCGGTTCAATGCCAGCAGCGTGCTGGCGGCATCCGAACTGCCGCCGCCGAGACCCGCGCCCCAAGGCACGCGCTTGTCGATCGAGAGGTCTACGCCCAAGGCCGTGCCGCTCTCGGCCTGCAGCAGCCGGGCGGCGCGCAGGCACAGGTCGTCGGCCGGCAGTGCGACGCCGAGGTCGTGCCGGGCCAGCCGTCCATCGCCGCGCCGCTCGAAGTGCAGCGTGTCGCACCAGTCGATCAGCGCGAACGCCGACTGCAGCAGGTGGTAGCCGTCGTCGCGCCGACCGACGACGTGCAGGAACAGGTTCAGCTTGGCCGGCGCCGGGACGTCGTGGAGCACGGCGAGGCTCATCGCACCGCACCGTCGAGCTTGACGCGCACCGTCACCGCCGGCGGCGCGCTGCGCTGCGCGAGCACCCAGCCTTCGGTGCGGCGCGACAGGTCGACCGACCAGCCGAGCTGCTCGAAGCCCGCCGGGGTCGGCGCGCTGCCGGCGCCGGCCCAGGGCCGGCCGCGCAGCCAGTCGAACAGCGCGCTGATCGGCACCGACTCGCCGAGCGCGTCGTACGACAGACTGTCGAGATCAGGGTAGAGCCGCTCGCCGCCGCCCGAGCGCAGCCGCACGCGCTCGGCGCTCCAGTCGGCTTCGGCGGCGCCGGTGCCGAGCGGCGTCGTCAACACCAGCCGACCCCGGGTGGCGGAGCCGGCGAGCTCGAAGCCGGCACTGAAGGAGCGTCGGGCATCGCCCGCGACCTGCACCGCGATCCGCCCCTCGAAGCGCTCGCCGGGCGGCGGCAGCGACGCGCAGGCCGCGACGACCAGGCCGGCGGCCGCGACGCACCGTCGCGCCAGGATCACAGATCGACCTTGAGCCGTGCCAGCGTGCTCTTCAGCAGGTCGTTGCCGGCATCGCGCGCGCGCGCCTCGGTCCAGACCTTGCGCGCCTCGTCGCGCTGGCCGGCGACCCACAGCACCTCGCCGAGGTGGGCGGCGATCTCGGTGTCCGGCCGCGCGCGGTAGGCCTGGCGCAGCCACTGGATCGCGGACTCATGGTTGCCGAGCCGGTACTCGACCCAGCCGAGGCTGTCGACCAGGAAGGGGTCGCCGGGCGAGAGCTGCAGCGCGCGCTCGATCAGCTGCTTGGCCTCGGCGAGGCGCTCGTTGCGATCGGCCAGCGTGTAGCCGAGCGCGTTGTACGCGGCCGAATGGTCGGGCTTCAGACCGATGATCCTGCGCAGCAGCTGCTCCATCTGGTCGAAGCGGTTCAGCTTCTCGGCCATCATCGCCTGCTCGTAGAGCAGGTCGGTGTCCTCCGGAAAGCGACGCGTGGCCTCGGTCAGCACGCCATGCGCCGGCGCCCACTGCTTCTGATCGCGCAGCAGCTGGGCCTCGGCCAGCAGCTTGGAGCGGGCCTCGTCCGGGCTGCGCTCGGGCAGGCGGCGGATCAACTCGCGCGCCTGCTCGACCTTGCCCTGCTGCGCCAGCAGCGAGGCACGGCGGGTCTGCACCGTGAGCGCCTGCGAGGCGTCGACCTTCGCGAGCCAGGCTTCGGCGGCCTTGAAGTCGCGCCGCTGCTCGGCCGCCTGCGACAGCAGCAGATAGGCCTGGGCCTCGCGCTGCGCCGGCGTGGCGGCCTCGTCGTCGGCGCCGGGCTCGGCACCGGCGCCCCCGTCCTTCTCGCTGCGCGCGAGGAACTCGCGCAGTGCCGTCTCGGCCTCGGCCGGGCGGCGCAGTTCGAGGTACAACGCCCCCAGCGTGAGCCAGGCATCGACGAACTGCGGCGCATCCCGCGTCACCGCCTCCAGCTGCGGCGCGGCGTCGGCGTAGCGCTGCGACATCGCCAGCGCGCGCGCATAGACCAGCCGCACCGCGCTGCGCGGCGCCGGCGCGGCGGCGGGCTCGGCGGTGAAATACGCCTTCACGAGCGCCTCGGCGCGTGGCTCGGTGCGCATCAGCTCGATCGCCAGCAGCACCACCGCCTCGGCGCTCGGCGCCAGGGCGGCCGCCTGCTGGGCGGCATCGAACGCGCGCGTCGCGTCGCCGGCCGCCTGCCGCGAGCGTGCCAGCGTCACCCACGCGGCCACCGCCGTGGCCGGCGGCTCGGTGCTGCCGGCCTTGGCCTGGGCATAGGGCAGCAACACCTGCTCGAGCACGGCCGCGACGCCCTTGCGGTCGAGCGTGCGCGCGAAGTAGCTGCTGAGCGACTGGATCGCGCCGGCGCGCTCGTTCGGCGGCACCAGCGCGAGCGTGGCGCGCAGCGGCGCCGCCACCTCGGCCAGGCGGTTCAGCGCCAGCAGCAGCTGCACCTCGTAGCGATGGGCCTCGCTCGAGCCCGGCATCGCGGTGCGCCAGGCGCGCGTGGCGGCGAGCGCCTCGTCACCGGCCTTGGCCTGCAGCGCGACCTCGGTGGCACGGCGGAACAGTCGTTCGTCGCGGGTCTTGCGCGCCGCGTCGAGCAGCACCTGGTAGGCGGTGCCGGGGTCGCCGTCACGCAGTTCGATCTCGCCGATCAGCAGTTGGTAGAACAGCGGCGCGTCGAGCGTCGAGTTGTCCACCGGCGCGGCCTCGGCTGGGGACTCGGCGCTGCGCGCCATCGCGGCGAGGGGCAGGCAGGCCGCGAACGCCAGCGCAGCAAGACGGAAAACGGGCATCGGCGGACTCCAGAAAGCCGGTCTGATTCTATGCAGCACCGATAATTCCCCGATGCCCGAACTGCCCGAGGTGGAAGTCACGCGCCTGAGCCTTGTCGAGCGCGTGCGCGGGGCGCGGATCGAGGCGGTGCGCATCGGCAAGCCGCTGCGCTGGCCGCTGGGCTGCGAGCCGCGTGCGCTGGTCGGGCGGCATGTCAGCGATGTCACACGGCGCGGCAAGTACCTGTGGTTCGCGCTCGATGGCGGCGACGGCCTGCTGATGCACCTGGGCATGTCGGGCTCGCTGAACTTCGCCGGCGACGCGCCGCCGCCGGGCCCCTGGGACCACTTCGACCTGCGCACCAGTCGCGGCCTGCTGCGGCTCACCGACCCGCGGCGCTTCGGCGCCGTCGTGTGGTCGGCCTCGCCGCACGAGGGCGCCGCCGGCAAGCTGCTGGCCGGGCTCGGCGTCGAGCCCTTCGACGCCGGCTTCACCGCGGCCTGGCTGCACGCCGGCTTGCGCGGGCGGCGGGTGGCCGTGAAGCAGGCACTGCTGGCGGGCGACATCGTCGTCGGCGTCGGCAACATCTACGCGTCGGAGGCGCTGTTCCTCGCCGGCATCGACCCGCGCACGCCCGCCGCGCGCGTCGGCCTCGTGCGCTGCGCGAGGTTGGTCGACGCCGTGCGGCAGGTGCTCGCGCGGGCGGTCGAGCTCGGCGGCTCGACGCTGCGCGACTTCCGCGACGCGCATGGCGCCGGCGGTGCCTTCCAGCACGAGGCCCGCGTCTACGGCCGCGCGGGCGAGCCCTGCGGCAGCTGCGGCGCGACCGTGCGGCGCGTCGCGCAGGGACAGCGCTCGACCTACTACTGCCCGCGCTGCCAGAAGCGGTAGCGGGTCGGGCGCGGCCGATACATCCGCTCACGCCTCGGTGCGGCAGCCTGTCACGCTCGCTCACCGTCGAGGGGCGTCGTCGACAGGGGCTGCGCTACCATGAAGGCACCCCGTCCGAGGGCCGTCGCCCGCATGTCCGCTTCGTTCGCCCACCATATCGACGCCCATGGCGGCTGGCGCAGCGCGCTCGAAGGACGGGTGCGCGAGCTGATCCGCTTCCTGCGCGAGCACGAGCTGCTCGACGCGCCGGCCGCCGACCTGCTCGAATCGCTGCGGCAGCGCCTCGCCGGCGAGAAGCTCGTGGTGGCCTTCGTGGCCGAGTTCTCGCGCGGCAAATCGGAGCTGATCAACGCGATCTTCTTCGCCGACACCGGGCGGCGCATCCTGCCGGCCACGCCCGGCCGCACGACGATGTGTCCGGTCGAGCTGGGCTACGACGCCGGCGAGCCGGTCGGCCTGTCCTTGCTGCCGATCGACACCCGGCTGCAGGCCGGCTCGCTGGCCGACTGGCGGCGCCAGTCCAAGGCCTGGACCCATATCCCGCTGGTGATGAGCGACACCGACGGGCTCGCCGAGGCGCTGATCCAGGTCACGCAGACCCAGCCGGTCGGCGTGGCGATCGCCCGCGCGCTCGGCTTCTGGTCCGACGAGCCCGACGCCGACAACCCGCCGCTGCTGCCCGACGGCCAGGTCGAGGTGCCACGCTGGCGCCATGCGCAGATCAACCTGCCGCACCCGCTGCTGATGCGCGGGCTGGTGGTGCTCGACACGCCGGGCTTGAACGCGATCGGCGCCGAGCCCGAGCTCACCGTCGGCCTGCTGCCGGCCGCGCATGCGACCATCTTCATCCTCGGCGCCGACACCGGCGTCACCAAGTCCGACCTCGCGATCTGGCGCGACCACCTCGACGCCCAGGGCGTGAGCCGCTACGTGGTGCTGAACAAGATCGACACGCTGGCCGACGCGCTGAGCAGCGCCGAGACCATCGAGGCCCAGATCGACCGCCAGTGCAACGATGTCGCGCACACGCTGAACCTGCCGCTCGACCGCGTGTTCCCGCTGTCGGCCAAGCAGGCGCTGACGGCACGCGTGGCCGGCGACGCGGCGGGGCTGGTCGCGAGCCGCCTCCCGGCGCTCGAGGCCGCGCTGAGCGAGCGGCTGCTGCCGCAGCGCCGCCAGATGCTGGCCCAGGTCGGCCTCGACGGCATCGCGCAGATCGAGAGCCAGGTCACGCGGCGCCTGACCGACCGGCGCCGCCAGGTCAGCGAGCAGCTGATCGAGCTGCGCAGCCTGCGCGGCAAGAACAGCGCCAAGGTCCGGCTGCTGCTGCAGCGCGTCGACGCCGAATCGGCCGAGTTCGAACACTGCACCGCGCGGCTGCAGGCGATGCGCGTGGTCCACAGCCGCATGCTGAAGGACGCGCTGCTCGACCTCTCCAGCGACCGGCTGCGCGAGCATGTCGACGAGATGCAGGAGAGCATCCGCAGCTCGCTGCTGCAGCTCGGCGCCAAGAAGGCCTTCCTGACGCTGTGCGGTCACTTGCGCGAGCGCATGACGCAGACGCAGGTGCGGGCGCAGGAGATCCGCCAGATGCTCGAGGCCTCGTTCGAGATGCTCAACAGCGAGTTCGGCTTCAGCCTGCTGCTGCCGGCCGGACCGGACCTGTCGCGCTTCGGCGCCGACCTGGAGCTGATCGAGCGCAACTACGTGCAGTACCTCGGCCTCACCCAGGCGCTCAAGCTCAGCCAGGGGCGCTTCCTCGACCAGTTCCGGCGCATGCTGGTGTCGCGGCTGCGCGTGGTGTTCGAGAGCGCCAGCGGCGAGCTCGAGCTGTGGAACAAGACCGCCTCGGCGCAGATCGACACCCAGCTGCGCGACCGCCGCCGCGGCTTCAAGCGCCGCCGCGAGGCCCTCGAGCGCATCCAGACCGCCGCCGGCGACCTCGAGACCCGCGTCGCCGAGCTGGAGGCCCAGGACAACGGCCTGCAGCGCCTGCAGCAGCAGTTGTCGGATCTGGTGCAGTCCGCGCGCAACGAGGCCGAACCGTCGCTGCGCCCGTCGATCGACCTCACCGCCGAGGCCGACACCCCGCCGTTGCGGCTCAAGCTGGACCTCGCCGACGACGTCGACCTGCTGCTCGACCTGCCGGCGCAGGCCGGCGCTTGAGCGCCGCGCGCCGGCCCGCCCGGCCGCAGCCCGCGCCCGACACGGTCGGCGAGTCCGTCGTCGCCTGGCAGCGCGCGCATGGGCGCAGCGGCCTGCCGTGGCAGCAGCAGCGCGACCCTTATCGCGTCTGGCTGTCGGAGATCATGCTGCAGCAGACCCAGGTCACGACGGTGCTGGACTACTACCCGCGCTTCCTGGCGCGCTTCCCCGACGTCGCGGCGCTCGCCGCCGCGCCGCTCGACGCGGTGCTGGCGCGGTGGAGCGGCCTCGGCTACTACAGCCGCGCGCGCAACCTGCACCGCTGCGCGCAGGTCGTCCTGGCAGATCACGGCGGACGCTTCCCGGCCGATGCCGAGGCGCTGTCGCAGCTGCCGGGCATCGGCCGTTCGACCGCGGCGGCGATCGCGGCCTTCTGCTTCGACCAGCGCGCCGCCATCCTCGACGGCAACGTCAAGCGCGTGCTGACCCGCCTGCTCGGCTTCGGCGAGGACCTGGCCATCGCGGCGCACGAGCGGCGGCTGTGGCAGCACGCCTGCGGGCTGCTGCCGGCCGACGGCGCCGACATGCCGGCCTACACCCAGGGCCTGATGGACCTGGGCGCGACGGTCTGCCTTGCGAAACGGCCGAACTGCCTGCTGTGCCCGCTGGCCGAAGCCTGCGTGGCGCGCCGCGAAGGTCGGCCCGAGGCCTACCCGGTCAAGACCCGCAAGCTCAAGCGCACGCGGCGCGAACACGCGTGGCTGTGGCTCGAGCATGTCGGCACGGTGTGGCTGCAGCAGCGGCCGGCGACGGGCGTGTGGTCCGGGCTGTGGAGCCTGCCGCTGTTCGACGACGACGACGCGCTGCACGCTGCCGCCGCGGCACTCGGCGCGCAGCCCGAGACGCTGCCACCGATCGACCATGCGTTGACCCACTTCGACTGGCGGCTGCGGCCGTTCCGTGCCGCGCTGCCGGCCGCAGCCGACCCGTCGGTCGTGCTCGGCGCGGGCCGCTGGATCGCGCTCGACGCGCTCGACGGCGTCGGGCTGCCCGCGCCGCTGCGCAAGCTGCTGCTCAGCCGGCCAGCGACTTGAGCGCGAGCTTGATGCCCTCGCTGACGCCGGCGCCCGGTGGCAGCTTCTTCACCGCCGCCTGCGCCTCGCGGTCGCTGTAGCCGAGTGCCACCAGCGCCTGCACGATGTCGGCCTGGGCGTCGCTGGCCGGCGCCGCGCCGGGCGTGCCGAGGTCGGCGCCGAGCTTGCCCTTCAGCTCCAGCAGCAGCCGCTCGGCGGTCTTCTTGCCGATGCCCGGCACCTTGACGAGACGGCTGGCGTCCTGCGCCGTCACCGCCTGCGCGAGATCGGCCACGCTCAGGCCCGACAGCAGTGCCAGCGCCATGCGCGGGCCGATGCCGGAGATCTTGATCAGCTGTCGGAAGGTCTCGCGCTCGCCCGCGGTGAGGAAGCCGAACAGCAGCTGCGCGTCCTCGCGCACCACGAAGTGGGTCAGCAGCAGCACCCGCTCGCCGACCGACGGCAGGTTGAAGAAGCTGCTCATCGGCACGTCGACCTCGTAGCCGACGCCGGCCACGTCGAGCAGCAGCTGGGGCGGGGAAGACTTGTCGACCAGCGTACCGCTAAGACGTCCAATCATGGGGCGCGATTATCAGGGCTCGCTGCCCTTGCGGGCCTCGCACATCAGGCTTCGAGCCTCATGTGCTCGCCATCGCCTGCGCTGGTCGATCCCCGTGACGGGGCCCCTCGCCCTTCGCTCCGACTCTTATCGCCGGAACAGGCCGAGCCGCTGCGCTTCCAGCGCCGCCTCGGCCCGCGAGCTCACGTTGAGCTTGCGGTAGATCTGCTTCACGTAGTCGGCGATGGTGTGGCGCGACAGGTTGAGCTGCACGCCGATCTCGGGCAGCGTGAAGCCCTTGGCGACGCGCAGCAGCACCTCGTTCTCGCGCTCGGTCAGCGTCACGCCGGGCATCAGCGGCGTCTGCTCGCGGAACTGGCTCTTGGCCTGGGCGGCGAAGTACTGGATCACGCGCCGCGCGATCGACGGCGACAGCGGCGGCTCGCCCTGGCTGATGCGGCGCAGCTGCTCGCCGAGCTGCTCGCGCGACTGCTCCTTCAGCAGGTAGCCGAAGGCGCCGGCCTGCAGCGCCGGGAAGAGATGGTCGTCGTCGTCGTGGATCGTCACCACCACCGACTGCGCTTCGGGCTGCTGCTCGCGCAGCGCCTCGACCACGTCGACGCCCGAGCCGTCGGGCAGGCCGAGGTCGATCAGCGCCAGGTCGAAGCGCTCGGCGCCGATCAGCGAGCGCGCGTCGTGCACGCGCGCCGCCTCGGAGATCTGCGCGCCCGGGAAGACCTGGAGGGCCAGGGCCTTCAGCCAGGTGCGGATCTCGGGCAGGTCTTCGAGCAGGAGGATGCGCGTGACGGAACTCATGGGGACCCCTCGTTCGACGAGTACGTCGACCGGTCCCCCGAGGGGACGCGGGCCGGCTTGGGAGCGGCCCGGCGCTCGGCCCGCGGAAGCATCAGGAACTCACGTCGCTGCATCGGGTCATGGTAGTGGATTTCCCCGACGCCGTAGAGCCCCCGGCCGGCCCTCGGGCCCGTCCTTTCACAGCGGCAGCGTGAGACGGATCACGGTTCCGTAGCCTGGCCCGGACTCGACCAGGCACTGGCCCTGCATCTGCTTGGCGCGCTGCTTCATGCTGGCCATGCCGTGGCCGCGATCGAGCTTGCCGTCGAGCTCCATCGGGATGCCGCGGCCGTTGTCGCGGATCACCAGCTGGAAGTCCTCGCCGATGCGGCAGCTGATGCCGGCGCGCGAGGCGCCGCTGTGCTTGATCAGGTTGCTGGTGGCCTCGCGCAGGATGCGCGTGGTCTGCACGTAGACGCGCGCGGCCAGCGCCCGCGGCTCGGCCGGCTCGTCGCCCGACCACTCGACCTCGATGCCGGCGTCGCCGAGCCGCGACACCGTCTCGGCGCGCCAGTCGGCCAGCGCATCGGCCAGCTGCATCGGCTTGCCGGCGATGCCGCGCACCGACAGCCGCATCTCCTCGAGCGCCTCGCGTGCCAGCGTCGAGATGCGCTCGTCGTTGCTGGTGTGCACGATGGTCAGCAGCTTGGCACCGAGGTCGTCGTGCAGGTCGGCGGCGATGCGCTTGCGCTCCTTCTCGGCCACCTGCTCGACGCGCGCCTCGGCCAGGTGGGCGAAGTTGCGCTCGATCTGCGCCGAGATCTCGCGCACCCGCTGCTCGAGCTGGCCGCGCGCCGCCTCGGCCGCCGCCAGCGCGCGCGCGAAGGTCTGCACCAGCCGGATCGCCAGCGCGCAGAACAGCAGCGGGATCGCGAAGTGGATCAGGTGCACGTCGGGCAGGTCGAGCAGGCCGTCCTGGATGCCGATCTCGACCGCCACCGCCACGGCCGAGAACAGGAAGATCGTGCCCATCGTCCAGAACTCGTTGCGCCGGCGGCGCCAGGCCCGCCACAGATAGAGCCCGATCGCCGCGAACACCTGCAGCGCCAGCAGCGTGTAGCAGGCGGCCGCACCGGCAAACAGCCGCTGCGGGCCGAGCGCGAGCAGCGCCGCCGGCAGCAGCAGGCACTGGCTCCACAGCGCCCACTCCAGCGCGCGCCGCCGCACGCCGCCGTAGCGCAGCAGGAACAGCAGCGCGCACACCGCCAGCGGCACGAAGGCCACGCAGGTCAGCAGCTCCAGCGGGCCGTTGGCCAGCGGCACGTCGCGCCACCACAGCCGCGCGCTGACCGCCGCCCAGCCGATCGACAGCAGCCCGAACCAGTGCAGGTAGTCGATGCGCCGCACCCAGGCCAGCGCGAGCATCAGCGCGCCGATCATCACCAGCGTCGCGGCGATGATCTGCGCCAGCGTCACGTTCCAGAACAGCTGGCTGGCCGCGCGCGCGGCCAGCTCGGTCTGCGGGCCGACCAGCACCTCCGACAGGCCGCCGGCGCGCTGCCGCGCCGCCACCAGCGGCAGCGCATAGCCGACCACCTGGATGTCGAGCTGGTTGCCGGCCGCGCGCAGCAGCCCGGCCGGCAGCGTGACGAGCTGCGGGTGGTAGCAGTTGCGCGTGACCGGCTCGGTCATGCGGCCGGCGCGGTGCAGCAGCTGGCCGTTCAGGTAGAGCTCGAGGTTGGAGCAGGCGCGCGGCACGTAGGCGGCCAGCAGCGTGCCGGGCGGCGCCGGCGGTGCATCGAAGGCGAGCCGGTACCAGGTCACGCGGCGCGCCGTCTGCTCCCAGACGTGCGGCAGCATCACCGCGACGGCGCGGGCATCGGCCGGTGGCGCGGCGGTCGGGGCCGGCAGCTCGATCGCCTGCGCGGCGTGCAGGGTCAGCGTCGGCACGGCCGCCGCGCCGGCGGCCCACGACGGCGCCACGCCGATCAGGGCCAGGGCGAGGGCACACAGCGCGCGCAGGAAGGGAGGCATCGCGGCGCATTGTGCAGAACCCCGGCCCGTGGGCAAGGCCCGCGCGGCGCGAGACAATGCCCGGCCGCCGCCCGCCCTCCGCCCCCTCCCCGTGATCCTGCGCCACGCCTTCATCCCGCTCGACAACGCCCGCCTCGCCCACCTGTGCGGCACGCTCGACGAGCACCTGCGCGCGATCGAGGCGGCCTTCCAGGTGCAGATCACGCGGCGCAACGAGTCCTTCCGCGTCGAGGGCCCGAAGCCGCGCGCCGAGCGCGCCACCGCGCTGCTGCAGACGCTGTACGACCGCGCGCAGCGCCCGATCGCGCCGGCGAGCTTCCAGCTCGCGCTGGCCGAGGCCAGCCAGGGCAACGGCGCCGCCCCCGACACGGCCGACGGCGACGCGATCGTGCTGCACACCCGCCACCCGGACCTGGCCGGCCGCACGCCCAACCAGGTGGCCTACCTGCGCCACATCCTCGCGCACGACATCACCTTCGGCATCGGTCCGGCCGGCACCGGCAAGACCTTCCTCGCGGTGGCCTGCGCGATCGACGCGCTGGAACGCAGCGCGGTGCAGCGCATCATCCTGACCCGCCCCGCGGTCGAGGCCGGCGAGCGCCTGGGCTTCCTGCCCGGCGACCTGGCGCAGAAGGTCGACCCGTATCTGCGGCCGCTGTACGACGCGCTCTACGACCTGATGGGCTTCGACCGCGTCACCAAGGCCTTCGAGCGCGGCTCGATCGAGATCGCGCCGCTGGCCTTCATGCGCGGGCGCACGCTCAACCATGCCTTCGTGATCCTCGACGAGGCGCAGAACACCACGCCCGAGCAGATGAAGATGTTCCTGACACGCATCGGCTTCGGCTCGAAGGCGGTGGTGACCGGCGACGTGAGCCAGATCGACCTGCCCAAGGGCAGCACCAGCGGGCTGGTCGAGGCCGAGCGGGTGCTGCGGCGCGTCAAGGGCATCGCGATGACCCGCTTCACCTCCGCCGACGTGGTGCGCCACCCGCTGGTGGCGCGCATCGTCGAGGCCTACGAGGCCGCCGAGAAGCGCGACGCATGAGCGCGCCGGGCCGCTCCCAAGCGCGAATCCCGGAGCGCGCAGCGCGGAGGGTGGTCCAGTGAGCCGCCCCGCCCTGACGCTGTCGCTGCAGTTCGCCGACGCCCGCCACCGTGCGCTGCTGCCGCGCCACAAGGTCGCGCGCTGGATCCGCGCCGCGCTCGACGCGCCGGCCCAGCTCACCGTGCGCATCGTCGACGCCGACGAGGGCCGCGCGCTGAACCACGGCTACCGGCGCAAGGGCTACGCCACCAATGTGCTGACCTTCGCCTACGGCGACGGCGAAGCCGGCGCCCTCGAAGGGGGTGAGCGCGAGCCGCTGGTCGTCGCCGACCTGGTGCTGTGCGCGCCGGTGATCGAGCAGGAGGCGCGCGAGCAGGGCCGCGCGCTGGAGGCGCATTACGCCCACCTGCTGGTCCACGGCGCGCTGCACGCCCAGGGCCTCGACCATGTGCGCGTCGCCGAGGCGCGGGTGATGGAGGCACGCGAGACGGCGATCCTGCAGGCGCTCGGCTTCCCCGACCCCTACGCCTGAGCGGGAGCCCGGCGATGCCGCTGGTCGTCCTCGCCTGCGTCGGGCTGATCGTCGTCACGACGCTGCTGCACTACGAGGTGCTGAGCCTGCTGACGCGGCTGCTCGAGCGGCTGCGCTGGCATGGCCGCATCAAGCTCGTGGTGGCGGTGCTCGGCTGCTTCGTCGGCCATGGTGCCGAGATCCTGCTGTACGGGCTGGGCTACTGGCTGCTGATCTCGTCCGCCGGGCATGGTGCGCTCGGTGGCACGGTCCAGCCCGAACTGGCCACCGCCTTCTACTTCTCGGCCGAGACCTATACCTCGCTGGGCTTCGGCGACGTCGTGCCGGCCGGCCCGGTGCGGCTGCTGGCCGGCGTCGAGACGCTCAACGGGCTGCTGCTGATCGGCTGGTCCGGCTCCTTCCTCTACCTGGAGATGGAGCGCTACTGGCGGCGCGGCCGATCCTGATTTACTGCTTCAGGATCGCCAGGCCCTTCAGGTATTCGCCCTCGGGGAAATTGATCGTCGTCGGGTGATCGGGCGCGGCCTCCAGCCGTTCGAGCAGGTAGCCGTCGACCCCCGCGTCGAGCCCGGCGCCGGCGACGATCTTGTGGAACAGCGAGGCATCGACGCCGCCCGAGCAGGAGAAGGTCAGCAGCAGCCCGCCGGGCTCCAGCAGCAGCAGCGCTAGGCGGTTGATGTCCTTGTAGGCGCGCGCCGCGCGCTCGGCATGCGCGGCGGTCGGCGCGAACTTCGGCGGGTCGAGCACGATCGCATCAAAGCGCTGGCCCGCCTCGAGCAGCCGCCGCAGCGTCGCGTTGACGTCGGCGTCGAGCGCCTCGTGGCGCGCCGGGTCGAAGCCGTTCAGCGCCACATGGGCCGCGGCGCGCTCCAGCGCCGGCCCCGACGAATCGACGCTCGTCACCCGTTCGGCGCCGCCGGCCAGCGCGGCGACCGAGAAACCGCCGGTGTAGCTGTAGCAGTTGAGCACGCGCTTGCAGCCGAACTGACGCACCAGTTCGGCGAAGCGCCGCCGGTTGTCGCGCTGGTCGAGGTAGTAGCCGGTCTTGTGGCCCTCGGCCACGTCGACGGTCAGCCGCCAGCCGTGTTCGCGAATCGTCAGCTCGGTGGCCCCCTCGCCACGCAGCCAGCCGGTGGCGGCCTCCAGGCCCTCGAGGCCGCGCACGCTGGCGTCCGAGCGCTCGTAGAGCCGCGTGCAGCCGGTGGCGACGAGCAGCGCGTCGGCGATCACCGCCTTCCAGCGCTCGACGCCGGCGGCGAGGAACTGCGCGCTCAGCGTGTCGCCGTAGCGGTCGACCACCAGCCCGGGCAGGCCGTCGGCCTCGCCGTGGACCAGGCGCCGCGCGTCGCTCGGGACGCCCAAGCGCTCGCGCATCGCCACCGCGCGCGCGATGCGGCGCGCGAAGAACGCGGCGTCGATGCGCTCGGCCTGCTCGAAGCTCCAGGCCCGCACGCGGATCGCCGAGGCCGGGCTGCAGGCGCCCCAGGCCAGGAAGCTGCCGTCGGCCGCGTCGACGCGCACCGTCTCGCCGGCGTCGGCCTTGCCGGCGGCGATGCTGCCCTCGAACACCCAGGGGTGGCGGCGCAGCAGCGAGCGCTCCTTGCCGGCGCGCAGTCGGATCGATTTCATGCCTAGATTGTCGGTCGCGCAGGCCGTGCCGGCGGCGCACAATGGCCGCCTCGCCACCCTGGAGGAGACAAGGCGATGAAGCACCACGGCATGCTCTGCGGGCTGGCGCTGCTGGCCCTGCTGGCCTCCTGCGGCAAGGTCCAGGAAGCCGCCACCGAGAAGGCGATCGAGGCGGAACTGCAGAAGTCCGGCGGCGGCAGCGCCAAGGTCGATCTCTCGGCCACCGGCACCCAGATCACCACGACCGACGCCGCCGGCAAGACCACCCAGATGCAGATGGGCGGCGCCCAGGTCGGCGAGGCCGACGTCGGCCTGCCCTTCTACCCCGGCAGCAAGCCGCTGGAGGGCGGCGCCTCGCGCATCACGACGCCCGAGGGCAGCATGATCAGCATCGGCCTGCACAGCGACGACGCGCCGGCCAAGGTGGCCGAGTTCTACCGCGGCAAGCTCAAGGCACAGCAGGCCGCCGGCAAGCAGTTCATGGACATGAGCGGCGGCGACGGCGGTGCGACGCTGATGCTGGCCGACGACCAGCAGCAGAGCGCGACCCAGGTCCACGTCAGCAAGGCCGAGCAGGGCACCGACTTCCAGATCGTCGCGAACCGCAAGGCCGCGCCCTGAGGCGCGGGGTCAGCCGCGCTTCTTGGCGCGCGGATGCGCCGCGTCGTAGGCCTTCGCCAGGTGCTGGAAGTCCAGCCGCGTGTAGACCTGCGTGGTCGCGATGCTGGCGTGGCCCAGCAGTTCCTGCACCGCGCGCAGGTCGCCGCTGGACTGCAGCAGGTGCGACGCATAGCTGTGGCGCAGCATGTGCGGGTGCACATGGGTCGGCAGGCCAGCGGCGATCGCGCGCCCGCGCAGCCGGGTGCGGACCTGCGAATCGGTGAGCCGCCTGCCATGCCGGCTGACGAACAGCGCCGGCTCGTCGGCCGCGGCGACGCTGCCGCGCTGCGCCAGCCAGTCGGCCAGCGCCGCCAGCGCCGGCCCGCCCACCGGCACGCTGCGCCGCTTGCTGCCCTTGCCGAGCACATGGGCCTCGCCGGCGTCGCGGTCGATCCAGCCGCGCGCGCTGCCGGCCGGGCTCAGGTCCAGCCCCACCAGCTCGGCCACGCGCAGGCCGCAGCCGTAGAGCAGCTCGACCAGGCAGCGGTCGCGCGCCTCGAGCCGCGGGTCGGCCGCGGCATCGCGGTGCTCGGCCAGCGCCACCGCCAGGTCGACCGACAGCGCCTTGGGCAGAGGCTTGGGCGCCTTGGGCGGGCGCACGCCCTCCACCGGGTTCAGCGCCACCAGCCCCTCGCGGCCCAGCCAGCGGTACAGCCCGCGCCAGGCCGACAGCGCGATCGCGATGCTGCGCGGCGCCAGGCCCTGGCCGTGCAGCGCCGCCATCCAGCGCCGCACATGGTGGGGCTGGACCGCGCGCAGCGCTACGCCGGCCTCGCTGGCGTAGCGCTGCAGGCGGGCAAAGGCCTCACGATAGTTCGCGAGCGTGCGCTCGGCCAGCCGGCGCTCGACGCGCAGATGGGTCAGGTGGCGCTCGATGTCGGGCTCGGGCGCCGCGTCCATCAGGTCACCGGCAGCAACCGGTTCAGGCCGGCGCTGGCGATCTCGCCGATGCGCATCAGGAACTCGGTGCCCATGTCGGCGCTGTAGCGCGTCGGGTCGGGCGAGCCCAGCACCAGCATACCGAAGGCCGGCGTCGCCGTGCCGTGGCGCAGCGGGATCAGCGCCAGCGACACCACGTTGGCCGGGTCGGCGAACCAGCCCGCCGCCTCGAAGCCCGAGTTCACGCCGCAATAGGGCAGCGTCAGGCTGGAGGCGAAGCTCTTCAGGTCCTCGCTCACGGCTTGAGCGAACGGCAGCACGCGGAAGGCGTCGGCCGCGCCCCAGACGCGGATGCCGGCCTGCGGGATCAGGAACTGCTGCTGCAGCTCGGCGACCAGCACGCCGGGCAGCTCGCCGGCGTTGGTGGTCAGCATGATGGCGCGGGTCCAGCGGTGCAGCTTGTCGGCGATCGCGACGTTCTCCTGGCCGTGGCGCAGCATCTCCATCAGCCGCAGCTCGAGGCCGCGGTTCTTCTCGCGCAGCATCTCCATCTGCCGCTCCTGCAGCGACACGGCGCGCTGGCCATGCGGGCTGGTCAGCTGCACGCTGGCCAGCACCTCGGCATGGCGCTCGAAGAAGCCGGGCGTCTGCAGCAAAAAATTCGCGATGTCGTCTTCGGTGATGCCTTGCGTCGTCATGGGGGTCCGTTCAGTCGGGTAACTCGATCTCGCCGTCGAACACGCGCTCGGCCGGGCCGCTCATCAGCACCGGCGCGTCGGCGCGACCGGACCAGCTGATGTCCAGCCGCCCGCCGCGCGTGTCCACGCGCACCGGCCGTACAGCGTCGAGCCAGCCGCAGCGGATGCCCGCGACCACCGCCGCGCAGGCGCCGGTGCCGCAGGCCAGGGTCTCGCCGACACCGCGCTCGTGCACGCGCAGCCGGATGTGGTCGCGCGCCAGCACGGCCATGAAGCCGGCGTTGACGCGCCGCGGGAAGCGCGCATGGCTCTCGATCGCCGGCCCCAGCGCCGCGACCCAGTCGCGCGCGTCGTCGCCGAACTGCGCCAGGTTCGCGACCGCGTGCGGGTTGCCCATCGAGAGCGCGGCGATCTCGACCGCGCGGCCGCCGACGTCGATGGTCCACAGCGGCGCGCCCTGCAGCTCGCGCGGCGCCAGGCCCGCGGCGTCGAACGGCACCTCGGCCGGCTCGAGCCAGGGCGCGCCCATGTCGACCTCGACGCGGCCGTCGCCCAGCCAGCGCGGCTCGATCACGCCCGAGGCGGTGCGCACGCGGATGCTCGTCTTGTCGGTCAGCCCGGCCTCGCGCACGAAGCGCACGAAGCAGCGCGCGCCGTTGCCGCATTGCTCGACCTCGCCGCCGTCGGCGTTGACGATGCGGTAGCGGAAGTCGATGCCCGGCTCGTGCGAGGCCTCGACGATCAGGATCTGGTCGGCGCCGACGCCGAAGCGGCGGTCGGCCAGCCGGCGGTACTGCGCCGCGCTCAGCGCCAGCGGCGCGCGCGTCGCGTCGAGCACGACGAAGTCGTTGCCCGCGCCCTGCATCTTGGTGAAGCGCAGCCTCATGGCCGCGATTATCGGCGCAGGACCGCGGGCTCAGTCCGCCAGGGCCATGGGCTGCGGCGTGCCGTCCACGCAGCGCGAGGCCTCGAGCAGGCGCGCCAGGATCGCCGGCAGCTCGAACACCGCCCGGTTGTCGATGCGCGCCAGCGCCGCGCGGTAGCCGTCCAGCCCGGCCACCAGCTCGGCCGCCGCGGCGCGCACGCCCTTGAAGCTCGGCAGCACCAGGCCCAGGCCGTTGTCCCGGACCCACTGCGCGTTGTAGCGCTCCTGCGGCATGGTCCAGGCGTTGCGCACCACGATCACCGGCAGGCCCTGCTGCACCGCCTCGCTGACGCTGCCCGGCCCCGGCTTGCCGATGAAGAAGTCGGCCAGCTGCATCTGCGCCGGGATGTCGGCGGTGAAGCCGACCACATGGCGCGGGGCCGAGGCCGGCAGCGCGCGCAGCTTCGCGGCCAGCTTGTCGTTGTGGCCGCACACCAGGATCAGCGGCGTGTCGTGCAGCGCCGCCGCGATGCCGAGCATCGCCTTCGAGCCCTGGCCGCCGAACATCACCAGCCCGGTCGGGCGCTCGGGGTCCAGGCCGAGCCGGCCGCGTTCGGCGGCGCGGTCGGTGCGCCGCGGCGCGTAGAAGGCCGGCCTCAGGATCATCCCCGAGCTGGCGTGGATGCGCTCCGCCGGCAGCCCGGCCGCACGCGCCTGCGCCACCGCCTGCGGCGTGCCGCAGACGACATGCTGGGCGATGCCGGGCTCGATCCAGAAGCTCGGCGGGTGGTCGGCCAGGTCGGTCAGCACCGTCACGTAGGGCACGCCGGGCAGCGCCGCGGCCACCGCCTCGCCCATCGCGCGGTTGAAGTTGGGCACCAGCGAGACCACCAGGTCGGGCTCGCTCGCGGCCCAGTGCTGCGTCAGCACGCGCAGCAGCGTCGGGTGGGCGAAGCGGATCGCCGCCTGCAGGACCTTGAGCTCCTGCGCCAGCCCGAGCGTCCAGCCGCGCGCCAGGCGCTGGTTGTAGACCGCCTCCGGCGCGAAGCCGGTCACGCGGCGGAACGCCTCGTTCGGGTCCAGCAGCTCGAACAGGTTGACCAGCCGCACCGTCCACGGCAGGCCGAGCTGCGCGATCGAGGCCTGCAGCGCCAGCGCCGACGCGCGGTGTCCGCCGCCGGCATTGAAGTAGACCAGGTCGATCGTGGCGGCGCGCGTCGGGCTCATGTGACGATCATGCGCAAGGCGCGTGACCGCAGCATGACCTGCGTGCCGGCCGGCCGCTGCCGGACAATCGCCGCGACCAGGAGGTCACGATGAAATGGATGCGCTTTCGCCAGGGTGAGCGGGTAGGCTTCGGCACGCTGGAGGCCGGCGTCGTCGCCGTCCACGAGGGCGCGCTGTTCGGCGCCAAGCACCCGACCGGCGAGCGGCTGGAGGCAGCGGCGATCGAGTGGCTCACGCCCTGCGAGCCACGCACGATGATCGGCCTGTGGAACAACTTCCACGCGCTGGCCGACAAGAACGGCTGGGCCCGGCCGGCCGAGCCGCTGTACTTCCTGAAGGCGCCGGGCAGCTGGACGCCGCATGGCGCCGCGATCCCGGCACCGCCGCCCGAGGTCGGCCGCGTCGCCTACGAGGGCGAGCTGGCGGTCGTGATCGGCCGACAGGCGCACCGCGTCGCGCCCGAGGACGCCGCCGCGCACATCTTCGGCTACAGCTGCGCCAACGACGTGACCGCGATCGAGCTGCTGAACCGCGACCCGGCCTTCCCGCAGTGGACGCGTGCCAAGGGCTTCCCCGGCTTCGGCGCCTTCGGGCCGGTGATCGAGACCGGCTTCGACCCCGCCCAGGCCACGCTGCGCACCCGCGTCGGCGGCCGCGAGCGGCAGAACTACGCGCTCGCCGACATGATCTTCGGCCCGGCCGAGCTGGTGTCGCGCCTGTCGCAGGACCTCGTGCTCGAACCCGGCGACGTGATCCTGTGCGGCACCTCGCTGGGCGTGCTGCCGATGAAGCCGGGCAGCGAGGTCGAGGTCGAGATCGACGGCATCGGCACGCTGGTCAACCGCTACGGCTGATCAGGCCCGGGCGGTGGCCGCCGGCCGGGCCGCGACCGCCGCCGCGTCGTCGGCCGCCGAGGTCAGGCCGACGACGACGCTGCCCAGCAGGGCGGTGGTGATCAGCACGCTGGCGAGCACCGAGCCGAGGCGGGTCGAGCGCGGCAGCCGGGGCGGGGTGGTGGTGTTCATGGTTCGCTCCTTGCGGTGCAGGGGGGGTTGGCGATGACTCCACTTTCGGCGACCGCCCCGGCAAAGTCTTGAAGCCGAGATGAAGCGTTCTGCGCCCTCCTCCGCCAGCGCCGCTTCATAACGTTTCATACCGGTGCGCCACGCCGGGGGCACACTGCGGCCAGCCGCCCGACAGCGGCCCGAGGAGTGATACCCGTGAGCGCCGTGCCCACCTCCCTGCCGATGCGCTTCGGCCGCTTCGAGCTGCAGCCGCTCGAGCGCCGGCTGCTGGTCGACGGCCAGCCCGCGCCGCTCGGCGCCCGCGCGATGGACGTGCTGCTCGAACTGGCCAGCCGCCCCGGCGAGCTGCTCACCAAGCAGCAGCTGCTCGACCAGGTCTGGCCCGGCGTGGTGGTCGAGGAGAACAACATCGCCGCGCAGGTGAGCGCGCTGCGCAAGGTGCTCGGCGGCGCGGTGATCGCGACCATCCCGGGCCGCGGCTACCGCTTCACCGCGCGGCCCGAGGCGCTGCAGCCGGCCGGCGCGGCGCTGCCGCAGGCCGCCAACGCGGCCTCGCTGCCGCCGATCCGCACCAACCTGCCGCGCAACCTGACGGCGCTGCGCGGCCGCGTCGAGGACCTGGCCGCGCTCGGCGCGCTGGTCGACCAGCATGCGCTGGTCACCATCGTCGGGGCCGGCGGCATCGGCAAGACGCTGCTGTCGCAGCACCTGCTCGCCGCGCGCCGCGACGCCTACCCGCATGGCGTGTGCTGGGTCGAGCTGGTCAACGTGGCCGATGGGGACGCGCTGCCGGCCACCATCGCCGCGGCGCTGGCCGTGCGGCTGGGCGACGGCGCGCCGCTGGCCGCGCTGTGCACGACGATGGCGCCGCTGGCGATGCTGGTCGTGCTCGACAACGCCGAGCACCTGCTCGACGCCGTCGCGCCGGCGGCCGAGGCGCTGCTCGGCGCCGCGCCGGGGCTGCGGCTGGTGGTCACCAGCCAGGCGCCGCTGGGGCTGGCGGCCGAGCGGGTCTACCGCATCGGCCCGCTGGCGGTGCCGCAGGGCCCGCTGCCGGCGGCCCGGGCGCTGGAGTTCAGCGCCGTCGCGCTGTTCGCCGAGCGCGCCGGCGGTGATCGAGCTGTGCCGCGCGCTCGACGGCCTGGCGCTGGCGATCGAACTGGCCGCGGCGCGCGCGCCGGTGCTGGGCGTGCAGCGGCTGGCCAGTTCGATGCAGGACCGGCTGAGGGTGCTGACCACCAGCCGCAACCGCTCGGCGCCGGCACGCCAGCAGACGCTGCGCGCCGCGCTGGAATGGAGCCACGGCCTGCTCGAGCCGCGCGAGCAGCGGGTGTTCCGGCGGCTCGCGGTGTTCGCCGGCAGCGCTTCGCTCGAGATGATCCAGCAGGTGGTCGCCGACGCGGCGATCGACGAATGGGAGGTGCTCGACAGCCTGGCGGTGCTGGTCGACCGCTCGCTGGTCGCGGTGCTCGGCGAGGACGACCGCGTGCCGCGCTACCGGCTGCTGGAGTCGCCGCGCGCCTACGCGCTGGAGCGGCTGGCCGAGGCCGGCGAACTCGACGCGCTGCGCCGGCGCCATGCCGAGGCGATCGCCGCCTACTTCGACGCGCAGTGGGACGAGCGCTACGGCGGCCGCATCGGCGAGCGCGACTGGCTCGCCGCGCTGGCCCAGGACGCCGACAACGCCCGCGAGGCCTTCGCCTGGGCGCGCGCGACGCACGCGGCCGAGCACGCGATGGCGATCGGCGCGACGCTGATGTTCGCGACCCCGCCCTCGTTGCGGGCCGAGCGCCTGACCCTGGCCGAGGCCTGCGAACGGCTCGTCGCCGATGCGCCCGAGGCGGCGACGCGGCTCCAACGCCGCGCGCTGGTCGTCGCCTGCATGGCCTGCACCCACAGCCGGCCGCAGCGCGCCCGCGAGACCGCGCGGCAGCTCGAAGCGCTGGCGCGCGCAGCGGACCGCGACGAACCCGACCGCTTCGCGCTCTGCCAGGCGCTGGCCTGCTGCGCCAACCTCGCGTCGCGCACCGGCGACTGGGCCCGCGCGGCCGAGTTGCTGACCGAGCTGCGCGCGCTCGAGAACCCGGACTGGCCGCCGCAGCGTCTGGTCGTCGGCGCCGACGCCGCCTGCCATGCGTCGCAGGCCCGCCCCGGGCCGGAAGCGCGCATCGAACACCGGCTGGCCGTGCGGCACGAACTGCGCCTGCTCGCCGCGGCCGGCGGTGACACCTACCGGGTGATGGCCAACCTGATCGACGCCGAACTCTCCTGCGGCGACGTCGAAGCCGCGCTGCACGTCGGCCGGGCGCTGCTGCCGCAGCTGCGCGGCACGCGCGACGAGCACGACCTCGCCTACACCCGGCTCAACCTCGGTGCCGCCTTGCTGACGCTGGACCGCGCCGACGAGGCCCGGCCGCTGCTGCGCCAGGCCTGGGGCCGGGCGCGGGCCTTCGAGATCGAGCCCGACGTGTCGGCCTACCTCGCGCTGAGCGCGGCCCTCGAGGGCCGGCCCGAGGCGGCGGCGCGGATCATGGGCTTTTCGGAGGCCGGCTTCTCGCGCGACGGCGGCGGCCATGCGTGCCAGCCGAACGAGGCGGCCGCGCTGCGAAGGGTGCGCGCGATGGTCGAGGCGGCCGTGGGCGCGGCGCGGGTCGCGCTGTTGGCCAACGAGGGGAGCTTGATGCGCGGCGACGAGGTCGCGGCGCTGGCGTTCGGGGGGGAGGCCGGGGCGGTCGGGTGAGCCTGTTCGGGTTTCACCACGGCCCACGCGGGCGGCCTGCTCGCTGGCCTATCGGGTTGGGCGCGGCGACCACGAGCACCTTCGCAGTTCAATCCTCCACTAAGGTCGTCGGGAAGATGCAAGGCGTCGCTCGCACGACCTCAGCGCAGGTCAATGAATACGCGCACGAGGTCGCCGCGGAACCGCTCGCCGTAGACAGTGAATGTTCCATCGCCGTAGACGGTCCTGAGGCAGATGCCCGCGCCAGGATTGCCGTTCCCAAACTTCAGTGCTCCGTACCCGGGTGGCGTGGAGGTCGCTGCGAACGCCCCAGGCATGGAGAAGTTGAGTTCGCGGGCGACCTCGATCTTGCGCATTTCTCCGGTCTTGATGAGAGCGTTTGGCGTGGCGGTGTGGCCTGGCAGGGGTTCGTCAAAGCGAGTGAAATCTTCGCCATGGACGTAGACCCTGTTCGAAGGTTCGTGGATGTAGCGACGGTCGTCGACGAACGGCTCATCTCTGTTCCACTCGGACTGGACATACATCGGGTCTGCGATCAACACGGAAGCCGAGTCAACGAAGAACTCTCCCAATTCCTCCAGCGTTACCTCTTCCTCTGGAATCGGTAACTCGACTTGAGACTCAGTGTCGTAGTAGGTAAGAGCGCGCCCGAAATATACCGTCTGCTCCAACTGCGCTCTTAGTCGCTCGACTTCGCGAGTTCGCATGCTGATCGTCTTTGTATGGGTTTCGTGATCTGCACTCAAGCGTTGGATCTCATCCTCGCGAAGGCGGATGCGCTTTGACAGAACATCTTCGATGAACTCAGGAGTCTTCTTCTCGAAGTCAGCCGCCTTGTCCTTCCAAAACGCCAAAGACTTCTCCAGTACCTTGAGTTGCTCGTCCTTGACTTCGAGCATCGACCGTACGTTTTTCACATAGGCGACGTATATCCAGCCAGCAACCGCCACGGCAGCTGCATTTGCGCCAAGTTGAAAGTAGGTGATGAGTTCGTTCATGAGTTCGACTGCGGTCGGGGGTGTTGCGACGCCCAACGTTGGCGATGAGCGGCAACTGTAGGCACGCGAAGCGCACCGGAAGTTGGGAACTTGCACCGCCTCAATTGACACACGGTTGTAGGCCTCAGCTTCACTCGCCGGCCTTTGTACGGACGTAGTGAAAGAGAGTTCGGACTGCATTGACCATTAGGAGTGCTTCCGCCTCGCCGAGTAGTCCTTGATTCGGATGGGCAACGCTGGCGTTGTTCCTGATGGTATTCAGAGCGTCAACGACGGAGGCAAATCCACTCAGTACGCGTGCGATGTCGTGGTCTTGAGACCCCAGGTTCTGGAGCGCAGGATGCTGCGTACGGAGCAACTTGAAGAGCGCGGGCAATGATGCTGCTTCGGGAGGCCCGAGTGAGGCGCGTTCGCACAAGGAACGGAAGTAGCCGTGAAGAGCCGTGTGCAGGCGATCCACGCAACTGATGGGTCCAGAAGTTCGTAGTAGCGTGTCCGAGTCAATGAGCGCGCGAGCAACTACGTCCGGTGCGGAAAGAGCGACCGCCGACACAGGAGCTACATGACCTGTTCCGATACCGATGCGATGAAGAATGTTTGCGCAATCACGCTCAACGTCCGGCTGCACCTTTGGGTGAGTCACCAATGCTTGGAAGGCACTGATCTTCTCCTCGGAGAAACGCCTCAGAACTTCGAAGACGCAAGACCCATAGTCATCGTCACCCCAGTTCAGACTTCGGAGCAACCGCTTGTGGTGCAGCAGATAGTCTTGTGTACCTGTCGCATAGGCAAGCTGAGTCCAGTCGGCTTCAGTGAAATGCTCGATGATCGATTTTTGGACGGCGATGACGACCTTGCCAACTTCCTTGGCATCGTCGAAAAGGTCGATGAATGGCATTCCTGAGGCCGAACTTGGATGTAGACGGCAGCGACGGTAGGGAGTGGTGACGCACAAGTCAATCCCCGTGCGAACCCAGAAAGGAAGGGTCGCCCTATGGGCACGCCCCTTCCACGACAGGATGACACGGTGCCTTGTCAGGCCTCATGCTGACAGCACGCATCGCACGGCCGGCGGCGTGCCCTTGCACACCACGCCCTAGCCGCGCGCCTCCAGCCGCAGCCGCCCGCCCGCCGCGTCCAGGGTGCGGTTCAGCAGCCCGGCCGCCGCATAGATCGCGTCGATCGTCGGCGTCGGCGTCTCGGTGATCTTGCCGAGCTCGACCACGCTGCCGACCAGCGCCTCGAGCTCGAGCGCTCGGCCCTGCTCGACATCCTGCAGCATCGAGGTCTTGTGCGCACCCACGGCCTCGGCACCGGCGATGCGCTGGTCGAGCGAGACCTTGAAAGCGACGCCGAGCTTCTCGCCCACCGCCTGCGCCTCGCGCATCATCTGCGCGGCCAGCTCACGGCCCTGCGGGTCGCGGCAGATAGCTTCGAGCGTGGCATGGGTCAGCGCGCTGATCGGGTTGAAGCTCAGGTTGCCCCACAGCTTGACCCAGATCTCGCTGCGGATGTCCTTGCTGACGGGGCTCTTGAAGCCGGCGCGGATCATCGCCTGCGACAGCGCCTCGATGCGCGGCGTGCGCTGGCCGTCGGGCTCGCCGAGCGTGAAGCGGTTGCCCTCGATGACCTTCACGACACCGGGCTCCACCAGCTCGGCCGCCGGGTAGACGATGCTGCCGATCACGCGCTCGGGCTCGATGTGCCGGGCCAGCAGCCCGCCCGGGTCGACGCTCTCGAGCCGGCGGCCCTCGTAGGGGCCGGCGAGCTTGTGGAAGTACCACCAGGGCACGCCGTTGATCATGGTCACGACCATGGTCTCGGGCCCGAACAGCGCGCGCAGGCCGGGCAGCAGGTCCTTGACCTGGTGCGCCTTGACGGTCAGCAGCACGGCGTCCTGCGGGCCGGCGGTGGCCATGTCCTGCACGGCCTTGGCGGTCGGGGCGTGCTGCTCGCTGCCGTCCTCGAGGATCAGCTTGAAACCCTGGGCGTTGATCGCCGCGAGGTTCTTGTTGCGGGCGATGAAGGTGACGTCCTCGCCGGCGATCGCGAGCTTGGCGCCCAGGTAGCCGCCAATGGCGCCAGCGCCAACGATGGCGATCTTCATAGGACCTCGCCGGCGCCCACGATGGCGATCTTCATGCCGCGCTCGCGCGGTGCTCGCGCGCCCTGGCCCAGGACTTCATCGCACCCCACAGCGGCCACAACAGCAGCACGACGGCCAGCGAGGCGATGCCGCCGACCAGGCCGTTGGACCAGAAGATGCTGAGGCTGCCGTCGGATAACAGCATCGCCTGCCGGAAGCTCGACTCCGCGCCCTTGCCCAGCACCAGCGCCAGCACCAGCGGCGCGAGCGGGTACTTGAGCTTCTTGAACAGGTAGCCGAACACGCCGAACACCAGCATCATCACCACGTCGAACATCGCATTGTTGACCGTGTAGGCGCCGATCGCGCACACCACGATGATGACCGGCGCGATGATCGAGAACGGAATCCTCAGGATCGCCGCCCACCACGGCACCGTGGTCAGCACCACGATCAGGCCGACGATGTTGCCCAGGTACATCGACGCGATCAGGCCCCAGACGAAGTCCTTCTGTTCGACGAACAGCATCGGCCCGGGCTGCAGGCCCCAGATCAGCAGGCCGCCGAGCAGCACCGCGGCGGTGGGCGAGCCCGGCACGCCGAGCGTCAGCATCGGCAGCAGCGCCGCGGTGCCGGCCGCATGCGCGGCGGTCTCGGGCGCGACCACGCCCTCGATGTCGCCCTTGCCGAAGCCCTGCGGGTTCTTGGACATGCGCTGCGCCACGCCGTAGCTCATGAACGAGGCCGGCGTCGCGCCGCCGGGCGTGATGCCCATCCAGCAGCCGATCGCGGTGCCGCGCAGGAAGGTCTTCCAGTAGCGCCACAGCCCGGCCCAGGTGTCGAGCACGACGCGCGGGCTGATCTTGGCGCTCTTGCCCTTGAAGGCCAGGCCCTCCTCCATCGTCAGCAGGATCTCGCCGATGCCGAACAGGCCGATCACCGCGATCAGGAAGTCGAAGCCCTTGAGCAGCTCGGTGCTGCCGAAGGTCATGCGCAGCTGGCCGGTCACGTTGTCCAGGCCCACGCAGGCGAGCGCGAAGCCCAGCATCATGGCCGCGATCACCTTGGCCGCCGGCTCCTTGCTCATGCCGACGAAGCTGCAGAAGGTCAGCAGGTAGACCGAGAAGAACTCCGCCGGCCCGAACTTGAGCGCGAACTTCGCCAGCCACGGCGCCAGGAAGGTGATCAGGATCACCGCGAACAGCGCGCCGACGAAGCTGGACGTGAAGGCCGCCGTCAGCGCCTGCGCCGCCTTGCCCTGCTGGGCCATCGGGTAGCCGTCGAAGGTGGTCGCGACGCTCCAGGGCTCGCCGGGGATGTTGAACAGGATCGAGGTGATCGCCCCGCCGAACAGGGCGCCCCAGTAGATGCAGCTCAGCATGATGATCGCCGAGGTCGGGTCCATGCTGAAGGTCAGCGGCAGCAGGATCGCGATGCCGTTGGCGCCGCCCAGCCCGGGCAGCACGCCGATCAGCACGCCCAGCGTGATGCCGACCAGCATGAACAGCATGTTCTTGGCCGTCAGGGCGACGGCGAAGCCATGCATCAGGTTGTTGATTTCTTCCATCACTCAGACGGCGAAGGGCCGCCCCGAGGCGGCTGAGCGCCCCCTCGGGGGGCAGGAGCGAAGCGACGTGGGGGCGGTCATCCCTCAGAGTCCCAGCAGCCCTTCGATCGGGCCCTTCGGCAGCGGCACCAGGAACCAGCGCTCGAAGACGAAGAAGAAGGCCAGCGGCACGCCGATCCCGACGGTGGCGCACAGCGGCCAGCCGAACTTGCCGTGGCGCCGCATGAAGTAGCCGATCAGCGCGAACGAGGCCACGTAGATGCCCAGCAGCCAGATCGCGCCGACGTAGACGGTCATCGGCAGCAGCATCGCCAGCACCAGCGCGAGCTGCTCGCGCTCGGCGAACACCGGGCTCGCCTGGTGCCAGGCCATCAGCGAGCGCACCAGCACCCAGCCGCTGGAGCCGGCCAGCATCAGCCCGATGTAGAAGGGAAAGTAGCCCGAGCGCGGGCCGTCGTCGGCCCAGCCGATGCCGACGCGCAGGCTGTCGGCGATCACCAGGCCGGCCAGCGCCAGCAGGAAGGCCGCCACGGCCAGCTCGGGCCAGCGCGTGCCGACGGCCCGGTTGGAAGACTCTGAGTTCATAGGTGTCAATTCAAGAGCGCCGGCCGACGCACCGATCGCATTCGCCAGCAGCCGCCACGGGCCGGCTCCGCCGGCCCGTTAGCGGCGCCCCCTGGAGGGGGAGCGGCGCAGCCGCAACGGGGGTGGTCGTCACTGGGCCAGGAAGCCCGCTTCCTTCATCAGCACGCGGTGCATCTGCTCGGTCTTGCCCAGCCAGTTGAAGTAGTCCTGGCCGGTCATGAAGGTCTGGTTGAAGGCGCCCTTCTCCATGAACTCCTTCCACTCGGGCAGCGCACGGACCTTCTTGAACAGCTCGATGTAGAAGTCCACCTGCTCCTGCGTGACGCCGGGGGCCATGAAGATGCCGCGCAGCATCAGGTAGTCGACCGGCAGGCCGGCCGAGCTGCAGGTCGGCAGGTCGCCCCAGGACTGGGTCGCGGTCAGCTTGGTCTTGTAGGGCATCGCCTGCTTGTCGAACACGCACAGCGCGCGCAGCTTGCCGGCGCGCCAGTGGCTCTCGGCCTCGATCGGGTTGTTGACGGTCGAGCTGACATGGTTGCCGACGAGCTGCACCGCCACGTCGCCGCCGCCCTTGAAGGGCACGTAGGTGATCTTCTTGCCCGCCGCCTTTTCGACCAGCACGGTGATGATCTGGTCTTCCTGCTTGGAGCCGGTGCCGGCCATCTTGAAGCTGCGGTCCGGGCCGGCCTTGACGGCCTCGAAGTAGTCCTTGGCGCTCTTGTAGGGCGCGTCGGCGTTGACCCACAGCACGAACTGGTCGAGCGCCAGCATCGCCACCGGCGTCATGTCGCGCCAGTTGAACGGCACCCCGGTCGCCAGCGGCGTGGTGAACAGGTTCGACAGCGTGATGATGATCTTGTGCGGGTTGCCCTTGTCGCCCTTGACGTCGAGGAAGCCCTCGGCGCCCGCGCCGCCCGACTTGTTGACCACGACGATCGGCTGCTTGGTCAGGTTGTTCTTGGCCGCCACGCCCTGGATGAAGCGCGCCATCTGGTCGGCGCCGCCGCCGGTGCCGGCCGGCACGACGAATTCGATCGGCTTGCTCGGTTCCCAGGCCAGCGCCAGCGGGCTCCACAGGGCCGAGGCCAGCGCCGCCGCCGTCGCCATCCACTTCAGCTTGTATCGGTTCGTGCTCATCGTGTCTCCTGTCCTTGTATGGCCGGCGGGTCGATCGGCCCGCGGACTCTAGAGAAGCCGCGCGTTCACGGCCATTCAGACTTGCTGCACCCTCGATGAAGAAACCCTGAACGCGCTACGTACGGGTTTCCACCCGAAGGGCTCAGCCCAGCCCGAGCTTCTGCGCCAGCCCGATACGCTGCAGCTTGCCGGTGGCGCCCTTCGGGATCTCGTCCATGAAGAGGATCTTCTTCGGCACCTTGTAGTCGGCCGCCCGCTTGCCGACGAAGTCCTGCAGCTCGCGCTCGGTCGCGGCCTGGCCTTCCTTCAGCACCACCACCGCGGCGACTTCCTCGCCGAGCTTGGGGTGGGGCATGCCGAAGCAGACCACCTGCGCCACCGCGGCGTGGTCCATCAGGATCTCGTCGACCTCGCGCGGGCTGACCTTCTCGCCGCCGCGGTTGATGATCTCCTTCAGGCGACCGGTGATGCTGACGTAGCCCTCGGCGTCCATCACGCCCTGGTCGCCGGTGCGGAACCACCCGCTGTTTTGCCCGGTCGTGAAGCCCTCGGCATTGGCCTTCGGGTTGTTCTCGTAGCCGGCGGTCACGCTGGCGCCGCGGATCACGATCTCGCCGGTCTCGCCGGCCGCCAGCAGCTTGCCGTCGAGCATGATCGCCACCTCGGGCCCGGCGGCCAGGCCCACCGTGCCGGGCTTGCGGGAGCGCGGCGGCAGCGGGTTCGACGCCATCTGGTGGGTCGCCTCGGTCATGCCGTAGGACTCGATCAACGGGGCCTTGAAGATCTCCTCGAGCTCCTTGATCACCTGCGGCGGCATCGACGACGAGGACGAGCGCAGGAAGCGCAGCGGGTTGCGCGCGATCACCTCGGCATTGCCCGAGCCTTTCGCGCGCTGCACGATGGCCTGGTGCATGGTCGGCACGGCCGTGTACCAGCTCGGCTTCGCCTCGTCCATCCAGGTGAAGAACTTCAGCGCGTTGAAACCCGGCGTGCAGAACACGCAGGAGCCGGCCGAGACCGGCGCCAGCACCCCGGCGATCAGGCCGTGGATGTGGAACAGCGGCATGATGTTCAGGCCGGTGTCGCCGGCGCTGAACTGCAGCGTCGCGCGGATGTTCGAGGCCGACGCGAACAGGTTGCCGACCGACAGCGGCACGATCTTCGGCCGCGAGGTCGTGCCCGAGGTGTGCAGCACCATGCCGACGTCGGCCGCCTCGGCCCAGCCGCCGGCGGCGGCAGGAATCGAGGCCGCGCCGTCGCGCGCCTGCAGCCGGAATTCGCCGGCCGGCGCGCCGGGCTCGACGATCAGGTCGACGACGCGCACGCCGAGCTTCTTCGCGACCTCGATCGCGGGGCTGGTGCTGCTCTGCTCGACGACCAGCAGCTTGGCGTTCAGGTCCGACAGGTAGAACTCGAACTCGTCGGCGCGGTAGGCCGGGTTCAGCGGCGCGCTGGTCGTGCCGGCGGCGCAGGCCAGGAAGCAGGTGGCCATCTCGGGGCCGTTGGCCAGCACGATCGCGACGCGGTCGTTTCGACCGGCGCCGAGCGCGTTCAGGCTCGCGAGCGTGCGCTCGACCAGGGCGCGCAGGCCGGCATGGGTGAGCGCCGGGCGGCCGGGGGCGCGGATCGCGAGGGCGGCATCGGCGCCGGCGGCGAGCAGTTGCTTGAGGGTGTTCGACATGGTTTCGGGGCTAGAGCGGACGGCACCGCGCCATTCGCGCGGCCGGCGCAGCTTATACCTGCGCGCCGCCGGGCCTTCATGCACGCCCGGGAACATGCGGCGCGCGGGTGGCGCGGGCACCACGCTTACACTGCCTCGCGCTTCGCGCCCCCGCCCCATGAGAACCGCCCCGCCCCAGGTCGCCCGCCGTGCTCGACCTTCGTGAGCTCGCCGCCGTGCGCGGCGGCCGGCGGCTGTTCGCCGGCGTGCAGGTGCAGGTCCCGGCCGGCGGTCTGCTGCGGGTGCGGGGCGCCAACGGCGCCGGCAAGACCAGCCTGCTGCGCATGCTCTGCGGCCTGCTCGCGCCCGCGGCGGGCGAGGTGCACTGGCGCGGCCAGCCGATCGCGGCGCTGGCCGAGGAGTTCCACCGCGAGCTGGTCTACATCGGCCATGCCGCGGCGCTGAAGGACGAACTGAGCCCGATCGAGAACCTGCAGGCCGCCGCCACCCTGGGCGGGGCCGCCGCCACGCTGTCCGAGGCCGCCGCCGCGCTGGCCGCCGCCGGGCTCAAGGGCCGCGAGCGGCTGCCCTCGCGGGTGCTGTCGCAGGGCCAGCGCAAGCGCGTCGCGCTGGCGCGGCTGGCGCTGCCCGCGCCGCCCGGCCTGTGGGTGCTGGACGAGCCCTTCAATGCGCTGGACGTGGGCGCGATCGAGTGGCTGCTCGGGCTGATCCGCGCCCGGCTGGCCGCCGGCGGCGTGGTGGTGCTGACCAGCCACCAGAGCGTCGCGCTCGACGACGCCGCGCAGCAGCAGGTGCTCGCGCTGTGAGCACACCCTCGGTCTGGACCGTGCTCGCCGCGCTGCTGGCGCGCGACCTGCGCGTCGCGCTGCGGCGGCGCGCCGACACCTTCGCGGCGCTGTTCTTCTTTGTCATCGTCGCCAGCCTGTTCCCGATCGGCGTCGGCCCCGAGCCGGCGCTGCTGGGGCGCATGGGCGCCGGCGTGGTGTGGGTGGCGGCGCTGCTGGCCTCGATGCTGTCGCTGGCACGGCTCTTCAACGACGACTTCCACGACGGCACGCTCGAGCAGCTGCTGCTCGCCTCGGTGCCGCTGCCGCTGCTGGTGCTGGCCAAGACCGCCGCGCACTGGCTGAGCAGCGGCGCGCTGCTGGCGCTGGTCTCGCCGCTGCTGGCGCTGCAGTACGGGCTGTCGGGCGAGGCCAGCGCGGTGCTGCTGGCCGGGCTGCTGCTGGGCACGCCGCTCCTGAGCCTGATCGGCGCGATCGGCGCCGCGCTGACGGTCGGCGTGCGCGGCGGCGGCGTGCTGCTGTCGCTGCTGGTGCTGCCGCTGTACGTGCCGGTGCTGATCTTCGGCGCCGGCGCGGTCGACGCGGTGCAGGGCGGGCTCGCGGTGGGCGGGCACTTCTCGCTGCTGGGTGCGATGCTGGCCGCGGCGCTCTTCCTTGCCCCCTGGGCGGCGGCGGTGGCCCTGCGGATCGCGGTCGAGTAGCGGCCGGGGATAATCCGCGGTTGGCGGCTGCCGACACCGCTTGCCGTACCCACCATGCCGTTCGCCGACATCAACTGGTTCTATTACGCCGCGCCGCAGCGCTTCCACCCGCTCGCCGGGCGGCTGGTGCCTTGGTTCATGGCCGCGGCGGCGCTGCTCGGGCTGGCCGGGCTGTACGTCGGCTTCTTCGTCGCGCCGACCGACGCCACCCAGGGCGAGGCCTACCGCATCATCTTCATCCACGTGCCCACCGCCTGGATGTCGATGGTGGTCTATCTCGCGATGGCCTTCTGGGCCGCGATCGGCCTGATCTTCAACGCCCGGCTGGCCTCGATGCTGGCGCTGGCGCTGGCACCGACCGGCGCGCTGATGACCTTCCTGGCGCTGTGGACCGGCGCGCTGTGGGGCAAGCCGACGTGGGGCGCCTGGTGGGTGTGGGACGCGCGGCTGACGTCGGAACTGATCCTGCTGTTTCTCTACATAGGCTACATGTCGCTGCACGCCGCCATCGAGGACAGCCGCCGCGCCGACCGCGCCGCGGCGGTGCTGGCGATCGTCGGCGCGGTCAACGTGCCGATCATCTATTTCTCGGTGAAGTGGTGGAACACGCTGCACCAGGGCGCCTCGGTCAGCCTGACGCGCGCGCCCAGCATGGCGACCACCATGCTGACCGGCATGCTGCTGATGTCGCTGGCCTGCTGGGCCTACTGCATCGCGGTGGCGCTGATGCGGGTGAGGGTGCTGATGGTCGAGCGCGAGCGCCATGCCGCCTGGGCGCAGGAGGCGCTGGCCTGATGATGAACTGGGGCAGTCCGGCGGACTTCTTCGCGATGGGCGGCTACGGGCTCTATGTCTGGGGCTCGTTCGGCGTGTGCGCGCTGGCCATCGCCGGCGAACTGGTCTCGCTGGCCCTGCGCAAACGCGCGCTGGAACGCGACAAGGACTCGATCTGATGAAACCCAGAACCAAGCGCGCGCTCGCGATCGGCGGCGGCCTCGCGACCCTCGGCATCGTCGCGGCGCTGGTGCTCAACGCCTTCCAGAGCAACCTGGTGTTCTTCTTCAGCCCCACGCAGGTGGCGGCCAAGGAGGCGCCGATCGACCGCAGCTTTCGCGTCGGCGGCCTGGTCGAGGCGGGCAGCGTGCAGCGCGACCCCAACGGCCTGACGATCCGCTTCGTCGTCACCGACCTGGCCCAGACCGTGCCGGTCACCTACACCGGCCTGCTGCCCGACCTGTTCAAGGAAGGCAAGGGCGTGGTGGCCCAGGGCAAGCTCGGGCCGGACGGCGTGTTCCGCGCCGAGCAGGTGCTCGCCAAGCACGACGAGAACTACATGCCGCCCGAGGCCGCCGACGCGCTCGCGAAGGCGCGCCAGGGCGAGCTGCCGAACGGCCCCACTGGAGCGAAGCCTTGATCCCCGAACTCGGGCATTTCGCGCTGACGCTGGCGCTGGCCGTCGCGCTGGCGCTCGGCCTGCTGCCGCTGGCCGGCGCGACGACGAACAACGCCGCCTGGATGCGCGTCGCGCGGCCCGCGGCCGCAGCGCAGTTCCTGCTGGTCGCCGTCGCCTACGGCTGCCTGACGCACGCCTTCGTCACCAACGACTTCTCGGTGCTGCTGGCGGCCAACCACTCCAACTCCAACCTGCCGGTCTACTACCGCGTCACCGCGGTCTGGGGCAACCACGAGGGCTCGATCCTGCTGTGGGCGCTGATCCTCGCCGGCTGGACGCTGGCCGTCGCCGCGTTCTCGCGCAGCCTCGACGACAAGACCGTGGCCCGCGTGCTCGGCGTGATGGGCTTGATCTCCGGCGGCTTCCTGGCCTTCACGCTGTTCACGTCCAACCCCTTCGAGCGCCTGCTGCCCGGCGCGCCCGACGGCAAGGATCTGAACCCGCTGCTGCAGGACCCGGGGATGATCTTCCACCCGCCGCTGCTCTACATGGGCTATGTCGGCTTCGTCGTCGCCTTCGCGTTCGCGATCGCGGCGCTGCTGGCGGGCCGGCTCGACACCGCCTGGGCGCGCTGGTCGCGGCCCTGGACCACGGTGGCCTGGTGCTTCCTCACCTGCGGCATCGCGCTCGGCAGCTTCTGGGCCTATTACGAGCTGGGGTGGGGCGGCTGGTGGTTCTGGGACCCGGTCGAGAACGCCTCCTTCATGCCCTGGCTGGTCGGCACCGCGCTGATCCACTCGCTGGCGGTGACCGAGAAGCGCGGCGGCTTCAAGATGTGGACCGCGCTGCTGGCGATCCTGGCGTTCTCGCTGTCGCTGCTCGGCACCTTCATCGTCCGCTCGGGCGTGCTGAGCTCGGTGCACGCCTTCGCCACCGACCCGGCGCGCGGCCTCTTCATCCTCGGCTTCCTGGTGATCGTGATCGGCGGCTCGCTGACGCTGTTCGCCTGGCGCGCACCGAAGGTCGGGCTGGGCGGCAGCTTCGAGCTGGTGTCGCGCGAGTCGGCGCTGCTCGCCAACAACGTGCTGCTGGTCGTCGCCGCGTCGGCGGTGCTGCTGGGCACGCTCTACCCGCTGCTGCTGGACGCGCTGAACCTGGGCAAGATCTCGGTCGGCCCGCCCTACTTCGAGGCCGTGTTCGTGCCGCTGATGGCGCCGGCGCTGTTCCTGATGGGGATCGGCCCGATCGCGCGCTGGCGCGAGGCGCGCCTGCCCGAGATCGCGGTGCGGCTGAAGTGGGCGGCGGCGGTGAGCTTCGTCGCGGCCGCGGTGGCGCCGCTGCTGCTCGGCAAGTGGACGCCGATGATCGGCTTCGGCCTGCTGCTCGCGGCCTGGATCGCCAGCACGACCGTCTACCAGCTCGTCGCCCGTGCGCAGGAGAGCGAGCGCGGCACGGCCGAGACGCTGCGTCGCCAGCCGCTCAGCTGGTACGGCATGCTGCTCGCGCACGGGGGCGTCGCGGTCTTCATCGTCGGCGTCACGCTGGTGATGGGCTACGAGAGCGAGACCGACGTGCGCATGGAGCCGGGCCAGACCGCCAGCGTCGGCGGCTACCAGTTCCGGCTCGAGGGCGTGCGCGAGTTGCGCGGCCCGAACTACACCGCCCGCCGCGCCGACCTGACCGTCACCGACGCGAGCGGCAAGACCCTCGGCGTGCTGCACCCCGAACGGCGCCTGTACGACGTGACGCGCATGGCGATGACCGAGGGCTCGATCCACCGCGGCCTGACGCGCGACCTCTACACCTCGCTCGGCGAGCCGGTCAGCGCCACCGCCTGGGCGGTGCGGCTGCACCACAAGCCCTTCGTCAACTGGATCTGGATCGGCTGCCTGCTGATGGGCGCGGGCGGCTTCCTCGCGGTGACCGACCGGCGCTACCGGCTGCGCCGCAGCGCCGCCGCGGCCGCGCCGCTGCCCGGCGGAGCACTCGCGTCATGAGGCGCGCGCTGCTCCCGCTGGGCATCTTCCTGGTGCTCGCGGGCTTCCTGGCCGTCGGGCTGAACCGCGACCCGCGCCAGGTGCCCTCGCCGCTGGTCGACAAGCCGGCGCCGCTGTTCAGCCTGCCGCAGCTCGCCCAAACCGACGCGAAGCTCTCGCCGGCCGACCTGCGCGGCAAGGTGTGGCTCTTCAACGTCTGGGCCTCGTGGTGCGTGGCCTGCCGCATCGAGCACCCGCTGCTGGTCGAGCTGTCCAAGACCGGCCGCGTGCCGCTGATCGGCCTGAACTACAAGGACCAGCGTGCCGACGCGCTGGCCTGGCTGAAGCAGTTCGGCGACCCCTACCAGCTGTCGGTGTCCGACACCGAGGGCCTGGTCGGCATCGACTACGGCGTCTACGGCGTGCCCGAGACCTTCGTGATCGACAAGTACGGCGTGATCCGCCACAAGCACATCGGCCCGGTCACGCCCGAGGCGCTGCGCGACGAAATCCTGCCGCTGGTCGCCAAGCTGGAGCAAGACGGTGCGTGAGCTGATGCTGGCGCTCGCGCTGCTGGCCGCCGTGCCGGCCCACGCGCAGGGCGCATCGACACCCTCGATGGCCGCGCCGCTGGCCGCGGACCCGGCGCTCGAGGCGCGCGTCTACGCGATCGCCGCCGAGCTGCGCTGCCTGGTCTGCCAGAACGAGACCATCGCCGCCTCGCAGGCCGACCTGGCGGTGGACCTGCGCAAGCAGATCCGCCAGAAGCTCGCGGCCGGCCAGTCGGAGCGCGAGATCCTCGACTTCATGACGGCGCGCTACGGCGACTTCGTGCTCTACCGCCCGCCGCTGAAGGCCACGACGGTGCTGCTGTGGGCCGGGCCCTTCGTGCTGCTGCTGGTCGGCGGCGCGGTGCTCGCGATCAACATCCGCCGGCGGCGCGCCTCGATCGCCGCCTCCCTGAGCCCCGCCGACGCCCAACGCGCGCGCGACCTGCTGGCCGAAGACCCCCGATGACCCTGTTCTGGATCGCCGCCGGCACGCTGCTGGCCCTGGCGCTCGGCCTGCTGCTGCCCGCGCTGCTGCGCGGCGCCGCGCCGCGCGCCGACGCCCCGGCGCCGCGCGAGCGCGCCAACCTCGACATCCTGCGCGAGCAGCTCGCGCTTCTCGACGCCGAACTCGCCGCCGGCACGCTCGACGCCGCCACGCATCGCACGGCGCGCGCCGAGATCGAACGCCGCGCGCTCGACGAGGAAGGGGCCGCCCCGGCCGCCCCGGCCG
>DATILD010000104.1:0-159206 GCA_035476815.1 Methylibium sp.
TCGGCGTCGACATGCGACTCGCGCGTGTACGACCGCAGCGCCCCGGGAATCAGCACCTTCATCAGACCGTCCCCGCTCCGCGACCGCGGGTCATGCGAGCGCCGCCACTTCCACCGAATAGACCTCCGGCAGATGCCGCGCGATGGTTGACCAGCGCGCGCCTTCGTCACGCCCGATCCACAGCTCGCCGCTGGTCGTGCCCAGGTACAGCGCGGGGACCGGCTGGGCGTCCACCGTCATCGCCTGGCGCTTCACGGTCCACCAGGCCTGGCTCTCGGGCAGCCCCTGGTCGAGCCGCTGCCAGGTGCGGCCGGCATTGCGCGTGACGTAGGCCGCCGGGCGGCCCGCCGGGCTGGTGCGCGGCCAGACCGTCGTGCCGTCCATCGGGAACACCCAGGCCGTGTCGGCGTCGCGCGGGTGCACGACCATCGGGAAGCCGATGTCGCCGACGCGCTTGGGCATCTTGCGACCGATGCGCTGCCAGGTGTCGCCCGGCCGGTCGAGCCGGTAGATGCCGCAGTGGTTCTGCTGGTACAGCCGGTCGGGGTTGCTCGGGCACGAGCGCACGCAGTGCGGGTCGTGGAAGGTGACGGTGGCCGCGTCGAAGCCCTCGACCACCTCCAGGCCCTGGATCAGCGTCGACCAGCTGCGGCCGGCGTCGCGCGACTCGTGGACGCCGCCGCCCGACATCGCGAAGACCAGGTGCGACGGATCGCGCGGATCGACGATGACCGAGTGCAGCTTCGGCCCGTCGGGCGTGCCGTCCTGCACCGTCCCCATCCACTCGCGGAACTGCGGGTCGTCGTTGACCGCCGGCAGCGGGGCCCAGCTGACGCCGCCGTCCTCCGAGCGGAACAGGCCCTGCGGCGAGGTGCCGGCGTACCAGCTGTCGCGCTCGCTGGCATGGCCCGGCGTCAGCCAGAAGGTGTGGTCGACCGAACGGCCGGCCAGGCCGTTGGCCGGTGCGGCGAAGGCCGGCGGCTGCCGCGCTTCCTTCCAGCTGCGGCCGAGGTCGGTGGAGCGGAAGATCGTCGGGCCGAGGTGGCCGGTCTTGGCCGCGGCCAGCAGCGTCCGGCCGTCGCGCGGGTCCAGTTGCACATGGCTGATGTCGTGGCCCAGGAAGTGCGGGCCGTCGGCCGTCCAGGCCTTGCGCCGGCCGTCGCCATGGAAGATCCAGGCGCCCTTGCGGGTTGCCACGAGGATGACGAGGCGCGTCGACGACGCGCTCGCGCGGCGTGCTGCGGTCTTCGTGGCGGACGGGGCGGGGGCGGATGATCGGCGCATGGTGGCTCCTTGGCGGGGGCGGATGAAGGGCGTCACGTCCACGACGATCGAGCGGGCAGGTTCTCGACATCCGACGAAAGCAACTTCCGACGCGTGCCCAGGACACCGCCCGTCGTGCCCGCCATTGTGAAGAAGCGGCCCGGGCCGCGGGCCGGGAGTTGCCTCAGCGCGTCGGTACCAGCAGCTTCGCCGCGGCGAGCTGGCCGATCTGCTCGCCCATCGCGCTGCCGACGCTCGTCGAGAAGCGGTAGTGCACGCCCTCGACGATCCGCGCCTCGGCGACCTCGCGCACGAAGTCGTCCACCTGCGCCCAGCGCCGCGTGGCGCCTTGGGCCGTGGGGCTGGCGGTGCTCAGCACCGGCATCGGCCCGCTGCCGATCTCGGCCTTCAGCACCGCGCCCACCGCGGCGGCGAGGATGCTGTGCGCGCTCGGGTACTCCGGGTGCATCGGGTTGTCGATCAGCGGCGCCCAGCCGGGCTCGCGCGCGGTGGCGTCGTTGCCGTCGGTGTCGCCGTTGCGGATCGCGGTCACCGGGCGCCAGAAGTTGTAGCGGTACTTGGCGTCGAACACGCTGATCATCGCGTCGTCCATCGCCTGCGCCGCGGCCGCGAACAGGCGCGCGTTGCGCTGGGCGTCGCGGCCCGGCGCCTGCGCCGCCGAACGCAGCACGCCGTGGTAGATCGGCGGCAGCGAATACTCCCAGAAGCGCGCGATCTCGGTCTGCTCGGCGCTGCGGCGCGTGCTCTGCTTGGCGCCGAGCGTGCGCACCTCCTCGTAGTCGCGCGCCCAGGCCTCGCTGCTCAGCGCCGGCGGCGGCGCGGGGCGGAACTGCGCCGCGCTCGCCATCAGCCAGGGCTTGCGCTGGGGCCATTGCGACACCGCCGGCACCGCCGTCGGCACGTAGGCGCCGGCGCTGGCGAGCGGGCGGTAGGCCTCGGGCGCGGCGGCGCCGTCGTCGGCGCGGGCCGCGAGCACGGCCTGGGCGGCCAGCTCGCCGGCAGCGATGCCGGCGTCCTTGGCCGGACCGTCCGACACGTGCCTCAGCGCCGCCTGGTAGGCCGTGTCGATCGAGGCCTGCTGCGCCGGCAGCAGCTTGGCGAGCGTGGCGCGGTTGGCCGCGGCCACCGCGGCGTCGAGCGAGGCCGGCGGCGCGGCGCTCGCCGCCTGGTGCACGGCGGTCTGCACGATCGCCATCACGCGGATGGCCGGTGGGGTGCCGAGCTTGGACTCGACGACGATCTCGCCGGCTTTGGCGTTCCAGTCGGTGACGGCATCGGCGCGGGCCTGGGCGGTCGTGGCGGCGAGCGCGGCGGCCAGCAGGGTGAGGGGGGCATATCGCATGGTGTTTCCTTGAGGGGTGGTGATCAGGGGGCGCCGTGGGCGGCGCTGTAGAGCAGGTAGTCCGCGGTGTAGGGCACGCGCACCGCGGTGCCGGCGGTGTCGGCGCTGCAGGCGCCCGGCGGCGCGGCGCCGCCGACGGTGTTGACGCGCTGGATCGCGGTCACGCCGCTGAAGACACCGCGCGGGCCGCTGGCGGTCGCGTCGAGCAGCAGCCAGGGCAGGGCGGCGGGCGAGGGCGCGTTGGCGCGCGCCCGGACCTTGCCGTCGAGCCGGCTGCCGTCGTGGGCCTGCCAGTGCGGGCCGGCGCCATGCCGGCCGATCGAGCGGCCGGCGGCGTCGAACAGCTCGGCCTCGGGGCCGACGAAGCCCCAGGTGGGCGATGCGCCGGCCGTGGCGCGGCATTCGTAGATCTGCACCCCGGTGGCGGCGAGCCGCAGCGCGGGCGGGTCACCGGAGGCCGGCGCGAGCGCGGCCGGGATCGCGACGCGCGGCGCGGCCGGGGTCTCGACGCGCGACGCGACCGTGCAGGCGACCAGCAGCGCCGAGACCGAGAGGGCAAATAGCGGGCGGATCATGACGATGCTCCTCAGCGCACGGTGACGACGACTTCGAGGTATTCGCTCGGCACGACCAGCGAGCCGGCACCCGCCGTGTTCATCTGCTCGAGCAGTGCGGTGATCTCGCGCGCCAGCGCCTGCTGGCCGGCGGCGTCGAGCGCCGCGAAGGCCTTGTGCGTCGGGCCGTAGTAGTCGCGGAACACCTGCAGCCAGTGCGCCGCCGAGCGGTAGCGGAAGGCGAAGTGGCGGCGCTCGCAGCGGATGGCGGCCGCGCGCTCGCCGAACAGCTCGGCCAGGTGCGCCTCGGTGCCCCACAGCGCGGGCGACTTCAAGCCCGCCGGCGGCGGCAGCTGGGCGCCGATGAGCTTGAACAGCCGGCCGATGAAGCCCTCGGGCGTCCAGTTGGCCAGGCCGATGCGGCCGCCGTCGCGCACGACCCGCGCCAGCTCCTGCGCGGCGCGGCGGTGGTCGGGCGTGAACATCACGCCGAAGGTCGAGAGCACGGCGTCGAAGCTGCGGTCGGCGAAGGGCAGGGCCTCGGCGTCGGCGACGCGGAACTGCACCGCCAGCCCTTCGGCATGGGCGCGCGCCGCGCCCTTGTCGAGCAGCGCCGGCACGTAGTCGGTCGAGGTCACCGCGGCGAAGCGCCGCGCCGCGGCCAGCGTGGCGTTGCCGTTGCCGGCCGCGACGTCGAGCACGCGCTCGCCGGCGCGGATGTCGGCCGCCTCGGCGAGCGTCTCGCCGACGATCTGCAGCGTGGTGCCGACGACGGCGAAGTCGCCGCTGGCCCAGGTGGCCTGCTGGCGTTGCTTGATGGCGGCGTAGTCGGGCGCCGCGGCCTGGGGGGCAAGGATCGTGGTCATGGAAAGCTCCGGTTCAGGGGGTCAGAGGGCGGGGACGAGGGACTCGCGCACCGGCGAGTCGGGGGCCTGCAGGCGCTCGGTGAAGGTCTGCGACTGCAGGAAGGCGAGGACGCGCCGGTTGAACGCGTCCGCGTGGGTGATCGGGCCCATGTGGCCCAGGCCGGGCAGCACGGCGTGGCCGCTGCGCGGCCGGGCCGCGAGCACCGCGTCGACGATGCGGCGCGCGACCGGCAGCGTGCGCGAGCCGTTCAGCAGCAGCAACGGCATCGGCAGCCGCGCCAGGTCGGCGGCGGCCAGCGGCTCGCCGTAGAGCGCGTCGAACTGGCGCGCGATGGTCGCCATGCGCGCCGCGCTGCCGTGCTGGCGCGCCGCGGGCAGCGCGGCCCAGGCGCCGTCGCCCGACCAGTGGTCGATGAAGCGCTTGCCGGCCGCGAGCGCGTCGCCGGCGGCCAGCCGCTCGCGCATTGCCGCGGCGACCGCGCTGGTCTCGCGCAGCGCGGCCGGGTCGTCGCGCAGCAGGCCGAACAGCACCGGCTCGTAGGCGAGCACGCTGCGCACGCGCTGCGGCTGCTGGTGCGCCAGCTTCAGCGCGATCGCCGCGCCGTAGGAATGGCCGACGAGGTGCGCGCCGCGCCCGAGCAGCGGCGCGACCAGCGCGGCGTCGGCGTCCAGCGTCGGCGCGGCGTCAGTGCCCCGATCGGGGCGCGCGCCGTGGCCGTGGAAGTCGATCGCATGGACCTGCCAGTGCGGCGCCAGCGCGTCGGCGAGAGCCTGCCACTGGCGCGCCGAACTGGCGCTGGCGTGGAGCAGCACGACAGTGCCGCGGGAGGGGGAGTCGGTGAGGGTGTGCATGGCCGTCCTTTCGATGGACGGCACTGTGCGCGGGGGGGCGTTGCACGAGCGTTCCACCGCGTTCCACGCGGCGGCAGGCGGGCCGGACCGCTCAGCGGCCGAGGACGGCGGCGATCAGCGCCGCGTGCGCGGTCGGCGTCTCGACGACGATGCGCTGCACCAGCTCCTCGAAGGCCAGGCCCGGCCAGGGCGCGGGTCCCTCGGGCCAGCGCGCGCGCAGCGCGGCGATGTCGTGGCGGTTCTGGGCGTCGGTCGAGGGATGGGCGGCGGCGAAGTCGAGCACGCGCCGCGCCGCCTCGGGCTCGCCCTGGGCCGCCAGCAGCTCGGCAAAGCAGCTCAGGCCGCCGGTCACGATGGTCGTCAGGTCGATCGCCGCCGCGGTCTCGAGCGACTCGCGCAGCAGCGCGCGCGCGGCGGCCAGGTCGCCGCGGGCCAGCGCGATGCGCGCATCGACGTTGCGCAGCCAGGACTGGATCGCGCGGCTGCCGGTCTGCACCGCCATCTCGTAGGCGCGGCGGCTGTAGCCGGCCGCGGCCTCGAGGTCGCCGGTCTTCAGCGAGAGTTCGCTGAGGTTCGCGAGCGCATGGCCGGCCGTGCGGCTCAGGCCGTGGCGTTCGCTGAGCGCCAGGCTCTCCTTGCAGTGCACCGCGGCGGCGGCGAGATCGCCATGGTCCAGCAGCAGCGCGCCGAGGTTGTTGAGGCACAGCGCCTCGCCGGCCACGTCGCCGAGCCGGCGCAGCTGGACCAGCGAGGCGGTGGACATGCGCAGCGAGGCCTCGAAGTTGCCCAGGCGCTTCTCGACCAGCGCGAGGTTGTCGAGCATCGTCGCGGCGTTGCGCGGGTCGGTCTCGGCCGGCGACTGGCGCAGCGCGCGCTGCAGCCAGCGGCGGGCGTCCTCGAAGCGGCCCAGGCGCAGCGAGCACACGCCCAGCACCTTGAAGCATTGCAGCCGCGTGTCGTGGTCGGTCGACGTGGATGCGGCGAGCGCCCGCTCCGCATCGGCCAGGGCCTCGGCATAGCGGTCGAGCCGGTACTCGACATGGGCCGCGGCGCTGGTCAGCAGCGGCGCGCCGTCCGGGGCCGCCGCGATCGCCGCGCGCAGCAGCGCCAGCGCCTCGCCGAAGTGGCCGCGGTGGTCGGCGTAGTGCAGCAGCGCCCAGGCCGCGGCGTCCAGCGCGGCCCACCTGCCGCGCGCCACCGCGGCATGCCAGGCGGCCTTGCAGTTCTCGAACTCGGCCTCCAGCCACTGCAGCGACGCCGGCTCGGCGTTCTCGGCCGGGCGGCGCCGCTGCGCCAGCAGGCGCAGGAAGTGCTGCGCATGGGCGGCCTCGGCCGCCTCGCGCGCGGCGCCCAGGCGTTCGCCGGCGAGCTGCTGGACCAGCGGATGCAGGGCGCTGCGCGCGCCCTGGCGGTGCAGCAGCGACTTGTCGGCCAGCGCGCCCAGCACCGGCAGCGGGGCGGCGGCGACGGCGCGCGCCGCGTCGGCCGAGAAGCCGCCGCGGAACACCGCCAGCCGCGCCAGCGCCTCGCGCTCGACATCGGACAGCAGGCGCCACGAGGACTCGAACACCGCCTCGAAGCTGGCCTGCCGCGCCGGCCGCGACGCGTCGGCGCTGCGCAGCAGCTCGCTGCCCTGGCGCAGCTCCGCGGCGATCGCGTCGCAGGGCAGCACGCGGGTCCAGGCGGCGGCGAGCTCGAGCGCGAGCGGCAGGCCGTCGACCTGGCGGCAGATGTCGACGATCGCGGCCGCCTGCGCCCGGGCGTCCAGCGCCGGCTCGACGCGCCGCGCCGCGGCGACGAAGAGCCGCACCGCGTCGAAGGATTCGGCGCAGTCGGCGTCCTCCGGCTCGGGGCAGGGCAGGCCGTCGAGCGGCAGCGACCATTCGCCCGCCACGCCGAGGCGCACGCGCGAGGTCACGAGGATCTTGAGCCGCGGGCAGGCGTCGAGCAGCCGGCCCAGCAGCCCGGCCGCGTCGACCAGCTGCTCGAAGTTGTCCAGCACCAGCAGCCGCTGCAGCGGGCGCAGGAACTCGACGACGCGCTCGAAGGGTTCGGCGCCGCCGCCGCGCGGCACCGCCAGTTCGCGCGCGAGGCGGCCGCCGAACTCGGCCGGCGCGGCGACATCGTCCAGCGCCACGAACACCGCGCCGTCGGGCCAGCCGGGCGCGAGCTCGCGGGCCGCGTGCCGCGCCAGCCGGGTCTTGCCCACGCCGCCGGGCCCGAGCAGGCACAGCAGCCGGCAGTCGGGCCGGGCCAGCAGCTCGGCGATGCGGCGCCGCTCGCTGCTGCGGCCGACGAAGCCCTCGTCCTCGGCCGCGCGCGGGGCCGGCGCCGCGGCGGCCTCGTGGCCCAGGCCGTCGTGCAGCGCCTTCAGCTCGGCGCCGGGTGCGAGGCCGAGCTCCTGCGCCAGGCGCGCGGCGTAGGCCTGGTAGGCCCGCCGGGCCCGGGCGGTGTGGCCGCTGCGCGCGAGCCAGACCATGTGCGAGCGCAGCGCGGCCTCGTCGAGCGGATCGGCATCGAGCAGCCGGGCCGACAGGTCGACGCCCTCGCCGGGCTCGATGCCGCCGGCCAGCCGCGCCAGCGCCGCGTCGCGCCAGGCGTTGCGCAGTCGCTCGCGCTCGAAGGCCAGCCAGCCGGACCAGGACTCGCCGGCATCGTCGTCGAAGCCGGCCAGCAGCTCGCCGCGGCGCAGCGCGAGCGCCTCGTCGATGCGCTGGGCGGCCAGCGCGGCCTCGAAGTCGGCCACGTCGGTGTCGGCCCGCAGCCGCAGCGCGCTGTCCTGCACCTCGACGGCGCGGCCCCAGGGCACGGCGTCGAGGCGGAACAGGGTCTTGCGCAGGTTGGCATGCGCGAGCCGCGCCGGCTGTTCGGGCCACAGCAGCGCCGCGAGCTCGGCGCGGCCGACCCAGCCGCGCCTCAGCGCCAGCAGCGCGACGAGCTGGCTGCGCCGCTCGACGGGCAGCGCGAGCGACTCGCCGCCGACGACGGCGGCCGGCGGGCCGAGCAGTTGCAGGCGGAGCGGAGCCAAGGCGCGAGCGGGTCGATGGAGCCCGCCATTCTGCGCGTCCGACCCCCGCGCGCGCTCGGGCCGGCCGCGGCGCGCGCGACGGCGGGCGGGGCGCTTCGACGGAAGGCCGTGACGGCTTGACCCCGTTCCCGAGCCCCGGCCGTATCAACCGGGGTCTGAACCACTTCTACGGAGCCACCGCCATGCTGATGCCACGCCGCACCTTGCTTCTGACGATCGCCGCGACGGCCGCCCTGGCCGGCTGCGGCGCCCCGCCCGCGCGCGCTGCCGCCGGCCGGCTCGTCGAGCTGCAGATCGTCGACCGCAGCCGCGACGACCAGCTGCTGCCCCAGCACCGTCACTGCGGCCACGCCTACGTGGCGGGCCGTCCCGGCGACCGCTACGCGGTGCGCCTCGCCAACCGCACCGGCGGCCGCGTGCTGGTGGTGCTGTCGATCGACGGCATCAACGCCGTGAGCGGCGAGACCGCGGGCACCGGGCAGACCGGCTATGTGCTCGCGCCTTGGCAGAGCGCCGACATCGCCGGCTGGCGCAAGAGCGACGCCGAGGCCGCGGCGTTCTACTTCACCGCCTTGCCGGACTCGTACGCCGCGCGCACCGACCGGCCGCGCAACGTCGGCGTGATCGGCGTGGCGGTGTTCCGCGAGCGTGCGCCGCAGCCGCAGCGGCGCGCGCAGGCCGACGTCGGCGCTGCGGCCAAGGCGGCCGAGGGGTCGGCCGCCGCGCCGGCGGCCGCGCCCGCGGGCGAGCGCGACGCGTCGTCGTCGATGGCGCGCGACGACAGGCTCGGCACCGGCCATGGCGAACGCGAATACGCGCCGATCACGCGCACCTCGTTCGAGCGCGCCGGCGCGCAGCCCGCCGAGGTCGTGCAGCTGCGCTACGACAGCTACGCGAACCTGGTGGCGAGCGGCGTGATCGTGCCGCGGCGGGCGGTGCCTGATCCGTTTCCGGGCTACGTGCCGGATCCGGGATCGTGAGGGGCCGGCGGGCGCGCAGGCGAGGACCGCGGCGCGCCGGGGACGCGTGGCGCCGCCCTCAGCCGCCGAGCTCCGGGTAGTGGCGGAACAGGCCGTCGTTGTCGAAGGGCATGCGGCGCCGGGACGCCAGGTAGCGCTTCAGGCGCGGCCGCGCGACCACCCGGTCGTGCAGCGCGCACAGGCGCGGGCAGTTCGCCAACTCGGCCTGGCTCGCGGTCGGGAAGGCATAGCGCAGCCCGGCGATCACGTGCGCCATCGACAGGTCGACGTAGCTGATGCGCTCGCCCACCAGGCCCGGGCCGCGGCCCGGGTTGCGCTGCGCGACGCGCTCGAAGTAGCCCAGGAACTTGGGCAGGCGCTGCGCCAGGAACTCCTGCGTGCGGCGCTTCGCCGCGGCGCGCTGCTGCTCGAAGTAGAGCGTCGGCCCGAGCGGGTGGTGGGTGTCGTGGATCTCGTCGGTGAAGTCGGTGAGCGTGAGCTGCAGCTGGTGCGTCCACAGTTTGCCGGCCGCGTCGCGCGGCGCGAGGTCGAGGCGTCCGCCGAGGAACAGCAGGATGTTGGCGGTCTGCCCGATGAGCTGCCGGCCGGCCTTGAGGAAGGGCGCGGCGAACGGGGGCCGCTCGATGTCCGGGCCGGCGAGCCAGCGTTCCATCGCCGGGACGCCGCCGCCTTCGTCCTCGGGCACCAGCGCCACGTCGACATAGTCCGCACCGGCATCCTCCAGCGCCAGGCGGACGAACTCGCCGCGTCCCTGGATGGCCGGCCAGTAGTGGAGCTCGTAGCGCATCGCGTTGCCCTTTGCAGTGAGGGGTCGAACCGGGGGAGCCCCGGTTCGACGTTGTCGCCCCGGACTGGGTGGGCCGATTCTGGCCTGACGGCCCGCCGAGGAGCCCCGACGTGACAGCGACGGAGGACGCCGGCCGTGGCACGCGCACCCCATCAGGAGCAAACTCGCAGCTCGGGTCATTCCACCCCCATGGAGGAAGCCACCATGGACGTTCGAGATCGATTGCAGGCGACGGTCGAGCTGCTGGTCCGGCCCGGCAAGGGCCTGCTGGCCGCCGACGAGAGCGGGCCGACGATCGCCAAGCGCTTCAAGGCGATCGGCGTGGAGTCGACCGAGGAGAACCGGCGCGCCTACCGCCAGCTGCTGCTGGCGACGCCCGGGCTCGGCGCCTTCATCAGCGGCGTCATCCTGTACGAGGAGACGCTGCTGCAGCGCGCCGACGACGGCGTGCCGTTGCCGGAACTGGCCCAGCGCCAGGGCCTCGTGCCCGGCATCAAGGTCGACGCCGGCAAGATCGCGCTCGCGCTCGCGCCGGGCGACGAGATCACCCAGGGACTCGACGGGCTCGCGAAACGCCTCGGAGCCTACAAGGAGCAGGGCGCGCGTTTCGCGAAGTGGCGCGCGGTCTACAACATCTCGGACACGCTGCCGAGCCGGCTCGCGATCGAGGCCAACGCCGACGCGTTGGCCCGCTACGCGGCGATCTGCCAGGACGAAGGCGTCGTGCCGATCGTCGAACCCGAGGTGCTGATGGACGGCGATCACACCCTCGAGCGTTGCGCCGAAGTGAGCGAGGCCGTGCTGCACGAGGTCTTCGATGCGCTGCACCGACACCGGGTGGTTCTCGAGCACCTGCTGCTGAAGCCGAGCATGGTCGTCGCCGGCAAGGCGCAGGCACGCCAGGCGCCGGTGGTCGAGGTCGCCGCGCGGACGGTCCGCGTGCTGAGGCGCAGCGTGCCGGCGGCCGTGCCGGGCATCTTCTTTCTGTCCGGCGGACAGACGCCGGCCGAGGCCAGCGCCCATCTCGACGCGATCAACCGGCTCGGGCCGCAGCCCTGGGCGCTGAGCTTCTCGTACGGGCGCGCGTTGCAGGAGCCGGTGTTGCACGCATGGAAAGGGCAGGCCGTCAACGCCCGGAGCGCCCAGGATGCGCTGCTCCAACGGGCACGATTGAACGGCGCGGCGCGCGAGGGGCGGTACGACTCGGCGATGGAGCTGGCAGGCGGATAGCCGGCCGGGTCACGACCGTGAGCCCCCGCCGGGCATCGTGGCGCCACGCCGACCGGGCCGACGAAGCTCTTTGCGCCTGCCGTCTTCAGCCGACGAGCGGCACCAAGGGGTCGGCTGTGACCACTGCTGCATGTTCGCTCGCGACCCGACGCGGCCTTTGATGGTCAGCCAGAGCGGACGATCGCCTCGATCCTCGTCGGCGCCCCTTGCGGCTAAGGGCGCACTCGAACAAAGCAGTCGGTTCTGACTGTCCCGCTCAGCTCCCCGTCCGAGGTCCGCATGCCATCCACGTTCACGATTGCCGGCATGTTGTAGCCGGCCGCCGCCGGGGATGGTGCGGTCCAGGTTGTGCGGTAGACACCGCCGGAATAGGTGCGGCCCTCCTCCTTGGTCGACCCGCTCGCAAACCGGCCACCTCCTACAGCCAAGTTCACCGTTGCGCCCTCGAGCGCGCCCCCGCCGCGCGTCACGTGGACCACCACATCCGTCGAGCCGCCCGGGGCGACTGTCGGCGGGGTGACGTCGCACTGGGCCATGATTTCCTTCGCTGGGGGCGGAGGCGGCGGCTCGCTAGTCAGGCGCGGATACAGGACCGTCGTGACGTACCAAATGATCAAGCCCGCGATGACAGAGGCGGCAACCCCGCCAATGGCCTTCCACATGATCAACCCCCGCGAATCGGCCGTGCAGCCAGTGATGGGTGATGGCGAGCGCTACTGCTGCAGACCGCACGTTCTTGCATTGATTGTCATTGCCATCATCGTGCCCCACCAGGCCGAGCCGCGACCTTCCGTAGCGTTACGGTAACGCAACTGCAGAGGCGCACTGCCAATGGGAGCGCACTTGCCGACGCACAACGCGCTGTTCTCCGAACGCTTCGCAGCCGGCGCGGACGAACGGGCCACCGCCTGTTGCAGGCCAGCATTCAACGAGCGTCAACCCGTGCCTGCCGCTCCCGGCCTTGCTCAGCGTGTGTTCAGCACGTCCAGGCGGGAGACTTCCGGCGCCGCGGAGCCCCAGGCGTTGCGGATGTAGGTCGCCACGTTGGCGACGTCGGCGTCGCTCAGCACTTGTGCGAACGGCGGCATGCCGTAGGGCCTCGGGTTCGCTTTGGTGGTCGGGGCGAAGCCCCCGTGGACAATCGCCCTGACCACGTTGTGCGGCGGCGTCAGCACCACCGCGCGGTTGCCCGCCAGCGGCGGGTAGAGGCCCGCGGCGCCCTCGCCGCGCTCACCGTGGCAGGCCGCGCAGTGGTCGCGGTAGATCACCTCGCCGCGACGCATCGTCATGCCATCGGCCGCAGGCGCGTGATGCCCACGCGTCGCGGCTCGAGGCAGCGACTTCAGGAACAACGCCATCGCCTGCAGATCCGCGCGATTCAGATGCCCGGTGCTGCGGAACACCACCTCGGCCATCGGTCCCATCACCGAGCCGCGCGGCGTCACGCCGCCGCCGAGCAGCGCGACGACCTCGTCCTCGGTCCATTCCTGCACGCCCGCCTCGCCGGGCGCAGCCAGCGAGGGCGCGTACCAGCCCTGCATTGGAATCAGCCCGCCGCCGAGTTCGAGGCCGCCACGGGTCGCACCGAACCAGTTGCGCTCGGCGTGGCAGGCTTCGCAATGGCCGAGGCCGCGCACCAGGTAGCTGCCTCGGTTCCAGGCCGCGGAGCGCCCGGCCTCGGGCTCGAAGCGCGCCGGGCGGAAAAACAGCGCGCGCCACACCGCCAGCGCGGCCTGGGTGCCGTAGGGAAAGCGCAGCGCATGCGGCCGGTTCGCCTGGCGCACCGGCGCCAGGCTGCGCAGGTAGCGGTAGATCGCGTCGGCGTCGGCGCGCGTCACGCGGGTGTAGTTCGGGTAGGGGAAGGCCGGGTAGAGCAGCCGGCCGTCCTTCGCACGACCGTTGTGCAGCGCGCGCCAGAATGCCTCGGCGCTCCAACCGCCGAGGCCGGTCTCGCGGTCCGGCGTCAGATTGGGTGCGTAGACCCTGCCGAAGGGCGTGTCGATGCCGCGCCCGCCGGCGTACTCTGCGCCGCCGCGCGCGGTGTGGCAGCCGGCGCAGTTGCCGGCGCGCGCAAGGTAGGCGCCGCGCGCGACCGTCGCCGCGTCGTCGGCGGCGGCCGGCGGCGGCGCTGAGTCGAGCGGCGCCTCGTCGAGGCGGTTCAGCGCCAGAACTGCCGCGGCCAGCATGGCGCCGAGGGCGATCGCGCCAGCGCCCGCCAGGGCCCAGCGGCGCGTGTTCATCGCAGCGCGCTCCCGCAGTCGAGCGGTAGCGGAGCGCTCACGCGGACCGCCGGCGTGCCGGCGGCCGGCGGCTGCTGGGCTGCGAGCCAGCTCGCCAGCGCTTCGATCTCCTCGGGTTGCAGGCGCTGCACGATCGTCGCCATGCAGTCGGGCGCCGCCGCGCGGCGCTGGCCGCTGCGCCAGGCGCCGAGCTGCGCGAGCAGGTAGTCGCGTGGCAGCCCGACCAGGCCCGGAAGGGACGGCTCGGCACCGCTCATGCGCTCGCCATGGCAGCGGGTGCAGGCGGGCAGCTGGCGCGCCGCGTCGCCCTGACGCACCAGGCGCTCGCCGGCGGCGAGCGTGGCGGCCGGCGCCTGCAGGGCCTGCGGCGGCGCATAGGGCAGTTCCAGCGTCGCGAAGTAGGCGGCGATCTCGCGCAGGTAGGCGTCCGACAGGTGCTCGACCAGGTAGGCCATCGGGGCGTAGTGGCGCCGCCCCTCGCGGAAGTTGACGAGCTGGTTGTAGAGGTAGCCGGCCGGCTTGCCGGCGATGCGCGGGAAGTAGCCGTCCGGCGTGGCCCGCCCTTCACGACCGTGGCATACCGTGCAGGCCTGCATGCGCTGCGCGATGCTGTCCTCGACCGCGCGGCTCGCGCCCCAGGCCGGCGACAGCGCCGCCAGCGCGAACAGCGCGACGACGCCGAGCCGCACAGCGCGGCGCTCAGCTCGTCGCGACATGCACCACCCCCAGCAGCGTGAGCACCAGCAGCGCCGCGAGGCCGACCGCGGTGAGCGCGAGCACGACCGGCCGCACGGCTGGCAGCTCGCGGTCAGCGGCGGCGCGGCGGCGCACGCCGAAGAAGCTCCACAAGACCATCCGTACATAGCTCGTGATACCCATATCCACCTCGCTGGCCATGCCCAGCACTGTGCCCGCGGCGGCCATGGATCAGAAGACTCAGATTTGCACAAAATCAGCAGATCAGACGACGCAGTCGAGGGGCTTTCTACAGGGGAAGATGGCCGATTCAATACAGTTCCAGGAACCAACATTCCAGCCGTATCAGAAGCGGCCGTTGCGATGAAGCGCTACGAACAGCTCGCCGACGAGATGCGCGCCGCGATCGACGCTGGCACGCTGCGCCCGGGCGAGCGCCTGCCCTCGGTGCGCGAGGCGCGGCAGGCGCGTCAGCTCAGCCCCTCGACCGTGTTCGCCGCCTACGGCCTGCTCGAGGCCCAGGGGCTGGTCGAGGCGCGGCCACGCTCGGGCTATTACGTGCGCACCCGCGCGCGGCCGGCCCACCCGGAGCCACGCGCCGCGACACCCACCGCCGGCACGCTCGACGTGCAGGTCAGCGACCTGGTGTTCGAGGTGCTCGGCCATGCGCGCGAGCGCGCGCTGGTGCCGCTGGGCTCGGCCTTCCCGAGCCCCGCGCTGTTCCCGCTCCCCGAGCTGGCGCGCGCGCTCGGCCGCGCGACGCGCCGGCTCGACCCCTGGCGCACCGTCGAGAACCTTTCGCCCGGCAGCGCCGCGCTGCGCCGCCAGATCGCGCAGCGCTAACTCGCGGTCGGCCTGGGCGTCGACCCGGACGAGATCGTCATCACCAACGGCGCGATGGAGGCGCTGAACCTCTGCCTCGAGACCGTGACGCGGCCGGGCGATCTGGTCGCGGTCGAGTCACCGACCTTCTACGCGGCGCTGCAGGCGCTCGAGCGGCTCGGGCTGCGCGCGGTCGAGGTCGCGACCGACCCGCGCACCGGCGTCGACCTCGCCTCGCTGCACGAGGTGCTGGCGCGCCACCCGGTCAAGGCCTGCTGGTTCATGCCGACCTTCCAGAACCCGCTCGGCAGCCTGATGCCCGAGGAGCGCAAGCGCGAGCTCGTCGAGCTGCTGGCGCGCCACGAGGTCCCGCTGATCGAGGACGACGTCTACGGCGAGCTCTACTTCGGCGTGCGCCGCCCGCCGCCCGCCAAGGCCTACGACCGGCACGGGCTGGTGATGCACTGCAACTCCTTCTCGAAGTCACTCGCGCCCGGCTACCGCATCGGCTGGACGGCGGCCGGGCGCTTTGCCGGCGAGGTCGCGCGCCGCAAGCTGATGGGCTCGCTCGCCGCCGCGGTGCCCTCGCAGGAGGGCCTGTCGGAGTACCTGCTGCAAGGCGGCTACGAACGCCACCTGCGCCACCTGCGCACGACCCTCGCGCTTTACCAGGCCGCGGCGCTGCGCGCGGTCGGCAAGCATTTCCCGCCCGGCACGACGGTCACGCGGCCCGAGGGCGGCTACTTCCTGTGGCTCGAGCTGCCGGCCGGCGTCGACGCGCTGCAGGTGCACCGCCTCGCGCTCGCCCACGACATCAGCCTCGCGCCCGGCCACTTGTTCTCGGCCGACCGCCGCCACGCGCGCGGGCTCCGTCTGAACTGCGGCCACGGCGACGACAAGCGCTGCGAGCAGGCGATCAAGATCGTCGGGCAGATCGCGCGCAGCCTGGTCTGAGCGCCCGGCTCAGGGGGCGTGACGCCGCCGCGGCGGGCCGGGCCGCAGACGGTTGAACGCGGGTCCGCTTCGGCCCACTGCCGCCTGTCGGAGACGCGGACGCTGGCCGACGTCGCTGTTGACGTCCCCGCGCTGAATCTCCGAGCGACTCAACGCCGGCCGGCGTGCGCCAGCGCATGGTCCACGAAGGCCTTCAGCTTGGAAGGCTGCTGCCGCCGGCTGGGGTAGTACAGGTAGAAGCCGGGGAACGTCGGCGAGAAGTCGCTCAACACCCGCTTCAGCGTCTTGGCTCGAATGTGAGGGAGCGCGAGCTGCTCGAACGTGTACGCCAGTCCGACACCCTCCAGCGCCGCCTCGACCGAGAACAACGAGTCGGTGATCGTGAGGCGGCCGCCGATTTCGTACTCGACGATGCGATCGTCGACCGCGAGTTCCCACTTGTGGATGGCCCCGCTGCCCGTGAACCGGAACCGCACGCAGTCGTGGTGCACCAGATCGGCAGGATGCCGCGGAGCGGGACGGCGCTTGAAGTAGTCGGGTGAACCGACGATGGCCACCGAGACCGGGCCCCCCAGTGGCACCGCGACCATGTCCTTCGCGACGCTTTCGCCCAGGCGAACGCCGGCGTCGAAACCTCTTTCGACGATGTCGACGTAGCCCTCGTCGTTGGTCAGCTCGACCTGAACGTCCGGGTAGGCCTTCAGGAACCCCGCCAGCAGCGGCTGCAGGGCCATGGCCACCGCGATGCGCGCCGCGTTGATGCGCAGCACACCCGCCGGGCGGCCCTGGAGCGCGTGCAGCTGTTCCCCGGCCGCCAGCACATCGCCCAGCGCCGGGCCGATCCGCGACAGGTAGGCCGCGCCGGCCTCGGTGAGACTGACGCTGCGCGTGGTCCGGTTGAGCAGCCGGACACCGAGCCTCGTCTCCAGGTGGCGGATCGCCTGGCTGAGCGCCGAGGGCGACACCTCGAGCGCTGCCGCCGCGGCGGAGAACCCGCGGTGCTCGGCCACCTTCCAGAACGCGAGCAGGCCATCGAGCTGGTTGAGTCGCATGTCTTGAAGAATATCTTCATACGGTCTTCAGCGTTGGGGGCTTTTTCTTCCTAGTGAGCGTCCCTAGAGTCGCGCCCATCGACAGGCTCCATATCTCGAGAGACGCACCCCATGACTGACAGACAGGTTTGGCTCATCACCGGTGCAGGCCGCGGTTTGGGCATAGCCATCGCGAAGGCCGCGCTGGCCGCCGGCCACGCCGTCGTCGCCACGGGTCGTGATCCCGAGAAGGTCAAGGCGGCGATCGGCAAGCACGACGAACTGCTGGCCGTGACGCTCGACGTCACCCGCGCCGAGGACGCCCGGGCCGCGGTCGAGTCCGCGGTCGCGCAGTTCGGCCGCATCGACGTGCTCGTCAACAACGCGGGCAACTTCCACGCCGGCTTCTTCGAGGAGCTCGGCCCCGAGCAGGTCCGCCACCAGATCGAGACGCTGCTGTTCGGACCGATGAATGTCACCCGTGCCGCACTGCCGGTGATGCGCAAGCAGCGCTCGGGCCTGCTGCTCACGATCTCCTCGACCGCCGGCCTGTCCGGTGGCATGTTCCTGACGGCCTATGCCGCGGCGAAGTTCGGCGTCGAAGGGTGGATGGAGTCGCTCGCCCCCGAGGTAGGCCCGTTCGGCATCCGAACGATGCTGGTCGAGCCCGGCTTCTTCCGCACCGAGTTGCTCACCCGCGACTCCACGACCTACGCCCAAACCTCGATCGACGACTACGCCGAGCGCACCAGGCAAACCGTCGCCGCCTGGAGCGGCCTGGACGGCCAACAAGGCGGCGATCCGGCCAAGCTCGCGAACGCCCTGGTGAAGCTCGCGGGGCTCGAAGAGCCACCCGCCCGTTTCGCCGCCGGCGCCGACGCGGTGCAGACCTTCGAGGCCAAGGCCAAGACGCTGCTGGCTCAGGCCAACGCCCACCGCGCCCTGTCGTCCTCGCTTTCGTACGACAACGCCTGATCGCCCGCCATGAGCAAGCTCCACGTCAACGGCCGCGACCACACGGTCGATACCGACCCGGCCACCCCCATCCTCTGGGCCCTGCGCGACACGCTGGGCATGAGCGGCACCAAGTTCGGCTGTGGCGCGGCGCTGTGCGGCGCCTGCACCGTGCACCTGGACGGCCAGGCCATCCGCTCGTGCATCACGCCGATCGCCGCAGCCGCGGGCAAGAAGATCACCACCATCGAAGCGGCCACCGACGGCAGCGACCGTGTCGGTGCCGCGGTGCATGCCGCCTGGGTGAAGCATGACGTGGCGCAGTGCGGCTACTGCCAGAGCGGCCAGATCATGAGCGCGACCGCGTTCCTGAAGTCGCGACCCAAGGGCAAGCAGCCCACCGTTGCCGAGATCGACGCGGCCATGGCCGGGAACATCTGCCGTTGTGGCACCTACGCCCGCATCCGTGCCGCCGTGGCCGACGCCGCGCGAACCCTCGCCTGAAGGACCCAGCATGTTGCACACCTTCGATCGCGGCGAAATGCCGCGCGCCCTGCAGTACCTGCTGACCCGCGGCTCGGCGGACGACGCCACCGCGCTGCCGCGACGCAGCTTCCTCAAGCTGGCGGGTGCCAGTGGGCTGGCGCTCGGTGCGTTCCCGCACCTGGCCATGGCACAGGCGACCGGGCAGGCGGGCAGCGCTCTCGAGCCCCACGAGCAGCCGTCGGCCTTCGTGCAGATCGCGCCGAACGGCGAGGTCACGGTCACCATCAACCGGCTGGAGTTCGGCCAGGGCGTGCAGACCGGCCTGCCGATGATCCTGGCCGAGGAACTCGATGCCGACTGGCGCCTGGTGCGCAGCCGCAACGGCTCGAGCGACCCGGCCTACCGCGATCCGCTGTTCGGCATCCACCTCACCGGCGGCTCCCACTCGATCAAGAACAGCTACACCCAGTACCGCGAACTGGGTGCGCGCGCCCGCGCGATGCTGCTGTCCGCGGCGGCCGCGCGCTGGCGCGTGGACGTGGCCAAGCTGCGTACGCAGGTCGGCACGGTACGGGGCCCGGGAGGCCGCCAGGCGGGTTACGGCGAGCTGGCCGAGGCCGCCATGGCCCTGCCGGTGCCCGAGCAGGTCACGCTGAAGAACCCCCAGGACTTCCGGATCATCGGCCGCCCGACCACGCGGCTGGATGCGCGTGCCAAGAGCAGCGGGCGACAGGACTTCGGCATCGACACGCGCCTGGCCGGGCAACTCACCGCCGTGGTGGCGCATCCGCCGGTGTTCGGCGCCAAGCTCGCCTCGGTGGACGACCGCGCGGCGCGCGCCATCCCAGGCGTGAAGGCCGTGCTGCGCGTGCCGGTGGACCGCGGCGGCGAAGGCGTGGCCGTGGTGGCCGACGGCTACTGGCCCGCCAAGCAGGGGCGCGACGCGCTCGCGCTGCAGTGGGACATGGCCGCGGTGGAGAAGGTGGACAGCGAACGCCTGCTGACTCGGTACCGCGATCTGGCCGGCCAGCCCGGCCCGCGCGCGTTCGATGCCGACATGGCGCCGCTGGCCACCGCGCCCCGGCGCCTGGAAGCCGAGTTCGTCTTTCCCTACCTGGCCCATGCGCCGATGGAGCCGCTGAACTGCACGGTCCGGCTGTCCGACGGGCGCGCCGAGCTCTGGGTCGGGACCCAATGCCCCGGGCTGGACGCCGCGGCCGCCGCGGCCGTGCTGGGCCTTGCTGCCGACCAGGTGACGATGCATGTGCAGACGGCGGGGGGCGGCTTCGGCCGGCGTTTCGTCGGATCGAGCGACTATGTGGTCGAGGCCTGCGCGGTCGCCCAGGCCGCCCGCGGCGCGGGACTCGACGCACCGGTGCGCACGCTCTGGAGCCGCGAGGACGACATCAAGGGCGGCTACTACCGTCCGATGCATCTGCACCGCGCGCGCATCGGCTTCGACGAACGCGGCAACGTGCTGGCCTGGGACCATGTCATCGTCGGCCAGTCCATCACCACGGGGACGGTGTTCGGCCAGTTCCAGGTCAAGAACGGCATCGACGCCACGGCCACCGAGGGCATGCGCGATCCCTACCCGGTGCCGATGCGCCTGACCGTCCACCACCCGACGGTGAACGTGCCGGTGCTGTGGTGGCGCAGCGTCGGATCCACCCACACCGCCTTCGTGATGGAGACCTTGCTCGACGAGATCGCCCGCGCCACCAAGCAGGACCCGGTGGCCTACCGCATGCGCCTGTTCGGTGACCAGCACCCGCGCCACCGCGCCGCGCTGCAACTGGCGGTGGACAAGAGCGGCTATGGCAAGAAGCAGCTGCCCGCCGGCCGCGCCTGGGGCGTGGCGGTGCACGAATCCTTCGACAGCGTCGTTGCCTATGTCGTGGAGGCGTCGGTGCAGGACGGTCAGCCGGTGCTGCACCGCGTCGCCGCCGGCGTGCACTGCAACCTCGCCGTCAACCCGCGCAGCGTGGAGGCTCAGGTGCAGGGCGCGGCGGTGATGGGCCTGTCGATGTGCCTGCCGGGCGCGGCCATCACGCTCAAGGAGGGCGTCGTCGAGCAGAGCAACTTCGGCGACTTCGTCGTGCCCCGCATCACCGACATGCCGCAGGTCGCGGTGCACATCGTTCCCAGCGCCGAACCGCCCACCGGCATGGGCGAACCCGGCCTGCCGCCGCTGGCACCGGCCTTCGCCAATGCCATCGCGCGGTTGACCGGCAAGCCGCTGCGCGAGTTGCCCTTCAGGCTCGCGTGATCACTGCCGAACGAGTTGCGCTGCCAAGGCCACGGCCTCGTCCCGCAAGGCGTGGGCTCGATCCAGATTCCATGCCGCGTCCGGTCCATTGGCGGCGGCACGGTTTGGCCGTCACCGGACCGTGATCGAACGGGCCTGCGGCTTGCTGCTGGTGCTCATTGCCGTCAAACAGGTAGGCGCCGGCCCGAGAAGATCGCGGCACCGGCGCATCGCCCGCAGCCGACCCTTCATCGAGGGCCCAGGCCGCTCCGGTGACACCCCAGCGGGTGCAGCCCGGAGTGGTAATAAGTCACTCCTCTGCGAAGGCGATCGGATGCAGAGTCCGAGTCGTAGCCATCACCGCATGAGGACACCGTGTCGCCCAGTGGAACGCCCGATGGGGCCGACGCGTCGAAAGCGCCGCAGCTGGCTGGGAAGGCCGCGCGGCTGAAGGTCGAGCTGCTGCTTGCCCAAGCCGTCGGCAGGTCCGCGGAGATGAGGGCGCGCCTCGTCAGCGACTTGACCGCGGTGCAGAGCGAGCTGATGTCTCTGCAGCCGGTGGACGAGCAGGCCTCCGACTTCGACCACAGCCTGTAGGTCGGCAGGCCGCCGGCGTGCGAAGATCGCGGCACCGGCACATCCGCTCGCAAGACTCAAGAGGGCTCACTGCGAAGTGAGCCCTCTGACTTTGTCGCGCGGGGTGTGGCGGCATCGGATCGGACCGCGTCCGATCGCAACCGTGGTGCACTGACATGCTGCTCGCCCACCTGAGCCAACGCCTGGCGGACCGTGACGCCCTCGCCCTGCGCCGGCGGCGCCATGTCGTCGAGTCGCCCTGCGCGCCGCAGCTGCAGCGCTCGACCGAGGGGCAGGCGCCGCGGGCGCTGCTGGCCTTCTGCAGCAACGACTACCTGGGCCTGGCCGCCGATCCGCGGCTGCAAGCGGCGCTGGCCGAAGGCGCGCGGCGCTGGGGCGTCGGCAGCGGCGCGTCCCACCTCGTCAGCGGCCACTCGCGCGCCCATGCCGCGCTCGAAGAGCTGCTCGCCGACTGGCTCGCGCCCTGCGTGCCCGGTGGCAGGGCGCTGGGCCTGTGCACCGGCTACATGGCCAACCTGGCGCTGCTCACGGCGCTCGGCGACGGGCCGGCGACGCTGTTCACCGACAAGCTCAACCACGCGTCGCTGATCGACGCGGCGCTGTTGGCGCGCGCCGAGGTGCGGCGCTACCCGCATGCCCGCGTCGACCTGCTCGCCGCGCAGCTCGCGCGCTGCAGCACGCCGCTGAAGCTGATCGTCACCGACGCCGTCTTCAGCATGGACGGCGACCTCGCGCCGCTGCCCGGGATCCTGGCGCTGGCCGAGCAGCACGACGCCTGGATCGTCGTCGACGACGCCCATGGCCTGGGCGTGCTCGGCGCGCAGGGGCGCGGCAGCCTGTCGCACTTCGCGCTGCGCAGCGAGCGGCTGATCCTGATGGGCACGCTGGGCAAGGCGGTCGGCGTCGCCGGGGCCTTCGTGTTCGCCCACCCGCTGGTCGTCGACTGGCTGGTGCAGACCGCCCGGTCCTACATCTACACCACCGCGGCACCGCCGGCCGTCGCCCATGCCGCCGCCTGCAGCCTCGCGATCGTCGGCGGCCCCGAAGGCGAGCAGCGCCGCGCCGCGCTGCGCGAGCGCATCGCGCAGCTGCGCGGCGGCCTCGAGGCGCTGATCGCCGCGCGGCCCGAACTGGGCTGGCAGCTGCCGCCCTCGGGCACGCCGATCCAGCCGCTGATCGTCGGCGACAATGAGGCCGCGCTGCGCCTGTCCGCGCGGCTCGAAGCGCACGGCCTGTGGGTCACGGCGATCCGGCCGCCCACCGTGCCGGCCGGCACCGCCCGGCTGCGCATCACGCTCAGCGCCACCCACACCGCCGACGACGTGCAACGATTGATCGACACCCTCGCCCTCGCGGCGGCGCCCGCACCATGAGCGCCGTCCTCGAGCCCGCACGGCCGCCTGGCGCGGCGCCGCTCGGCGCCGGCTTCGCCGACGATCCCTACCCGACCTACCGCGCCTGGCGCGAGGCCGGGCCGGTGCTGTGGAGCGAGGACTTCTTCGGCGGCGCCTGGTTGGTGAGCCGCCATGCCGAGGTCGCGCAGGTGCTGCGCGATCCGCGCCTGTCGGCGCGCCGCACCGGCGGCTGGGTCATGCAGGACGACGACGACCGGCGCGAGCTGGCCGGCTTCCAGCGCCTGTTCGCCCGCGCGCTGCTGTTCCTCGACGAACCCGAGCATGGCCGCGTGCACGAGCTGCTGTACGCCGCCTTGCGGCCCGCCGCGCTGCAGCGCCTCGTGCCCTGCATCGACCGGACGATCGACGAGCTGCTCGACGCCGCCGACACCGGCCGCGGCTTCGACTTCATGAGCGCGGTCGCGCGACCCCTGCCGGCGCGGGTGATCGCGCAGCTGCTCGGCGTGCCGGGCTCGGCGCATGCGGAGATCACGGCCTGGTCCGAGGACCTGTCGGCCTTTCTCGGCGCGTTGCGGCCCACGCGCGTGCAGGCCCGCCGGGCCCAGATCAGCCTGTTGGCGATGGCCCGCTGCGTCGAGGATCTGCTCGCGACGCGGCGCCACGCGCCCGGCGACGACCTGATCGGCCTGCTGCTGCAGGCCGAGGCGCGCGGCGAGCTCCACGACCGCGCCGAGCTGCTGGCGCAATGCGTGATGCTGCTGTTCGCCGGCTACGAGACCACCCGCAACCTGCTGGGCAACGGCGTGCAGGCGCTGCTGAGCCATCCGGCGCAGTGGCAACGCCTGCAGGCCGAGCCGCAGCTGATCGCAGCGGCGTTGCGCGAGCTGCTGCGCTACGAGAGCCCGGTGCAGTACACCGGCCGGCGCGTTGCCACCGACTGCGTGCTGCACGGCCAGCCGGTGCGGCGCGGCGACCTGGTGATCGCGCTGATCGGCGCCGCCAACCGCGACCCGCGGCAGCACGACCGTCCCGACGAGCTCGACATCGCACGGCCGCCGCGGCCCTCGCTGGCCTTCGGCACCGGCCCGCATGTGTGCATCGGCGCGGCGCTGACGATGCTCGAGGGCGAGGCGCTGCTGCGCCGGCTGCTCGAGCGCCGACCCGATCTGCGCCTGCGCGACGCGGCGCCGCGCTGGAGCGGCAGCCCGCTGTACCGCGGCCTGGCGGCCTTGCACGTCGGCTGAACGGTCCCGGTGCCGGCGCAGACCGGCCCGCACAATCTTGCATGCGGATCCTGATCGCGTGCGTCGGCAGCGCCGGCGACGTGCACCCCTTCATCGCGATCGGGCAGGCCCTGGCCCGGCGCGGCCACGAGGTCGAGCTGCAGGCCTCGCCGCACTTCCGCGCGCGGGTCGAGGCGGCCGGGCTGACGCTGCTGCCGCTCGGCACCGAGGCCGACTACCAGCGGGTCGTGCGCTGCGCCGACTTGTGGAACCCGCGCCGCAGCTTTCCGCTGATGTGGGGCGAGCTGCAGCAGCGGCTCGTCGAGGCCCACGACGCCCTGGTTGCACGCGTGCGCCCCGGCGACACGGTGCTGGTCGGCAGCACGCTGGCGTGGCAGACGCGGCTCGCGCAGGAGACCCAGGGCCTGCCGGCGGCGACGGTGCACCTGTCGCCGCTGTGCATCTTCTCGGCCGAGGCGCCGGCCCGGCTGCCGGGTTGGCCGGACCTCGGCGGCTGGCCGGTCTGGCTGGTGCGGGCGCTGCACGGCGCGGCCGAGCGCGGCGTCATCGATCGCACGGTGGCGCCGGGCCTCGACGCGATCCGGCGGCGGCTCGGCCTGGCGCCGGTGCGGCGCGTGCTCGGCCGCTGGGTCCATGCGCCGCAGCGGGTCGTCTGCGCCTGGCCGGACTGGTTCGCGCCGCCGCAGCGCGACTGGCCGGCGCAGGCCGTCACGACCGGCTTCGTGCGCTGGCCGGCGCCGGCCGGCACGGCGCTGCCGCCGGCGCTGGTGCGCTTCCTCGACGCGGGCCCGGCGCCGCTCGGCTTCACGCCCGGCTCGGCGATGGCGCATGGGCGCGACTTCTTCGCGCGCGCCGTCGCCGCGAGCGCCGAGCTCGGACAGCGCGCGGTGCTCGTCACGCCCTATGCCGACCAGCTGCCGGCGGCGCTGCCGGCGTCGGTCCATGTCGTCGACTACGCGCCCTTCGAGCTGCTGCTGCCGCGGCTGCGCGCGCTGGTGCACCACGGCGGCATCGGCACCGCGGCGCAGGCCGCGGCGGCCGGCCTGCCGCAGGGCTTCGTGCCTTGGGCGCACGACCAGTTCGACAACGCCGCGCGCTGGTCCGGGCGCGGCGTGGGCTGGCGGCTGCCGCGCCACGGCTGGGCGCGGAGCCTGGAGCGGCTGCTGGGCGATCCGGCGGTCGCGGTCGCCGCGGCGCGCCACGCGGCCCTGCTGGCGCCGAACGACGCGCAGGAGCGCATCGCCGACCTGATCGAGGGGCTGCGGCCCTAGCGCGCGCCGTCGGGCCTGCCGAAGAACACGTCGAGCGTCGGGAAGGCGGACCGGCCGCGCAGGCAGTCCCACAGGTACACCGCCAGACCCAGGTCGCCGGTCCACAGCGAGTAGCGCAGCTGCCCGTGGCGCGCGGCGTCGGCCTCGGCCTGGGCGATCGCGTGCATCGCGAAGGCGCGCGCCCGGGCCAGCCAGCGAGGGTCGCCGGTGCGCTCGTGCAGCTTCAGGAAGGCGTAGCCGTTGCCGGCCGTGCCGTGGCAGAGGTTGGCGCCCTTGGTCAGCGGGCCGGCGGCCCATACGGCCTCGCCGGCGGCGCGCAGCAGCCCGTCGAGCTCGGTGCCCGGAAAATCGCCGAGGCAGACCACGAAGCCCGGCGCGCCATGGCAGAACTGCATCAGCATGCGCGGCGGCCGCCCGGGCGGTTCGTCGAGCTGGGTGCGCCAGTTGGCGCGGCCCGCGTCCCAGGTGGCGGTGCGCGCGATGGTGCCGGCGATGCGCTGCTGCCAGACGGGCCAGACGCCCGCTTCGAGCAGGTGACGGCCGCGGATCAGCGCGAGGGCCGTCGCGACGAAGCCGTGCACGCCGTCGAGGTAGCTGCTGCGGTGGCCGTAGAGCTCCTGCTCCCAGTAGTGGCAGGCGTGGGCGTCGGACCACTGCAACTGCTCTTCCAGACGGGTCGCGAGGCGGCGGTACAGCGCCTGCCAGCGCGGGTGCGGCGCGCGCTCGTGCACGAAGGCCGTGGCGAGCAGGGCGCCGGGCGAGCCCCACATCAGCTCGCGGGCCGGGTGGTCGAGGCTGCTCTCCAGCAGGGCCGCGAGCGCGTCGGACCGCGCCGCGCTCGGCGCGTCGGCCCAGGCCATCAGCTCGATCGGCAGGTCGCCCATCAGGTAGGCGCCGAACTCGGGGTGGCCGTCGGCGCGCAGCCAGGCGCGGTTCAGCTCGCGCAGCGCGTCGAGGTCGAAGGCCGCCGCGGCCTGCGCGATCGCGCCGACCGCGCGCAGGTAGCGCAGCGCCCAGACGACGCCGGCGGCGCCAAAGTAGAGCGTGGTCGAGACGCGGGCCGGGTCCTCGCCGGGGTCCAGGTCCCTGGGGTGGGTCGGCCACCAGCGGCCGGCCGCGTACCGCGCCTCGGCATCGCGGACGATCCACTCGATCGCCCGGCGGGCGCGCTCGGCGTCCCAGGCAAGGGTCCCGAGGGGTTCATGGCGGGCCGGGTCGTGCAGCATGCGCGGACATCATCGCGCAAGCCGGGCTGCCGCCCTCGGCCGCCGCCGCCCTCGCTCGCAACCCGCCGACGCCTCCAGCGGGGCCGACGGCAGGCATCGCCCGGCGCCGACACGAGCGATGGAGATTCCCCTACAGCGCCGTCTCGCGCCTTGTCGCAGCATGCCGATCACGCCCGACGCACGGGTGCCCTGGCTGCAGTTCGCCGGGGCCCGTGCGCCTTGTTGGAGACCCCGCCCCATGCAGCTCGACCCTGCCGGTTCCATGCTCTCGCGGGCGACGATCCTCGTCGTCGACGATGCCCCGGTCGACCTGACCATCATGCAGAGCCTGCTGGCCCGCGACGGCCATAGGGTGCTGGCGGCCGGCAGCGGCGCGCAGGCGCTGCGGCAGATCGACGCCGGTCCGCTGCCCGATCTCGTGCTGCTCGACGTGCGCATGCCCTCGATGGACGGCTACCAGGTGCTGGCGCGGCTGAAGGCGATGCCGGCGACGGCGGCGGTGCCGGTGCTCTTCCACACCGCCCTCGACGAGGCGCACGACGAGGCCCATGGCTTCGCGCTCGGCGCGGTCGACTACATCGCCAAGCCGTCTTGCCCCGAGGTGAAGCTGGCCCGCGTGCGCGCCCAGCTCGCCCAGGCGCGGCGGCGCGCGTGCCTGGCCGCGCGCGCGCTGGATCTCGAGGCCGAAGTGACGTGCCGACGCCGCGAGTCCGACGCGCTGCAGTCCGACGGCCTGGGCGCGATCGCGCACCTGGCCGCGCTGCGCGACGACGACACCGGCGCCCACTGCCTGCGCACGCGCGGCTACGTCGCGGTGCTCGCCGCCTGGTTGCGCCTTCGCCCGAAGCACCGCGCGCTGCTGACCGACGACTACGTGGGGCTGCTGGTGCGCTCGGCGCCGCTGCACGACATCGGCAAGGTCGGCATCCCGGACCACATCCTGCTGAAGCCGGGCAAGCTCGACGCCGACGAGTGGGCCGTGATGAAGACGCACACCGTCATCGGCGCGCGGGCGATCGAACTCGCCGAACGGGAGGCCGCGCACGCGATCCCCTTCCTGCGGATCGGCAAGGAGATCGCCCGGTCCCACCACGAGCGCTGGGACGGCAGCGGCTACCCGGACCGGCTGGCCGGCGAGGCGATCCCGCTGTCGGCGCGGCTGATGGCGGTGGCCGACGTGTTCGACGCGCTGATCTCGCTGCGCTCCTACAAGAGCCCGATGTCGCACGACCAGGCCCGCCGCGTGATCCTCGACGGGCGCGGCAGCCACTTCGACCCCGATCTCGTCGATGCCTTCGAAGGCTGTTTCGACGAGCTCGTCGCGGTGTCGCGGCGCTACGTCGACCACCCGCCGGTGCCGGCCTAGGGCTGAGCGCTGAGCGCCGCCGGTCACTCGTCGCGCGGGTGCCCGCTGCGCCAGATCGCCCGCACCAGCCACAGCCCGCCGATCACGGCGCCGGCGAAGCCGAGGAAGCCGAAGGCCGGCAGCCCGAACAGCGTCGGGCCGGCCCGGACCGTCATCACGATCGACGAGCCGATGATCAGCGCGGCGATGACCAGCGCCATCGCCAGGCGGTTCGCCGCGCGGTCGAGCTGGTCGCCGACGCGCTTCAGATGGGCGAGCTCGATGGCCACCTGCACGCGGCCGCGCCGCGCGTTGCGCAGCAGCCGGGCGAGGTCGCCGGGCAATTGCTCCAGCGTGCCGAGGACCTGCCGCAGCGCCTGCCAGCCGCGCTGGGCCAGCGCGCGCGGCTGGTAGCGCGCCCGCAGCACGCGCTTGAGCAGCGGCAGCGCCTCGGCGGCCATGCGGAAGCCCGGGTCGAGCCCGCGGCCCATGCCCTCGAGCGAGATGAAGGCCTTGACCAGCAGAGCCAGGTCGGACGGCAGGCCGAGCCGGTGTTCGCGCAGCACCGCCGTCACGTCGGCCAGCATCTGCCCCAGGTGCAGCTCGGCCAGCGGCACGCCGTGGTACTGGTCGACGAAGGCCTCGATCGCGGTCTCGAGCCGCGCCACGTCGACCGTGTCGTGGTGGTCGGTCCAGTCGAGCAGCACCTCGGCGACCGCCGCCGGTTCGCGCTCGACCAGCCCGAGCAGCAGCGCCAGCAGCTCCTCGCGGCGGCGCTGCGACAGCCGCCCGACCATGCCGAAGTCGATGAAGGCGATGCGGTTGCCCGGCAGGTAGAACACGTTGCCGGGGTGCGGGTCGGCGTGGAACAGGCCGTCCTCGACGATCATCTTCAGCACCGCGCGGGCGCCGCGCTGCGCCAGCAGCCGGCGGTCGTAGCCGGCCTCCGGCAGCAGGCGCTGCAGCGCGTTGCCGGGGATGCCGTCGACCCAGTCCTGCACGTTGACGCGCTGGCCGGTGTGGGCCCAGTGCACGGTCGGGATCACGATCTCGGGCAGCCCGGCCAGGTTGGCGGCGATGCGCTCGGCGTGGTGGCATTCGGCCGCCAGGTCGAGCTCGCGCTTGAGCGAGCGCGCGAACTCGCGCACCAGCTGCTGCGGGCGGTAGGGCTGCAGCGCCGGCAGCCTGGCCTCGGCCAGCGCGGCCAGGCGTTCGAGCAGGCGCAGGTCGGCCTCGATCACGTCGACGATGCCGGGCCGGCGGATCTTGACGACGACCTCGCGGCCGTCGGCCAGCGCGGCGCGGTGCACCTGGGCGATCGACGCCGCCGCCAGCGGCTCGGTGTCGAAGCGCGCGAACACCTGCTCGGGTTCGCCGCCCAGGTCCTCGCGCAGCTGCGGGCGCAGATCGTCCAGCGGCACCGCGGGGACGCGGGCATGCAGCTTCTCGAACTCGGCGATCCAGTCCGGGCCGAACAGGTCGGCGCGGCCGGCGAGGATCTGGCCGAACTTGACGAAGGCGGGGCCGAGCTCCTCGAGCGCCAGCCGCACCTGCACCGGCGGCGCCAGCCGCGCCAGGTCGGCCGCGTGCTCGTGCCTGAGCGCGTGGCCGGCGCGCTCGAGCGCGTCGGCCAGGCCGAGCCGGCGCACGCTGTCGCCGAAGCCGTGCCGCACCAGCACGCCGAGGATCTCGTTCAGGCGGCCCAGGTCGCGGGCCGTGCCGAGGGCTTCGAACAGCATGGCGGCGATGATAGGCGGGGCCTCGCCGAGCGCCTTGACAATGCGCAGATGGACAGCAGACGGGCCTGGCGCAAGGTGGTGCGGTCGCTGGCGGCCGTGCTGCTGGCATGGGCCGCGGGGCCGGTGCGCGCCGACGACGCCGCGGCGTGGTTCGACGCCGGCCGGCCGCGCGCCGTCGCGCAGGAGGCGGCCGCGCTGCTGGCCGATGCGGCCAGCCACGGCCTCGATCCGCGCGACTACGAGGCCGACGCGCTGCAGGCCGCGGTCGTGCGGGGCGACGGCGATGCGGCGCGCGTGGCGGTCGTCGCCGAGGCGCTGTCGCAGGCGATGCGGCGCTACCTCGCCGATCTGCACGACGGCCGCATCGATCCGCGCCGCATCCACCACGACTTCGCGGTGAGCCGCGCGCCCGGCTTCGACCCGGCCGCGCTGCTGCGGGGGACGCTGCAGGCCGGCCGTCTGGCCGATGCGGTCCGCGCCGCGGCGCCGTCCTTGCCGCTGTACGGGCAGCTGCGCGAGGCGCTGGCGCGCTACCGCGGCTGGGTCGATCACCCGGCCTGGGCCGAAGCGCTGCCGCGGCCGCCCGGCGGGCGGCTGGACCCCGGCCAGGCCTACGCCGGCCTGGGCCGGCTGGCGCAGCGCCTCGCCGTGCTCGGCGACCTGGCGGCCGACGCGCCGCCGCCGTCGCACTACGAGGGCGCGCTGGTCGACGCGCTGCGCGGCTTCCAGCGCCGCCACGGGCTGGCCGACGACGGCGTGCTGGGCCGCGCGACGCGGGCGCAGCTCGACGTGACGCCGGCCGCCCGCGTGCGCCAGATCGAGCTGACGCTGGAGCGCCTGCGCTGGACGCCGCTGATGCAGGCGCCGCGCATGGTCGTCATCAACATCCCCGAGTTCGTGCTGCGCGCCTACGAGGTGCGCGACGGCCGCATCGTCGTGCAGGAGGAGATGCGCGTGATCGTCGGCAAGGCGCTGGACACGCGCACGCCGCTGTTCGACGAGCAGATGCGCGCGATCGAGTTCAGCCCCCACTGGAACGTGCCCGCGTCGATCGCGCGCCAGGAGCTGCTGCCGCGGCTGCGGCGCGACCCGGGCTATTTCGACCGGCAGGGCTTCGAGTTCGTCGCGCCCGGCGGCCGGGTCGAGACCGCGCTGTCGGACGAGCGGCTGGACGCGCTGGACGCCGGGGCGCTGCGCCTGCGCCAGCGGCCGGGCGCGGCCAACGCGCTCGGCGACATCAAGTTCGTGTTTCCCAACCGCGAGGCGATCTACCTGCACCACACGCCCTCGACCGGGCTGTTCGCCCGCGACCGGCGCGATTTCAGCCATGGCTGCATCCGCGTCGAGCGGCCGGTGGCGCTCGCGCAGTTCGTGCTGCGCGGCCAGCCGGAATGGACCGAGGAGCGCATCCGCGCGGCGATGGCGGCCCGTGCATCGTCCACACTGCGGCTGGCCGAACCGCTGCCGGTGCTGATAGCCTACGGAACCACGCTGGTCCGCGACGGTCGCATCCACTTCTTCGACGACCTCTACGGCCACGACCGGGCCCTCGCCGCCGCGCTGCGGCGGCGGCCCGCCCTTGCGACCCTGCTGCGCTGAGTCTGCCGCCATGAGCCATCGCCCCCCGCACGACCGACGCCGCTTCCTGCATCGCGCGGCCGGCTGGGCCGCGGCCGGTGCGCTGCCCGCGCTGGCGGTCCCGGCGAAGGCGGCCGTGGATTCGCGGGCGATCGCCCTCGACCACACCCACACCCGCGAGCGGATCGACCTCGTCTACGCCGTCGGCCCCGGCTACGTGCCGCATGCGCTGACCGCGCTGAACCGCTTCCTGCGCGACCACTACAGCGGCGAGGTCGGCGTGATCGATCCGGGGCTGTTCGACCTGCTGCACCGCGTGCACCAGACCCTCGGCAGCAGCGCGTCCTTCGAGGTGATCTCGGGCTACCGCTGCCCGGCCACCAACGAGCAATTGCGCCGCAGCCGCGGCGGCGGCGTGGCCAGGACCAGCCTGCACACCGAGGGCAAGGCGATCGACGTGCGCCTGCCCGGCGTGGCGCTGGCCGACCTGCGCGACGCCGCGCTGTCGCTGGGCGTCGGCGGGGTCGGCTACTACCCGCACGAGCGGTTCGTGCACCTGGACACCGGGCGCGTGCGCCGCTGGTGAGACCGGGCTGACACCGAAACGGAACGCGGCGGTCACGCCGCTGCCATCGACGCTTCCTACCGTCCTCGGCTCGGGCGGGACATGTCGTCCCGCCGCCACCGATCGCGAGGACCGTCGATGCGCCACCGAATCGTTTCCCTCTGCTTCTCCCTGACCGCCGGCCTGGCGGCCGGCAGCGCGCTGGCGGGTCCCGGCGCCGACGCAGGCCGCGAGCGCATCCAGCTCGGCCCGCGCCCCTTCTTCCTGGTCGACGACATGAGCGAGAGCCCACTGAAGCGCGAGCTCAAGCAGTGTGCCGAACGCGGCGTCTACACCCGGCGCGACTGGTCGATCGGCCACCGCGGCGCGGCGCTGCAGTTCCCCGAGCACACCCGCGAGTCCTATGTCGCCGCCGCGCGCATGGGCGCCGGCATCGTCGAGTGCGACGTGACCTTCACGAAGGACAAGGAGCTGGTCTGCCGCCATGCGCAGAACGACCTGCACACCACCACCGACATCCTGCTCAAGCCCGAGCTGGCGGCCAAGTGCACCCAGCCCTTCGTGCCGGCCGGCTACGACGCGGCGGGCAGCCTCGTCACGCCGGCGCGCGCCGAGTGCCGCACCAGCGACATCACGCTGGCCGAGTTCAAGACCCTGCGCGGCAAGATGGACGCCTTCGACCCGCGCGCCCGCACGCCCCAGGAGTACGTGCGCGGCACCGCCAACTGGCGCACCGACCTCTACGCCGGCCCGACCAGCGGCACGCTGCTGACGCACAGGGAGAGCATCGAGCTGTTCAAGCGCCTGGGCGTGAAGATGACGCCGGAGCTCAAGAGCCCGAGCGTCGCGATGCCCTTCGACGGCCTCACGCAGGAGGCCTATGCGCAGAAGCTGGTCGACGAGTACCGCCAGGCCGGCGTGCCGGCCGCCCGCGTGTGGCCGCAGTCCTTCGACAAGAACGACGTGCTCTACTGGGTGCGCAACGCGCCGGACTTCGGCCGCCAGGCGGTCTACCTGGACGATGCGAACACGGTCGCCGACCTGCCGGGCTATGGCGAGCTCGCGGGCTACCGCGCCGACGGCATCCGCATCGTCGCGCCGCCGATCTTCGCGCTGCTCGCCACCGACGGTGCCGGCCGCATCGTGCCCTCGGACTATGCGCGCAACGCCAAGGCGGCGGGGCTGGGCATCATCACCTGGACGCTGGAGCGCTCGGGGATCCTGGCCGACGGCGGCAACGGCTTCTACTACCAGAGCTTCGACAGCGCGATCCGCCGCGAGGGCGACATGTTCCAGGTGCTCGACGTGCTGGCACGCGACATCGGCATCCTCGGCATCTTCAGCGACTGGCCGGCGACGACGAGCTTCTACGCCAACTGTGCCGGGCTGAACTAGCCCGGGTGGCTCAGGGCAGGGCGAACACCTCGAGCGTGTCGCCCTGCTTGAAGCCGAACAGCGCGTTGCCGCCGGCGGCGACCGCGACGTACTGCCGGCCGTCCACCGCGTAGCTGATCGGCGGCGCGTTGACGCCGGCCTCGCAGCGGTGCTGCCACAGGCGCCGGCCGGTGCTGCTGTCGAAGGCCGCGAACCAGCGCTGGCCGGCGCCCGCGAACACCAGCCCGCCGGCGGTGGCGAGCACGCCGCCGAGCAGCGGCTCGTCGGTCCTCACCTGCCAGGCCAGGCGGCCGCCATGGGCGAGGTCGAGCGCGCTCAGCGTGCCCCAGGACGCGCCCTCTTCGCGCGTGCTCGCGTACTCGAGCACGCTGCCGTCGGGGCGGCTCGCGCGGTGCATCGTGTAGCGCGTCGGCAGGTGCAGCGCGGCGACGAAGAACAGCCCGCGCCGCGCGTCCCAGGCCGAGGGCGACCAGTTGGCGCCGCCGGCGATGCCCGGCGCGATCAGCACGCCCTCGCCGGGCTGCGGCGGGGTGAACAGATTCATCTGCGGCACGAAGGCGTCGGACTTGAACAGCAGCTTGCCGGAGCTGCGGTCGTGCACATAGACCCAGCCGAGCTTGCTGGCCTGCGCGACCGCCGGCACGCGCTGACCGCCGCGCTGCAGTTCGATCAGCACCGGCGAACTCGCCACGTCGTAGCCCCAGCGATCGTGCGGCACCTGCTGGTAGTGCCAGACGCGCCGGCCGGTCTGCAGGTCGAGCGCGATCAGCGACGCGGTGTAGAGGTTGTCGCCCGGCCGCGAGGCGTCGGCCATCTGCGGGCTGGGGTTGCCGCTGCCGAAGATCAGCAGGCCGCGCTCGGCGTCGATCGCCGGCGTGGCGTAGACCGAGCCACCGCCGTAGCGCCAGGCATCGGCCAGACGCGCCGCCGCGGCGCGCTCGGCCGGGATGTCACGCTGCATCGCCACGCCGTCGGGCGTGGCGTGGCGGAACTCGCCCTCCCAGCCGGGGCCGGTGATGTCGAAGCGCCAGAGCGGCCGGCCGGTCGCGGCGTCGAAGGCGGCCATCAGGCCGGGCCGGCCGTACTGGCCTGCGACGCCCACCACCGACAGGCCGGCGTCCGGGTGCAGGCCGTAGCCGACGCCGTTGATGCCGATGTAGACCTTGCCGTCATGCACCAGCGGCGCGGCGCCGAGACCCACGCCGGTGGAGCCGGTCGCGCCACCCTGGGCCAGCGGGTCGCCGGCCTGCAGCTGCGAGATCGCCTCGGTGCGGCCGGCGTAGTCGGCCACGGTGACGTCCCACAGCGGCCTGCCGTCGGTGGCATCGAGCGCGATCAGCCGTCCGTCCACGCTGCCGACATAGACCTTGCCGCCGGCGACCGCGACGCCGCGGTTGGCCGGCCCGCAGCAGGGCTTGGCGCTGTGCGAGCGGTGCTGGTAGCGCCACAGCTCGCGGCCGCTGGTCGCGTCGAGCGCGACCACGCTGCTGAACGGCAGCGACAGGTACATCGTGCGGCCGACGACGATCGGCGTCGCCTGGAAGGTGGCGGTGATGCCGCTGCGGTAGGTCCAGGCCGGCGCGAGCCGCGCGACGTTGCCGGTGTCGATCTGCGCCAGCGGCGACAGGCGCTGGCCGCCGAGGTCCTGGCCGTGCAGCGACCAGCCGCTGTCCGCCGGCGCCGGCGCAAGGCCGCTGCAGCCCGCCAGCGCGAGCAGCAGCGCGAGGCCGGCGGCGCGCCGCGTCACTTGGGCATCCAGACCAGCGCGCCGGCCTTCATGTCGGGCACCAGCACATGGCGGCCGTCGCGCGAGACCGCGATGTCGGCCGCCGACTGGAAGGCCTGTTCGTAGCGCACCGGCGGCGCGCCGGCGCGCTTCGGGTCCAGCTTCCACACCTGGCCGCCGCGCCAGTCCGACAGGTAGAGCACGCCGGCGGCGTCGCGCGCCAGCCCGTCGCCGCCGCCGAAGCCGTCGGCGACCGTCTCGCTGCGGCCGGTGGCGGTGTCGAGCCGCAGCAGCGTGCCGGTCGCGAAGTCGAGCACCAGCAGCCGGCCCTTGCCCTCGGCCAGCAGCCCGTTCGGGTTGCGGATCGCCGGGTTGGCGGCCTCGTCGACGACCAGCGTCACGCGGCCGTCCGGGGTGATGCGGAAGATCGCGCCGCCGCCGCCCTGCTGGAAGTCGCCGGTGTCGGAGACATAGAGGTTGCCGGCGGCGTCGAAGGCCAGGTCGTTGAGGAAGGCCGGCGGCTTCGGGAAGGCGGCGGCGGCGGCGAACACCGTCACCTTGCCGCGGCGGTCGATGCGCACGACGCGGCGCTTGTCGGTCACGTAGACGAGGCCCTTGCGCTCGGCCAGGCCCTTCGGGTCGTCGAGGCCCTCGGTGGCCCAGGCGATCGCGCCGCGCCGCGCGTCGACCACCGTGACGCGGCCGTCGCCGTCCTTGTCGAAGCCGCCGATCTCGGACACGTAGACGCGGCCGTCGCTGCCCGCCAGCACCGACTCGGGCGTCGTCAGGCCGTGCACGGCGCGCGGCGTGTCGGCCAGCGCGAGCGCGGCGGCGCTGCCGAGCGCGAGCGCGAGGAGTCGCGTTCGCAGGCGCAGGCGGGGCGGCGTCATCGGGGCGGGCTCGTCAGGGAGCGGCGCGTCAGTCGCGCCACTTGATCGAGCAGCCGATGCTCGAGGTCTGATCCGCCGGCCCCTGCCCGGTGCGGGCGACCTGGGCCATCGCCTCGTACAGCTCGCGTCGCACGTCGGGCGGCGCCGGCTGCCGGCCCGACGCGTCGAGCCGGCCCCGGTACTGCAGCCGCAGCGCGCCGTTGTAGCCGAAGAAGTCCGGCGTGCACACCGCGCCGTAGGCGCGCGCCACCTCCTGCGACTCGTCGTACAGGTAGGGGAAGCCGAAGCCGTGGCTCCGCGCGAAGCCGCGCATGTGGTCGAACGAGTCCTCCGGGTAGGCGGTGGCGTCGTTGGCGCTGACGGCGACGCAGCCGACGCCGAGCGCCTGCAGCGCGTGCGCGTCGCGCACCAGCCGGTCGACCACCGCCAGCACATAGGGGCAGTGGTTGCAGATGAACATGACGAGCAGCCCGTTCGGCCCGGCGCAGCGCTCGCGGGTCCAGACCTGGCCATCGGTGCCGGGCAGGCGGAAGCCGGGCGCAGGGGCGTCCCAGTCGATCGGGAAGGCGGTGGCGGCCATGGGGCAATCCGGAGATGACAGGCAGATTCTGGCGCAGCGTCGTGGGGTACGCTTCGGCCCCGCTTCCTCACCGACCCATCGCCATGTCCAACGCCATCGCCCCGCTGAAGAAGATCCAGTTCATGCAGACCAGCAACCCGTCGGTCTGCGGCTTGGAGCTGACCGACTTCAACGACGCGCAGTTCATCGCCGGTGTCGATGCCGGCGGGCTGGCCTTCGTGACCGCCGCGCTGCTCGAGCAGGCCGGCCATCCGGCCTTCGCCGCCGCCTCGGCCGACGTCAACGAGCGCCCGGCGCTGTGCAGCGTGGCCGGCAGCGCGATGCAGCTGGCGCCGGGGCGGGCCGAGGGTCAGGTGGCGGTGATGCTGACGGTCGGCAGCGTCGAGCTGGCGATCCATCTGCCGCGCGCGGTGGTCGAGCGCGCGGTCGCGGCGATGCCCGCGGCCACCTGAGGGCTGCCGCGGGCGCGCGAAAATCGCGTCCATGAGCAAGGCCTTCACGAAGGAAAGCGACGCCGCGGCCGAGGACGACGACGACCCCGGCCTGCCGCCGCTGCCCGCCGGCGCGAAGAACTACCTCACGCCGGCCGGCTACGCGCGGCTGCGTGCCGAGTTGCTGGCGCTGATCGACGACGAGCGGCCCAAGGTGGTCGAGACCGTGTCCTGGGCCGCGAAGAACGGCGACCGCTCCGAGAACGGCGACTACCTCTACGGCAAGAAGCGGCTGCGCGAGATCGACCGCCGCATCCGCTTCCTGACCCAGCGGCTCGAGATCGCCGAGGTCGCGGACCCGAGCGTCCACCATGGCAGCGACCAGATCTTCTTCGGCGCCACCGTCACCTACGCGACGCCCGACGGCACCGAGCGCACCGTCACGATCAAGGGCATCGACGAGGCCGACAGCCTGCATGGCGAGGTCAGCTGGATCGCGCCGATCGCCCGCGCGCTGCTGAAGGCGCGCGAGGGCGACGAGGTCACGCTGGTGACGCCGGCCGGGCCGCAGACGCTCGAGGTGCTCGAGGTCCGCTACCCGGCGCCCTGAGGCGCGTGGTGGCCGGGCTCAGGCCGTCATCGTCGGCGGCCAGGCATGGCTCTCGGCCTGGCCTTCGCGGCACCACGCGTACAGCGCGTCGTAGACCACGAGGCCGTGGCGCAGCATCTCCTGGTCGTCGGCGAACACGCGCGACAGCCCGAGCGAGATCGCATACAGACCGGCCGACTGCGGCGTGAGCTCCAGCCGCGAGGTGTCGGCCCCGCGCACGATCAGCGCCAGACGCTGCAGCGCCGGGTCGTCGAGACGGTACTTGGCGAGGAAGGCGTCGAAGCTGCAGCGCTCGCCCACGTGGCTCAGCTCGACGCCCGGGATGTCGTAGGGCGTCGCGCCGGTCTCGGCCGCCACCGCCAGCACGCGCGGCGCCGGCACGTAGAGGAACTCCGGCTCGCGGTCGATGAAGCGCGCGATCAGCCAGGGGCAGGCGATGCGGTCGATCTTGGGGCGTTCGCGGGTCACCCATTGCATGGTGCTCTCCTCAGCGCAGCCACAGGCTCGCCGCCAGCCCGGCGGCCGCGCAGGCACCGAGCAGCGGCATCACACCGACCTTGAAGCGGAACAGCGCGACCGCCGCGGCCACCGCGATCAGCGCCGAGACGCCATCGAAGCGCCCGCCGAAGCCCTGCGGCCACAGCACGTGGTAGGCGAAGAACAGCGCCAGGTTCACGATCACGCCGACGACCGCCGCGGTGATGGCCGTCAGCGGCGCGGTGTAGCCGAGCCTGCCATGCGTCGCCTCGACAGCCGGCCCGCCGGCGAGGATGAAGACGAAGGACGGCAGGAAGGTGAAGAAGGTCGCGACGCCGGCCGCCAGCGCCGCGCCGAGGAAGAGCGCGTCGGGCCCGAGCACCGCCTTGGCCCAGCCGCCGACGAAGCCGACGAAGGCCACCACCATGATCAGCGGGCCGGGCGTGGTCTCGCCGAGCGCCAGGCCGTCGATCATCTGCGGCGCGCTCAGCCAGTGGTGCTGCTCGACCGCCCCCTGGTAGACATAGGGCAGCACCGCGTAGGCGCCGCCGAAGGTCAGCAGCGCGGCCTTGGTGAAGAACCAGCCCATCTGCGCCAGCGTGGCCTGCAGGCCCTGGGCCGCGACCAGGGCGGCCATCGCCGCGCCCCACAGCCCCAGCCCGACCGCCAGCACCTTGGCGAGGTGCGGGCGCGAGAACCGCGCATGCGCCGGCGTCGGCGTGTCGTCGTCGATCAGCGCCGGGCCGTAGCTGGCCTTCGCGGCGCCGTGGCCGCCGCCCATCGCGAACACCTGCGGCGCATGGCGGCCGCCGAAGTGACCGATCAGCGCCGCGGCCGCGACGATGGCGGGGAAGGGCGCGTCGAACGCGAAGATCGCCACGAAGGCCGCCGCCGCCAGCACCCACAGCGCCGGATGCTTCAGCGCCCGCGTGCCGATGCGGTGCGCCGCGTGCAGCACCAGCGCGGTGACGGCGGGCTTGATGCCGTAGAACAGCCCCGCGACCACCGGCACGTCGCCGAAGCGCAGGTAGATCCACGACAGCGCGATCAGGATGAACAGCGAGGGCAGCACGAACAGCGCGCCGGCGACGATGCCGCCCCAGGTCCGGTGCATCAGCCAGCCGATGTAGGTGGCGAGCTGCTGCGCCTCCGGGCCCGGCAGCAGCATGCAGTAGTTCAGCGCGTGCAGGAAGCGGCGCTCGCTGATCCAGCGCCGGCGCTCGACCAGCTCGGTGTGCATGATCGCGATCTGACCGGCCGGGCCGCCGAAGCTGATGAAGCCCAGCTTCAACCAGAAGCGCAGGGCCTCGGCGAAGCTCACGGGGGCCGGGCGCTCGGCCGGATGGAGGACGGGGGGCACGGTCAGGCTCCTGGGATGGCGTAGAGGGCGTCGAACACGTTCGCGGCGGCTGCGGCGAGCGCGTCGTCGCCGGCATGCAGCTCGCGCAGGCCGCCGAGCACCGCCTCGAGGCCGGCGGCCTCGGGCACCGGGATGCCGCCGGCGTCGAGGTAATGGACCAGCGCGCCGAGCTGCCGCAGGCGCGCGTCATCCTCGAGACTGAAGCTGGCGAGCAGCACCTCGAAGCTGACGCGCGCGCCGACATGGGTGAAGCGCGCGCCGTCGAAGTCGAAGCCGAGCGTGCCGCGCGGCGCGCGCGACGGCTCGGCGAGCCAGAGGATCTGCGCCTCGCGATCGATGAAGCGGCGGATCAGCCAGGCGCAGGCCAGCCGGTCGACCCAGGGCCGCGCGCGGCTGGCCCAGCGGCGGCGCTGGAAGCGGCGCGCGTCGAGCCTGCCGATGCCCTCGGCGGCGCGCGCGGTCGGCTCGCCGCGCGCATGGCGGGCGTCGAGGGCGTGGCGCAGCGCCACCAGCTCGGCCTCGGCCTGCTCGGCGGCGGCGCCCGGGTAATGGTCGGTGCGGCGCAGCGCGTTCAGCGCCTCGGCCACGCCGCGCAGCCGGCGCCGCGCCTCGGGCTCGCCGAGCGCGGGCAGGGCCTGCTGCAGCGTGCGCGCGTTGGCGCGCCAGTCGGCGTAGGCCTCGCTGCGGTCGAACAGCGCCAGCACCTCCTGCTGCTGGGCCGGGCTGCGCGGCGCGAGCGCCAGCACCGAGGCGCTGCCGCCATGCGCGCGCACCTCGGCCGCCAGCGCCTCCAGCGCATCGGCCTGGGCCTCGGGCAGCAGGTAGGCGCCGTCGCGCAGCGCGGCGCAGCCCAGCGTCTTCAGCGATCGCCAGATGCGCACCCGCACGGCGTTGGGCCGGGTCGGCAGCGTGACGATCAGGACGGCCCACATGTGGCAAGCATATGCCACAGATCGTGGAATATCTATTACATCATCGCCGTCGGCGGCGGTTGACGCTCAGAGCAGCGCGCGCCAGAACGGCAGGCCGTCGGGGACAGGGGGATCGGGCAGGTCGGCGAGCAGCCGGAAGTCGGCGAAGTCGAAGCCGGGGCCGACGCTGCAGGCCACCAGCGTGTAGTCGCCCTGCGTCTGCGCCGCCTGCCAGTGGCCGGCCGGGACCACATGCGCCGGCACGCTGCCCGGCGCGACCGGGCCGAGCGTGACGTGCCGGCCGGCGCCGCCCTCGGCCGGGAACTCGGAAAGCTGCAGCGGCGCCCCCTCGATGTAGTGCCAGGCCTCGTCGGACAGGACCTGGTGCCAGCGGCTCAGCGCACCGCGCGCCAGCAGGAAGTGGATCACCGTCAGCGCGCCGCGCATCTGGCCGTCGGCGACGCGCGCCACCGGCACGGCGGAGCGGTAGATCTCGCGGTAGTGTCCGCCCTCGGGATGCGGCTGCAGGCCGAGGCTGGCGATCAGGGCTTGCGCACGCGGGTGCATGGCGTCAGCCGATCACGCCCCGCTCGCGCAGCGCGGCGATGCTGGCGTCGTCGTGGCCGAGCTCGCGCAGTACCGCCTCGGTCTGCTCGCCCAGGCGCGGTGCGCGCCGCTGCACCGCGCCCGGCGTGGCCGACAGCTTGGGCACGATGCCGGGCACCGCGATCGTGCCGCCGGCCAGCGCCGGGATGCGCTCGAGGTTGCCGCGCGCCGCGTAATGCGGCTCGGCGGCCAGGTCGGCGATCGTGTAGAGCCGGCTGGCCGGCACCTCGGCCGCGGCCATCGCGGCGAGCACCGCGTCGAGCGGCCGCTGCGCGGTCCAGGCGCCGATCGCGGCATCGAGCTCGGTCGCGCGCGCGGCGCGGCCGTCGTTGCGCACGAGGCCGGGGTCCGCGGCCAGGTCGGGCCGGGCGATGGCGTGCATCAGCCGCTTGAAGATGCTGTCGCCGTTGCCGGCCACCAGCACGAAGCGGCCGTCGCCGCAGGGGTAGGCATTCGACGGCGCGATGCCCGGCAGCGCGCCGCCGGCGGGTTCGCGCACCTCGCCGAAGGCGTCGTACTCGGGCAGCAGGCTCTCGGTCAGGTTGAACATCGCCTCGTAGAGCGCGAGGTCGATCATCTGGCCCCCACCTCCACCATTCGCGCCGCGCGCGTCGCGCTGGTACAGCGCCATCAGCACGCCGAAGGCGCCGGTCAGCCCGGCCACCGTGTCGCCGAGCGAGACGCCGGCGCGCACCGGCGGGCGGCCCGGCTCGGCGTTCAGGTGGCGCAGCCCGGCGTAGGCCTCGGCCACCGCCGCGAAGCCCGGCTCGCCGGCGCGCGGGCCGGTCTGGCCGAAGCCCGACAGGCGCAGCATGATCAGCCGCGGGTTCAGCGCCTGCAGCGTGTCCCAGCCGAGGTTCCACGCTTCCAGCGTACCGGGGCGGAAGTTCTCGATCAGCACGTCGGCGTCGCGCGCCAGCGCGCGCACGACCGCCTGGGCCTCGGGCTGGCGCAGGTCGAGCGCGACGGATTCCTTGTTGCGCGACTGCGCATCCCACCACACCGAGGTGCCGTCCTTGAGCTTGCGCCAGGTGCGCAGCGGATCGCCGCCCTGGGGCGGCTCGATCTTGATGACGCGCGCGCCGAAGTCGGCCAGTGTCTTGGCGGCGAAGGGGCCGGCGATCAGCTGGCCGAGCTCGATGACCTTGATGCCCTGCAGGACCTGCATGGCGCTAGGGTTTGACCCGGGACACGCGCAACACCGCCGGCGAGCGCTTCAGGGCCCGCAGCGTGTCGGCCAGGTGCAGGCGGTCGCGCACGGCGACGAGCAGGCGCAGTTCGGTCGTCTCGGTCGCGTGCTCGTCGCCCATGTCGATGTGGACGATGTCGGCCTCGGCGCCGCTGACGGCGGCGGCCACCTGGGCCAGCACGCCCTTGCCGTTGTCGACCATCACCATCACCGCGGTCTCGAAGGCGCGCACCGGCGTCTCGGCCCATTCGACGGTGATCCAGGCCTCGCTGTCGCGGCCGTATTGGCGGCGGCCGACGCCGCACTCGACGGTGTGCACCATCAGGCCCTCGCCGCGCCCGAGGTAGCCGACGATCGCATCGCCCGGCACCGGCCGGCAGCAGGTGGCCAGCTGCACGGTGGCGCCTTCGCTGCCGTCGATCAGCACCGTGCCCTGGGCCGGCAGCGCCTCGTCGGCGGCATAGCGGCCCATCGTCAGCGTCAGCGCATCGGGGCGGGTGCCGCGCTCGGCCAGCAGGCCGGCCATGCGCTTGGCGACGATGGCGGGGATCTTCTTGCCCAGGCCGATCTCGATCAGCAGGTCGTCGCGGCGCTTGAGACCGCTCCAGCGCAGCACCGCCTGCCAGACGGGCGCCTGCGGACTGCCCTCGGTCTCGTCGCCCGCCGGCAGCTGCAGGCCCTCGGCGCGCACCGCCTGGGCGAGCAGCTTCTCGCCGAGCGCGAGCGACTCCTCGGCCTCCATGTTCTTCAGGTAGTGGCGGATGCGCGAGCGCGCGCGGCCGGTGCGCACGAAGTTGAGCCAGGCCGGGTTGGGCCGTGCGCCCGGCGCGGTGACGATCTCGACCACGTCGCCGCTGCGCAGCGGCGTGCGCAGCGGTGCCGGCTCGCCATTGATCTTGGTGCCGACGCAGTGGTCGCCGACGTCGCTGTGGATCGCGTAGGCGAAGTCCACCGCCGTCGCGCCGCGCGGCAGCGCCAGGATCTTGCTCATCGGCGTGAACACGTAGACCGAGTCGGGGAACAGGTCGATCTTGACGTGCTCGAGGAACTCGGCCGCGTCGCGCGTCTCGTCCTGGATGTCCAGCAGCGACTGCAGCCACATCGCGCCGAGGTGCTGGGCGTCGGCGCTGCCACGGGCCTTGTAGAGCCAGTGCGCGGCGATGCCCTTCTCGGCCACCAGGTGCATCGGCTCGGTGCGGATCTGGAACTCGACCGCGGTGCCCAGCGGGCTCACCAGCGTGGTGTGCAGCGACTGGTAGCCGTTGGCCTTGGGGATCGCGATGTAGTCCTTGAAGCGCCCCGGCAGCGGCTTGTAGAGCTGGTGCAGCACGCCCAGGCCGAGGTAGCACTCGGGCAGCGTCGTCACGACGACGCGGAAGCCGAAGACGTCGTTGACCTGCGCGAAGCTCAGGTGCTTCTCGTCCATCTTCTTGTAGATCGAGTAGATGGTCTTCTCGCGGCCGCTGACCTGCACCGCGAGCTTGGCGTCCTTGAAGGCCTTCTCGACCTCGCGCTGCACCCGCTCGACGATGTCGCGCCGGTGGCCGCGGGCGCGCGTCACCGCCTTGTTCAGCGCCGCGTGGCGCCACGGGTGCATGTACTCGAAGGACAGTTCCTGCAGCTCGCGGTAGGTCTGGTTCAGGCCCAGGCGGTGCGCGATCGGCGCATAGATGTCGAGCGTCTCGCGCGCGATGCGGCTGCGCTTGGCCGGCTGCACCGCGTCCATCGTGCGCATGTTGTGCAGCCGGTCGGCGAGCTTGACCAGGATCACGCGCACGTCGCGCGCCATCGCCAGCAGCATCTTGCGGAAGCTCTCGGCCTGCGACTCCTCGCGGGTGCTGAACTGCAGCTTGTCGAGCTTGGTGAGGCCGTCGACCAGCTCGGCGGTCGGCGCGCCGAAGCGCTCGATCAGCTCGGCCTTGCCGATGCCGCAGTCCTCCATCGCGTCGTGCATCAGCGCGGCCATGATGGCCTGCGCATCGAGCTTCCAGTCGGCGCACAGCCCGGCCACCGCCAGCGGGTGGGTGATGTAGGGTAGGCCGCTGGCGCGGAACTGGCCGAGGTGGGCCTCGTCGGCGAACTTGTAGGCCTCGCGCACCCGCTTGATGTCGGCGGCGTCGAGGTAGGCGAGCTTCTTCGTGAGCGTCGCGAACGAGGCCGCGTCGGCATCGGACGCGGCCACGTCCGCGGCCTCGGCGGAGGCCGAGGTGCCGAGCATGAACGCGGGCAGGGCCTGGCTCAGCTTCTTGCGGACGGCTTGGACGGCGCGGGAGGGCATGGGTTCATGGTAGCGCGCCGGCTTCGGTGACACCGGCGTGCGGGCAGCCCCGAAACGACGACGGCCCGCCGAGGCGGGCCGTCAGGCAGGGAGGCGAGCGATCCTTAGATCGGGACCTTCTTGAGCATCTCGAGGCCGACATGGCCTTCGGCGATCTCGCGCAGCGCGGTCACGCCGGGCTTGTTCTTGCTCTCGAGCTTGGGCGCGTGGCCCTGGCTGAGCATGCGGGCGCGGTAGGTGGCCGCCAGCACGAGCTGGAAGCGGTTGGGGATGCGCGCGAGGCAGTCTTCGACGGTGATGCGGGCCATGGACGGGTACTTTCCGGAAGGAGGGAGGGAACTCAACCCAGGTGCAGGGCCTGGAACACGGCCGCCTTGCTGCGGCGCTGACTCGCGTATTTTAGCCGCTGGGCGTGAACGACCGCCTGCAGGTCGGCCAAGGCCTCGTCGAACACGGCATTGATCACGAGGTAGTCGAAGCGCGGCGCCTGCGCCACCTCCTCGCGCGCGTTGGCGAGCCGCTTGGCGATCACGTCCTCGGCGTCCTCGCCGCGGCCGCGCAGCCGCCGCTGCAGCTCGTCCCAGCTCGGCGGCAGGATGAACACCAGCACCGCGCCCGGAAACAGCCGCTTGATCTGCAGCGCGCCCTGCCAGTCGATCTCGAGCACGACGTCCTCGCCGGCGAGCAGGCGCTGCTCGATCGCCGGGCGCGAGGTGCCGTAGAGGTTGCCGTGCACCTCGGCCCACTCGAAGAAGGCGCCGCGCATCACCATGTCACGGAACACCGGCTCGGTGATGAAGTGGTACTCGCGACCGTCGGTCTCGCTGCCGCGCGGCGCCCGGGTCGTGTGCGAGACCGACACCGCCAGCCGCGGTTCGCGCTGCAGCAGCGCCTTGACGAGGCTGGACTTGCCGGCGCCGCTGGGCGCGGCGACGACGAACAGGTTGCCGGGCGCGTCCAGCGGCGGCGGGGTGGCGGCAACGGAAGTCATGGGTGCCCCTCGGGCGCGGAGTACCGCGCCCGATCCCCCAGGGGAATGCGGGCCGGCTTGGGGCGGCCCGGCGCTCGGCCCGCGACGGACTGCGTGGAACGACTCATTCGATGTTCTGCACCTGTTCGCGCATCTGCTCGATCGCGACCTTCATCTCGACCGAGAGCTGTGTCAACTCCAGCGCCGCCGACTTGGAGCCGAGCGTGTTGGCCTCGCGCTGCAGTTCCTGGATCAGGAAGTCCAGGCGCTTGCCGATCTCGCCGCCGGCACCGAGCAGGCGCTCGATCTCGTCGAGGTGCGATCCCAGCCGCGCCAGTTCCTCGGCCACGTCGATGCGGATCGCGAAGGCGGTGGCCTCGGCGAGAGCGCGCTCCTGCAGCGTCTGGGTCGGGATCGAGCCGCTGGCGTTGCCGGCGTCGAGGGCCTCCTGCCAGCGCTCCACGAAGCGCTGGCGCTGGCGCTCGACGACGCGCGGCAGCAGCGGCCGGGCCTCAGCGGCGAGCTCGCGCAGCCTTGTGACGCGCTGCATCAACACCTCGACCAGCCGCGCACCCTCGCGCGCACGGGCCTCCAGCAGGGCGGTCAGCGCCTCGCGGGCGGCCGCGAGCACGGCCTCGTCGGCCGGGCCGGCGCCGGTCGCGCCGCGACACCAGTGCAGCGCCTCCTGCACCGACAGCGGCGCCGCCAGCGGCAGCCGGGCGCGCACGCTGTCCTGCAGCCGGGCCAGTTCGACCAGCTGGGCCGGCTGCGGTTGGGGCCAGGCGCTCGCCGCCTCGTCGCGGGTGGACAGCCGCAGCTCGACCTTGCCGCGCCGCAGCCGCGAGGCGAGCAGCTCGCGCAGCGCCGGCTCCAGGATGCGCATTTCGTCAGGCATGCGAAATGCAACATCGAGAAACCGACTGTTGACCGAACGCAGCTCCACATGCACCGCGGGGCCTGTCGTGGCGGGGGTTTCGGCGCTACCGGCGGACGCATTCGCGTAGCCGGTCATGCTGTAAACTGGCATCGAATTTATCGCATTACAAAATCCGATTATGTCAAAGAGCAAACCCGCCCCCTTGCCTGCGGGCACGGTGGTCGGGGGCTACCAGGTCATCAAGAAACTGGCGGCCGGCGGCTTTGGCGTGGTCTACCTGTGCGAAGACGCCGAGCGCCGCCTGGTGGCGCTGAAGGAATACCTGCCGGCCTCGCTGGCCGAGCGGGCCCCCGGCGAGCTGACGCCGCGCGTCAAGCCCGAGAAGCAGCCGCTCTACCGCCTGGGCCTGAAGAGCTTCTTCGAGGAAGGCCGCTCGCTCGCGCAGATCAGCCATCCGAGCGTGGTCTCGGTGCTGAACTTCTTCCGCGAGAACGAGACCGTCTACATGGTGATGAACTACCTGCAAGGGGATACCCTGCAGGACTTCATCGTCACCGCCCGCGACCTGAAGCGTGACAAGGTTTTCAGGGAATCGACGATTCGTTCACTGTTCGACGAGATCCTGCGCGGCCTGCGCATCGTCCATCAGCACAAGATGCTGCACCTGGACATCAAGCCGGCCAACATCTTCATCACCAACGACAACAAGGCGGTGATGCTGGACTTCGGCGCCGCGCGCGAGGTCCTGAGCAAGGAAGGCAACTTCATCCGCCCGATGTACACGCCCGGCTTCGCCGCCCCCGAGATGTACCGCCGTGACGGCACGCTCGGCCCCTGGACCGACATCTACGCGATCGGCGCGTGCATCTACGCCTGCATGCAGGGCTACCCGCCCAACGATGCGCCGCAGCGCAACGACAAGGACCGCCTGGGCCTGAGCCTGTCGCGGCTGCGCAGCGTCTACTCGGACAACCTGATCGAGGTCACCGAGTGGTGCATGTCGCTCGACCCGCTGTCGCGCCCGCAGAGCGTGTTCGCGCTGCAGAAGGAGCTGGCGCGCGAGACCGAGCGCCGCTACACCAAGCTGAGCTTCGGCGAGCGGTTGAAGCTGCAGCTCGAGAACATCAAGACCGGCGTCAAGGCCTAACCATGAGCCCCCACGTCGCTTCGCTCCTGCCCCCCGAGGGGGCGCAACCCGCCCTTGGGGCGGCCCTGCGGGCGGGTTGACCGCTTCGATAGGCAGCCAGGGATGCGTTTCTCCGTCTACCAGATCAGCCGCAAGGGCGGCCGCGAGAAGAACGAAGACCGCATGGGCTATTGCTACACGCGGGACTCGGGGCTGTTCGCGCTGGCCGATGGCATGGGCGGGCATCCGGAGGGCGAGGTCGCGTCGCAGCTCGCGCTGCAGACGCTGGCCGCGATGTTCCAGCGCGACGCCAAGCCGGTGCTGAAGGACCCGCTGCGCTTCCTGCACGACTCGGTGATCGCCGGCCACCACCAGCTGATCCGCTACGCGACCGAGAAGGCGCTGATCGACACGCCGCGCACGACGGTCGTGGCCTGCGTGCTGCAGGGCAACGCCGCCTACTGGGCGCATTGCGGCGACTCGCGGCTGTACCTGGTGCGCGGCGACAAGCTGATCGCGCGCACCCGCGACCACAGCTATTCCGAGCTGCAGGAGACGATGTCGCAGGTCGTGCCGATGGGCGACCGCTTCAACCGCAACGTGCTGTTCACCTGCCTGGGCAGCCCGGGCAAGCCGGTGGTCGACACCGTCGGCCCGCTGATCATGCACAAGGGCGATCGGATCCTGCTGTGCTCCGACGGGCTGTGGGGCACGCTGAGCGACGACATCATCACCTCGCAGCTCGCCAACCACCCGATCGCCGATGCGGTGCCCGAGCTGGTCGAGCAGGCCCTGCGCAAGGGCGGCCCCAAGAGCGATAACGTCACCGTGCTGTCGGTCGAGTGGGAATCGGCCACCGACGACGTGCCGGCGATCTCGACCCAGTCGCTGGGCGAGGAGGTGTTCGCCTCGACCATCCAGGCCAGCGTCGGCGCCGGTTCGGGCGAGCCCGACGAGCTCGACGAGGCCGAGATCGAGCGCTCGATCCGCGAGATCAACGAGGCGATCCGGCGCTCCTCGCAGAAGAAATCCTGAGGACCGACGGCCCCCGATCGCCGGGTACGGTGATCGCCCCCCGAGGGGGCGGGCCCGGCTTGGGGCGGCCCGGCGCTCGGGCCCCGACTCCGCGGCCCGCGGTCCGACCGACAATGCGGCTGCCCCCGGGCAGCCTTTGCTTTTCCCCACTCCAGGATTCCCATGAGCTTCGTTCGCACCCGCGACCGCGCCGCCGACGCGCTGCGCCCCGTCACCCTGACCCGCCGCTACACGGTGCACGCCGAGGGCTCGGTGCTGGTCGCCTTCGGCGACACCAAGGTCCTCTGTACCGCCTCGGTCGAGGAGAAGGTACCGCCGCACAAGCGCGGCAGTGGCGAGGGCTGGGTCACGGCCGAATACGGCATGCTGCCGCGCGCCACCCACACCCGCGGCGACCGCGAGGCCGCGCGTGGCAAGCAGAGCGGCCGCACGCAGGAGATCCAGCGCCTGATCGGCCGCTCGCTGCGTGCCGTGTTCGACCTGAAGGCGCTGGGCGAGCGCAGCATCCTGATCGACTGCGACGTGCTGCAGGCCGACGGCGGCACGCGCACCGCGGCGATCACCGGCGCCTACGTCGCCGCCGCGGACGCGGTGAGCTGGCTGATCGCGCAGGGCAAGCTCGCGGCCTCGCCGATCCGCGACGCGGTCGCCGCGGTCAGCGTCGGCATCGTCGAGGGCACGCCGCTGCTCGACCTGGAGTACGTCGAGGATGCTGCCTGCGACACCGACATGAACGTCGTGATGACCGGCGCCGGCCACTTCGTCGAGGTGCAGGGCACCGCCGAGGGCGCGGCGTTCACGCGCGCCGAGATGGACCGGCTGCTGGCGTTGGCCGACCGCGGCATTGCCGAACTCGTGAAGCTGCAGGCCAAGGCGCTGAAAGGCTGACATGACGACCCCCACGCACCTGCGGTGCTGCCCCCCGTGGGGGCGCCAGCCCTCTTGGGGCGGCCCGGCGAGGGCTGGGTGATGCGCCTCGTCCTCGCGTCCAACAACGCGAAGAAGCTCGCCGAGCTGCGCACGCTGCTCGGCACGCTGCCGGTCGAGCTGGTCGCGCAGGGCGCGCTCGGCATCGCCGAGGCCGAGGAGCCGCACGCCAGCTTCGTCGAGAACGCGCTCGCGAAGGCCCGCCATGCGGCGCGGGCGGCGGGCGGCGCGGCGATCGCCGACGACTCGGGCCTGTGCGTTGACGCGCTCGGTGGCGCGCCGGGCGTCGCCTCGGCCGTCTACGCGCCGATCGAGCTGCCGGCCGGCGAGCGCGAGGCGCAGCGCGCGCTGCAGGACGCCGCGAACAACCGCCTGCTGCTCGAACGCCTGGCCGGCGCCACCGACCGCCGCTGCGCCTTCGTCAGCACGCTGGTCGCGCTGCGCCACGCCGACGACCCCGAACCGCTGATCGCCTTCGGCCGCTGGCCGGGCGAGATCCTGTGCGCGCCGCGCGGGCAGGGCGGCTTCGGCTACGACCCGCTGGTGTTCGTCCCGGCGCTCGGCAAGAGCGTCGCCGAGCTCGACGCCGGCACGAAGAACGCGCTCAGCCACCGCGCGCTGGCCGCGGCCGAGATGCTGGCGCGGCTGCGCGCCGCCTGGTTCGCGCCGTGAACGCGCAGCGCATCGACGTCAGCGGGCTGCACCGCCGCGGCGGCGCGCTGAACCTGAGCGCGCTGCCGCCGCTGGCGCTCTACGTGCACCTGCCCTGGTGCCTGAAGAAGTGCCCCTACTGCGACTTCAATTCGCATGAACTGACGTCCCCGACGCTCCCTGCGGTCGCTGCCCCGACGGCCCGGCAAGGGCCGCTTCGTGGCCCGTGGGGCGCGTTCCGGACCGGGCAACCCGGATCCGGAACGGGCCGCGCGCTCGACCTCGGATTGGAATCGCGCTACCTCGACGCGCTGCGCGCCGACCTCGAGGCCGCGCTGCCGCTGGTCTGGGGCCGCCGCGTCGTCAGCGTCTTCATCGGCGGCGGCACGCCCAGCCTGTTCTCGCCCGAATCGATCGAGCGCCTGCTGGCCGACGTGCGCGCGCGGCTGCCGCTCGAGCCCGGCTGCGAGATCACGCTGGAGGCCAATCCCGGCACCTTCGAGCGCGAGCGCTTCCGTGCCTTCCGCGCCGCCGGCGTGACGCGGCTGTCGATCGGCGTGCAGAGCTTCGACGACGCGAAGCTGAAGGCCCTGGGCCGCGTGCACGACCGCGCCCAGGCGATCGCCGCCGTCGAGGAGGCCCGCGCGGCCTTCGAGACCTTCAACCTCGACCTGATGTACGCGCTGCCGGGCCAGACACTGGACGCGCTCGACGCCGACCTGCGCCAGGCGCTGGCCTTCGCGCCGCCACACCTGAGCGTCTACCACCTGACGCTCGAGCCCAACACCCGCTTTGCCGTCGAGCCGCCGCCGGACCTGCCGGACGACGACCTCGCCGCCGCGATGCTCGACCGCATCGCCGAGCGCAGCGCCGCCGCCGGGCTGGAGCGCTACGAGGTCTCGGCCTATGCCCGGCCCGGCCACCGCTGCCGCCACAACCTGAACTACTGGCAGTTCGGCGACTACCTCGGCATCGGCGCCGGCGCCCATGGCAAGCTGAGCTTCGCCCACCGCATCCTGCGCCAGACCCGCTGGCGCGACCCCGCCACCTACATCGCCAAGGCGCTGGCGGGCCAGGCGGTGTCGAACGAGCACGAGGTGGCCGCCGCCGACCTGCCGTTCGAGTTCATGCTCAACGCGCTGCGGCTGCGCGAGGGCTTCGAGCTGGCCCGCTACACCGAGCGCACCGGGCTGCCGCTCACGAGCATCCAGCGGGCGCTCGCCGCCGCCGAGTCGCGCGGCCTGCTCGAGCGCGACCTGCAGCGCGCCTGGCCCACGCCGCGCGGCTTCGACTTCCTGAACGACCTGCAGCAGCTGTTCCTGAGCTGACGCTCCGGCGGACAGACGGCTCGGCGGGCGGCGAACAACGCCGCGTCGCTCAGACCCGGTTCAGCGACATCCCCGAGGTGCTGCGCAGCCGCTCCAGCAGCGCCGGGGCGATGCGCGTCAGCGGCAGCACCTCGTTCGCGGCGCCGGCCGCGATCGCCTCGCGCGGCATGCCGAAGACGACGCAGCTCGCCTCGTCCTGCACGAAGTTGTAGCTGCCGGCGTCGCGCAGCTCGCGCATCGCCTTGGCGCCGTCGGCGCCCATGCCGGTCAGCATGATGCCGAGCGCATTCGGGCCGACCACGCGGGCCGCGCTCTTGAACAGCACCTCGACGCTGGGCTTGTGGCGGTTGACCGGCTCGCCGTCCTGCACGCGGGCGATGTAGTTGGCGCCGCTGCGCTCCACGCTCAGGTGCAGACCGCCGGGGGCGATGTAGGCATGGCCGGGCAGGATGCGCTCGCCGTCGCTGGCCTCCTTGACGCGGATGCGGCACAGCCCGTCGAGCCGCGCCGCGTAGCTCTTGGTGAAGCCGGGCGGCATGTGCTGGGTGATCACCACCGCCGGCGCGTCGGGCGGCAGGCCCATCAGCACCTCCTTGGTGGCCTCGGTGCCGCCGGTCGAGGCGCCGATGAAGACGAGCTTCTCGGTCGACAGCCGCCCGACCGCCGCCACCGGCGCCGCGGCCGGGCGCGGCGCGCCGGCGGGGGCCGGGGCGGGGCTCGTGAGCTTGCGTACCCGGGCGCGCGAGGCGGTGCGGATCTTCTCGGTGATGTCGGCGCCGAGCTGCTTGAGCCCGTCGGCCACGCCGATCTTGGGCTTGGCGACGAAGTCGATCGCGCCCAGCTCCAGCGCCTTCAGCGTGACCTCGGCGCCGCGCTCGGTCAGCGTCGAGACCATCACCACCGGCATCGGCCGCAGCCGCATCAGCCGGGACAGGAAGTCGATGCCGTCCATGCGCGGCATCTCGACGTCGAGCGTGATCACGTCGGGGTCGAGGCTGCGGATCATCTCGCGCGCCACCAGCGGGTCGGCGGCGGCGCCGACGCAGGTCATGTCCGGTTGCCGGTTGATGATCTCGGCCAGCAGGCCCCGCACCAGCGCGGAGTCATCGACCACCACCACCCTTGTCTTCGTCATGCGCGTCCCCTGGGATTCTTGTGGGTTCTTCAAAACAGGTCGATCGACCCGCCGGCGGCCGCCGGCGCCGCGCGGGCCGCGGCGCGGTCCTGCGCCACCAGCGCCTCGGTGTTGCTGCTGGCCAGCCGCTTGACCATGGCCTTGCCGCTGGCCGGGAAGAAGCAGACCTTGCGCGGGTAGATGTCGAGCACGTCCTTGCTGACCACCGGGATGCGCTCGGTCTTCAGGTAGTCCATCACGAAGGTGGTGTTGCGCTCGCCGACGTTGATCGAGTTCATGCCGCTGATCACCGCCCCGCCGCCGAACACCTTGGCCTCCAGCGCGGCGCGCGAGGCGCCGCGTTTCATCATCTCGTTGATCAGCAGTTCCATCGCGAACGAGCCGTAGCGCCCGCCGTCGGCCGCGCCGCCGCCGTCGGGCAGCATGAAGTGGTTCAAGCCGCCGATGCGGCGCTCGCGGTCCCACAGGCAGCAGGCGATGCAGGAGCCCAGCGTGGTCAAGATCAGCAGGTCTTCGTCGTGGACGAAGTACTCGCCGGGCAGCACCTTCACGGCATCGGCCTTGAAGTGCGCCTCGTAGAAGAAGAACGAGGCCTCGCCGGCACGCCGCGGCCGCGCCTTCAGCTGCTCGAGGCGCGAGACGGGGCGGGGCAGGGCGGCGACCCGGGCGGACATGTCGCGGGCCTCAGACGCCGAGGCGCTCGTAGACGGTCTTGCCGCGCAGCCGGAACAGCTCGCGCGCGTCGCTGAAGTTCTCGGAATGGCCGACGAACAGCGAGCTGCCGGACTTCATCGAGCGGTGGATGTTCTCGAGCACCCGCTTTTGCGTCGGCGCGTCGAAGTAGATCATCACGTTGCGGCAGAACACGATGTCGAAGGACTCGCTGAACGACCACGGGGCCGACATCAGGTTGAAGCTGCGGAATTCGATCAGCCGCGCCAGCTCGGGCTTGACGCGGATCGCGCCGGCGTTGCTGCCGGTGCCGCGCAGGAAATGCGCCTTCAGCCGCGCGGGCGTCAGCCCGCGCGCGCCGGCGTCGTAGACCCCACGGGCGGCGGTGGCCAGCACGTTGGTGTCGATGTCGGTGGCGAGGATGCGGCAGTCGGCGCCGCTGCCCAGGGTCTCGGCCACCGTCATCGCCAGCGAATACGGCTCCTCGCCGGTCGAGGCGGCGTTGCACCAGATCCGCACCGGCTTGCCACGCCGCGCCTGCAGCGCCTGCGCCAGCAGCGGGAAATGGTGCTCCTCGCGGAAGAAGTTGGTCAGGTTGGTGGTCAGGCAGTTGATGAACTCCTGCCATTCGGCGTCGCCACCGGTGCCGCGCTCGAGCCACTGCAGGTAGTCGGTGAAGGAACCATGGCCGGTTTCGCGCAGCCGGCGCGACAGCCGGCTGTAGACCATCGCCTGCTTGCCGGCCTGCAGGTTGATGCCGGCGCGCTGGTAGATCAGCTCGCGCACGCGTTCGAAGTCGGCGCTGCCGAAGCTGAACTCGCGGTCGGCGGGCGGCGGCAGCGTCGCTGCGCGGGCCGTCGGGATCGAAGGGGCCAGGGCGACGGTCATGGGGGCGGCAGATTGGAGGGCAGGGGCCGTGGGACGCGGAACAGGCAGCGCGGCACCGGTCCCCAGGGCCACGTCTGCAGGGTTTATCGGCGGCAGTCTGCCGGCCTTGAGGGGTGTCCGGCCCCCGGAAAGCGGCCTGGAAACCCGCCTCTTCTCGGCTACGACGGTCTGCCTGCCGGCTAGACTGCCCCGACCTTGAGCACCTTCCATTCCGACGCCCCCGTCCCGAGCGCCGATGCGCTGCAGTTGGACGCGGCGCTCCTGCTGCTTAGGAGTGCCGGGCAGGACCCGGGCGACGGCCCCCGCGATGCCGTGTGGCTGCAGCGGGTGCTCGACGGGCTGTGCGAGCTGTCCAGCCGCGATCCGCTGACCGGCCTGGCCAACCGCCGCCAGTTCGACCTGGTGCTGGAGCGCGAATGCGACCGCGTCGCCCGTTCCGGCGAGGCGGCGCTGGTGCTGCTGCTCGACGTCGACTATTTCAAGCGCGTCAACGACAGCCACGGCCATGCTGCCGGCGACCTGGTGCTGCAGGCCGTCGCGCGCTGCCTGCAGCGCTGCGTGCGGCCGATGGACACCGTCGCGCGCTACGGCGGCGAGGAATTCGCGATCGTGCTGCCCAACTGCGCGCCGGCCTTCGCCCGCACCGTGGCCGAGCGCGTGCGCCGGCGCGTGCAGGCGCTGCACATCCCGATCACGCCGGGGACCGACCTGCAGATCACCGCCAGCGTCGGCGGCGCCTTCGCGCCGCCCTGGGTGCGCTCCTCGGCCCGGCTGTGGACCGAGCGCGCCGACGCCCAGCTCTACCGCGCCAAGGCCGAAGGCCGCAACCGCATCTGCCTCGAACCGCAGGCCGTCTCCCTGGTCAGCGCCGAGGAGAAGGGCCTGCTGTTCTCGCCCAGCGTGCTGGCGTCGTTCGACACCGAAGCCGCCGTTCCCCACCACGAGCCGACATGACCTCGCCCACCGACACCGCCGCGCGCGCCCGCATCCTCGCCGTCACCAGCGGCAAGGGCGGCGTCGGCAAGACCTTCATCTCGGCCAACCTCGCCGCCGCGCTGGCGCGGCGCGGGCTGAACGTGCTCGTGCTCGACGCCGACCTCGGCCTCGCCAACCTCGACGTGGTGCTGAACCTGCACCCCAAGGTCACGCTGCACGATGTCTTCACCGGCCAGGCCGACCTGGAGCAGGCGGTGCTGCCGGCGCCGGGCGGCTTCTCGGTGCTGCTGGCGGGCTCGGGCCTGGTCGAGTACTCGCGCCTCACGCCCGAGGTGCGCGACCAGCTGCTCGCGGTGATCGAGAAGGTCGCGCCGCGCTACGACATCGTGCTGCTCGACACCGGCGCCGGCATCTCCGACGTGGTGCTCTACACCGTCTCGCTGGCCGGCGAGGTGCTGGTGGTGGTGACGCCCGAGCCGACCTCGATGACCGACGCCTACGCCACCATCAAGGTGCTGGCGACCCAGCAGGAGCGGCGCGAGCTGCGCCTGGTCGTCAACCAGGTGCCGCGCGTCGGCGACGGCAAGGCCGTGGCCGGCCAGCTGCAGCAGGTGGTCGACCGCTTCGTCGCCCCCAGCGTCGGAGCGCCGGTGCGGGTGAGCCTGCTCGGCGACGTGCCCACCGATCCGGCAGTGCGCGACGCCGTCAAGAAGCGCCAGCTGGTCGTCGAGAGCCTGCCCGGCACGGCCGCGGCGCAGGCGATCATGGCGCTGGCCGCCCGCCTCCATCCCTGATCTGCCGCCAGCCGATGCCGCGCGCCGGGCTGCGGCGCGGGGCCGGGCGGCTATGCTTTGCGCCATGTCTGACCCCGCCGATCTGCAAGAACCCACCCCGGCCAACCCCTACGAATGGGTCGGCGGCGAGGCCGCCGTGCGCGCCCTCGTCGACCGCTTCTACGACCTGATGGACCTGGAGCCCGGCTATGCCGAGCTGCGCTCGCTGCACCCGAGCACGCTCGAGGGCTCGCGCGACAAGCTGTTCTGGTTCCTGAGCGGCTGGCTGGGCGGGCCCGACCTGTACCAGCAGCGCTTCGGCCACCCGCGGTTGCGCGCGCGCCACCTGCCCTACCCGATCGGCGTGCGCGAACGCGACCAGTGGATGGCCTGCATGGTGCAGGCGATGGAGTCCTGCGATCTGGACCCGCTGCTCGTCACGCGCCTCAAGGCCTCGTTCGCCAACACCGCCGACTGGATGCGCAACCGGGGTGCCGAGGCGGGCTGAACCCCCTCAGCCCGGCCCGGCCGAGGCATCGAGCAGCACCACCAGCGCCCCCGCGCCGCCCTCGCTGCCGCGCGCCTGCGCGAAGGCCAGCACCTCGGCCTTCTGCACCAGCCAGGTCTGCACCTTGCCCTTGAGCACCGCCCGGCGGCCCGGCGAGCCGTTGCCCTTGCCGTGCACCACGCGCACGCAGCGCAGGCCATGCCGTGCCGCCTCGCGCAGGAAGCCGGCGAGCCGCTCGCGCGCTTCGTCGCGGCGCAGGCCATGCAGGTCGACCTGGGCCTGGATCGCCCAGCCGCCGCGCCGCAGCTTTGTCACCACCGCCGGGCCGATGCCGGGGCGGCGCCAGGACAGCGCCTCGTCGGTGTCGAGCAGCGATTCGACGTCGAAGTCGTCCGACAGCGCCTCGCGCAGCACCGCCTGCTCGTCGAGGCGGCGCTGCCGCGGCTCGGGCGCCGGCCGAGTCCGTGCGAGGTGGACGCGCTGCGTCGGCTTCAGCGGCACCACCGGCCCGACGCTGCGCGCGAACAGCTCGCGCTCGCGCCGCACCGCGGCCTCGCGCTCGCGCTGCGCGGCGATCTGTTCGGCCTGGACCCTTGCCGCCTCCTCGAGGCGCCGCTTCAGTGCCTTCAGGTCCTGCAGGCTGGTCGCGCGCAACACCGGCGCGTTCACATCAGCCCCCGCTCGGCAAAGCTCACGACCGCGCCGCGCGCCACCACCATGTGGTCGAGCACCCGCACGTCGACCAGCGCCAGCGCCGCCTTCAGCGACTGCGTCAGCGCCTCGTCGGCGCGCGACGGCTCGGCCACGCCCGAGGGGTGGTTGTGCGCCAGGATGGCCGCCGCCGCGTTGAGCGCCAGCGCGCGCTTGACCACCTCGCGCGGGTAGACCGAGGCCTGCTGCAGCGTGCCGCGGAACAGCTCCTCGAAGGCCAGCAGCCGGTGCTGGGCGTCGAGGAAGAGCACGCCGAACACCTCGTGCGGCTTGTGCGCGAGCTGCAGCTGCAGGTAGTCCTTGACGGCCTGCGGCGACTCGAACACCGGCGCCGCGGCCAGCCTGGCGCTCAGCGTGCGGCGCGCGATTTCCAGCACCGCCGCCAGCTCGGCGCGCTTGGCCGGCCCCAACCCCTTGACCTTGGCGAGCGCCTCGGGCTCGGCCGCCAGCAGGCCGGCCAGGCCGCCGAAACCGTCGAGCAGCGCCTGCGCCAGCTGCAGCACGCCCTGGCCGGCCGTGCCAGTGCGCAGCAGCAGCGCCAGCAGCTCGGCATCGGCCAGCGCGGCGGGGCCGCGGGCGAGCAGCTTCTCGCGCGGGCGGGCGTCGGCGGGCAGGTCCTTCATCGCGGCAGGGGCGGGCGGGGCGCGAAACTTAGAATGCGGGCCAGTCTATCGAAGCGAGATCGCCCACCGTGTCCGAGGTCCAACAGGTTCGCCCGGGGTCCTTCCTGACCCTGCACTACCGGCTCAGCGGCGCCGACGGCGCGCCGCTGATCGACACCTTCGCCGACAAGCCGGCGACGCTGTCGCTCGGCACCGGCGAGCTGGCCCCGGCGATGGAGCAGCGCCTGCTCGGCCTGGCCGAGGGCGCGCATGCCCGCTTCGAGCTCGCCCCCGGCGAGGCCTTCGGCGAGCGCAACCCCGAGCTGCTGCAGCGCGTGTCGCTCGCGCTGCTGCGCGAGCATGGCGACCCCGACGAGACCTACGCCGTCGGCGACGTGGTGCAGTTCCCCACGCCGGACGGCCAGGGCCGCTACGCCGGCGTGCTGTGCGAGCTGGGCCCGGCCGGCGCGGACTGGGCGCTGTTCGACTTCAACCACCCGCTCGCCGGCCAGCCGCTGGCCTTCGAGGTGCATGTGATCGGAGTGCTGTGATGTCGACCGACCACGACGACGCCCACGCCGACGTGCGCGACGTGCTGCTGGCCGAGCCGCGCGGCTTCTGCGCCGGCGTGGACCGCGCGATCGAGATCGTCGAGCGCGCGCTCCGCAAGTTCGGTGCGCCGATCTACGTGCGCCACGAGATCGTGCACAACACCTACGTCGTCAACGACCTGAAGGCCAAGGGCGCGATCTTCATCGAGGACCTGGGCGAGGTGCCGGCCGGCGCGACGCTGGTGTTCAGCGCCCATGGCGTGAGCCGCGCGGTGCGCGACGAGGCCGCGGCGCGCGGCTTCAGCCTCTTCGACGCCACCTGCCCGCTGGTGACCAAGGTGCACGTCGAGGTCGCCAAGCTGCACAAGGAAGGCTACGACTTCATCATGATCGGCCACAAGGGCCACCCCGAGGTCGAGGGCACGATGGGCCAGCTCTCCGAGGGCATCTACCTGGTCGAGGACGTCGCCGACGTCGCGCGCGTGCAGGTCCAGCGGCCCGAGCGGCTGGCGGTGGTCACGCAGACCACGCTGAGCGTCGACGACGCGGCCGAGATCCTCGCGGCCGTCAAGCGCCGCTTCCCGCAGGTGCGCGAGCCCAAGCAGCAGGACATCTGCTACGCCACGCAGAACCGCCAGGACGCCGTCAAGGTGCTGGCGCCGCAGGTCGACGTGCTGATCGTCGTCGGCAGCCAGACCAGCTCCAACAGCAACCGGCTGCGCGAGCTGGCGCAGCGCCTGGGCACGCCGGCCTACATGGTCGACACCGCCAGCGACCTGCAGCCCGAATGGTTCGACGGCCGCAGCCGCGTGGGCCTGACCGCCGGCGCCTCGGCACCCGAGCTGCTGGTACAGCAGGTCATCGAGCGGCTGCGCAGCCTGGGCGCGGTGTCGGTGCGCAAGATGCAGGGCGTGCAGGAGACGGTGAACTTCCCGCTGCCGATGGGGCTGGGCGACAAGTCGATGGCGGCGCTGGCGGCGTCGCGATCGTGACGCCAGCCCGCGCCTGAGCCCCCGTCGTCGCGGCCCGCCGCGACACGCCCGTTCCGCCTTCCGAAGAGAGAGTCCCATGCTCGACATCAACCTGCTGCGCCGCGACCTCGACGCCGTCGTCGCGCGGCTCGAGGCCCGCCAGCGACCCCAGCCCTTCCTCGACGTCGAGCGCTTCCGCGCGCTCGAGGCCGACCGCAAGGCGATCCAGACCCGCACCGAGGAACTGCAGGCGCGGCGCAACAGCCTCTCGAAGCAGATCGGCCAGCTCAAGGCCAAGGGCGGGGACGTGTCCGAGGTGATGGCGGAGGTCGGCGGCATCGGCGACGCGCTCAAGGCCAGCGCCGACCGGCTGGACGCGATCCAGGCCGAACTCAACGACGCGCTGATGGCGCTGCCCAATCTGCCGCAGCACAGCGTGCCGGTCGGCACCGACGAGGCCGGCAATGTCGAGGTGCGGCGCTGGGGCACGCCCCGTGCCTTCGACTTCGCGCCCAGGGACCATGTCGACATCGGCGCACCGCTCGGGCTGGACTTCGATACCGGCGCCAAGCTCGCCGGCGCGCGCTTCAGCTTCCTGAAGGGCCCGGCGGCGCGGCTGCACCGCGCGCTCGCGCAGTTCATGCTCGACCGGCAGACGCTGGACCACGGTTACACCGAGTGCTACACGCCCTACATCGTCAACCGCGAGGTGCTCGAGGGCACCGGCCAGCTGCCCAAGTTCGAGGGCGACATGTTCTGGGTCACGCGCGGCGGTGACGACACGGCCAGCAAGCAGTACCTGATCTCCACCTCCGAGATCTCGCTGACCAACAGCGTGCGCGAGCAGGTGCTGGCCGCCGACCAGCTGCCGATCAAGCTGACCGCCCACAGCCCCTGCTTTCGCAGCGAGGCTGGCAGCGCCGGGCGCGACACGCGCGGCATGATCCGCCAGCACCAGTTCGACAAGGTCGAGATGGTGCAGGTCACCACGCCCGAGACCAGCGACGCCGCGCTCGAGCAGATGGTGGGCCATGCCGAGGCCATCCTGCAGGCGCTCGAACTCCCGTATCGCGTGGTGCTGCTGTGCGCCGGCGACATGGGCTTCGGCAGCGCCAGGACCTACGACCTCGAGGTCTGGCTGCCGGCCCAGCACACCTACCGCGAGATCAGCTCCTGCTCCAACTGCGAGGCCTTCCAGGCGCGCCGCATGCAGACCCGCTACAAGACCGCGCAGGGCAAGAACGAGCTGGTGCACACGCTCAACGGCTCGGGCCTCGCGGTCGGCCGCGCGCTGGTGGCGGTGCTCGAGAACCACCAGCAGGCCGACGGCTCGGTGACGGTGCCGACCGCGCTGCGGCCCTATCTGGGCGGGCTGGCGCGGCTCTCGGCCTGAGCTAGAATCCGGGGCTTCGCTGCTGCAGCGAGACCACGCAAGACCGGAGAGGTGGCAGAGTGGTCGAATGTACCTGACTCGAAATCAGGCGTACCGCAAGGTACCGTGGGTTCGAATCCCACCCTCTCCGCCAGTCGATTCCCCCGTGACGACAAGCATTCAGGCCGCCTTCCGGGCGGCCTTTTTGTTGTCCTTCGCGGGCTTGGCGTGCGGGACTCTTCTCCCGATTGCACCGACCGTCGCGGTCACCGCAAACTCGTCGGGTCTGCGGTCAGTGCCAGTGCATCGAGCGGATTGCGCACGCCCCCGCCGCCGACCCTGAGGACGTGCGTGTAGATCATCGTCGTCACGACATTGGCTGTCCGAGGAGGTCCTGAACCGTCCGGATGTCGTAGCCTGACTGCAGCAGCAGATGCGTCGCGAAGGAACGCCGCAGCGTGTGGGGCGTGGCCGGCGTTCAAGACGCGTGCCTGCTGCACGGCGCGCTTGTAGGCCCGCTGGAACGTCTGCTCGTACAGGTGGTGCCGACGCACGACACCGCTGCGGGGATCGGCCGAGAGCTTGTCCTGCGGGAAGAGCCAGAACCACGCCCACGACGATCCGGCGCGCGGGTACTTGCGCTCCAATGCGTCTGGCATGAAGACGCCTTCCTTGCCGTGATCCACCAGTCGTGCAGCACGACGCTCGGCGTCGCCGACGTCGGCGGCCTGCTGGGCTTGCGGGAACCGAGCGCCTTCTACCGCGCCTTCAAGCGCTGGAGCCGCGTGCAGCCGGGCGAGTACCGGGCGCGGGTTGCCAAGGCGCCCCACTGATGTCAACGGCGCCAACGAAAACGGGCGCCGAAGCGCCCGTCCATCACCCGGAGAAAGCGGCTTAGAGCGCCGCGTCCTTGAGCTTCTTCAGCGAGCGCACCTTGAGCTTCACGGTCGCCTTCTTGGCCGGGAAGTCGCGCTCGACCTTGGTGAACGGGTCGATGCCGCGGCGCTTCTTCTTGGCCGGCACGTTGATGACGTTGACCTTGAGCAGCCCCGGCATCGTGAACGAGCCGAGACCCTTCTTGCTCACCGATGCCAGCATCGTGGCCTCGAGCGCGGCGACGACGGCCTTCACGGCCTTGGGCTCCACCAACGACACCTGGGCCAGGTGGGCCACCAGGTCGGTCTTGCTGAGGGCGGTCTTGATGGGCTTGAGGTCCTTGACCACCACCGGCTTCGCGGCGGCGGCGGGGGCCGCCTTGGGGGCGGCCTTCGGTGCGGGAGCCTTCACGGTCTTCGCGGGCTTGGTCGCCTTCACGGGCGCAGCCTTCTTGGCCACGGGCTTGGTCGTCGTTTTCTTCGCAGTTGCCATTGGGTCCAGTCGTAATTGTGCAAACGGCCCCATCAGGGCCGAGCGGATTCTATGAGCTGCGCTTGGAGGCGGCTTGGATGCCGCGCCTTTAATAGCGGGCCAGCAGCGCCTCGCGGTTGCGCCCCAGGTAGGCGCGGCTCAAGCCCAGTTGCTGGATGCCGTAGCCGATGCGCCCGCGGTGGTTGACCCGCATCGACGACTGCAGATAGGTGTTGGACGGGTAGGGCGCCCAATAGCTGCTGTTGACCGTCGAGTAGGTGAAGTCGAAGGACTTGCCGCGGACGTCGGTCACCGCCAGCCGGCCGCCCATGGGCACGGCCTTGCGGTACTCCTGCCGGCCGTGGCACTCGGTGATGCCGTGGACCTGGCCGTTCTCGAGCACATAGCCGCTGACGAGCGACCCGAAGTCGGCCGTCTTCGCGATGTCGTGCCGGGTGAAGAGGTGCAGCGCCAGGTCCGCGCCGAAGGCGGCGTTCCACCAGATCATGGTGCCGTTGTCGCGTTCGGCGCGCTGGCCCCAGCTGCGGTCGCCGGTGTTCACGCAGTCGACCGCATGGCGCTGGCCGCGCAGCACCAGCTCGCCCCTGATGCGGTAGGTGGCTTCGAAGTGCCCCGACCAGGCGCTGTCCCAGGCCGGGCCGTTGCGCCGGGCGGCCAGCGGGTCCATCGCGGGATCGTTGCAGTCGTAGGGCTCGTGCAGGGCGCTCAGGTCGAGCGTGAAGCGCGTGTCGTCGATGCCCTCGTAGCGGATCTCGTAGTGCTTGACGGGCTCGATGGCCTTGAGGCTCAGGCCGTTGGGCAGCGAGAACTCGAGCAGCGACTTCGGGCAGGGCAGATGCTGCTGGTTGTCGACGTAGGCCTGGTCCTCCCACAGGTCCGAGATGCGGTCCATGATGGTGATGTCGCACATGCACACGCCCAGCATCGGGCGCGCGAGCACGTAGACGATGCCGTTGAGGTTGGCTTCGGGCACGGAGAAGGGAAAGGCGAGCGTCTCCGCCCACTGCCAGTGCGAGTCGGCCTTGAAGTGGAATTCGCCGTCGGCGGCTTGGATCATGGGGACCTCTGCGGAGTGGGTGACGACGGGGCGGCGTTCGCGCCGCGCGATCAGCGGCCCTGGAACGTCGGCTTGCGCCGCTCGACCATCGCGGCGATGCCTTCCTGGGCGTCGGCCGACGCGGAGATGCGGCCCAGCGTCAGCGCCTCGTCCTCGAGCTGCCGCTCGAGCTGCGCGGCGCCGGCGCGCAGGAACAGGCGCTTGATCTCGCCGTAGGCGAGCGTCGGCCCCTGGGCCAGGCCCTGGGCGACGGCCAGCGCGTCGTCCTGCAGGCTCGCGTCGGGCACGATCCGGTCCACCAGGCCGGCCTGCAGCGCCTCGGGGCTCTTCAGCACCTCGGCCAGCAGCATGAAGCGGCGGGCCCGCGCCAGGCCCATGCGGGCGGTCAGGGTCACGCTGGAGCCGGAGTCGCAGCTGAAGCCGATCTGCGCGAACGCGGCACCGATCCGCGCCGACTCGCCGGCCAGCACGATGTCGCAGCCGGCCGCCAGCGCGGTGGCGCCGCCCATCGCGAAGCCCTGCACCGCCGCGACGATCGGCACCGGCAGCTGCCAGAGGCGCTGCAGGCCCATGTGCAGTTCGGCCGTCCAGCGGCGGATCAACGGCGGCAGCTCGTGGCGCGCCGGATGCAAGGCCTTCAGGTCGCCTCCGAAGCTGAAGTTGGCGCCGTCGGCACGCAGCAGCACGCCGCGCAGGCCCGGCGTGTCCCACAGCGCCGAAGCGACGAGCAGGAAGTCGCGCGTGAAGTCGCCGTCGAAGGGGTTGCCTCGTTCGGGCTGGGCCAGGCTGACGACGGCCAGGCCGTCGCGCTGCTCCAGCCGGAGGGCGGAAGTCGTGATCATGGGCCGGTTCTCCGGTGGGGGCGTCGCGGGTCCGCCGAGTATGAATGCGTGCGAAAGGTACACTACAGTACCAATTGCGTCATCCGGGCAAATCCCAGCTGCGGGTCTTGCACGCCTTGCGCGCGCCGGGTCAGCGTCCCAGCAGCTTCAACGCCCGCGCGCGCGCCAGCGCCGCCGAACGGCTGCGCACGCCCAGCGTGACGTAGGCGTTGTGGAGGTGCCACTTGACCGTCGTGACCGACAGCGCCAGCCGGTCGGCCACCTGCTCGTTGCTCAGACCTTCGTCCAGCAAGGCCAGCAGCTGGATCTGGCGCGGCGTCAGGCCTTCGGCCGTGGCGACCTCGGAATTCGGCGCCGACGAGGCGGTCTCCGACCCGCCCAGCAGGGTGCGCAGCCGCTCGTAGAACGCGCGTTCCTGCGGCTGGACCAGGTTGAGGTCCTTCACGTTGCGTGCCGTGAACAGGCGTGACCACAGGGCCGCGCGCCGCGTGAAGGGCTGGACGACCTTGCCGGGCGCGGCCAGCGCGATCGCCAGCGAGTAGTGGCGCAGCGCCAGGCGCTGGCGCCCCGACAGCTCCTCGGCGTCGGCGGCCACCAGCAGCAGTTCGATGCGGTCGCGATCGCGGCCGTCGGCCCGGGCCGCCTTGAGCAGCGCGTCGATGCCGTCGAGCACGGCATCCCGGGCGCCCTGGGCCACCATCATCTCCAGCCGTGCCAGCAGCCAGTCGCTGCGCTCGCGCATCAGCGGCGCGGTGTCGGGTCGCGCCGGTCCGCACAGGCCGGTGCGCGTCGACTCGAACTGGGCGGCCTCGAGCTCGCCCAGATCGAGCAGCCGACGCACCTTGCTCGCCGCCAGCAGCAGCGCCCCGCGCGCGGGGTAGCTGCTGGCGACCCGGTCGAGGACCTGCTCCTGCACTTCGTCCCGGGCCGGGTCGCGCCACAGCGCGACGCTCGCGGCGAGCCCCTGTTCCAGCGACGTCAGGATGCCGTGACGGACCGCGCTCGCCAGGCCTCGCAGCGCCTTCTCGCGCGCGTCGGCAACGCGCCCGAGGTCGAGCAGGGCCCGTGCGTGCACGAAGTCCAGCGTCCGCACGACGTTCGCCTCGGGCCCCGTGATCCTGACGACGCGTTCACGACCTTCGACCAGCAGCGCATGGGCCGCCGCCGGATTGGCCTGTTCGATCTCCAGGCAGGCCTCGAGGATGCAGACCCAGGCCAGGCCGTAGCCGCTCTGCGAGCGTTCGATCGCCGAGCGCGCCTGCTGCAGGTGCGCGCGCGCGTCCGTCAGCTTGCCGCGCTCGAGCTCGGCGATGGCCTTGATCGCGATCACGGTGGCGGTCGTCAGCGCGTCGGCCGGGTCCTCGCGGGACAGCCACTCCGACGCCTGGTCGAAGGCGGTGTCCAGTCGGTCGATGAACACGTTCGCCACGATGCGGATGAACAGCAGCCTCGACGGCAGGGCGTGCGTCCCGTCCGGCGCGGCGGTCACGGCCATGCGGTGGTCGAGGTCCTCCAGTGCCGCGCGCCCGCGCTCGTACTGCAGCGAGTCGCACAGGGCCCAGACGAACCAGACCTGCGCCTCGAGCGAGGGCCGGCCCCCGGCCTGGACGAGCCGGTCGACCCAGTGGATCAGCGTGCCCATCTGCCCCTGGTCGCCGACGACGACATGGGCGACCCGGTCCAGCAGTTCCTGCGCCAGGCAGGTCGAGCCCGCGTCGAGGGCGATCTCGATCGCGGTGACGGGGTCGTCGCGGTCGCGGTGCCAGTGCGCGGCCCGCTCCAGCAGCTCCCGGCGCCGCGCGGGCGCGACGCGCTCGCCCGCCTCGGCCAGCAGGAACTCCCGCATCAGCGTGTGGAAGCGGAACCAGCGGCGCCGGCTGTCGAGCGGGAAGATCAGGACGTTGCGCGTCACCAGCATGTCGAGCCAGGCACGCGCCTCCGAGCGGCCGGTCATGTGGGCCGCCAGTTCGGCATTGAAGTCGCGCACCAGCGACATCTCGGCCATGAACTGCACCACCTGGTCATCGAAGCCGCCGAGCACGCGGTGCGTCAGCATGCGGGCCATGTCGGCATGGTCGCCGCCGAAGTGCTGCAGCCCGGACACCACGTCGACCGCCGAACGCGAGGCGGGGGCCGCACCGGCCTCGGCGGCCAGCAGCACCTGGACCAGGCGCACCGCGGCGGGCCAGCCCTCGGTCTGGGACACGATGCGGTCGATGTCGGCGTCGGCCAGCGCCGCGATGCCGGCGCGCCGCAGCACGGCCGCCGTGCTGTCGCGATCGAAGCTCATGTGGCGCGAGCTCAGCTCCACCGCGCCGACCTCGAGCTTGGCGCGCGCCATGTCGATCGGCACCTCGCGGCTGCTCGACAGCACCAGGGACAGCGGCGCGGCATGCCCGAACACCAGCCGGTTCAGGAACGCGCCCAGCTCGCGATCGACGCAGAAGCCGAGGTTGTCGATGAAGACGACCGTCGGTTCGGTCACTTGCGTCAGCAGCGCGGCGAGGCTGTCGGTGTGCGAGCCCTGGCCGTGGAACGCGACCTGGTGGCCGGCCATCGTGTCGGGCAACTTGAAGCCAGCATGCTGCAGCGCAGCACGAAGACGGAACTGCAGCGCCGACAGATCCGCGTCGCGGTCGTCGAGCGTCAACCACAGTTTGCGCCCCGCGCCGGCCATCGCACGGTACAGGCCGGCCAGCAACACCGTCTTGCCATAGCCCGGAGGCGCCGACACCACCACCAGCCGGGGGAAGGGGTCGGTCAGGCGCAGCTGCGACTGCGCCCGCGTGGGCACCGCTTCGAACGCGAAGCTCGGTGGGGCGAACTGCAGGCTCGGGTCGGGGGCGGTGCCGAACGCCTCGTCAGGCCGGCGCGCGCCGGCGCGCTCCGCGCCGATCGCCGGTCGCGGAGAGGAGGTGGGGGTTGGCACCGAGACGTGGCGCATCTTGGCTAGGGTTTGCACGTCCCTGGACCCACCTTTCGGTGGGGGCGGGAAGCCGCGACAGGGATTCCAATGTAGTTCACTAGTTTACTGTTGCGAGAACACATGGCGACGGCGCAGATCGACGGAACACCGATGCAGTCCACGCTGGCGGCTCGCCGGGCAAGGGCGGCACTGGCGCGGCAACCCCGCGCGCCGCTCAGCCTGGAGGACATCGACGTCGCGGCGCCGCGGGCCGGCGAGGTGCGCGTGCGGCTGGTGGCCACCGGGATCTGCCACACCGACATCGTGTGCCGCGACGCGTTTCCGGTTCCGATGCCCATCGTACTCGGGCACGAGGGGGCCGGCGTCGTCGAGTCGGTCGGTGCGGGTGTCGAGCACCTGGCGGTCGGAGACCATGTCGTCGTCTCGTTCAATGCCTGTGGCGCCTGCCCGAACTGCGCCAGCCGCGAGCCCGCCTACTGCCACCAGTTCCTGGGCATGAACTTCGCCGGTGTGCGGCCCGAGGACGGCGGCTCGCCGCTGAGCCAGGGCGGCGCGCTGGTCCACGGCAACTTCTTCGGCCAGTCGACCTTTGCCTCCCTGGCCATCGCCCGGGCCGCCAACGTCGTCAAGGTGGACGCCTCGCTGCCGCTCGAGCTGCTGGGGCCGCTGGGCTGCGGCATCCAGACCGGCGCCGGCGCGGTGATCAATGCCCTGAAGCTGCGCCCCGGCCGGTCGATCGTGATCTTCGGCGCCGGCGCCGTGGGCATGAGCGCGGTGATGGCGGCCAAGGCCGTCGGGGCCGGCGCCATCGTCGTGGTCGAGCCCAACCCCAAGCGACGCGCGCTGGCCGCGGAACTCGGCGCGACGAGCGCGCTGGACCCGCGCGACGGCAGCGACACCCTTGCCGCGATCAAGGCCGGCGGCGGCGGGGCCGGGGTCGACTACGCGCTCGACACCACCGGCATCCCGGCGCTGGCGAAGCTCGCCACCGACGCGCTGCTGCCCAACGGCCTGCTCGGGCTGCTCGGCTTCCCGCCGCCGGACGCCCAGATGCCCATGAACATGATGAGCATGTTCACCCGCGGGCTGGGGGTGAAGTTCATAGTCGAAGGCGACAGCGACCCGCAGGTGTTCATCCCGCAACTGGTCGAGCTGTACAGGGCCGGCAAGCTGCCGCTCGAGCGCCTGATCAAGACCTTTCCTTTCGAGCAGATCAACGAGGCGATGGCATCGACCGAGGATGGTTCGGTGATCAAGCCCGTGGTGCTGTTCTGAGTGTGCCCAGCTGCCGAGCGCACGCATCGACTTCCGGAGACCGACATGAGCGAGCATCTGAAATACTACTTCGCCCCTCTCACCCAGCTCATCGCGATCTGGGGCCTGTGGATGGGCGGGCACTACGTGTGGATCGGCGTGGCCTGGTTGCCGGCGCTGGCGCTCGTCGACAGCCTGCTGCCGGATGATCTGAGCGTCCGCAAGATCAAGAGCCAGGCGCTGGCCTACATCCCGATCTGGCTGTCGGCGCTGCTCGGTCCCCTGACCTACGTGGCGCTGGCCTGGTCCCTGGCGCAGCATGACCTGAGCGGCTGGCAGGTGCTGGGCGCGATCATGTCGACGGCCTGGCTGTCGGTGCTGCCGCTGGTCCCGGCGTCGCACGAGCTCTATCACGCGCGCGGACCGATCGGCAAGACGGTGGGGCGCTATGTCCAGGTGTGCTTCCTGGATTCGACCCGCATGGAGGCCCATGTGCTGGGTCACCACATCGATGTCGGCACCGACGAGGACAGCGACACCGCCAAGCGCGGCGAGACGCTGTACAACTTCTCGCCGATGGCAGTGGTCAAGTCGACGCTGCAGGCGCAGAAGATCATGTGCGACGCGCTGGAGCGCAAGGGCCAGGGGCGCTGGTCGATCCGCCATCCGCTGTGGCGCGCGATCCTGGCGCTGGGGCTCTTCCTGGGGCTGATGGGCTGGATCGGCGGGGGGGCGGCCGTCGCCGCCGCGCTGGCCGCGATGCTGGTCGCGCGGCTGTGGATCGAGAGCTTCAACTACTTCCAGCACTACGGGCAGGTGCGGGTGGCCGGCTCGCCGATCGAGAAGCGCCATGTCTGGAACCACCTCAAGCCGCTGTCGCGACTGACCGCGTTCGAGATCACCAACCACGCCGACCACCATCTCAATTCCTACCAGGCCTATTACCAGCTGCGGCCGCACCTCGAGGCGATCCGCATGCCGAGCGTGTTCGTGTGCTTCTTCACGGCCCTCATTCCGCCGGTGTGGTTCCGCTGGATCATCAAGCCGGCGCTCAAGCGTTGGGACCTGGAGTTCGCCAACGCGCAGGAGCGGCAGCTGGCCGCGGAGCAGAACCGCCAGGCCGGCTGGGAGGACTGGTTCACGCCCGGCGCCGCGAGCGAGCAGCGCCACCCGTCGCACGCCTGAGCCCATCTGTCCGGAGCCGCCGGCCCGGACGCGAGACATCCCATGCGAGGCATCATCAAGTCGCTGTTCGGCGGGCCGAAGGTCCGGCCCGTCGTCGAGATCCGCCCCCAGGGCGTCCGTATCGAACTGTCGACGGGCGAGACCATCCTCCAGGCGGCGCTCGCCCAGGGGGTGGCCTACCCGCACAACTGCACGGTCGGTACCTGCGGCTCCTGCAAGACGCACCTGGTCGAGGGGCAGATCAAGGCCCTGAGCGACTTCGGCTACACGCTGTCGAAGGAGGAGCTGGAGGCCGGCTACATCCTGGCCTGCCAGTCGGTGCCGCGCGACCCGCTCACGGTGGTCGAGATCGCCGACCTCGGCGCCGACCTGCCGCCGCCCGAGACCTGCACCGGCCGCATCGTCGCCACCAAGCCGCTGACGCACGACATCGTGAAGATGGTCGTCGAGACCGACCGCCCGGTGCGCTTCGTCGCGGGCCAGTACGCCACCTTCCGCACGCCCGAGCTGAACGACCGCGGCCGCAACTATTCCTTCGCCGAGGCGCCGCAGCGCGCCGGCAGCCGCACGCTGGCCTTCTTCGTGCGCAAGGTGCCCGGCGGCCGGTTCACCGAGTCGCTGTTCGCGGGGCAGCTGGCCGGGCAGACCCTCACGCTCGAGGCGCCGCACGGCAGCTTCCGGCTGCGGCCCGGCCATGCCGACATGGTGTGCGTCGCGGGCGGCAGCGGCCTGGCGCCGCTGATCAGCGTGCTCGAGGACATGCGCATGCGCCGGGTCCGGCGGGCCTGCACGCTGCTGTTCGGCGCGCGGACCCAGGCCGACCTCTACGCGCTCGATCAGATCGAGGGCCTGGCGGGGGGCTGGCTCGAGCGCTTCAGCTTCGTGCCCGTGCTGTCGCACGAGCCGGCCGACAGCGGCTGGACGGGGGCGCGAGGATGGGTGACCGACCACATCGCCAGCGCTGCCGGCACGACCGCATGGGACCAGGCCGAGGGCTATATGTGCGGCCCGCCGCCGATGATCGACGCCGGGATGGCGCGGCTGCGCGAACTCGGCATGCCGCTGGAGCACATCCACTACGACAAGTTCACCGAGGGGCCGGCGCCGGTCGCGCCGGCAGCGGTCGACGCCGGAGCCGTGTGATGGCGGAGGCCGCCGCGGGCGCCATGGTGGCCGCGCTCGTGCCGGCCGAGTCGGTGCTCCCGCCGGGCTTGGTGCAGCGCAGCTCGGGGTTCGTACCGATCGCGTTCACGATCGCGTGCTAGACAATACAGTACCGTACGATATAGCAACGCAAAGTAATGTCGACGGTCAAAAGAACCCGCTTGCGGGGTCACCTACCGCCAGGAGACAGCATGAGACAACGCAATCCCCGGGGAACTCGCCGCAAGGCTTTGGTGGCAGCCCTGACAGCTGCATCGACCATGCCCGGCTGGGCCGCCCAGTTCGAACTCGGTGACGGGTGGGCCGGCAGCTGGGCGTCTTCCGTGTCGCTCGGTTCCAGCTGGCGCGCATCGGACCGCGACAACCGTCTTTATGGTCAGGGCAACGGCGCGCTGATCGGGCTGACCGACGGCCGGGGTGCCAACACGATCGATGAAGGCAACCTCAACTACGACAAGTGGGATCGCTACACGACGCTGTTCAAGGTCTTCGGCGAGGTCGAGGTCAAGAAGGGCGACCTGGGCTTTTTGCTGCGCGGCAAGGCCTGGTACGACCAGGCGCTCAAGGACGAGGAAGTCCGCTTCGGCAACCAGAACAACGGCTACAACGGCTACACCCTGAGCCCGACGCCGGACGGTGCGCCGGGCGCCCTGACGAAGCGGCGTCCCTTGTCCGATGACGGCTTCGAGACGCTCAACAAGTTCAGCGGCGTGTACCTGCTCGACGCCTACGTCTACAACACCTTCGAGGTGGCGGGCCAGCCGCTGCAGGTGCGCCTGGGCAACCAGGTGGTGAACTGGGGCGAGAGCCTGTTCGTGCAGGGCCTGAACCAGATCAACCCGATCGACGTGCCCTCGTTCCGCAAGCCCGGCGCGCAGCTCAAGGAGGTCTTCCTGCCGGTGCCGATCCTGCACGCCGGCCAGGCCTTGGGCAGCTACGGCACCGTCGAGGCCTTCTGGCAGCTGGACTGGCGCAACACGCCGATCGAAGCCAGCTGCGGCAACTACTGGTCGGTCGCGGCCGGCAACATCAACGCGACGCCCGGCAAGTGCAACAACGCCGTGACGCTGGTGAACTCCAACCCCTACGGCGTGGCCGTCGGTGCCTACGTGCCGACCGTCCAGGGGCGCGAGGCCAAGGACTCGGGCCAGTTCGGCATGGCCTACCGCTTCAATTCCGAAGCGCTGGACACCGAGTTCGGCCTCTACGGCATGCAGATCCACTCGCGCCTGCCGATCGTCTCGATCAAGTTCGAGAACAACGGCACCGCCAGCCCGTTCAGCGCGTTCTGGGAGTACCCGGAGAAGCAGAAGCTCTTCGGCGTCAGCGCCTCGACCAATCTGTGGGGCTGGTCGGTGGCCGGCGAACTGAGCCACACCAAGGACGTGCCGGTGCAGGTGGACGGCAACGACCTCCTGCTGGCCGGGCTGGCCGCCGGCGGCGCGATCACGGGCACCCCGGGCTTCGCCTTCGGCCCCTACGGCGCGCGCGCCGTCGCCGCGCAGGCGGGCGACGGCTACCTGCCGGGCTACACGCTGGCCAACAAGACCCAGCTGCAGCTCAACACCGTGAAAGCCGGCAACGGCATCCTCGGCGCGGGCCAGTACGTCTTCATCGCGGAAGTGGCCTACCAGCGCAACAACCTGCCCGACTACAAGAAGGACCCGACGGCGCTGCGCTACAACCGGCCCTTCATCTTCGGCGCCGGCACCAGCGCGGCCTACGGCGGCGGCGCCTGCGGTCCGGGCACCCAGCCGGGCACCGAGGGCTGCGCCAACGACGGCTATGTCAGCAAGGACGCGTGGGGCTACCGCATGCGGCTGGACCTGACCTACAACGACCTGCTGCCCGGCATCACCGTGCAACCGAGCCTGTATTTCGCGCACGACGTCAAGGGCTATTCGCTCGACAGCCAGTTCTCCGAGGACCGCAAGACCATCGTGCTGTCGTCGCGCTTCAGCTATGCGAAGAAGTACAGCTTCGAGGTCGGTGCCGTTCACTACAACGACAGCGCGAAGTACAACCCCTTGCGGGACCGCGACTCGGTGTACCTGAACGCCGGCTACACCTTCTGACCAGACCGTGGAGACAACACGATGACTGCCTACCCGAAGACCCTCGCGCTGGTGCTGAGCTCGATGGCGCTGGCCCTGGGGGCCACGACCGCCGGTGCCGCGATGGACGCCGCGGAACTCGCCCGACTCGGCGCCGACCTCACCCCCAACGGGGCCGAGGCCGCCGGCAACAAGGAGGGGACCATCCCCGCCTGGACCGGCGGCCTGGCCAGCCCGCCCGCGGGCTGGAAGCCCGAGATGGGCTACGTCGATCCGTTCAAGGACGAGAAGCCCGTCCTGAAGATCGATGCGAAGAACGCCGACCAGTACAAGGACAAGCTGTCCGTGGGCATGATGGCGATGCTCAAGAAGTACCCGACGTTCTCCATCCACGTCTACCCGACGCACCGCACGTTCGCGCAGCCGAAGGCGGTGTACGAGGCGACCAAGAAGCAGGCCGCCACGGCCAAGCTCGAAGGCCTGAGCATCGAAGGCTATGTCGGCCCGGGCACGCCCTTCCCGGTGCCCAAGAGCGGCGTGGAGGCGATGTACAACCACACCACGCGCTACTTCGGCAGCATCAAGACCTGCCGCGACTGGTTGCCGGTGCGCGCCAGCGGCGACTACTACCGCGTCGGCTTCTGCGAGGACAACATCCAGGGTCAGAGCATGGAGCCGCGCCAGGACGGCACGATCTTCAGCTTCTTCGGCTACTACGACGCGCCCGAGACCCTGGTGGGCACGATCTACCTGGTGCATGACCCGGTGGACTTCACCAAGGGCAACCGCCAGGCCTGGATCTACAACGCCGGCCAGCGCCGCGTGCGCCGCGCGCCCGATCTGGCCTACGACAACATCGACGACGGCACCGAGGGCATGCGTACCACCGACGACTACTGGGGCTTCCAGGGCGCGATGGACCGCTATGACTTCAAGCTGGTGGGCAAGAAGGAGATGTACGTCCCCTACAACACCTACAAGCTGCAGGATCCGGCGCTCAAGTACAAGGACATCCTCGACAAGGGGCATCTGAAGCCCGAGCTGCTGCGCTTCGAGCTGCACCGGGTCTGGGTGGTCGAGGCGACGCTCAAGGCCGGCACCTCGCACGTGCTGCCCAAGCGCACCTACTTCCTCGACGAGGACAGCCACACCATCGTGCTGGCCGACGGCTACGACAGCCGGGGCAACCTGTGGCGCGCCTACTCGTACCCGCTGGTGCAGGCCTATGACGCCGGCGTGATGTTCCAGGCACCCTTCGTCAACCATGACCTGAGCAACGGCAGCTTCATGGTCTCGGCGCTGTCGAACGAGCGCAAGCAGCCGGCCTACAGCTGGGGCGCCAAGGGCAAGCAGGCCGACTTCACGGTGGACGCGATCCGTCGCCGCGGGACGCGCTGAACCGCATCCACCTGTTCGACGGCGCCCGGCCGGCCCGGGTCCGTCGTCCCCATTCACACCGCGTAGGCCGGAGGCGAGGTTCACCGTGAAGTACGTTCCCCATCGACCCGCCACACTCCGCGTCGCGGCACTCGCGCTCGCCCTCGGCGTGGCTGCGACGCCGGCGGCCGCCGCCGGCGCCGCGGTCCCGGCGATCACGATCCAGGTCGAGAGGAGCACGCTGCTGGACCTGGCCCAGGTCGGCCCGTCCCTGATGGCGGTGGGTGAGCGCGGCCTGATCGCGCGCTCCGACGACGGCGGCCAGACCTGGGCGGCCCGACTCAGCCCGACCTCCCGCACGCTGACCGCGATCACCTTCACCGACGACAAGGTCGGCGTCGCCGTCGGCCATGGCGGCACGATCCTGCGCACCGAAGACGGCGGTCGGAACTGGACCGCCGTCACCGTCAAGGAGATTGGTCGCGACGCGGTGCTGGGCGTGACGGCGCTCAAGAACGGCCGGCTCGTGGCCTGGGGTGCCTTCGGCATGTACCTGGTCTCGCAGGACCAGGGCAGGACGTGGTCCCGCTCACAGGTGATTGCGGACGACTTCGACCGACACATCTCCCGCGTCATCGAGGCGCGGGACGCCCTGTACATGGTCGGCGAGACCGGCGTCGTCGCCCGCTCGACCGATGGCGGTCAGCAGTGGACCCCATTGACGACGCCGTACGAGGGGTCGTACTTCGGCATCCTGGAGACGAAGGGCGGTGCGCTGCTGGCCTTCGGCATGCGCGGCAACGTGTACCGCTCCGAGGACCGGGGCAGCACCTGGGACAAGGTGCCCTTCGACACCAAGTCCACCATCAACGGCGGCTCGGTGGCGGCCGACGGCCGGATCGTCCTGGCCGGCAACCGCGGCCTGCTGGCGCTCAGCAGCGACGACGGCCGCAGCTTCGTGCTGATGACCAGTCCGGAAGGCACGTCGCTGACTCAGGCGCGCCTGCTCGGCGACGGCCAGCTGGTCTACACGGGGTCGATGGCGACCGGCCGCCTGAGCGCCGAGCGCATCGCCAAGGCGGTCAGCAGCCGTCCGGCCGCGCGGCTGGCGAATGCCGCCCCCGCGGCGCCTGCCGCCGCCACCAAGTAGAGCCCGCGCCCGTGCGCACCTTCCCTCTCCAGAGCATCACGACATGAGCCACGTCGAGCACACCAAGGCGCCGGACGCGGCCTTCGTCCACGGCGAGTTCGCCTCCGCGGAATTCGCGCAGGGATTCATCGGACGCTGCGGCTACCTGATCTTCCACTGGCGGCTGCCGCTGCTGATCCTGGGCATCGTGCTCACGCTGGTGCTCGGCTTCTTCGCCACGCGCCTGCAGGTGACGGCCGGCTTCTCGAAGATGATCCCGCTGAACCACGAGTTCATGCAGACCTTCCGCGACTACGAGAGCGAATTCGGCGGTGCGAACCACGTGCTGGTCGCGATCAAGGTCAAGGACGGCGACATCTTCGACAAGGAGGTGTTGCAGCGGGTCAAGGAGGTCACCGACGAGGTCTTCTACGTGAAGGGCGTGGAGCGCAGCTCGCTGCTGTCGATCTCGACCCCCAACGCGCGCTACAACGAGGTCGTCGAGGAGGGCTTCAAGAGCGGCAACCTGATGCCGGGCGACTTCGTCGGGCGGCCCGACCAGATCGTGACCGTGCGCGAGAACGTGCTGAAGTCCGACCTGGTGGGCCGCATCGTCTCGGCCGACATGACGGCGACGATGGTGGTGGCCACGCTGCAGGAGCGCGACCCCGAGACCGGCGAGCGCCTGAACCTGCGCGAGGTCGGCGCCCAGCTCGAGAAGATCCGCGCCAAGTACGAGGGCCCGCGGGTCTCGCTGCACATCATCGGCTTCGCCAAGTCGATCGCCGACATCGCCGAGGGCGCCGCCAGCGTGCTGGTGTTCTTCATCGGCGCCTTCGTCATCACCGCGCTGCTGCTGTACTGGTACTCCGGCTCGGCCATGCTGACGGCCTGGACGCTGGTGGCCGCCGCTGTCCCGGTGGTCTGGCTGCTGGGCCTGCTGCCGCTGATGGGCCTGGGCCTCGATCCGCTGTCGATCCTGGTGCCCTTCCTGATCTTCGCCATCGGCGTGTCGCACGCCGTGCAGATGACCAATGCCTGGAAGCTGGAGACCCTGGCGGGCGCCGACGGCGTGACGGCCTCGCGCAACAGCTTCCTCAAGCTGTTCGTACCGGGCGCCACGGCCCTGCTGGCCAACGCGCTGGGCTTCATGGTCATCGCGGTGGTCGACATCGAGATCGTGCGCGAGCTCGCGCTGACCGCGACGATCGGCGTCACCGTCATGATCATGACGAACAAGGTGCTGCTGCCGATCCTGCTGTCCTACATGAAGATCTCGGCGGCATCGGCCAAGAAGCTGCGCGGCAAGGAGACCTCGGGCGACTGGCTGTGGGAGCGCCTCGGCCCGCTGGCGACCAAGCGCGGCGCCCTGCTGCCGATCGGCATCGCGCTGCTGCTGACCGCCGGCGCGCTGTACGAGACGCGCCACCTGCTGATCGGCGATGCGAGCAAGGGCGTGCCCGAACTGCGCGCCGACTCGCGCTACAACCGCGACGTCGAGGTGATCACCGGCAACTTCGCGATCGGCGTGGACCTGCTGCAGGTCGTCGCCGAGGTGAAGGGCGACAGTTCCCCCTGCCTCAGTCGCGACGTGCAGGACAAGCTCGAGAAGTTCGACTTCGAGATGCGCCAGGTCGAGGGCGTGGCCGCCGTGCGCAGCCTGTCGAGCTTCATCGGCGCCGTCACGCAGGACTTCGCCGAGGGCTGGGCCAAGTGGCGCATGCTGCCCGAGACCAAGGAGCAGATCGCGCAGGCGGTGGGCTTCGCGACGCGCTTCGGCAACGAGTACCGCAACTCCAAGTGCAACGCGATCCCGGTCTCCATCTACACCACCGACCACAAGGCGACCACGATCGCCGCCGTCGTCGACCAGATCAAGCGCTTCAAGGCCGAGAACGACGACGACCAGGTCACCTTCCGGCTCGCCTCGGGCAACGTCGGCGTGATGGCCGCGACCAACGAGGTGGTGCACCGCTCGGACCGCATCGTCAACGTCACGCTGTTCGTCGCGGTGACGCTGCTGTGCCTGATCACCTTCCGCTCGATCCCGATCACGCTGTGCATCGTCATCCCGCTCGCGCTGGTGACGCTGATGTGCAACGCCATCATGGCGATGCTGGGCATCGGCGTGAAGGTGAACACGCTGCCGGTGATCGCCATCAGCGTCGGCGTGGGCGTGGACTACGGCATCTATCTCTTCGAGCGCATCCGCCACGACATGCGCGAGCGCGGCCACACGCTGCAGCAGGCCTTCGTCGACTCGCTCAAGCAGCGCGGCACGGCGTCGCTGTTCACCGCGGTGACCATGACGATCTCGGTGTTGACCTGGGTGTTCTCGCCGCTCAAGTTCCAGGCCGACATGGGCATCCTGCTGGCCTTCATGTTCCTGGTCAACGTGTTCGCCGCGATCCTGCTGCTGCCGGCGCTGGCCGCCTACCTGGTGCGCGCGCCCAAGGCCTGAGGGCGGCGCGCGCGACTCGACCATCATGTACCGAGCCTGCGCGAGGCGCCGCCCCGCTGCCGCCGACGGCGTGGCGAAGCCCTGGCTGGGTTGGGTCGCGACGGCGCTGCTGCTGCAGTCGGTCGCGGTGATGGCGGCGGAGGCGGTCGCCACGCCGGCACGCACGCCGGTCGGCGCCGAGACGGCCGGCAATGCGGCCGGGACCATCCCCGCCTGGACCGGCGGCCTGCGGTCGCCGCCGCCGGGTTGGCAGCCGAGCCAGGGCTATATCGATCCATTCGCCGACGAGCAGCCGCTGTACACGGTCGATGCGGCCGGCGCGTCGTCCTACCGCGAGCAGCTCTCGCCGGGCCTGCAGGGCGTGCTGGCGCGCAATCCGGCCTTCCGCATGCCGGTCTACCCGACGCACCGCACGGCGGCCTATGCCGAGGCGGCGCGGCGTCGCCCGGCGCCGGCCGGCGCGGCGGCCCAGCGCGCCGTGCCCTTCCCGGAGGCGCGCAACGGGATCGAGGCCATCACCAACCACCTGCTGCGCGACCTGGGCGGCGGGGTGGAGCGCAGCTTCGACAGCTTCGTCGTGCGCGCCAGCGGTGACGTCTACCGCATCGGCTTTCACGACCGGCGGGTCTACGACGAGAACTTCGACGAGTCGATGCCGGGGCGGCTGTTCTCCTACCTCGGCTACTTCCTGAGCCCGGACGACCTGGTCGGCACGATCTACCTCGTGCACGAGCCGGACCCGCTGGGCGCCGACGAGCGCCGGGCCTGGGTCTACAACGCCGGTCAGCGGCGGGTCCGGCGCGCGCCGGACCTCGCCTACGACAACCAGCAGAACGGCTCCGACGGCTTGGCCATCGTCGACCAGTACGACGGCTACAACGGCCGCCCCGACCGCTACGACTGGGCGCTGCTGGGCAAGCGCGAGCTGCTGGTGCCGTACAACAACTACCGCATCGGCGACAAGCGCATCCCCTACGGCCGGATCATCCGCAAGGGCTCGCCGAACCCCGAGCTGCTGCGCTTCGAGCTGCACCGCGTGTGGGTCGTCGAGGCCAAGCTGAAGACGGGGCAGGAGCATGTCTATGCGCGGCGCCTCTTCTACCTCGACGAGGACAGCTGGTCGGTGCTGCTGAGCGAAGCCTACGACTCGCGCGGCCAGCTCTGGCGCGTCGGCCTGCACTCGCTGCTCCAGTACTACGACGCGATGGTGCCCTGGTACCGCTTCGAGCTCTGGTTCGACCTCACCAACGACAGCTATCTGCTGACCGGGCTCGACAACGAATACAGCTCGCCCTGGCGCTTCGGTGTCCGGGGCCGGACGATCGATTTCCAGCCCGACGCCTTGCGGCGGGCCGGGCGCTGACACCTCGCCGAGCCGGCTGCCGAACAGCCCGCCCGCTTGCAGAACAGGAGTGCAAACCATGAACCCCATCGACAAGGACCGGCCCAGCCCGCAGTGGATCGAGTCCCTGCGCCGGCGCTACCCGACCGAGAAGGAGATCGACCGCATCCTGACCCGGTGCCTGAGTCGCCGGGCCGGACCCGGCTACAGCCCGGTGGCGCTCGACGTGCTGGTGCAGGGCGTCGACGCGCTGATCCGCTCGCAGCATGCCGGCAGGTTCGAGATCTCCGAGGCCCGCTGGCTCTCGGGCGGCGCGTCGAAGCTGCAGATGTCCTTCGTGCTGGACTGGGACCGTCCCGGCGTCGGCCGCGAGCGCACCCGCATGGTCCTGCGCATGGAGCCGGCGGAGTCCATCGTCGAGACCAGCCGCCTGCGCGAGTTCCAGCTGATCCGCGCGGTGCAGTCGGTGGTGCCGGTGCCCCCGGTGTTCTGGTGCGATGCGCATGGCGAGTTCCTACCCTATCCCGCGCTGATCTACGGCTTCGCGTCGGGCGTCACCAAGCCGACGCAGGCCACCAGCGGCGTGTCGGGCGTGGGGACCAAGATGCCCGACGAGGTGCGGCGCAAGCTGATCCCGCAGTTCGTCGACCACCTGGTTCGCATCCACGCCTTCGACTACCGCCAGGCCGACCTGTCTGCCTTCGAGGTGCCCGAGGCCGGCACGCAATGCGCGCTGTGGGGCATCAACTGGTGGGAGCGGGTGTGGGAGGAGGACCACGAGGAGGACGCGCCGCTGATGCGCCTGGCGTCCGCCTGGCTGCGCCGCAACCTGCCGCGGCTGGAGCAGCCGACCCTCGTGCACGCCGACTACCGCGTGGGCAACTTCCTGTTCACCGAGCCGGACATGAAGGTCTCGGCCTGGCTCGACTGGGAGCTCGGGCGCATCGGCGACCCGCACCAGGACCTGGCCTGGACCGCGAGCAAGGCCTTCTGCTCCCGCGACGACGACGGCACGCCGCTGGTCTGCGGGTTGATGCCGGAGGCCGAGTTCTTCGACCGCTACGAGCAGGCCGGCGGGCGCGCCATCGATCGGCGCACGCTGCATTGGTACAAGGTCTACAACGCCTACATGATCGCCGTGCTCACGCTGGGCACGGGCTTTCGGATCGCGCACAACGGCAAGACCCACCAGGACATCCTGGTGGCGTGGCTGAGCGGCATCGGCGCGATGCTGATGGACGACATGCGCACCCTGATCGAACAAGGAGCCTGACATGCTGATGCGCCCCGAACTCCAGATCAAGAGCATCCTGAAGGCGATGACCGACGTGGTGCTCCCGGCCATCGATCCGAACAACCCGCTGGCCCAGGAGCAGGCCCGGCTGTGCATGGGCATGCTCGGCCTGATGGCGGCCCAGCTGCCGCAGCAGTTCCGCTACGACTGCGACGAGCTGCAGCGTCTCGTCGCGCTGTCGCGGCAGGTCCAGGGGCTGCCCGGCATCGCGGCGCTGGCGCCCGAGGCGCTGTCGACGATCGGCGCGCTGACCGGCCGTGCGGCGGACGTGCTGTCGCGCGCCCGCGCCGAGCCCGCCGAGGTGCTGCAGTCCGTGCGCGCGCTGCGCGCGGCGACCGGCCAGGTCGTGCAGGAAGCCTTCGCCAACGACGTGCGGGGCGAGTGCACCGCGGCGCTGCAGCAGGCCGTCATGCAGGCCAGCGAGGCGCAGCTGCTGCGCGAGCGCTCCTGGGTGCTGCTGCAGGGCTGGGAAGCCGACCCGGAGGCGGTGCCGGCCATCGACACCCTGATCGCGCCGGTGGGCGCGCAGGCCTGAATCCCTCCCCCAGCGCAAGACGGAGCACCGCATGTTCGACAACCAGGTCCTCGGCGACCAGAAGCTCATCCTCGACCCCGTCCACGACGGCCGCCACCGGCTGCGCGCCGAGCCCAAGGCGCGCGAGTCGATCCCCTATCTGCTCAACCTGCCCGAGCATGGCATCGCGCTGTTCACCTACACCTGGGTCAACCACGCCAGCGAGGCCGGCGCGGTGATGGCGGTCTTCGGCCCCGGCGTCGGACCGCAGCCCATCGTCGAGGCCCTGCCGGACCGGCCGGTGCCCGCCGACATGGACTTCAGCGACTGGCGGCTCGGCGACTTTCAGCTGAGCCAGGACCTGAAGTTCGACCGCGCCCAGGTGCGCTGGAAGACCGCGAAGGTGGAGCTCGACCTGCGCTTCGAGGCCTTCCACCCACCGTACGCCTACGGCAGCGATGCGCGCGGCTGCATGCCCTACGTGGCGGACGATCGCATCGAGCAGAGCGGCCGCGCGGTCGGCACGCTGAAGCTCGGTGAACGCACGCTCTCCTTCGACACCACCGGCCACCGCGACCACAGCTGGGGCACCCGCGACTGGCAGGTGTTCCAGCACTACAAGTGGATCCACGCGCAGGCCGGCACCGACCTGTCCGTGCACTTCTGGGTCGTCGAGGCGCTGGGCCGGACCGAGTACCGCGGCTACGTCCACAAGGAAGGGCGGATGTCGCTGGTCACCGACGTCGACTTCCGCTTCGAGTACACCGGCGCGCTGAATCCGCAGCGCTGGTCGGCCACGGTCACCGACGCCGATGGTCGCCTCACGAAGCTCGACACCGAGGTGTTCGCGCGCTTCCAGCTGTATCCCGACCCGGCCTACTGCCTGAACGAGAACGCCGGCGCGGCCGTGATCGACGGCAAGCCCGGCGTCGCCTGGCTGGAGATCTTCTTCCCCGAGGCCTACCGCCAGCACATCGGCGAGGTCGGCCCCTACTGATCACCATCGACTCGACCACCAGGACCCCTGATGAACCAACGCAGCAACTACGAGCTCTGGCGTCTGTGCGCCTGGGCCGGCCCCATCTTCGTGATCGGCTATGTCGCCTCCTGGGGCGTGCTGGGCCTCAACGTGCCGCCGCTGTCGCCGGGCGTACCGGCGGGCGAACTGCATGCGCACTACGTCCACAACAGCATCCAGCTGCGCACGGCCTATGTGCTGAGCGTGTTCTTCATTCCCTTCTACATGGTGCTGAGCAGCGTGGTCTCGCGCGTCATGCGCAAGATCGAGGGCAACGACGGCCCGCTGGCCGTGGTGGAGCAGATGGGCGGCGCCCTGACGGTCGTCGTCGGCATGGTCGCGGGCGTCTGCTGGCTGACGGCGGCCTACCGCGTCGAGGAGCGCACGCCCGAGCTCGTGCGGGCCTTGCACGACTACGGCTGGCTGTTCTTCGACACGACCTACATGGTCACCGGCTTGCAGATGCTGGCCATGGCCATCGTGTTCCTCAGCGACCGCCGACCCCAACCGCTGATCCCGCGCCTGCTGTGCTGGTACTCGGTGTTCGTGGTCGTGGCCTTCCTGCCGCTGAGCCTGCTGCCCTTCTTCTACAACGGCCCGTTCGCCTGGAGCGGCGTGGTGTGCTACTGGGTCAGCCTGGGCAGCTGGTTCCTGTGGGTGACGCTGCTGTGCTTCTACCTGTTCCGTGCCATCCGCCGGCTGGAGCAGGAAGACCTCGCGGCGAACTGAACCGACCTGCCGAACCGGAGCGTCGCGATGAACCTCGAGCGTTTCGAATCCCGCGTGGCCGGCCGCCGCGATCCCCTGTGGAACCAGAGCTACTACTTCAATGCCTACGACCCGCGCAGCCGCATCGGCTGCCTGATCCGCGTCGGCCTGCTGGAGCATTCGAACCAGGCCAACAGCTGGCTGATCGTGTTCCAGGACGGCCTGCCGCTGTTCACGCGGACCAATCTGCAGCTGCCCTACACCGCCGAGCGTCCCGCCGGCGGCATGAGCATCGCCGGCATGCGCGTGGAAATGCTCGAACCGCTGCGCAAGGCGCGCATCCGCTTCGAGGAGCGGGACTTCGCGATGGACCTGGTCTGGGAGGCCACCGTGGAGCTGGCCGACAGCATCGCGATGAGCCAGGGCCACAGCGGCACCTTTGCCGAGGAGATGGCCGACATCCACCTCGAGGGCCCGTGCCAGGTCAGCGGCCATGTCACGGTCCGCGGCGAGCGGCAGGGCGTGCAGGGTACGGGCTTCCGGGACATCGCCGCCGGTGTGCGCAACTGGGACTCGCTGCGGCACTACCGCCTGGCCTGGCCGGTGTTCGAGAACGGCATGGTCTTCTGCGGCGTCCGCGGGATCAATCTGCAGGGCGCCAGCGCCTACATGCGCATGTGCCACGACGGCAAGCAATGGCTGCGCGTCACGGACATCGACGACCACAACGACTACGACCCCGCCGACCCCTTCACGGTGCGCGAGATGCGCTGGCGCTACACCGACGAGACGGGCCGCTCGCGGGCCTTCACGGCCCGGCCGCTGTTCCGCTGGCTGTTCCCCCAGGACGGCTTCGTCGTGTGCGAGCAGATGATGGCGTACCGCCTCGACGACGGCACGCCGGGTTACGGCCTGTGCGAAGGCGGCTTTCGGCTGCCCTGGCGCGGACTGCCTGCCGATGCCGCAGCCTGACTCCCTCGCGCCGCCGGCGCGTGCGCGCCTGACGCCGCTGGCCGGCGCGGTGAACTTCCGCGAGCTCGGCGGCTACCGGGCGGCCGACGGCCGGACGGTGAAGTGGGGCCGGCTGCACCGATCCGATTCGCTGGCCGAACTCACCGACGAGGACGTGAGCAGGCTGCGGACCCTGGGCCTGCGCAGCCTCGTCGACCTGCGTCACGCCAGCGAGCGCCGCCACAAGCCGAACCGCTTCGGTCTGCACGGCGAACCGCGCACGCATGCGATCGGCTTCTTCCCGCATGGCAGCGAAGCCCTGCTGGCCGGGGTGCGGCAGCGCACGCTGTCGGAGGCGGCGGCCCATGCGCTGCTGATCGAGATCTATCGGCAGCTGCCGGTGGTCCACGCCGCCGACTTCGCCCGGCTGCTGAAGCTGCTGCTGCTGCCCGATGCCTTGCCGGCCCTGGTCCACTGCACCAGCGGCAAGGACCGCACCGGCTTCGGCATCGCCGCGGTGCTGCTCGCGCTGGACGTGCCGCGCGAGACGATCCTCGAGGACTACCTGCTGACCAACCGCTACCGCCGTGACCTGAGCTTCATCGTCGGCACCGCGGTCGACCCCGGGGTGCTCGACCGCGTCAAGGCGGCCCACCCCGACTTCCTGCAGGCGGCCTTCGATGCCATCGACGGCCACTGGGGCGGCACCGAGGCCTTCCTGCGCCGCGGGCTCGGCCTGACGGCCGAGCAGCAGACGCGGCTGCAGGAGCTGCTGCTCGAGGCCGGCCAGCCGGCGCCGGCTGGCCGCGACGGCTAGGGAAAACCACGGGCGGACCGCGCAATCAATTCTTTAGCATAAGGTGTGCATGCGTACTAATATGCGCAACCGACATGCCGACGCCACGCACACCGATCGACTCAGGAGACACCTCATGCCCGTGCATCACCAGCACCTCTTCATCGGCGGCGATTGGGTCGGCCCGGCCTCGTCGAAGCGTTTCGAGGTGTTCAACGCCTCGACCGAGGAGCTGCTCGGCAGCACCCCGGAAGGGGTCGAGGCCGACATCGACCGCGCCGTCATCGCCGCGCGCCAGGCGCTGACCGATTCGCCCTGGGCGCGCTACAGCCCGGCCGAGCGCGGCGCGGCGCTCGCCCGCTTCGCCGACGCGCTCGAGAAGCGCGCGCCGCAGCTGGCGCAGACGGTGAGCCAGCAGAACGGCATGCCGATCACCACCGCCGAGCAGCTCGAGGCCGGCTACACGATCGCGCTGACGCGCTACTACGCGGCGCTGGCGAGCACGCTGCAGGTCGAGGAGAGCCGGCCCTCGCCGCTGGGCTTCAACACGCTGGTGCGGCGCGAGCCGGTCGGCGTGGTCGGGGCGATCGTGCCGTGGAACTTCCCGGTGATCCTGTCGATGATGAAGATCGGCCCGGCGCTGGCGGCCGGTTGCACGATGGTGCTCAAGCCCTCGCCGGGCACGGTGCTCGACTGCTACCTCGTCGCCGAGGCCGCGAAGGAGGCCGAGCTGCCCGCGGGCGTGCTGAACTGGGTGCCGGGCGACCGTGACCTGGGGGCCTACCTCGTGTCGCATCCGGGCATCGACAAGGTGGCCTTCACCGGTTCGACCGCCGCCGGCCGGGCCATCGCGCAGGTGTGCGGCAAGCTGCTGCGGCCGGTCAGCCTGGAGCTGGGCGGCAAGTCGGCCGCGATCGTGCTGGAGGACGTCGACCTCGACGCGCTGCTGAAGGGGCTGCCTTCGATCTCGCTGACCAGCAACGGACAGGCCTGCTTCTCGTGCACCCGCATCCTGGTGCCCGAGGGGCGCTACAAGGAGATCGTCGACGCGATCGGAGCGACCGTCGGTTCGTACGTGGTGGGCAACGCGCTGGACCGGGCGACGCAGATCGGTCCGCTGGGTTCGGCGGTGCACCGCGACCGTGTCGAGGGCTATCTCGCCCAGGGCAAGCGGGAAGGGCGGCTGATCGTCGGCGGCGCCCGCCCCAAGGGCCTGGAGCGCGGCTGGTTCGTCCAGCCGACCGTGTTCGCCGACGTGCCCAACGATGCGGTGATCGCGCGCGAGGAGATCTTCGGCCCGGTGCTGTCCTTGATCCGCTACCGCGGCGAGGACGAGGCCATCCGCATCGCCAACGATTCCGACTACGGCCTCGGCGGCAGCGTGTGGTCGACCGATGCGGCCCGTGCGGCGACGGTGGCTCGCCGCGTGCAGACCGGCTCGATCGGCATCAACGGCTACCTGCCGGACCTGAATGCACCCTTCGGCGGCATCAAGGCCAGCGGTCTGGGGCGCGAGATGGGGCCCGAATCGATCGGCGGCTACCAGCAACTGAAGTCGATCTTCCAGATGGGTTGACCCTGAGGGGTCATACAAACGAGAGCAAGAGCACACCATGACGCAAGCACGCGAGTTCACCTATTGGCGCATCTGCGCCCTCATGGGCCCGGCCTTCATGGCGGTGTTCATCGTGTTCTGGGGCCTGATGGGGCACAACATCCCGCCCTGGAATGCCGACCTGCCCGCGGCCACGATCGCGAGCTGGTTCCGCAGCGAAGCCAACGTCATCCGCACCGGCATGGTGATGGCGATGAGTTGCGCGGTGCTGTACATGGTGTGGGGCATGGCGATCGGCCGCGTGATGAGCCGCATCGTGCCGCGCGACAGCATCCTGGTCGACCTGCAGGTCTGGGGCGCGGGGCTGACGGTGGTGCCGGTGCTCGTGTCGACCTCGTTCTGGCTGGCCGGCGCCTACCGGCCCGAGGCGCTGCCCGACGAGATCCTGCAGCTGCTCTACGACTGGGCCTGGCTGCTGATCGACCTGGCCTACTCGGTGACCTCGGTCCAGCTGGTCGCCCTCGGCGTGGCCTGCCTGCATGACCCGCGCAGCCGGCCGCTGATCCCCAAGTGGCTGGCCTGGTACGGCATCTGGGTGGGCTTCATGTTCATCGCCGAGTGCCTGATGCCCTTCTTCAAGTCGGGGGCCTTCGCACGCGACGGCATCCTGAACTTCTGGATCGAATTCCTGATCTGGTTCGTCTGGTGCCCGACGCTGACGCTCTACGTGCTCAAGGCCATCAACCGGATCGAGCAGGAAGAGGCTGCGCCCGCACGGTCATGATGAAGGCGGCTGCCATCGATCGCTGCGTCGACGTCGCGGACCAAGGGATCGTCGTGCCGCCGACGCGGCCGCGGGCCCTCGCCGGCGATCCGGGGGTGTGGCTCTTCATCGCGGCCGACGTCGCCGCCTTCGGGCTGTTCTTCCTGCTGTTCACCTGGGGGCGCATGCACGCGCCCGAGGTGTACGAGTCGTCGCGCCAGGCGCTGGACGCCCGGCTGGGGCTGGCCAACACCCTGATCCTGGTGACCAGCGGCTGGTTCATGGCGCTGGCCGTCGACGCGGCCCGCGAGCGGGCGCGCACGCGGACGGTCCGCTGCCTCGCGCTCGCGATGCTGGTGGGGTCGGCGTTCGCGGTGACCAAGGTGGTCGAGTACACGGGGAAGATCCAGGCGGGCATCTCGATGCTCACCAACGAGTTCTTCATGTACTACTTCGTCTTCACCGGCATCCACTTCATCCACTTCCTGGCGGGCATGGTGGTGCTGGCGGTGTGCCTGCACAAGGCCCGCACGCAGGCGCTCGACGAGGGCTGCCAGCGCTGGATCACCTCGAGCGCGTGCTACTGGCACATGGTGGACCTGCTGTGGATCGTGCTCTTTCCGCTGCTCTACCTGCAACGATGAGATCTGCGCCCGCCCCCTCTCACGCGACGGCCGTCTGGGCCCTGCTGGTCGGCGCCACGCTGACCGCCTGGTGGCTGGCCGACGGGCATGGGCTGCCGGCGCGGCTGGCCACGACCGCGGCGCTGCTCATCGCGGCCTTCAAGGTCCGGCTGGTGCTGCTGCACTTCATGGAACTGCGCCACGCGCCGCTGCGCTGGCGCGCCGTTTTCGAGGCCTGGCTGGTGATCTGCTCGGGCGTCATCCTCGCGGGCTACTGGCACGGGCCGGTGTGAGCCGCAATCTGCACCGCAACGAGAGAAGCTCCCCCATGACCACGACCCTGCGCCACGCGTTCTTCCTGATCCTGGGCGTCGCCGCGCTCTTCCTGACCTGGCCGCATGCCTTCGACTGGATGCGCAACGGCGGCAACATCCTGGACCCGGTGCAGTTCTTCGCCGACGCCATCGGGGCCGGCGGCACCGCCGCCTTCCTCAGCATCGACATGGCGATCGCCTGGGTCGTGTTCATGGTGTGGGTGGTGTTCGACGCCCACCGCATCGGTCTGGGCTACCGCTGGGGCTGGTTCTTCGTCGCGCTGTCCTATATCGGCGTGTCGATGGCCTTTCCCATCTACCTGATCACGCGCGAGCGCTTCCTCGACCGGCGCGCCCGCGCCGGTCAGGATGCTGCGGGCTAGACCGCCAGAGCGGCGGCGGCGTACGGGCGATCGGACGCGTCCAGCGCGGCCCGTCTGGCCCTGACGTTCCTGACCATGTAGAGCGAGGCCACGACGCACCAGACCAGCCATGCGGCGTAGGGGATGTAGAAGCTCAGCAGGCCGTTCCAGGCGAACGGGCCCGTCTTGAAGTACAGCGTCAGGCTGGCCGGCACGAAGCTGATGCCGCACCAGATGCTCAGCCAGCACACCCAGCGCGGGAACAGCGGCGTCTCGCGCTTGTCGGCCAGGCCGACGATGGCCATCGCCACCATCTGGACCGTGGTGATCGCCCACTGAAGCTCCAGCGACTCCCAGCCCAGGTCGTGCAGCATCTGCGTGATCTCCGGGTCGCGCTCTGGACGGAAGCAGGCCACCGCCCAGCACAGCATCCCGAAGCTCACGACGAACACCGTCAGCGCGCCGGCGATCAGCTGCACGTAGGTGAGCACCCTGGAGTGCCTCTCGATCTGCGTCATCTGCGCGCTGATCTGCGCGCTCCAGGGCAGGTACAGGGCGACGAACACCAGGCTGACGACCCAGCCGAGGCGCAGGTCGCCCAGGTTTGCCGCGTAGTGCGCGGCGAGGTCGCCGGCCGCCAGGGCGGGCGACGGCGGCCCGGGCAGGTTGTGCCCGAAGTAGCCGAAGGAGATCACGAAGATCAACACGAACAGCGGTCCGCACCACGCGCTGATCAACTCGAACCCAAGACTCGAACGCTCGTCCATTGCATTGACTCCTTGCATCATCCGAACGCTCGGTGCAGGCCCCGGCCCATCCGGGCTGCTGGCGTCGTTCGGGGGTGAACCGCGTGCGTCACCGGTCCTCGTCGAGGGCCACGATGACCGACTGAAGCGCCCCGCCCAGGGCCGCAATCCGGGCGGGAGACAGGGCCGAGAAGGCCTGCATCAGGGGCGCGCTGATCCTCGGCACCGTGGCGGCCGCGGCCTTCCGGCCACGCGGCGTGATCTCGATCACATGCCGCCGCGCGTCCAGTGCCACGACGGTGCGCGACACCAGGCCGTCCTGGACCAGCTGTTCGAGGATGCGCGTCATGTTGGCCCGGCTGGTGCCGACCAGCTCGCTCAGTTCGCTGGGCGAGGCCTGCCCCACGTCGGCCGCGACCAGCAGGCAGAGCACGTGAAACGAGTTCTCGGTCAATCCGGTCTTGCGGAAGACCGGATCGAAGTAGTCCGTCATCGAGGCGGCCAGGATCCGCACCAGGCGGACGATCACCGCCTGCTGCATCGGCAGGTCCGGCAGCGCCGACGCCATCGCCGGCGTGCTGCGCGCCACGGAAGCCAGCTTTGCAGATCCTCGCATGATGGTTCATCGATAGTTTATCGATGAACTATCTGCGAATGAACCGGGCCTGTCAAGCCACCCTCGGCCGGCAAGGGCTGCTTACGTCGGTGCCCGCATGCCCGAGGTCAGGTGGCGATCACCTTCCGCTCAGACATGGACTTCTCGCAGCCGCCGATGGACCCAAGCGGCCGTCTGATCGCTTCCGACACGATGAGCCGCCAGGTCATTGCCGCGCTCCCAGCCCATCGGCGACGCGAGCCCGCGGTTCGCTCCGGGCCACTGCGGCGGTTCGACCAGGAAATCCATATCGCCCCGGCGCAGCCGAAGCTCCTGCAAGCATTGTCGAAGCAAGGCCATGTCGAACTCCCGCAGCACTGCATTCCTCGCCTGTCGAATCACGCTGCGTCTTATAGTGCGCTAGAGTATGGTATCTAGAATAGATCATATTGCGCGAATGTCCAGCCTGGCGGACCAGGACACGGCCCCCCGCGCCGCGTGAGGGCAGGCCACGGCACCGGAGCATCGCCTGCCCCCACAGCGACATCGCCACCTCGCCCGACTGGTTGACGGCCTGCTGCTGCAGCGTGAGCACGCCGCGGTCGGGCTTGCTCCGAGAACGACGCGCGGCCATGACCGAGACGCGCACGCGCATGCGCTCGCCCGGGCGCACCGCTCGCTCATTCGCCCGTCTTCAGCATCTCGGGCATCTGCGCGCGATGGAAGCCCATGAACGGCCGGCTGTTCGCATGCGGCTGCAGCTTCCAGGTGCCGCGCGCATTGGGCGTGCCGCCGTCCACGCGCAGGCAGGTGCCGGTGATGTACGCGGCCGCCGGCGAGAGCAGGAAGACGATCGCGGCCGACAGCTCCGACTCGCTGCCGTAGCGCTGCAGCGGCACGGTCGGCGGGTACTCGCGGATCTTGGCCTTGGCCTCCGGGGTGTAGGTGTCGAAGCCGCTCGAGGCGATGCCGCCCGGGGCTACCGTGTTGACGCGCACGCCCGATGCTGCCCATTCGCAGGCGGCCGTCTCGCTGAGCGTCAGCATGCCGCCGCGCGCCGCGCCCGAGTGCGCGTAGTCGGGCCAGCCATGCCAGATGTCGGCGATGATGTTGACGATCGCGCCGCCATGCGCCTTCATCCAGCGCAGGTAGGCCTCGCGCATCACGATGAAGCCGCCGGTCAGGTTGTTGCGCACGACCGCCTCGAAGCCGCGGGTCGAGATGGTCTCCATCGCCGTGCGGTACTGGCCGCCGGCGTTGTTGACCAGCGCGTCGATGCCGCCATGCTGCGCCAGCACCGCATCGATGGCGGCGATGACCTGCTCCTCCTCGCGGATGTCGCAGACATGGATGCTGCACAGGCCGCCGTCCTCGACGATCTCGCGCTGGACGGCCTCGAGCTTCTCGAGCTTGCGGCCCCAGATGGCCACCTGGGCGCCGAGCGCGGCGAGCTCGTGCGCGGTGCAGCGGCCGATGCCGCTGCCGCCGCCGGTGACGATGACGGTCTGGCCGGCGAACAGCTTGTCTTTGAAGACGGACTGGTAGGACATGTCGATTCCTGTTCGATTCAGTACTGGATCGCTGCGCGTCCGATCCGTTCGCGGGCGATGATGAGCTTCATGACCTGGGCCGTGCCGTCGCCGATCTCCAGGCCCATCACGTCGCGCAGGCGCTGCTGGTGCGGCAGGTCCTTGCTCCAGCCATAGTGGCCGAAGGTCAGCAGGCACTGGTGGATGATGTCGAAGGCATGCCGCGGGCCCATCCACTTGCACATCGCGGCCTCGGCCACATGGGGCTGGCCGGCATCGCGCAGTGCCAGCGTGTGGTAGCAGAGCTGGCGGATCGCCGCGATCTGCGACTCGCCCTCGGCGAGCGGGAAGCTGACGCCCTGGAACTGGCCGATCGGCCGGCCGAAGGCCTCGCGCTCTTTCGCGTAGGCCCAGGCCTCGTCGAGCGAGGCCTGGGCGGCGCCGCAGCACTGCAGGCCGATCAGCGCGCGGCTGTAGTCGAAGCCCTGCATCACCTGGGTGAAGCCCTTGCCCTCGTCGCCGAGGCGGTGGCTCGCAGGCACCCGCACGTCGTCGAAGAACACCGAGCCGCGCCCGGCGATGGCGCTGCCGACATCGTCGAACTGCGTCCGCACCACGCCCTTCAGGTCGCCCGGCACGAAGAAGGCCGTGACCCCCTTCGCTCCCGCGTCGGCGGCGCCGGTGCGCGCGAACACCAGGTAGGCATCGGCGCGGTCGGCGAAGGTGATCGAGGTCTTCTCGCCGTTGAGCACGTAGTGCTCGCCGTCGCGCCGTGCGCGCAGCTGCAGGTTGCTGGCGTCGGAGCCGCCGCGCGGCTCGGTCAGGCAGATCGCGACGATGACCTCGCCGCGCGTCATGCGCACGATCCACTCGTCCTTCACCGCCGGCTGGGCATGGCGCAGCAGGATCGCCGCGTTGAGCGACAGGCCCACCGGCACGAGGCTGATGTTGAAGTCGCCGTAGGCGATCTCCTCGGCGATCAGCCCGGTGGTGACGCCGTCGAGCCCCAGCCCGCCGTAGGCCTCCGGCAGGTCGACGCCGAGCAGGCCCAGGCGGCCCATCTCGGCGATCAGGCCGCGGTCGAGCACGCCGAGCTTCTCGCGCTTCTGGTAGTCGGGCAGCAGGCGTTCGCGGGCGAAGCGGCGGGCCGTTTCCTGCAGCGCGCGCTGGTCGTCATTCAGGACCATGGGAATCCTCTGTGTTTCGGTGGATCGGGGCGGGGCAGGGCGCGCGGGCGCCCTGCCGCCGGGGGCTCAGAAGGCGACGCGGTCGGCGCCCTTGAGCTGCAGGATCTCGCGCGCCTCGGCGGGGGAGGCCACCTCGAGGCCGAGTCCCTCCAGGATCTCGCGGACCTTGCGCACCTGCTGGGCGTTGGACTCGGCGAGCTGGCCCTTGCCGATCCACAGGCTGTCTTCCAGACCGACGCGCACATTGCCGCCCATCGAGGCGGCCATCGCGGCCACCTTCATCTGGGCCGCGCCGGCGCCCAGCACCGACCAGCGGTAGTCGTCGCCGAACAGCCGGTCGGCGGTGCGCTTCATGTGCATCACGTCGTCCGGGTGCGAGCCGATGCCGCCGAGCAGGCCGAACACCGTCTGCACGAAGTAGGGCGGCTTGACCAGCCCGCGGTCGACGAAGTACTTGAGGTTGTACAGGTGCGCGGTGTCGTAGCACTCGAACTCGTAGCGCGTGTCGTTGACCGACATGTCCTTCAGCGCCGTCTCGATGTCGCCGTAGGTGTTGCGGAACACCAGGTTGCGGCTGCCTTCCAGGTATTCGCGCTCCCAGGGGTGCTTGAAGTCCTTGAAGCGCTCGAGCATGCCGAACAGGCCGAAGCCCATCGTGCCCATGTTCATCGAGGCGACTTCGGGCTTGAACACGATGCTGGGCTGGATGCGCTCCTGCACCGTCATGTAGGGCGAGCCGCCGGTGGTGAGGTTGACCACCGCATCGCAGCCCCGCTTGATCTGCGGCAGGAACTGGGCGAAGGCCTCGGGCCGCTGGTCGGGCTTGCCGGTCGCCGGGTCGCGGGCATGCAGGTGGATGATGGCCGCGCCGGCCTGGCAGGCCTCGATGGCGGCCTCGGCGATCTCCTGCGGCGTCACCGGCAGGTGGGGCGACATCGACGGCGTGTGGATCGAGCCGGTGATGGCGCAGGTGATGATGACTTTCTTCTGCTGGAACATGGGGGTCGTCTCCGGGGAGCGGCCGGCCCGCGGGCCGGCCGGGGTCATTCGGGGGTCTCCTGCAGGAACGCCAGCAGGTTGCGTTTCATCGTGTCGAGCGTGACGGAGGTGGCCTCCAGCTCGTTGTCGGACAGGCCCTTGAGGATGGTCGCGTTCATGCTGTGGCTGATCTTGCGCATCTTGGCGATCAGCTGCTTGCTCTTGGGCTCGAGGAAGACGCGGTTGACGCGCCGGTCGGCAGCATCGGCGTCGCGCCGCACCAGGCCGGTCTTCTCCAGCCGGTCGATCAGCCCGCCGACGGCGACCTTGCCGAGGTCCAGCTCTTCGGCCAGTTGCGACTGGGTCATGCCGTCCTCGCGCGACAGGTAGGCCAGCACCCACCACTGCGAGCGTGTGACGTTCAGCGGCTTGAGCCCGCGGTCGAAGGCGCTGCGCCGCAATCGCGACACGTCGTGGATGAGGAAGCCGAGGCGGAGTTCCCAGTCAACGCTGTGAGTGGCCATGGTCGCATCTCGAGCGTCGGGGCGCGACGCATACTGTAAGGATGCGAACATCTTAAACCGGGTCCCAGGTGAACACGTCCCCCGAGCGGTCCAGGGGATGGAAGCCCGAGCGCAGCATCGGCAGGGCGGCGTCGATCACGCTCTCGGGCGTCCAGCCTTCGCTGCGGTGGGCGTTGCGCACCGGCCGCGGCTGGCTGAACAGGTAGATCTCGTTGTTGCGCACGCCGAAGATCTGGCCCGTCACGTCGGCCGCGCCGTCGCCGCACAGGCCGACGACGAAGGGCGCCACCCGCTCGGGCACCAGCTTCTTCAGGCCCTCGACGCGCTTTAGCTGCTCGGGGGTCTCGCTCGGGATCGAGTCGATCATGCGGGTCCAGGCGAAGGGCGCCACGGCGTTGGAGCGCACCTTGAACTTGTGCATGTCCAGCGCGATCGACTTCGACAGCGCCGCGACACCGAGCTTGGCGGCGCTGTAGTTGGCCTGGCCGAAGTTGCCGATCAGGCCCGAGGTCGAGGTCATGTGCACGTAGCAGCCGCCGGACTGGGCCTTGAAGTGCGGCGCCGCCGCACGGCTGACGTTGAAGCTGCCCTTCAGGTGCACGGCGACGACGGCGTCGAACTCGGCCTCGCTCATGCGGTGGAACATCGCGTCGCGCAGGATGCCGGCGTTGTTGACGACGATGTCGATGCGGCCGAAGCTGTCGAGGGCGAGCTCCACCATGCGGTGGGCCGCCGCCCAGTCGGCCACCGAGCCGCCGTCGACGACGGCCTCGCCGCCGAGCGCGCGGATCTGCGCTGCCACCTCCTGCGCCGGCTGCTCGCCGCCTTCCTGTCCATCCAGCGACGCGCCGAGGTCGTTGACGACCACGCGCGCGCCGGCCTCGGCCAGCGCCAGCGCGATGCCGCGTCCGATGCCGCGGCCGCCGCCGGTCACCAGGGCCACCTTGCCTTCCAGTAGTCTGCTCATGGGCTCACTTTCCTCGCACTCGGCACCGGGGCCGCAAATCCAGGGGCCCCGCAGGCCGGGAAAACCCCGGTGCCCGAACCGCCCCTGCAGGGTTGTCTGTATATCGTTCGCTAGCGTATCATGCATCACAGCACCTTGTACAACCCTCCGCACAGACCCTGATCCCCATGACTGCCCCCGCTACCGGCCTGCTGGCCACCACGCGCTACCTGCCCCGGCTGCGGCTGGAGCGCGGCGAAGTGCTGGCGCAACACCGCTGGATGGCCCCCGGCCTGCGCGGGCTGGCCAGGGGCCGCCGCACGATGGCCAGCTGGGACGAGGACAGCGTGACCATGGCCGTCGAGGCCGGGCGCCAGCTGCGGCAGGCCTGTCCGGGCGTCGCGCCCGCCGGGCTGACGCTGGCCTCGACCACGCTGCCCTTTGCCGAGCGGCTGAATGCCGGCATCGTGGCGAGCGCGCTGGCGCTGGCCGAGGGGGCGGTGCTGCGCGACGTCGGCTCCAGCGGCCGGGCCGCGCTCGGCGAGCTGGCCGATGCGCTGCGCCGTCCGGCCGCTGGCGGGGCGCAGCTGGTGCTGGCGGCCGAGCGGCGCATCGCCCAGCCCGCCAGCCCGCAGGAGATGGTGTTCGGCGACGGCGCGGCGGGCGTGCTGGTCGGCAGCGGCGCGGTGATCGCCACGCTGGTGGCCAGCCACAGCGTCCACGCCGACCTGGTCGACCACTTCCGCGCCACCGGCGAGGACCACGAATACGGCTGGGAAGAGCGCTGGGTCCGCGACGAGGGCTACATGAAGATCGCCACCGGCACGCTCAAGGCCTGCCTGGCCGGGGCGGGCGTGGCGGCGAGCGACGTTGCCCACTTCGTCATGCCGGCGCCGCTGGCCAAGGTCAACGACGCCGTCGCCAAGCGCCTCGGGCTGCCGCCGACGGCCGTGGTGTCCGCCGAGCACGAGTCGATGGGCGACCTCGGCTGTGCGCAGCCGCTGGCGCTGCTCGACATCGCGCTGCGCGCCGCCGCGCCCGGGGCGCTGATCCTGGTCGCGGCCTTCGGCAGCGGCTGCGACGCGCTGCTGCTGCGCCGCACCGAGCAGGCCTGCCCGGGCGGCGTGCCGGACGCCGGCCGCAGCGAGACCAGCTACATGAAGTACCTGTCGTTCACCCGCCAGATCGACCTGGCCTGGGGCATGCGGGCCGAGATGGACAACAAGACCGCGCTGACGGCCGCCTGGCGCGATCATGCGCGTGCCGCCCGCTTCGAGGGCGGCCGCTGCGGCGCCTGCGGTACGGTGCAGTTCCCGAGCGGCCCGGTCTGCGTCCATCCAGAATGCCGCGCCCAGGGCACGCAGACGCCGGTCAGCCTGGCCGACGTGCCGGCCAAGGTGCTGTCGCACACCAGCGACTTCCTCGCCTACACGCCCAACCCGCCGTTCCAGTTCGGCCATGTCGACTTCGAGGGCGGCGGGCGGGTGCTGATGGAGTTCGCGGACACCGACATGGACGAGCTGCGCGTCGGCCTGCCGCTGCGCATGGTCTACCGCGTCAAGGATTTCGACCACAACCGCGGTTTCCGCCGCTACTTCTGGAAGGCCACGCCGGTGCGCGGCGCGGGGAGTAACTGACATGGCCAGCGGCATCCGCGACAAGGTCGCCATCCTCGGCATGGGCTGCTCGAAGTTCGGCGAACGCTGGGACTGCGGCCCCGAAGAGCTGATGCTCGAAGCCTTCAACGAGGCGCTGGGCGACGCCGGCATCGAGCTGAAGCAGATCGACGCCGCCTGGTTCGGCGTCTGCCTGGAGGAGAACAACGTCGGCAAGACCGCCGGCCCGCTGGCGCAGGCGCTGCGGCTGCCGCGCATCGCCGCCACGCGCGTCGAGAACGCCTGCGCCACCGGCACCGAAGCGCTGCGCGGCGCCGCCTACGCGGTGGCCGCCGGCGCCTACGACATCGTGTTGGCGCTCGGTGTCGAGAAGCTCAAGGACACCGGCTACGGCGGCCTGCCGGTGCGCACACGCGGCATCGCCAACGACCTGTGGCTGCCCAACTCCACCGCGCCCGGCGCGTTCGCGCAACTGGCCTCGGCCTACGCCGCCAAACACGGCGTCGAGATGAAGGACTTGAAGCGCGCGATGGCGCACATCTCGGTGAAGAGCCACGCCAACGCGGCGCTGAACCCGAAGGCGCACCTGCGCAACAAGATCACCGAAGACGACGTGCTGAAGGCGATGACGATCGCCGCGCCGCTGGGCCTGTTCGACTGCAGCGGCGTCAGCGACGGCGCCGCCTGCGCGATCCTCACCACGCCCGAGATCGCGCGCTCCCTCAAGCCCACGGCCGAGCTGGTGACGATCAAGGCGCTGGAGCTGTCGGTCAGCAACGGCGAGGAGATGAGTTTCAGCAACTGGGACGGCTCGCACATCGCCACCGCCCGCACCGCCGGCGCCCGTGCCTATGCCGCGGCCGGCATCACCGACCCGCGCAAGCAGCTGCAGATGGCCGAGGTGCACGACTGCTTCTCGATCGCCGAAGCGGTGACGATGGAAGATCTGGGCTTCAGCGCCCCGGGCCGCGTGATCCACGACGTGCTCGACGGTGTCTTCGACCGCGACGGTGCGCTGCCGGTCGGCCCCGACGGCGGGCTGAAGTGTTTCGGTCACCCGATCGGCGCGTCGGGCCTGCGCATGGTCTACGAGCTGTACCTGCAGATCCACGGCCGCGCCGGCGAACGCCAGCTCAAGCACGTGGACCTGGGCCTGACCGAGAACCTCGGCGGCCACCCGCACCAGAACGTCTGCGCCGTGTCCATCATCGGCCGGCAAGGCGCATGATTTCCCAACATCCTACGGAGACCCATCCATGAGAGGACTGACAGGCAAGACCGCGATCGTCACCGGCGCGGGCAGCGGCATCGGCCGGGCCATCGCCGGACGGCTCGCTGCCGAAGGCTGCGTCGTCGGCGTGTTCGACATCAACCGCCAGGGCGCCGACGAGACCGTCGCCGCCATCGAGGCCGCCGGCGGCAAGGCCGTGCCGGTGGCCTGCGACATCACCGACTACGCGGCCGTCACCGCCGCCGTGGCCGGCTTCGAGGCCGCCACCGGCCGGGGCACCGACGTCCTGGTCAACAACGCCGGCTGGGACACGCCCATGCCCTTCCTGAAGACCGACGAGGCCTTCTGGAAGAAGGTCACCGCGATCAACTGGTTCGGCCCGCTGCACATGACGCATGCGGTGGCCCAGGGCATGGCGGCGCGCAAGGGCGGCCGCATCGTCAACATCGCCTCCGACGCGGGCCGTGTCGGCTCCTCGGGCGAGGTGGTCTATTCGGGCTGCAAGGGCGCGACCATCGCGTTCGCGAAGGCGCTGGCGCGCGAGGTCGCGCGCAGCAACGTGACGATCAACACCGTCTGCCCCGGTCCCACCGACACGCCGGCGATGGACGCCTTCGTCGGCACCGGCGAAGCCGGCCAGAAGATCCGCGACGCGATGGTGCGCGGCGTGCCGCTGGGCCGCATCGGCGTGCCCGACGACTACCCCGGCATCGTGGCCTTCCTGGCCAGCGACGACGCCGCCTTCATCACCGGCCAGACGATCAGCGTCTCGGGCGGTCTTTCCATGCACGGTTGAGAGCATCATGACCCAGTACAAGGACATCACCTACGAGGTCGGCGAGAACGCCGTCCGCATCACGATCAACCGCCCCGAGGTCTTCAACGCGTTCCGCGCGCAGACCGTCGAGGAACTGATCCTGGCTTTCCGTCGTGCCGACGAGGAGCGCAGCGTCAACACGGTGATCTTCACCGGTGCGGGCGACAAGGCCTTCTGCACGGGGGGCGATCAGAAGGTCCATCTGTCCGAGGACGGCCTCTACGGCCCGCGCGGCATGGTGGGCCTGCCGATCGAGGAACTGCAAAGCGCGATCCGCGACTGCCGCAAGGTGGTCATTGCGCGCGTGCAGGGTTTCGCGATCGGTGGCGGCAACGTCTTCGCGACGATCTGCGACCTGACCATCGCCTCGGAGAAGGCCCAGTTCGGCCAGGTCGGACCGAAGGTGGGTTCGGTCGATCCGGGCTTCGGCACCGCCTACCTGGCGCGTGTCGTCGGCGAGAAGCGGGCGCGCGAGATGTGGTTCACCTGCCGGCGCGTCCCCGCGCAGCAGGCGCTCGATTGGGGTCTGGCCAACCAGGTCGTCCCCCACGATCAGCTCGACGCCGAATGCGAGGCCTGGGCCGCCGAGATCAACGCCATGAGCCCGACCGCCATCGCGATCGCCAAGCGCTCCTTCAATGCCGACAGCGAGAACATCCGCGGCATCAGCTTCATGGGCGTGGCCGCGGTCAAGGGCTACTACCAGAGCGAGGAATCGAAGGAAGGCGTGCGTGCGTTCAACGAGAAACGCAAGCCCGACTTCAAGAAGTTCGCCGGCTGAGCCCCGGCCGTCGACCAGGAGACCCGAGCCATGTGGCTACATGCGGACGTCAAGGTGCTTCCCGACATCGTGCGCCACCGGGCGCGCGTCAGCCCGGACAAGACGGCGCTGATCGAAGGCTCGAGACGAACGAGCTTTCGCGAGCTCGATGCCTCGACCAACCGCGTGGCCCATGCGCTGGCGCGCGAGGGCGTCGGCGCGGGCGCGGTGGTGGCCTACCTGGGCAAGAACTCGACCGCGTTCTTCGAGATCCTGTTCGGCGCCGGCAAGGTCGGCTGCACGCTGCTGCCGCTGAACTGGCGCCTGGCCGCCGCCGAGCTCGTGCCCATCGTCGATGACGCCCAGCCGGTGCTGCTGTTCGCCGACAAGGACCACCTGACCCTCGTCGACGCGGTGCTGCAGGGCAGCCGCCGTCCGGCCAAGGTGGTGGTCATCGATCTCGCGGCGGGCGGGGCCGACATGGCCGCCTGGTGCGGGGCGGTGCCCGACACCGACCCGGTGCTGGCCGTCGACCCCGATGCGATCGCGCTGCTGATGTACACCTCGGGCACGACCGGCAAGGCCAAGGGCGTGCAGATGACGCACCGCGGCCTGGGCTTCATGCGGCTGTGCGAATGCCTCGAGCCGACCATGCAGTGGCGCGACGACGACGCGCTGCTGATGGTGATGCCCAACTTCCACCTGCTCGGCGCCAGCCTGCCGATCCAGTCGCTCTACAACGGCTCGACCGTGTCGATCCTGCCGCTGATGGAGCCGGGCAAGCTGCTCGGCCTGATCCAGCGCGACAAGCCGACCATCCTGGTGCTGGCGCCGACGGTGATCCAGATGATCCTGGACCACCCCGACGCGAAGACGACCGACTTCTCGTCGGTGCGGCTGACGATGTACGCCGGCTCGCCGATCAACGCCCAGCTGCTCAAGCGCGCCATCGTCGAGATGAAGTGCGAGTTCATGCAGTTCTACGGCGCCACCGAGAGCCTGGGCGCCATCACCATCCTGCGGCCGGACCAGCACGACCTCGTCAACGAGGAGAAGCTCAAGTCCTGCGGCACGCCGCTGCCGCTGATGGAGCTGAAGATCGTCGACGCGGCGGGCGCGGAAGTGCCGGCCGGCACGCCGGGTGAATTCCTGCTGCGCTCGCCGGCCATGTTCATCGGCTACCGCAACCAGCCCGAGGCCACGGCCGCGGTGCTGCGCGACGGCTGGTACCACACCGGCGATGCCGGCTACCGCGACGCCAAGGACGGGCTCTACTACCTGATCGACCGCGTCAAGGACATGATCGTCACCGGTGGCGAGAACGTCTACTCGGCCGAGGTCGAGCAGGTGCTGCAGCGGCACCCGGCGGTGGCGATGTCCGCGGTGGTCGCGGCCCCCGACCCGCAGTGGGGCGAGAAGGTCACCGCGGTGGTCGTGCTGAAGAAGGGCGCCAGCGCCACCGAGGACGAGCTGCGCCAGCACTGCCGCGGCCTGATCGCCGGCTTCAAGGTGCCCAAGCAGATCAGCTTCACGGAGGCGCTGCCGATCAGCCCGACCGGCAAGATCCTCAAGCGCGTGCTGCGCGACGCGCTGTGGCAGGGCCAGGGCGGCCGCGCCGTCGGCTGAGCGCGGGTCACGGAGATCGCTGAATTGACTTCATCCATCCACACCACGCTGGAGGCCGACGGCCTGCTGCTGGCCACCATTGACATGCCCGGCCGTTCGATGAACGTGTTCTCGGTCGAGCTGATGGACGCGCTCGACGCGCTGATGGACCGTGTCGAGTCCGACGCGGCGGTGCGCGGCGTCGTGCTCACGTCGGGCAAGCCGTCGTTCCTGGCCGGCGCCGAGCTCGACATGGTGCGCGGCTACACGGTCAGCGCCCGCACGCTGGCGCACGACGCGCTGTTCGAGCTGTGCGGCCGGCTGGGCCGGCAGTTCGTGCGGCTGGAGGCCTGTGCCAAGCCCTGGGTCGCGGCCGTCAACGGCATCGCGCTGGGCGGCGGGCTGGAGCTGGCGATGGCCTGCCGGGCGCGCCTGGTGACCGACGATCCGCGCACCCTGATCGGCCTGCCCGAGGTGCGCTGGGGCCTGCTGCCCGGGGCCGGCGGCACGCAGCGGCTGCCGCGGCTGGCGGGCTTCGACGCCGGCCTGGCGCTGCTGCTGACCGGCCGCTCGATGAACCCGACCGAGGCGGTGCAGCTGGGCGTGTTCGCGGCCGCCGTGCCGGCCGACCGGCTGCTCGACGACGCGCGCGCGCTGGCGCGTTCGCTGCAGGGGCAGGCGCCGGACGCCGCGGCGAAGTTCCGCCATCTCGACCAGGCCGACGTGCCGGCGCGGACCGACGAGACCGTGCGCGCGCTGGCGCGTCGCCACGGCGTCTCGGATGCCGACTTCCGCGACTACCCGGCCCACGAGACCATCATCGACTGCGTGCTGCTCGGCGCCCGCCAGCCGCTGGCCGAGGCCACCGCCACCGAGATGCGGAAGTTCCTGCGGCTGATGACCGACCCGGTCGCGGGCCAGATGGTGCGCACGCTGTTCCTGAATCGCCAGCGCGCCGAGCGCGAACAGGCCGCGCCGGCGCAGCTGCGCGTGCAGGGCATCGCGGTCGGCGCGCTGTCGCCGCCGGTGGCGCTGTGGAAGGAGGCGCTCGCCAAGACGCGCCTGCCGCTGGTCGAGGACATGTCGTTGCCGCCGGACTCGATGCAGCTCACCGACAGCCTGGACGGCGTTCACCTGGTGCGGCTGGCGGCCGTGACCAGCGGGCCGTTCGCCGGCAACGGCGGGGCCGCGCAGGCGGTGCTCACGCCCGCCGGCGCCTACGGCCGCGTGCTCGAGATCGTCAAGGCCAGCGAGGCCCAGGGTCATGCGCTGGCCAGTCTGGCGTCCCGCATGGGCAACACGCTGCCCTACCGCAGCGGCGACGGCGCGAGCGTGCTGCAGCGCCTGGCCGCGGCCGGCGCCGACGGACCGGAGGCACAGTCGCTCGCGGCCGTACGGCTGCTGGCGCTCGGCGCCGCCCCGCAGGCCGAGACGCTGGACGTGGTGGCCTGCGTGGCCGGCCTGGCGCCGGCCTACACCGGGGGGCCGCTGGCCCGTTTCTGGACCCACCGGGCGCGGCTGCAGGACCGCCTGGACGATGCCGCACGATCCGCCTGGCCCCAGCTCGAGCCGCGGCTGCGGGAGGCCTGCGGGTGATCGACCGCCGCCACATCGGCTACACCACCGCGCCGACCCGCGTGCCGGTGGAGGCCTGGCGCGTGCAGCTGTTCTGCCGCGCCATCGGCGAGACCTCGCCGGTGCACTGGGACGAGGCCGCGGCGCGCCGCGCCGGCCATGCGGGCTGCCCGGTGCCGCCGACCTTCCTGAAGGCGCTGGAGACCGAGCACTGCAGCAGCGCCACGCTGCTGCAGCAGCTGCAGGTCTCGGTCGGTCGCGTGCTGCACGCCGAGCAGAGCTTCAGCTTCCTGCGCCCGGTGCACGTGGGCGACGAGGTCGAGATCACGCGCAGCATCACCGACCTGTACGACAAGCGCGACGGCGCGCTGAGCTTCGTCGTCGTGCAGACCCGCTACGGCGTCGGCGGGCAGGACGCGGCCAGCAGCGTGCAGACCATCCTGGTGCGCAATGGCTGAGCGCGGCCCGTTTCCCCCGACGCTGGCACTGCGCTGCGGTCCGATCGGCGCGGTCGAGCTCGCGCTCTATGCCGCCGCTTCGGGCGACCACAACCCGCTGCACCTGGACGAGGCCGTCGCGCGCGGCGCGGGCTTCGAGCGGCCGGTGGTGCACGGCATGCTGACGATGGCCTGCGTCGCGCGCCTGTTCACCGAGGCCTTCGGCGCCGCCGCGCTGCAGACCCTGCACACCCGCTTCACCGGCGCCACGCTGCGCGGCGACGTGCTGCTGTTCGACGCGACGCTGACCGAAGCCGAGGGTGACGAGGCCCGCTACACGCTGACCGGCCGCACCGAGGGCGGCCAGGAGATCGTGACCGGCAGCGCCCAGGTCCGGCGATGAGCCCCGCCCGGCCGCCCGAAGGGGCTCGCACCGCAGTGCGAAGCACGAAGGGACTCCAGTGAACGCGACTTTCAAGCGGCTGGTCGACGCGCTGCGGCCCGGCGAGCGGGTGTTCGTGTCCGCGATCGCCGGCCAGTCGGCCCTGCTGGTCGAGGAACTGCAGGCCGATCCCGAACGCGCGCGCGGCGTGCACTTCACCGGCGTGCAGTTCCCGGGCATCGACACGCTGGACTACCTGGCCGTGCACCGCGAGGCCCGGCTCACCGCCTACTTCATGTCGCCGGCGGTGCGCCGCGGCCTGGCCGAGGGCCGGGCAGAGCTGCTGGCGGAGGACTATGCGGGCATCGCCCGGCACCTGCAGCAGGGTCCCGCGCCGGACCTGGCGATCGCCCAGCTCAGCCCGCCCGATGCGCAGGGCCGCTGCAGCCTGGGCGTCAGCCACGACTTCATGCCGCTGGTGTGGGCGAGGGCGCGGCGCCGCATCGCGCACATCAACCCGCGGATGCCGCGCACCCGCGGCAGCTTCGAGATCGCGCTATCCGACCTCGACGGCCTCGTCGAGGCCGAGCGCGAATTGCTGGACTACGCCGACCCCGCGCTGGGCGAGCTGGATCACCGCATCGCCGCCCAGGCCGCGGCGCTGGTGCAGGACGGCGACACGCTGCAGTTCGGCATCGGCACCGTGCCGCTGGCGCTGGGCGGCGCGCTGGCCGGCCACCGGCGGCTGAAGGTGCACGCGGGCATGATCACCCAGGCCGTGCGCCAGCTGCACGAGGCCGGCGCGCTCGATCCGGATGCGGCGATCACCACTGGCGCGGCGCTCGGCGATGCCGCGCTGCGCGACTTCGTGGCCCGCCACCCGGCAATCCGGTTCACCGACGTGACCCGCACGCATGCGCTGGCCGCCATCGCCTCGATCCCGCGCTTCGTCGCGGTCAACTCGGCGGTCGAGGTGGATCTGTTCGGGCAGGTCAATTCCGAACGCGCGAACGGCGCCCTGCTGGCCGGCGCCGGGGGGCTGCCGGTGTTCGCCCAGGGCGCGCTGTTGTCGCCGGGCGGCCGGCTGCTGATCTGCCTGCGCGCCACCGCCGCGCGCGGCACGGTCTCGCGCATCGTGCCGGCGCTCGACGGCCAGGGCCTGTGCACGCTGCCGCGCCACCTGGCCGACGCGGTGATCACCGAGCACGGCGTGGCCGAACTGCGCGGCCGCAGTGTCGAGCAGCGCGCCCAGGCGCTGATCGGCATCGCCGCGCCCGAGCACCGCGCCGGGCTGGCGGCGGCCTGGGAACGGCTGCGGGCCGGCCTCTGAACTCAGAGCTCCGCGATCCGGATCAGCCGCTTGCCCAGGTTGTCGCCGCGGTAGAGCCCGGCGATCGCGTCCGGCGCCTGTTCGATGCCGACCAGGATGTCTTCCAGATAACGCAGCCGGCCGTCGCGCAGCCACTGCGCCAGGTCGCGGTAGGCGGCTTCGTAGTGATCGCGGTGATCGAAGATCACGAAGCCCTGCATGCGCGCGCGGTTCACCAGCAGCTGCCGCTCGACGCGCGGCCCGCTCGGCACCGGGGTCCAGCTCGCGATGGCCGCGGTGCCGCAGATGATCACCCGCGCGCCGACGCGCAGATGGCTCATCACGGCATCGCTGATCGCCCCCGAGGTGTTGTCGTAGTAGATGTCGACGCCGGCGCCGCAGGCCTCGGCCAGGCGTTCGGCGAAGTCGGGCGCCTTGTAGTCGACCGCCGCATCGAAGCCGAACTCGTCCAGGCACAGACGCCGCTTGGCCTCGCCGCCGGTGATGCCGACGGTGCGGCAGCCCTTGAGCTTGGCGATCTGGCCGACGCAGGAACCCACGGCGCCGGCCGCGGTCGAGACGACCACGGTTTCGCCCTCGCGCGGCTGGCCGATCTGCAGCAGGCCGTAGTGCGCGGTCACGCCGTTGATGCCCAGCACCCCCAACGCGGTGGACAGCGGCAGGTCGCGCTCGACGATCTGGCGCTCGATGGCCGCCCCGTCCACCACCGCATAGTCCTGCCAGCCGAACAGGCCGGTGACCCAGGCGCCGACGGCCACGTCGGGATGCCGCGAGGCCTCGACGCGCCCGGCGGCGAACGAGCGCATCACCCCGCCCAGCGGCACCGGCTCGCTGTAGTTGGCGACCGCGCTGACCCAGCCGCGCATCGCCGGCTCGACCGACAGGTAGACGTTGCGCACCAGCACCTGGCCCTCGGCCAGCGCCGGCACGGCGGCCTCGGCGAGTTCGAAGTGTTCGGCCTGGGGAATGCCGGGCGGGCGCGCCTTCAGGCGCACCTGGCGGTTGCGGAGCGGGGTCGTCATGTCAGCTTGGCCTTCGACGGATGAGGGGAAACACGGTAGCATCTGATCGTACGCATGCGTATGATAACGTTCCTAACGCTCAACACCTTACCGAGACGAGGAGATCGACCGATGGCTGGCTTGTGGTTCGAAGCGTTCGAGGTGGCGAGGGTCTTCGACCACGAGATCCGCCGCACCGTGACCGAGGCGGACAACATGTGGTTCTCCAACGCCACCTACAACCCGGCGGCGATCCACATCGACGCAGAGTACTGCAAGGGCACCGAGTTCGGTCGCCCGCTCGTCAACAGCATCTTCACGCTCGGCCTGGTGATCGGCCTGTCGGTGCAGGACACGACCCTGGGCACGACGGTCGCCAACCTGGGCATGACCGACACGCGCTTTCCGCACCCGGTGTTCCACGGCGACACGATCCGCTCGCGCACCACCGTGAAGGAAGTGCGGGCCAGCAAGTCGCGGCCGAACGCCGGCATCGTGACCTTCCTGCACCAGGGCTTCAACCAGCGCGACGAAGAGGTCTGCACCACCGTGCGCCAGGCGCTGATGCTGAGGCGGCCCGCATGAAGCTGAGGTCGCTGCTGTTCGTGCCGGCCGACAGCGAGCGCAAGCTCGCGAAGTCGCTCGACAGCGCGGCCGACGTGCTGATCCTGGACCTGGAGGACGCCGTCGTCGAGTCGCGCAAGGCCGCGGCGCGCGGGGCCGCCGCCGAGTTCATCGGCGCCCAGGCCGCGCGCTTGTCGGCGCGCCTGTTCGTGCGCATCAACCCGCTGGATACCGAGCTGGCGATGGCCGATCTCGCCGGCGTCGTGGTCCCCGGGCTCGCCGGCATCATGCTGCCGAAGACCCGCAGCGCCGACGACATCCTGCGCCTGGGTCATAGCCTCGATGCGCTCGAGGCGCGCGCCGGCATCACGCCCGGCACGGTGCGCATCGTGCCGGTGGCCACCGAGACGCCGCAGGCCATGCTGGCGATGCAGGGCTACACGCAGCCCTTGCCGCGGCTGGCCGGCGTGACCTGGGGTGCCGAGGATCTGTCCTCCGCCATCGGCGCGACCGGCAACCGCGACGAGGACGGCAGCTGGTCGCCGCTGTACACGCTGGCCAACTCGATGTGCCTGTGCGCCGCGGCCGCCGCCGGCGTGCCGCCGATCGACACGCTGCATGCCGACTTCCGCGACGGCGCCGGCCTGGCCGCCGCCTGCCGCGCCTCGCGGCGGCGCGGCTTCCGCGGCCGCATCGCGATCCACCCCGACCAGGTCGACATCATCAACGCGGCCTACACGCCGGCCGAGGCCGAGCTGGCCCGCGCGCGCCGCATCGTCGCGGCCTTCGCGGCCCAGCCCGAGGCCGGCACGATCAGCCTCGACGGCGTGATGCTCGACAAGCCCCACCTGACCCAGGCGCAGCGCACGCTGGACGCGGCCTGACGCGAACCCCGGAGACACCATGGATTTCTCGATCAGCGAGGACCACCGCGCCATCCGTGACGGCGTCAGCGCCGTCGTGCGCTCCTTCGGCGACGACTACTGGCTGGCGCGCGACGAGGACGGCGCCTTCCCGAAGGAATTCCACCAGGCCATGGCCGACGCCGGCTGGCTGGGCATCACGATGCCGCCGGAGTACGGCGGCGCCGGGCTCGGCGTCACCGAGGCCGCGATCATGATGCACGAGGTGGCCAGCCACGGCGGCGGCATGGCGGCCACGTCTACCGTCCACATCAACCTGTTCGGCCCGCACCCCATCGTCGTGATGGGCAGCGACGAGCAGCGCCAGCGCTGGCTGCCGCGGCTGATCGAGGGCAAGGACCAGTGCTGCTTCGGCTTCACCGAGCCCGACGCCGGCCTGAACACCACCGCCATCAAGACCTTCGCCGAGAAGGTGCCGGGCGGCTACCGCGTGAACGGGCAGAAGGTCTGGACCAGCACCGCGCAGGTGGCCAACAAGATCATGCTGCTGACGCGCACCACGAAGCTCGAGGACTGCAAGCGCCCCACCGACGGCATCACCATCTTCTACACCGACCTGGACCGCAGCAAGATCGACGTGCACCGCATCCCGAAGATGGGCCGCAAGGCGGTGGATTCGAACTCGATCTTCATCGACGGGCTGTTCATCCCCGAGTCGGACCGCATCGGCGAGGAGGGCAAGGGCTTCTCCTACATCCTGCACAGCCTGAACCCCGAGCGCATCCTGATCGCCGCCGAGGCCATCGCGATCGGCCAGGACGCGCTGCGCCGTGCCACGAAGTACGCGCGCGAACGCAACGTCTTCGGCCGGCCGATCGGCCAGAACCAGGGCATCCAGCACCCGCTGGCCGAGCGCTGGATGGCGCTGGAGGCCGCCTGGGCCATGACGATGAAGGCCGCCTGGCTCTACGACCAGCACCTGCCCTGCGGCGCCGAGGCCAACACCGCGAAGTTCCTGGGTGCACGCGCCGGCTACGAGGCCTGCGAGCGCGCCGTGTTCACGCACGGCGGCTTCGGCTACGCCAAGGAATACCACGTCGAACGGCTGTTCCGTGAAGTGACCGTCACGCGCATCGCCCCCATCACCGAGCAACTGATCCTGTGCTTCATCGCCGAGAAGGTGCTCGACTTGCCGAAGTCGTACTGAGGACTGCCATGCTCAAGCGAAACCTGTTCAACGAGGACCACGAGGCGTTCCGCGACACGGTGCGCAAGTTCATCGACAAGGAGATCGCGCCCCACCACGCCCAGTGGGAGGAGGACGGCATCGTGCCGCGCGAGCTGTGGCTGAAGGCCGGTGCCGCGGGCATGCTGTGCTGCACGATCCCCGAGGAATACGGCGGCCTGGGCCTCGACTACCTGTTCGACGTGGTGGTGTTCGAGGAGATGGCGCGCTCGGGCTTCACCGGCCCCGGCTTCCTGATCCACTGCGACCTGGTCGCGACCTACGTCAAGTCCTTCGGCTCCGAGGCGCAGAAGAAGCGCTGGCTGCCGCAGATGGTCTCGGGCGAGGCGATCGGCTCGCTCGGCATGACCGAGCCGCATGCCGGCTCCGACCTGAAGGCGATCCGCACGAAGGCCGTGCGCGACGGCGACGACTTCGTCATCTCCGGGCAGAAGGTCTTCATCTCCAACGGCCAGAGCTGCGACGTGCTGGTGCTCGCCACCAAGACCGACTCGGCCGCCGGCGCCAAGGGCGTGACGCTGTTCCTGGTGGACACCAGCCTGCCGGGCTTCCGGCGCGGCAAGAACCTCAACAAGCTGGGCATGAAGGCGCAGGACACCTCGGAGCTGTTCTTCGACGAGCTGCGCGTGCCGGCCTCCGCGATGCTGGGCGAGGAGGGCAAGGGCTTCGACCTGATGATGACCAAGCTGGCGCAGGAGCGCCTGGCGCAGGCCATCCGCTCGGCCGCGGTGGCCGAGACGGTGATCGACTACACCGTCGCCTACACGGCCGAGCGCAAGGCCTTCGGCAAGACCATCGGCGACTTCCAGAACACCCAGTTCAAGATGGCCGAGCTGCAGACCGAGGCGGCGGTCGGCCGCCAGTTCGTCGACCGCTGCATCGACGCCTTCATGAAGGGCGAGCTCGACGCGGTCGACGCGGCGATGGCCAAGATGTGGCTGTCCAACATGCACTGCAAGGTGGTCGACGAATGCCTGCAGCTGTTCGGCGGCTGGGGCTATATGTGGGAGTACCCGATCGCCCGCGCCTATGCCGATGCCCGCATCGTGAAGATCGCCGGCGGCTCGATCGAGGTGATGAAGCACATCATCGGCCGCCAGATGTTCGCCAACTACCGCCCGCGCCCGCATGGCAGCGCCAGCGCGGCCGGCATCAACCCGACCTGAGGACCGCGCGATGACGACGCCTTCCACCTTCCGCCCCGACGTGCTCGCGGGCAAGCGCATCCTCGTCACCGGCGGCGGCACCGGCCTGGGCAAGGAGCTGGCGCGCCAGTTCGCCGCCCAGGGCGCGGCGGTGCACATCTGCGGCCGCCGCGAGGCGGTGCTGCAGGCCACCGTGGCGGAGCTCCAGGCCACCGCCGCGCATGGCGGCAGCATCGAGTCCCACGTCTGCGACGTGCGGGACGCCGACCAGATCGAGGCCATGGTCGAGCGCATCTGGGCCGGCGGGCCGCTGACCGGGCTGGTCAACAACGCCGCGGCCAACTTCATCTCGCCGTCGGTGGACATCAGCCCGCGCGGCTTCGCCGCGGTGCGCTCCACGGTCATGGACGGTGCGCTGTTCGCGACGCTGGCCTGCGGCCGGCGCTGGATCGCCCAGGGCCTGCCCGGTTCGGTGGTGAGCATGCTGGTCACCTGGGTCTGGACCGGCTCGGCCTACGTGCTGCCGTCGGCGATGGCGAAGACCGCGGTGCACGCGATGACGATGTCGCTGGCGGTCGAATGGGGCCGCCACAACATCCGCGTCAACGCGGTCGCGCCGGGTCCGTTCCCGACCGAGAGCGCCTGGGAGAAGCTGGCGCCGATCCCGAAGGCCAATGTCGGCGCGGCCTCGGCCGACGAGGTGCCGATGGCCCGCTTCGGCCGTATGCACGAACTGTGCAACCTGCTGACCTTCCTGCAGGCCGATGGCTGCGAGTACCTCACCGGCACCAACATCGCCATCGACGGCGGCCACCATCTCGCGGCGCCCAGCACCTTTGCCGCGCTGGGCAAGCTCACGCCCGAGGACTGGGCCGAGGCCAAGACGCTGGTGCGCGGCAAGGCCGAGCAGGAGAAGGCGCAGCGCAGCGCCGGCTAAACCCTCGGCCGAGCAGTCAGGGAAGGCCGCCGTGCGCCCAGGCGACATCGCCGTGCAGGACCTGCGGCGGCATGCCCAGCTCGCGCCCGATCGCCCCGCGATCGTCTGCGGCGACGAGCGGCTGAGCTATGGCGAACTCGAGTCGCTCGCGAACCGCTACGCGGCGCTGTTCCGCGCGGCCGGGCTGGTGCGCGGCGAGCACATCGCCACGCTGCTGGGCAACCGGCCCGACGGCCTGGCCGTCGCGTGGGCCGCGTGGCGCAGCGGTCTCTACCTGACGCCCCTGTCGACGGCGCTCGCGGTCGCGGAACTGCGGCCGCTGGTCGCGGACTGCGGTGCGCGCCTCGTGATCACCGAGGCGGCGGTCGCCGAACTGGCCGAGCCGCTGGCGGCCGACGCCGCGGCGCCCTTGCAGTGGTGGTCGCTGAACGGCCGCATCGCCGGCTGCACGCCGATCGAGGCCCGCCTCGCCACGGCCGACGCCACGCCGGCGGCGGCCGAGCCGCCCGGGGCGCTGATGCTCTACACCTCCGGCACCGGCGGGTCGCCCAAGGGCGTGATCCGGCCGCTGCTGCCGGCCGACTGGCGCGGCACGCCGCCGTTCGCCGCCGACCTGATCGAGCTCTTCGGCCTGGGCGGCGACGATGTGCGCTACCTGTCGACGGCGCCGCTCTACCACGCCGCGCCGCTGCGCGTCGCGCTGGCCGTCACCGCGGGCGGTGGCACGGTGTTCGTGATGGAGCGCTTCGACGCCACGCGCGCTCTGGATCTGCTGCAATCGGAGGCGATCACCCACAGCCAGTGGGTGCCGGCGATGTTCCAGCGCCTGCTGGCGCTGCCGGCGGCGCAGCGCGCGGCCTTCACCGCACCGGCCCACCGCCGCGCGATCCATGGCGCTGCGCCCTGTCCGCAGGAACTCAAGCGCCGCATGATCGATTGGTGGGGTCCGATCCTGCTCGAGTACTACTCCGGCACCGAGGGGATCGGCCTGACGCTGATCGACTCGGCCGAGGCCTTGCAACGTCCCGGCTCGGTCGGCCGGGCCCGCAAGGGCAGTCTGCACATCGTCGACGAGCAGGGCGGCGAGTTGTCGCCCGGTCGCCGCGGACTGGTGTGCTTTGCCGGCGGCGCGCCGTTCGAGTACCACCAGGCGCCCGACAAGACCGCCGCCTGCACGCTGCCGCAGGGCTGGCAGACCTTCGGCGACATCGGCCATGTCGACGCCGACGGCTACCTGTACCTGAGCGACCGGCGCGACGATCTCATCATCTCCGGCGGCGTCAACCTCTACCCGCAGGAGATCGAGGACGCGATCCGCGAAGTGCCGAGCGTGCGCGACTGCGCCGTGGTCGGCCTGGCCGACGAGCGCTTCGGCGAGCGGCCGGTGGCCTTCGTCGTGCCCGACGGCGAAGCCCCGGCGCAATGGCTCGACACCGTCCGCCGGCACTGCGCGCAGCGCCTCGGCCGCTACAAGCAACCCACCGCCTTCCACGTGCTGGACGCGCTGCCGCGCTCGCCGACCGGCAAGCTGCTGCGGCGCCGCCTGCGCGAATTGATACCCCCATCCCAGGAGACCCTCCCATGAAGATCCTCGTCCCGGTCAAACGGGTGCTCGACTACAACGTCAAGGCGCGCGTCAGGGCCGACGGCAGCGGCGTCGACCTGCTCAACGCCAAGATGAGCATGAACCCCTTCGACGAGATCGCCGTCGAGGAGGCGGTGCGTCTGAAGGAGAAGGGCGTGGCCAGCGAGGTCGTGGCCATCTCCTGCGGCGTCACCCAGTGCCAGGAGACCCTGCGCACCGCGATGGCCATCGGCGCCGACCGCGCCATCCTGGTCGAGACCGACGTCGAGCTGCAGCCGCTGGCCGTGGCCAAGCTGCTCAAGGCCCTGATCGACAAGGAGCAGCCCGGCCTGGTGATCCTGGGCAAGCAGGCGATCGACGACGACTGCAACCAGACCGGGCAGATGCTGGCCGCACTCGCCGGCCTGCCCCAGGCCACCTTCGCGTCGAAGGTCGAGGTCGCCGATGGCCATGCCAGCGTGACCCGCGAGGTCGACGGTGGGCTGGAGACCCTGCGCATCAAGCTGCCGGCCGTCGTCACGACCGACCTGCGCCTGAACGAGCCGCGCTACGTGACGCTGCCCAACATCATGAAGGCCAAGAAGAAGACCCTCGAGGTCCTCGAGCCGGCCGACCTGGGGGTGGACGTGAGCCCGCGGATCAAGACCCTGAAGGTCAGCGAGCCGCCCAAGCGCGGCGCCGGCATCAAGGTGCCCGACGTGGCGACCCTGGTCGCGAAACTCAAGAACGAAGCCAAGGTGATCTGAATGGCCATCCTCGTCATTGCCGAACACGACAACGCCTCCCTCAAGGGAGCCACCCTCAACACCGTGACCGCGGCGCTGGCCTGCGGCGGCGACGTGCACGTGCTGGTGGCCGGCGCCGACAGCGCGGCCGCGGCGCAGGCGGCCGCCCGCATCCAGGGCGTGGCCAAGGTGCTGCACGCCGAGGCCGCGGCCCTGGGCCATGGCCTGGCCGAGAACATCGCCGCCCAGGTGCTGGCGATCGCCCCGAACTACAGCCACCTGCTGTTCCCGGCGACCGCCGCCGGCAAGAACGTCGCGCCGCGCGTCGCCGCGCTGCTGGACGTGGCGCAGCTCAGCGACGTCACCCGGGTGCTCGGCGCCGACAGTTTCGAGCGCCCGATCTACGCCGGCAACGCGATCGCCACCGTGCAGAGCCTCGACCCGATCAAGGTCCTCACCGTGCGCGGCACCGGCTTCGATGCCGCGCCCGCGACCGGCGGCAGTGCGGTGGTCGAGAACATCGCCGCGGTGGCCGACGCCGGCCTCTCCAGCTTTGTCGGCAGCGAGATCGCGAAGAGCGATCGGCCGGAGCTCACCGCGGCCAAGATCATCGTCAGCGGCGGCCGGGCGATGGGCTCGAGCGACAAGTTCAACGAGGTGCTGACGCCGCTGGCCGACAAGCTCGGGGCGGCGCTGGGCGCCAGCCGCGCGGCGGTCGATGCCGGCTACGCGCCCAACGACTGGCAGGTCGGGCAGACCGGCAAGATCGTCGCGCCCAGCCTGTACGTGGCCTGCGGCATCAGCGGGGCGATCCAGCACCTGGCCGGCATGAAGGACTCGAAGGTGATCGTCGCGATCAACAAGGACCCCGAGGCGCCGATCTTCAGCGTCGCCGACTACGGGCTCGAGGCCGATCTGTTCGTGGCCGTGCCCGAACTGGTCGACACGCTGTAGGTCTGCCATGAGCGCCACGGCCGTCGGGTTCGACGCCGAAGTGCAGCGTGCCGACCGTCGGTGCTGCAGTCGAAAGGGAATGAAGCGATGATGCAGTCTGCCGACCTGGCCCTGCACCCGGCGCGCGACGTCGCCGTCGCGAAGGTGCTGGCGTACTCCGGCATCGCGCTGGTCGTCTCGCTGGTGATCACCCAGGGCTTCCTGATGGGCTTCATCCCGCCGCCGTCGCCGGCCCTGAGTGCGGATGAGCTCGCCCGGATCTTCATCGAGCGCAAGACCGGCATCCGCATCGGCGCGCTGATCCAGTGCATCTGCTATTCCTTCTGGGCCACCTGGGCGATCGCGATCGTCGTGTGCATGCGCCGGATGGAGCGCGGCATCCCCGTCATCACCTACGCATCGATCGCCAATGTCGGCGGCGGCTACGTGTTCTTCCTGCTGATGCCGATCACCTGGGCCGCGCTCGCCTTCCGGCCCGAGACCATGGACCCGCGCTTCCTGCAGATCATGAACGACTGGGTCTGGTTCGTCTTCATCCTGAGCTGGCCGCCGTTCGCGATCTTCATGATCCTCATCGCGGTCGCGATCTTCCGCGACCACAACATGCCGACGATCTATCCGCGCTGGGTCGCCTTCTTCAACCTGTGGACCGCCGTCCTCATCACGCCCGCGGCGCTGATCGAGTTCGTCAAGACCGGGCCCTTCGCCTACGACGGCGCCATCTCGTTCTGGTTCATCTACATCGTCTTCTTCGGCTGGATCGTCGTGATGAGCGTCGTCACGCTGAAGGCGCTGAACCGGGCGGCGCGGCAGCCCGGCGCGCCGGCCTGAGGCCAGCCGGTCGGCGCAACGCACCGAGAGCCTGTTCCATGCCGGACTCCAGCGCTGACACCCTGGCCATCGCCGGGCGCGCCCGGGTAGAGGGGCGGCGGCGCGCCGAGGCGCACGTCCCGGGCGAGGAGGGCATCTGGCTCCTCATCGCCGGCGACCTGCTGCTGTTCTCGGTGCTGTTCGTGATCTTCCTGAACTACCGCGCGCAGCAGATGGGCGTGTTCCAGGCCGGCCACGCGCGGCTCGATCAGGGCTGGGGCCTGGTCAACACCCTGCTGATGCTGAGCAGCTCGTGGTTCGTCGCGACCGCCGTCCAGGCGGCGCGGCGGCAGCGCGCCCGGGCCGCGTCGCGCTGCTTCGCGCTGGCGCTGTCCTGCGGGGTCGGCTTCGTGCTCGTCAAAGTGGTCGAGTACGGCGACAAGCTCCGCGCCGGACTCACGCTGACCACCGACGACTTCTTCATGTTCTATTTCATCTACACCGGCATCCACCTGATCCATGTGCTGATCGGCATGGGGGTGCTGACCGCGCTGATGGTCTACAGCCGCTCGGGCGACTTCGTGCCCGCCAAGCTGCGCCACCTCGAGACCGGCGCGAGCTTCTGGCACCTGGTCGATCTGCTGTGGATCGTGCTGTTCGCCCTGCTCTACCTGATCGGCGCGCGATGAAGGCCCTGCTGCTCTCGCGCGTGAGCGCCGTGTGGGCCCTGCTGGTCGCGGCGACGCTGCTGTCCTGGGGGCTGGGCCACGGGCTCGGCCGGCAGGATGCCGGGTGGGCCGGCGTGGCGATCCTGCTCGTCACCTTCGTCAAGGTGCGCTTCGTCATGCTCGAGTTCATGGAGCTGCGCGGCGCGCCACGCTGGATGCGATGCATCGGCGAGGCGTGGATCGTCCTCGTCGCCGCCTTGCTGGCCCGGCTCTTCATCACCGCCCCGGCCTAGGCCGTAGCCCTCCGGCTGCGCGTCCTCGAGGGGCCAAGGTTTCGCATCGACATGACATCACGACAGCTGCTCGAACAGTTCGGCCCGCGCGAGTCCATGGCCTACGACGTGATCGTCGTCGGCGCCGGACCGGGCGGCCTGGCCACCGCCATCCGCCTCAAGCAGCTCGCGGCCGAGCAGGGGCAGGAGGTCTCGGTCGTCGTGCTCGAGAAGGGCTCGGAGCCCGGCGCCCACATCCTGTCCGGAGCCGTCATGGACCCGCGGGCGCTCGCCGAGCTGGCGCCGGACTGGAAGGCGCGCGGCGCGCCGCTGAACCAGCCCGTGAGCGACGACGAGGTGCTGTTCCTGACCGCGACGGGCGCGGTCCGCACGCCCGACTGGCTCGTGCCGTCGACGATGCACAACCGCGGCAACTACGTCGTCAGCCTGGGCAACGTGGTGCGCTGGATGGCGCAGCGGGCCGAGGCGCTCGGCGTCGAGATCTTTCCCGGCTTCGCCGCGACGGAGCTGCTCTACAACGACGACGGTTCGGTCAAGGGCGTGGCGACGGGCAACGTCGGTGTCGGCAAGGACGGCGAGCCCACCGGTCAGTTCCAGCTCGGCATGGAGCTGCACGGCCGGTACACGATCTTCGCCGAGGGCGCGCGCGGCCAGCTCGGCAAGGAGCTGATCGCCAGGTTCAAGCTCGACGAGGGCCGCGACCCGCCGAGCTGGGCCCTCGGCATCAAGGAGCTGTGGGAGGTCGATCCGGCGCAGGCGCGCCCCGGCCTGGTGGTGCACACCGCCGGCTGGCCGATGGACTCGGCCACCTTCGGCGGCGGCTTCCTGTACCACTTCGAGGGCAACAAGGTGACGCTCGGCTTCGTCGTCGGCCTGGACTACCGCAATCCCTGGATGAGCCCGTTCGAGGAGATGCAGCGCTGGAAGACGCACCCGCGGATCCGCTCCACGCTCGAAGGCGGCAAGCGGCTCGGATACGGCGCGCGGGCGATCAACAACGGCGGACTGCAGAGCCTGCCGAAGACGATCTTCCCCGGTGGCGCACTGGTCGGATGCGATGCCGGCTTCATGAACGCCGCGCGCATCAAGGGCAGCCATGCGGCCATCAAGACCGGCATGCTCGCGGCGGAGGCCGCCTACGCCGCGCTGGTCCAGGGACGCCGGCACGACGAGCTGACCGACTACCCGCGCGCCTTCGAGCAGAGCTGGCTGCACGCGGAACTGCAGAGCTCGCGCAACTTCAAGCCCTGGTTCAAGCGGGGCTTCTGGATCGGTACCGTGATGACCGGCATCGAGCAGTGGCTGTTGCCCAAGCTCGGCATCAAGAGCCCGCCGTGGACGCTGCATCGCGACCGACCGGACCACGCGATGCTCAGGCCGGCGGGCGACTGCAAGCCGATCGACTATCCCAGGCCCGACGGCCGGATCACCTTCGATCGCCTGTCCAGCGTCTTCGTCAGCAACACCAACCACGCCGAGGACCAGCCGGCCCACCTGACCCTGAAGGACGGCGCCGTGCCCGTGGACCTGAACCTGGCGCGCTACGCGGGACCGGAGAGCCGCTACTGCCCGGCCGGCGTCTACGAGTTCGTCAAGACCGAGGCGGGCGAGGACCGCCTGCAGATCAACGCGCAGAACTGCGTGCACTGCAAGACCTGCGACATCAAGGACCCGACGCAGAACATCGTGTGGGTCGCGCCGGAGGGCGGCGGCGGGCCGAACTACGCCGGGATGTAGAGGCCGGGGTCTGCCGGGCGCGCCGCGTGTACGCGTTCGGCGGCGACAAGCGCCCCGGTTTCGGTCAACGCCGGGCCAGTGTGCAGCACGACATCCAGTCGGCGGACGGCCCGTTCGGGCAAGGCGTGCGTGCGGCCACGGTCGATCTTCGGTACGGGAACGGCAGGACCCGTGCCGCGCCGGTGGCCTGAACTGCTGGCTCCTCGACGATGACAAGGGCAGGTGCCACGCCGAACACGACCGGTGGGATCTGGCCAACGCCGATGACTGGCGGCTGCCCCGAGCCCTTTGCGATCACGTGTTCGAAGTCGGAGACGATGGCGACGCCATCGGCGTGGGGATCATGGAACACGGTGTGGCCCACGGACACCCACGCTGTACCGCGGTGCAGCAGCGTCCGCCGATCTGACGACGCCCGCCGCACGGCATCGTGCGGCCCGGCTCTGTGAGCCGGTGCGTCTGCCCTGTCGTGACGAGCCCGCCGTGACCTGTGACTCCGGCGCCCCGCCGATGCGTCGCTCGGGAAAACCATAGGGGCTCACGAGCGAGATTCGGGCGCTTGTCCGTTGACTAAATGAGTGCAACTCACTAATATTGTACGCAAGTTCACTATAGCGCTCGATGCCATGCAGTCGTGCCTGCATCCACTGACGAGAGCCGCGGTCGCGATGTTGCGCCGAGGCCTTCTGGAGACCCGGCGACCCGGGGCTTCGCGGCGCGCAAGCGCTCGACGGGGCGCTTCGCTTGCGCTACGCGCCGCACGATGAACTGATGCGCCTCAGCCCAGGGGTGGAGCGGTCGCGGGCACTCAGAGAAGGTGCCGGTGACCGGGCTGTATCGCCCTCCACGCGGGGTGGGGCATTCGATCCACTGACAGAAGAACGTGAGGCAAGACATGAGGAAGACAACGGCGAACAACGGTCAGCGTCGGCGCACGAAGCGAGTGGCGGTGATCGCGCTGATGGCGAGCATGAGTTCGGCGCACGCATTCAAGATCGATGCGGGCAACCCCGACGTGGCGATGCGCTTGGACACCACCGTGCGCTACAACCTGGCGGTCCGTGCAAACGAGCCCGGGCCGGTGGGCAACAACTTCCAGTTCGACGAGAGCGACTACAAGTTCAGCAAGCGAGGAGACGTTGTCACCAACCGGCTGGACGTGCTGCCGGAGTTCGACTTCGTGTACAAGAAGCGCATGGGTTTCCGGCTGAGTGCGGCGGGCTGGTACGACAACGCCTACGACGACACCAGCACGCACACGAACCCGGCGCTGATCGGTGGCACCAGCGCCTCGGCCTACACCGGCGGCGAATACAGCCCCTACACCAAGCGCTACTACCGCGGGCCGTCAGGCGAGATCCTCGACGCGTTCGTGTTCTTCGGCCTTGACCTGGGTGACATGCCGCTGTCGGTGAAGGCGGGCAAGCACACGACGATCTGGGGCGAGTCGCTGTTCACCACGACGCACGGCATCTCCTACGGCCAGAGCCCACTGGACTTTGCCAAGGCGTTCGCCACACCGGGGATCGAGGCCAAGGAGTTGTTCCGCCCGCTCAACCAGATCTCGGCCCAACTGGGCGTGGCGCCGAATTTCAGTCTGGCTGCGCAGTACTTCCTCGACTGGAGCTACTCGCGCCTGCCCGAAGGCGGCACCTACCTGGGCATCATCGACATGGGCTTCAACGGGCCCACCAACTTCGATGCGGTCGGCTTTGGTGCCAATGCCGGCAACAGCCGGCCCGACAAGCGCGGCGACTGGGGCGTGAGCGCACGCTGGAGCCCGGAGTGGCTGGACGGCACGCTGGGCTTCTACTACCGCAACTTCACCGACAAGACCCCCGCGCTGTTCCGCTTCGCACCGAGCGGGACGGGCAACTACTACCAGCAGTTCTACGGCGAGGACATCGACTTGTACGGGTTGAGCCTGTCCAAGTCGGTGGGTCCGGTGAGTGTGGGCGCGGAGCTGAGCTACCGGAACAACATGCCGCTGTATTCGCCGCTGCTGGCGCCCGTGAGCGGTGCGGCTGCCAGCGCCGTGATCTATCCCAACGGGGTTCCGACGCTGGACGGCAACAGCTACCAGGCACGCGGCAAGACGATGCATGCGGTGGTCAACGGGGTGGCCGTGCTGGGCCAGGGCTCGGTGGGCGGCTTCAAGCTGTACGACACCGCGGTGGTGCTGGGCGAACTGACCTACTCGCGTCTGGTCAGCGTTTCGTCCAACCGCGACATGTACCAAGGCCTGGGCTATGGCGTGTGCGATGCGAGCCGCGCTGCCGCACTGGGGGCCGCCTTCCGCGACAAGTGGGACGGCTGCTCCACGCGCAGCGCGTTGGGGGTCGCGCTGTCGTTCACGCCTAGCTGGTTGCAGGTGTTCCCGGGGATGGACGTGCTCGCGCCGCTGTCGGTATCCAAGGGGCTGTACGGCAACTCGCCGGTGACCTTGGGCGGCAACCAAGGCAACGGCAGCTACAGCATCGGCATCGCCGCTGACATGTATGCCAAGTACCGCTTCGACTTGCGCTATGTCGACTACTTCGGCCGCTCCAAGTACGCCCCGCAGGCCCAGACCGGCACGCAGGTGCTGCGCGTCAACGGCCTGTCCACGCTGCTCAACGACCGCGGCTTCGTCGCGCTGACCTTCAAGGCCACGTTCTGAACCACAGGAGACACATCATCATGAACATGCGAATCGAGCTGTCGCTAATTGCCATGGCCGTCGTGACGGCTGGCTTCAGCGCAGGCACCGCACTGGCTGCTGTCTCCGCCGACGAGGCCAAGAAGCTGGGCGCCACGCTCACGGTCGTGGGCGCCGAGAAAGCGGGCAACGCCGCGGGCACCATCCCTGCGTACACCGGTGGGCTGACCACGCTTCCTGCCGGCTACAAGAAGGGCGATCCCGTGCGCCCCGACCCGTTTGCGGGCGAGAAGCCGTTGTACTCGATCGACGTCAAGAACATGGCGCAGTACGCGGACCGGCTCACCGAAGGCACCAAGGGGTTGATGAAGAAGTACCCCAGCTTCCGCGTCGACGTGTACCCCACGCACCGCACACCAGCCTATCCCAATCAGATGGCCGAGAACACGCTCAAGTGCGCCATCACCGCCAAGACGCCGCCGAACGGGCTGGTGATGACGGGCTGCCACGCGGGCGTGCCCTTCCCAATCCCCCAGACCGGCGCGGAGGTGATGTGGAACCACATCACGCGCTACGAGGGAGAGGCCTTCACGATGAACTACAAGGCCCTGTACGTGGACTCGACGGGGCGGCCCACGCTGTCGACGGCGGCCAACGCGCTGACGAACTACCCGTTCTGGCAGGCAGACCGGCCTGACGACCCCATGGTGTATCGCGTGAAGGTGGCCTACACCGACCCGGCTCGGCGCGCGGGCGAGGTGATCTTGCTGCAGGACCCGATGGACTACGTGAGTTCCGGGCGACGGGCGTGGACATACCTGCCGGGCCAGCGTCGCGTGCGGCTGTCGCCTTCGGTGAACTTCGACACACCCAACCCATCCACGGGTGGTGCCTCCACCTACGATGACTCGTTCGTCTTCGTCGGATCGATGGAGCGCTTCAACTTCAAGCTGGTGGGCAAGAAGGAGGTCTACATCCCCTACAACACGTACAGGATGTCCTACCAGTCCACCGAGGCCGATCTGGTCAAGCCCAACCACTTGAATCCAGATCTGGTGCGCTGGGAGTTGCACCGGGTCTGGGTGGTGGAGGCCACGCTGGGCGAAGGGCGGCGCCACATCTACAGCAAGCGAATCTTTTACGTCGACGAGGACTCCTGGGTGGCCGTGGCAAGCGACCAGTACGACATGCGCGGCCAGCTGTATCGCGCGGCCTTTGCCTATGTCGCGCCCAGCTACGACATTCCCGCGGTGATGGCGCAGACCAACGCGACCTTTGATCTGATCTCGGGCATTTACGCGCTGAACTTCTACTTTGCCGATACCGGCGGTGTGAAGTACATCGCCCCACCGCCCGAGCGCGACTGGCTGCCGGACTCGCTGGCAGGCGGCGGCCTGCGCTGACACTGGCCCGGGGGCGTTGGTCATCATGGCCAACGTTCCCTGGCAATGCTTGCTTACCAAGCTGGATCCAAGATGAACCACGGTCTACGAACCCTGGCGCTGCTGTTGAGTGCGTTTGTCGCGTACGGCCTCCCGGCGGCGGCCACCGCCTTCGCCGATCGCCTCGATACCCCGGCGCTGCCAAGCCCGCTGGCCCAGCGAGGCCTGCTCAACGGCATGGCCCGCGCAGGCGAGCGACTGGTCGCCGTGGGCGAGCGCGGCCACATCCTCTGGAGCGACGACCTCGGTGCCACCTGGCTCCAAGCCCATGTGCCCGTGAGCGTGGATCTCACGGCGGTGTACTTCCCCAGCGCGCTGCGCGGCTGGGCCGTGGGGCACGACGGCGTGGTGCTGGCCACCCGCGATGGCGGTCGGCATTGGGAGCGTCAACTCGACGGGCGCCTGGCCGTCCAGCTGATGCAGACCCACTATGCCGCACACCCACCGCCCGACATCAGCCCCGAGGCCATGGCGGCGCTGCAGGCCGACGTGGCGCGCATGGTCGAGGAGGGTGCCGACAAGCCCTTCCTCGACGTGTGGTTCGAGAACGACTCGACCGGCTACGTCGTCGGTCTGTTCAACCTGATCTTCCGCACCACCGATGGCGGCACGACCTGGCAGCCGCTGTTCGACCGTACCGACAACCCGCAGCGCCTTCACCTCTACGCGGTGCGCCCCGCCGCGGGCGGGCTGTACGTGGCCGGTGAGCAAGGGCTGGTGCTCAAGTTCGACCCGGCCACCCAGCGATTCAAGGCCCTGTCGGTGGCCTACCGTGGCACCTTCTTCGGCATCACGGCTGCAGACGACGCCGTGCTGGTGTACGGGCTGCGTGGCCATGTCTTCCGCAGCGAGGATGGCGGCGCGCACTGGCAGCAGGTGCCCACGGGCGTGTCGGTGGCCATCACCAGCGCCACGCAGCTCGCCGATGGCCGCACCGTCCTGGCCGGCCAGGACGGGCAGGTGCTCGCGTCCACCGATGGAGGGCGCAGCTTCGCACCGCTGGCGCGCGCGGCGCGGCCCGTCAGCAGCATCGCACGCGCCGGCGCAACAGCGCTGGCGGTCGCCGGGCCGCGCGGCGTGCTGTCGCTGTCTCTGGCGTCCGTCGTCAAGTGACGCCTGCCCACCACGAGCTTGACTCCCGGGAGTCGACCATGAACCACACGACCGAGCTCGACGCGATGCCGGTGGTGCTCGACGTCGCCGCCTTCGACGCCACCTCGGGCAACCGGCTGGAGCGCCTCATCTTCAATCACCGGCGTGCCGTGGTGGTGTGCTGTGTGCTGGCCACGGCGCTGCTTGGCTACCTGCTGGCCACTCGACTGGTGTTCAACGCCAGCTTCGAGAAGATGATCCCGCAGCAGCATCCGTTCATCCAGAACTACGTGGCCCACAAGCAGGACCTGCGTGGACTGGGCAACGCCATCCGCGTGGTGGTGGAGAACCCCTCGGGCGACATCTTCGACCCGGCCTACCTGCGTGAGCTGCAGCAGATCAACGACGAGCTCATCCTCACCCCGGGCGTCGATCGTGCAGGCGTCAAGTCGCTGTGGACGCCCGCGGTGCGCTGGCTCGAAGTCACCGAGGAAGGCTTCGTGGGCGGGCCAGTCATCCCGGATGACTACCAGAGCTCGCGCCAGAGCATCGACCAGATTCGCAGCAACATCGCGCGCTCCAGCTCGGCCCAGGCGCTGATCGCGGTGGATCAGAAGTCGAGCATGCTGTTCGTGCCGCTGCTGGACATCGACGCCGAGACCGGCCAGCGCCTGGACTACCACCGCCTCTCGCAGCGCCTGGAGCAGCAGATCCGCGCCCGCTTCGAAGGCCCGCTCGGTGTCGATGGTCGGCTCGCCCCGGGCCGGGTGAAGGTGCACATCATCGGCTTTGCCAAGCTCGTGGGTGAACTCATCGATGGGCTGGTCCAGGTGGCCTACTACTTTGCCGCAGCCGCCTTGATCGCCACCGCGGTGATCTACTTCTACACCCGGTGCTGGCGCAGCACGGCCTTGGTGGTCCTGTGCTCGCTGGTGGCCGTGCTGTGGCAGCTCGGGTTGGTGTCCGCGCTCGGCTTCGATCTGGATCCGTTCTCCATGCTGGTGCCCTTCCTGGTGTTCGCCATCGGCGTCTCGCACGGCGCGCAGAAGATGAACGGCATCATGCAGGACGTGGGCCGCGGGACGCATCGCCTGGTGGCCGCGCGCTACACCTTCCGGCGCCTGTTCCTGGCCGGGCTGACCGCGCTGCTGGCCGATGCGGTGGGCTTTGCCGTGCTGATGACCATCGACATCCCGGTGATCCGCGAGCTGGCGCTGGCTGCGAGCATCGGCGTGGCGGTGCTGATCTTCACCAACCTCGTGCTGCTGCCCGTGCTGCTGTCCTACACCGGCGTGAGCACGAAGGCCGCCAGCCGCAGCCTGGCGCAGGAAGCCGAGGGAACATCGCATCCCTTCTGGGCCCTGCTGGAGCGCTTCACCGAGCGGCGCTGGGCGGCGCCGCTGATCGTGGCCTCGGGGGCCCTGGCCGTCGTCGGCTTCGTCATCAGCCTGCAGCTCAAGGTCGGCGACCTGGACCCCGGCGCACCCGAGCTGCGCCCGGAGTCGCGCTACAACCGCGACAACGCCTTCATCACCAGCAACTTCGCGCTCAGCAGCGACCAGTTTGCCGTGATCGTGAAGACACCGCCCGATACCTGTCTGGGCTACGAGAACTTGGTCGAGGTGGACCGCCTGGCCTGGCAGCTGCGCCAGCTGCCGGGAGTGCAGACCGTCTTGACATTGGCCGATGCCGTCAAGCACGTGACCGCCGGCACCTACGAGGGCAGCACCAAGTGGATCACCGTGGCACGCAACCAGGAGACCATCAATTTCGCCGGCAACCAGGCCATGGCCAGCAACCCCGACCTCACGAACAAGGAGTGCTCGGTGCAGCCGGTGATCGCCTACCTCACCGACCACAAGGCCGAGACACTGGCCAGCGTGGCGCGCTCCGCGGCCGAATTTGCCACGCTGCACGATCGGCCTGAACGCCAGTTCCTGCTCGCAGCCGGCAGCGCGGGCATCGAGGCCGCCACCAACAGCGTGGTGCAACAGGCCAACCGCACCATGCTGCTGCTGGTCTACGCTGCGGTGGTGGTGCTGTGCTTCATAGCCTTCCGAAGCTGGCGCGCGGTGGTGGTGGCCGTGCTGCCGCTGATGCTGACCTCGATCCTGTGCGAGGCGCTGATGGTGGGCCTGGGCATCGGCGTGAAGGTGGCGACGCTGCCGGTGATCGCGCTCGGCGTGGGCATCGGCATCGACTACGCGCTGTACCTGCTGTCGGTGCAGCTGGCCTTCCAGCGGCAAGGGCTGAACCTCAGAGAGGCCTACCGCAAGTCGGTCCAGTTCACTGGCCGTGTGGTCTGTCTGGTCGGTTGCACGCTGGGTGCCAGCGTCATCACCTGGGCCTGGTCACCCATCAAGTTCCAGGCCGACATGGGCATCCTGCTCACCTTCATGTTCGTGCTCAACATGCTCGGTGCCCTGCTGTTGGTGCCCGCGTTGTCGAGCTTCTTGCTCAACCCGAGCCGTCAGACTGCCGGCAACGAATCACGATCCACCGCCGCAACCGCTTGAAGGGCTTGCAATGCAACTGGTTCAACTGGAAGTGGATGCGCGAAGCGGCATTGCGCAACTGCGCTTCAATCGCCCGCACGTGCTCAACGCCATCGACGTGCCGATGGCGCGTGCACTGCGGGATCAAGTGAACGTGCTCGCAGCCGATCCTCGGGTGCGCTGCGTGGTGCTGAGCGGTCAAGGCAAGGCCTTCCTGGCTGGTGGCGACCTCGCGCCGCTGGTGGAGGACTTCGGCCATGCGCCGCAGGTCGTGGACGATCTCCTCGATGCCATGTATCCGGCCATCGAGGGCCTGCGCAGCATCAATGCGCCCGTGATCGCCGCAGTGCATGGTGCGGTGGCCGGCGCCGGGCTGTCGCTGATGGCAGGGTGCGATCTGGTCCTGGCTGCCGAGGGCACCCGCTTCCTCATGGCCTTCGACAGGGTCGGCCTGCCGCCCGATTGTGGGGGCACCTACTACCTGCCGCGCCTGATCGGCCCGCGCCACATGGCCGAGCTGTACTTGCTCGGCTCAACCCTCACGGCCGAGCAAGCCCAGGCCTTGGGACTGGTCAACCGGGTGGTGCCGGCCACCGAGCTGGTGGCACGGAGTCAACAGTGGGCCGAGCAGATCGCCAGCGGACCCACCCGAGCGTGCGGGGAGTTCAAGCGGTTGGTCGGGCGATCCCTGTCCTCGACACTGCCAGAGCAGCTCGAAGCCGAACGGGCCGCCGTTCAGGCCGCCATGCTGACCGAGGACTTCCGGGCCGGCGCGGGCGCCTTCATGGCGCATCAATGGCCACGCTTTGCGGGACATTGAAGACGCCCCACGATCAACATCTCGATGCAGCTGAGCTGGAGACAAATTGAGCATCGGGAAGCGCCTCGCGCTGGCATTTGGACTGGTGCTGCTGCCCCGCCAGGCCCGGTCGGCCGCGGCCACCTTCCGCCGGCTTGTTCTCACGCAAGAACGGGTTGCGCGCACCTTGGCGGCCAGCCCGTCGCAGGCGAGCCGCTTCCCCGGCGGTTGACTGGGGCGCGCTTCCAGGTTGTTCGAGGCGGTCTGTGTCTATGCGGGAACGCTGGAGGCCGGACGCGGGCCGCGGGCCGTGGGGTCAGGAACGTCGACCTGGTGGACGCCCTGGCGCAAACCTGGGATGGCACGGTGGAGCACTCCATGGCGTTGGCCGCCGTGACCCGGTCGCAGGCGACCCACCCTCCCGGTCAAGCCTTCTTGACCGTCTTCTTCGCGACGGCCGGCCGGCCGACTTTCTTGGCGGCCGGTCGGGCGGCCCGCGCACCTGCCTTGGGGTCGACCATCAAGCCGCGTGAGATGACGCCGGCAATCTGATCGGCCGCCTCGTCCACGTCGAAATCACCCTCGCCACGCAGGTAGGCCCAGGTCTGGTGTTCGATGCTGCCGAAGATCATGTTGCGGCTCACGGCCAGCGAGATGTCCGGGCGGAACTCGCCGGCGCGCACGGCATCCTTGAGCACCGAGATCACCCGACTGGTGTAGCGCCGATTCAGCTGATAGATGCGCATCGACTTGTAGGTCGGATCGGCGCGCAGCTCCATCAGGATGTAGCGCGACAGGGCGCGCTCGTGCCGGATGATGGACAGGCTCTCCCAGATCACCTGGCGCAACCGGGCCGTGACGGGCAGCGCCTGGTTGTCCGTGCCCTCGATCTGGTCCAGCACTTCCCCGAACCATTGTTCGGTGACGGTTCGGAGCAGGTCCCGCTTGGTCGGGAAGTACTTGAAGATGGTGGCTTCGGAAATGCCGCAGCGACTGGCCACCTCGGTGGTCAGCACGCCTTCATAGCCCTTTTCCTGGATGAGCTTGCGGGTGGTCGCGATGATTTCGGACATCCGCAGATCGGGCGTGAGTCGCGTGATCGTCTTCTTCTTGGGTGATCGGGCGGGCATGGTGGGTGTCGTGGGTTGAGCGCAGAGCGCGCCCGGGGGTTTCATCCTACGAAGGACCTCGCCTCGGTCCCTTAGGGTTTCGCTCGTCGCCTGGCAGATGGGAGCGGCCCAGCGATTGGAGCACGACCGACGGCGGCTTCAAGCGCTCTCCAGGCGTGTGTGTCCTTGACATGGTGAGTACAACTCACTAATAATAGATTCGAACCCAAGCGAGGGTTGGCGCGATGCGGATCGCCGACCCATTGAATTCCCACGTGAAGGGGCCCGACGGGCGCACGACCGTGCCTGAGGTGCCCGAACCTGTTGGCACGTCACAGATGAATCCGATCCTTGAAACCTTGCGGGTGGTGGCCGAGCAGCCCTATCAACGCGCCATCGACGCGAAGCGCCGCGGCCAGAAGGTGGTGGGCACCCTGCCCATGCACTGCCCGGCCGAACTGATCCATGCCGCGGGCGCGCTGCCGGTGCTCGTGCAGGAGCTGCCCGATCCGATCACCAGCGGTGGCGGCGCGCTGGCACCGTTCTTCTGCGGCTACACACGCAGCCTGGTCGATCAGGTCACCGAAGGGAAGATCGCCTTCCTGGATGCGATCCTCTTCGTCGATCACTGCGTGCAGCTCCTGAGCGCGGCCGACGTGGTGCGCGTTGCCCGCCCGGAGACCACGATCCACTTCCACCAGTTGATCGCCTCGGTGGAGCAGCCCTGGTCGCTGGAGAACTCGGTCAAGACGCTGCGCGCCTTCCTGGAAGACCTGGAAGAGCTCTACGGCATCTCGATCAGCGAAGACGACCTGCGCCGCAGCATCCGCGTCTTCAACGAGAACCGGCAGCTGATCCGCAAGCTTTACGATCTGCGCCGCAGCGGCGCCATCGACCTGTCGTCCACGCAGATGCAGGCCGTCATCAAGTCGAGCATGGTGATGGACAAGGCCGAGCACAGCGCGATGCTGCGCGATCTACTGCCCGCGCTGGAAGCTGCCGGCCCGGCCAAGGTGCGCAAGCTGCCGCTGTACGTGTCGGGCCACATGTGCCATGCGCCGCGGCCCGAGATCCTCGCGCTCATCGAGGAGTGCGGCTTCTCGATCGTCGACGACGACCTGTACCACGGCTACCGCTATGTCTCCACCGATGTGGATGAAGCCATTGGCGACCCCATCGTCGGCCTGGCCACCGCCTACCTCGCCAAGAACCGCAACGCCCCGTGCCCCACGCGCATCGCGCCCGGCGTGGAGCTGAGCGACTGGCTGCTGAAGAAGGTGCAGGACAGCCAGGCCCGCGGCCTGATCGTGCTGCTGGCCAAGTTCTGCGAGCCGCACTACTTCCAGTACCCCCGCATCAAGCAGCTGTTCGAGCAGCACAACCTGTCGCACCTGCTGGTCGAGACGGAGCATGAAGGGGTGCCGCTGGAGAACCTGCGCACCAAGGTCGAGTCCTTCGCCGAGATGATCAAGCGGCAGGCCTGACATCGTTCAGACAACCGGAGGGCCGCAGCGGCCCCCTCATCGGAGTTCAAGTCATGAGCACAGTTCTCGAGAGCGGCGTGCCGCCGGTCAAGAAGGCCAACCGCCTGCAGTCCACCAAGCTCAACAACAAGATGGTGAACGCGTACTGGGAAGACCTGTTCCGCGCCAAGGAGCAGGGCAAGCTGGTCTGCTGGACCGAAGGCATCCAGCTCAATCCCATCCTGCAGGCCGCCGACATCGCCTGGTGCCACGGCGAGGCTGCCGCCGCGCTGCTGGCTGCCCGCAAGGAATCGGCCGCCCCTCAGGCCCACATGGAGACGTTGGGGTACGACCGCGAGCTCTGCTCCTACGCCCGCACGCACATCGGCTGCGGCGTGATGAACCAGAGCTCCACGGTCGAGGCGCAGACCTTGCTCGACGTGGATGCCCGCACGCTGGGCTCGCGCATCCCCGAGCCCGACATGATCATCAGCGCCTACCCCTTCTGCAGCACCGGCCAGCAGTGGGACAACGAGCTGTACCGGACCTTCGGCAAGCAGGTGCCGATCTACAACATGTCGCTGTCATGGACCTGGGGCAACAAGCCCTCGGCCAAGTACATGAGCGGCCCGGAGTTCCGCGAGAACGTGGCCTTCCTGAAGAAGCAGCTGCAGGACTGCGTGCGCTTCATCGAGGGCATCACCGGCAAGCCGTACGACTGGGATCGCCTGAGCGAGATCATGGGCTACACCAAGCGAGCCGCCGAGCTGCGCCTCGAAGCCATGAAGCTGTGCAGGGCCCGCCCCTCGCCGGCCAGCTTCTTCGAGTGGACCAACAGCATCGCCCCGGTGAACTTCCTGCCCGGCGGCCCGGAGATCGTGCACTACTTCGAGCAGAAGAAGGCCGAGATCGAGGCGCGCATCGCCCAGGGCGTGGGCTCGGTGCCGGTGGAGAAGTACCGCCTGTGGTGGGACGGCATCATGAACTGGAACAAGATCGGCTGGCTGTCCGACAAGTTCGCCGGCTACGACGCCTGCATGGTGGCCGGCCGCTACACCCACATGGGTTTCTGGCAGGAGCCGCAGGTGATCGACCTGCGCGACCCGCTCGACGGCATGGCGCAGAACTACCTCACCTGCCCGATCAGCATCTCGGCCCCGCAGGTGATCGACAAGATCGTGGAGCACTGCGAGTTCTACGAGATCGACGGCCTGATCCTGCACGCCGCGCGCACCTGCCGCGCCTTCTCGTACCCGCAGCACATGATCGCCGATGCCGTGGGCAAGCGCCTGGGCCTGCCGGTGGCCATGTTCGAGGGCGACATGGTGGACGAATCGTTCTACAAGGACGAGATGGTCAACAGCCGCGTCGAGGCCATGCTGGAAGCCATCGACGCCAGCCGTGCCCGGATGCGCTGAGGCGTCGAGGCAGAGCGAGGAGCACCGCATGCAGCGCTACGCGATGGGCATCGATTTCGGCTCCACCACGGCCAAGGTGGTGATCCTCGACGGCGAGGGCGCGGTGGCCGGCTCGGCGATCTCGCAGAAGGGGGCCGTCAGCGACGAGGGCGTGCGCGTCGCCCAGGCCGAGGCCCTGCACCAGGCCGGCATCGCGCAGGCGGCCGTGGGCCGGGTGGTGAGCACCGGCTATGGCCGGCGCATGCTCGACATCGCCGACCGCACCATCACCGAGATCACCTGCCATGCGCGCGGCGCCGTGGCGCTGGTGCCCGAAGCCCGCGTGGTGATCGACATCGGCGGGCAGGACAGCAAGGTCATCGCGATCGATGCCAACGGCCTGGTGGCGCGATTCGCGATGAACGACCGCTGCGCCGCGGGCACCGGCAAGTTCCTCGAAGTGCTGGCCCGCGCGGTGAACATCGAGCTGGCGCAGATGGGTGGCATCGCCTTGCAGGCCACCGAGACGGTCAGCATCACCAGCATGTGCGCCACCTTCGCCGAGACCGAGGTGATCTCGCTGCTGGCCGAAGGCATCACCAAGCCGGTTGTGCTGGCGGCGGTGCACCAGTCCATCGCCAACCGCACCGTGGGCCTGGTGGCCCGGGTGGGCAAGCGCGACCCGGTGGTGATGACCGGCGGCGTGGCGCAGAACGTCGCCGCGGTGCACTACCTGCAGCAGGCGCTGGAAACCCGCCTGATCATCCCCGACGGGGCCCAGCTGGCCGGTGCGCTGGGCGCCGCGTTGTTCGCGCTGGACGACCTGCGGCTGGACGAAGCCGAACGCAGAAAGACCCTGCAGGGCGACGACGACATCGACGAGCTGGCCGCGCCGCAAGCTTGTGCGCCGGCCTGTGCGGCCAAGCAGGCCAAGCCGATCGTCTTCAAGCCCGCCCTCGCTCAGCCTGCGGAGGCACCGCATGGGCGTGCTTGACGGTGTGCGCATCGTCGAGATGGCGGGCATCGGGCCGGCGCCGTTCTGCGCCATGCTGCTGGCCGACATGGGCGCCGACGTGCTGCGCGTCGACCGGCTGGCTGCCAGCGACCTGGGGGTGGACACGCCCACCCAACTCGATCTGCTCAACCGCAGCAAGCGGTCGGTCGCGGTGGACCTCAAGTCCGAGCAGGGGCTGGCCACGGTCAAGCAGCTGGTCGGCAGCGCCGATGTGCTGATCGAAGGCTTCCGCCCGGGGGTCATGGAGAAGCTCGGGCTCGGCCCCGAGGTGTGCTTGCAGCTCAACCCGCGCCTGGTGTTCGGCCGCATGACCGGCTGGGGCCAGAACGGCCCGTTGAGCCAGACGGCAGGGCATGACATCAACTACATCGCCATTACCGGCGTGCTCGACGCGATCGGCCGGCGCGACCAGCCGCCGTCCATTCCGCTCAACCTGGTGGGCGACTTCGCCGGCGGCTCGCTCTACCTGGCCATGGGCGTGCTCGCTGCGGTGATCCAGGCACGCAGTTCCGGCCACGGGCAGGTGGTGGACGCGGCCATCGTCGACGGTGTCACCAACCTGCTCACGATGCAGCGCGCCTTCGACCAGATGAAGGTCTGGCCGCAGCAGCGTGGCCGCGGCTTCCTGAGCGGGGGGGCGCCGTTCTATGACGTCTACGAGACCCGGGACGAGCGCTTCATCGCGATCGGCAGCGTCGAACCCAAGTTCTACCGCGAGCTGATCACGCGCCTGGGTCTGGACGGCGAGGCGCTGCCCGGGCAGAACGACCAGCGCGGCTGGGACACGCTGCGGGAGCGCTTCGCCGCCGTGTTCAGGACCCGCACCCGCGCGCAGTGGTGCGCGGTGTTCGAGGGTTCGGACGCCTGCTTTGCCCCGGTGCTGGACATGGACGAGGCGGTGAGCCATCCCCACAACGTGGCGCGCGAGCTGTTTGTCGAGGTGCAGGGCGTGCTCAACCCGCAGCCTGCGCCGCGCTTCAGCCGCACGCCTTCGGCGATCTCGCGCCCGCCCGCCAAGGCCGGCGCCGATGCCGACGAGGCCCTGGCCGACTGGGGCTTCACCGCCGAGCGGGTCGCGGCACTGCGGCGTGATCGCGTCGTCGGCTGAGGCGGTCGTGTTTCATCCAGACATCACCATGAATCAGGACGAGACCCTCGACGAGTTCCGCCGCCAGGTGCGCCGGCTGGCCGAGCGCGAGATCCGGCCGCATGCGGCGGCGGTGGATGACGACGCTCGGCTGCCGGTGGAGGCGATCGAGGCGTTCCAGTCGATGGCGCTGTGCGGCCTTGCCTTCCCCGAGCGGCTGGGCGGCGGTGAGGGCGATCTGCTGGCCCAGGTGCTGGCCGTGGAGGAGGTGGCGCGTGTGTGCGGCTCCTCCGCGCTGGTGATGCTCATACCCTGGGCGGCGCTGACGCCGCTGATCCGCTTCGGCAGCCCGGCGCTCCAGGAGGAGATCGTGCCCGCGGTGGCGGCCGGCAAGCATGGTGCGAGCTTCTGCCTCACCGAACCGGGGGGCGGCTCCGATCTGCCGGGCCTGAAGACCCGCGCCGAGCGCGTGCCCGGGGGCTGGCGGCTGCAGGGCCAGAAGCGCTTCATCTCCAACGTGGGCTGGTCGGCCTGGTACGCGGTGCTGGCCAAGGTGGGCGACAAGGCTTACGGCGTGTTCATGGTGCACCGTGACGACCCGGGGTTCTCGATCGGTCGGCATGAACGCAAGATGGGCGTGCGCGGCAGCCCGCTGGCCGACGTCTTTCTCGACCAGTGTTTCGTGCCCGACGACCGCGTGGTGGGCGACCCCGAGCAGGGCTACCACTACATGATGGAGACGCTCACCTACACCCGGCCGCTGGTGTCGGCCCAGGCGCTGGGCCTGGCGCAGGGCGCGCTGGATGAAGCGGTGCAGTACACCGCGGCGCGCACCCAGTTCAACACCCCGGTGTCGCGCTTCCAGATGGTGCGGGGCATGGTCGCCGACATGACGATTGCCGTCGAGGCCTCCCGCTCGCTGCTGTACCGCGCGGTGAGCATCGCCCATGCCAATGACGATCGGGCCCGCTCGTTCGCCTCGATGGCCAAGACCTTCTGCTCCGACACCGCCATGTCGGTCACCAGCGACGCGGTGCAACTGCACGGCGGCTACGGCTACACCAAGGACTATGCGGTCGAACGCATGATGCGGGACGCCAAGGTGTCGCAGATCTGGGAGGGCACCAACCAGATTCAACGCCTGCTGGTGGCCAAGCACGCCTTCCGCGATTGACCCGCTGCCCGCACCACACGCCAAGTCCGAACCCACTTCACCGATTCCTCAGCATGTCGACCCCCAGCACCCCGCTCAAAGCAGTCTTTGTCCCCCGTCTCGAAGCCTGCGGGGTGGTGATCACCGGCGGCACCGCGGGTGTCGGTCTCGCCACCGCGCTGCGGTTTGCCGAGGCCGGCGTGAAGCGCATCGCCCTGCTGGGGCGCAACGCCGAACGCGGCGAGACGGCGCGCCAGACGGTGAGGGCCGCGCACCCCGACGCGCAGGTGCTGTTCGTCTCGGCGGACGCGAATCGTGTCGACCAGGTCACCCGCGCCGTGGCGCAGCTCACGGCCGAGCTGGGCAGCATCGACGTGCTGGTCAACTCGACGGTGGCCACCTTCGTGCCCGCGCTGTTCCACGAGCTGCCGATCGAGCACATCGAGCCCCTGCTGGTGCAGCAGATGCTCGCCCCGCTACTCATGAGCCGGGCGGTGTTGAACGGCATGCGCGAACGCGGTGGCGGCGTGATCATCAATATCGCCTCGGATGCCTGCAAGGTGCCCACGCCCGGCGAATCGGTGATCGGCGCGGCCATGGCCGGCATCACCATGTTCTCGCGCGGCCTGGCGCTCGAAGCCAAGCGCAACGGCATCCGGGTCAACACGCTGACCCCGTCGCTGATCCGGGGCACGCTCACCTACGACCGCGTGATGGCCGACCCGTTCAGCGCCAAGCTGTTCGGCAACGCCGTCAAGCAGGCGCATCTGGGCGTGGTCGAGCCCGACGACCTGGCGGGGCTGATCGTGTTTCTCGCCAGCCCGCAAGGCGCGCGGTTGACGGGGCAGACGATCAGCGTCAACGGTGGCATCAGCATCGCCTGACCCCGCCCGGTTCCAAGAAGACGACAAGACAACGTCGGCACAGGAGACAAGCATGGACGAACTGACCGTCACCCGGATGGCCCCATCGCCGAGACCTCGGCGCAGCGATGGCCCCTGGTTGCCCGGGGCCGCCCCGGCGCCCGGTCGGTTGGCGAGGGCATGGCTGAAGTCGCGCGACGACGTGCTGGCCATCGAGGCGCACGATCCTGCCGATCTGCTGCCGGGCGCCACGATCCACGACTGCATCGCCAGCGCGGCGCAGGCCGATCCCGACAAGCCGGCGATCATCCAGCTACTCAGCGCCGACCTCACCGCGGCGCCCCGCATCATCAGCTACCGTGACCTGGTGGCCTCGATCGAGCAGGCGGCCAACCTGTTCCACACCCTGTCGGAGGGCGAGCCCACGTCGGTGGCCATCCTCCTGCCGATGCTGCCCGAGGGGCTGATCGCCACCTGGGGCGCCAGCACGGCGGGCGTGGCCTGCCCGATCAACCCGTACCTGGAAACACGCGTGATCGCCTCGATCATGAACGCGGCTCGGGCCACGGTGCTGGTGACCACCCACGCCAAGTACGGCCCGGGGGCCTGGGACCGGCTCGACGACATCTGCCGCGCGGTGCCGACGCTCAAGCATGTCGTCGAGTTCGACAGTGCCGATCCGGCGCGCGATTACGCCACCATGACGGCGACCCAGCCGACGGGTCGCTTCGTCTTCACGCCGAACCGGGATCCACACGCCGAGGCCACCTACCTGCCCACCGGCGGCACCACGGCCGCGCCCAAGCTGGTGCGCATGAGCCACCGTGGTCACCTGTTGAACTCCTGGCTGGTCGGGGCCTTCACCGGGCCGGAGCCGGACGGGGTGTTCGGGCACGCGATGCCCAACTTCCACATCGGCGGGCTGGGTGTCATCGGCCTGCGCACGGTGCTGTTCGGCCAGACCCTCCTGACGCTGACGGCAGACGGCTTTCGCAATCGCGACGTGGTGCAGCACTTCTGGGACATCGCGCGCAAGTACCGCATGACCAATGTGCTGGCCACGCCCACCACCGCCGCGGCCCTGCTGGCAGTGCCCGACGTGAGCGCGCAAGGGCATTGCATCCGCACCTTCAACTGCGGCGCCAGCACCGTGCCGGTGGAACTGATGCGCGGGTTCCACGAGCGTTACGGCATCTGGTTGCGCGAGGTGTGGGGGCAGTCCGAGCTGCATGGCGTGGTCACCGCCAACTTCAACGATGGCCGCGAGCCGCAGGTGGGCTCCGTGGGGCTGCGGCTGCCGTTCCAGCCGGTCAAGGCGATCGAGGTGGACGCCGACAACCGCTTCGTACGCGAGTGCCGGCCGGGCGAGCGCGGCGTCATCGCCGTGTGCGGGCCGGGGGTCACCAAGGGGTATGTCGACGCGAGCCTGGACAAGGAGTTCTTTGTCGCCGGCATGCCCGATGGCCAGCGCTGGGCCAACACCGGCGACGTGGGCACCATCGATGTTCAGGGCTTCGTCTGGCTGTTCGGCCGTGCCAAGGACCTGATCATCCGCGGCGGTCACAACATCGATCCGAAGCTCATCGAGGAGGTCTTGTGCACCCACCCCGCCGTGCTGATGGTGGCGGCCATCGGGCGGCCCGATGCGGCCAAGGGCGAGATGCCCATCGCCTACCTGACCCTCAAGCCGGGCCACAGTGTTTCGCCGGAGGTGCTGATGGACTACTGCCGCGAGCACATCCAGGAGCGCGCGGCGCTGCCGGTCGAGATCATCCTCCTGCCCGAGCTACCTCTGACGGCCGTGGGCAAGATCTCGAAGCCCACGCTGCGCATGGATGCCATGTCGCGCGTGACGGCAGCGGTGGCGCGCCAGGTGCTGGGTGATCAGGCAGAGATCGATGTCTGGGTCGATGACGCCGGGCTGAGACCATGTGCCGTGTTGCAGGTGCGCCTGCACGACGGTGATCCGCAGCACACGCTGCATCGATTGTCCGAGGCGCTGGGCGTCTATTCGTTCGCGCATCGGATCGCGCTGGCGTGAGCCGACAGCGGCGACGCAGCGGCCTGCCAGCGCCTGACCGGCGTTGGGGTGTTGGTTCGCCCGTGTCCCGGACGGCGAGGCACTGCGCTTGCAGAGCAATGTGCAGAACTGCGTGCACTGCAAGACCTGTGACATCAAGGACCCGACGCAGACCATCGTACGGGTCGCGCCGGAGGGCTGCGGCGCGCCAAACCACCCCGGGATGCAGGCATGCGGCGCAGGCACGAAGCGATCCGGCGGCGGGGCCGACGCGCGCGTTCGGCGAGACCAAGAGCCTGCTGCGGTCCACCCGGGCGCGAGCCCTCCGATAGCGTTAACAGGCCCTAGCATGAACGACGACCTGACTCCGGCCCTGCGGCCAACGGCCCTGATCGATGCCGACCATGCCGACGTGGTCGCCTTCGCCGCGCGCGTGTCCGGCGAGCTGGACGACCCCGTGGAGATCGCGCGAGCCCTGTACCTCGCAGTGCGCGACGGCTTCCGCTACGACCCCTACAGGATCGACCTGTCCACCGGCGGCGTCAGGGCCAGCAGGGTGCTGGCCGACGGCCATGGCTGGTGCGTCACGAAGAGCAGCCTGCTGGCCGCCGCCTGCCGCGCGCGCGGCGTGCCGGCGCGGGTGGGTTACGCCGACGTGCGCAACCACCTGTCCACCGAGCGCCTGCGCGCGATGATCGGCACCGACGACTATGTCTGGCACGGCTACACCAGCATCTTCCTGGCCGGCCGGTGGCGCAAGGCCACCCCGGCGTTCAACCGGGGCCTGTGCGACAAGCTCGGCCTGGCGCCGCTTGAGTTCGACGGCCGCAGCGACTCGCTGTACCAGGAGTACGACGGGCAGGGGCGGCGACACCTCGAGTACGTGAGACAGCGTGGCGACTACGACGACGTGCCGATCGACGCGATCCGCGCCGCCTTCCTCGTCCACTACCCGATGCTCGTGACCCTGGCGCAGGCCGACTTCGACCAGGACGTGTCCCGCGAGACGCGAGCCTGAGCGCCGCGCCCGGCGTCCGGGCGGCGGGGCTCCGGTCGGGCCGGGGTCTTTACACTGCGCCGGATGCACTCCCGCTCGCCGTCTCCCGCCGCGCCATCCTTCCGGCCATGAAGTCCCGCAGCCAGCGTGCCGATTCGCCTGTCGCCGACAAGGCCCCCGAGCTGTCGGAGCGGCGCCGCCGCCGTGCCGCCGAGATCGTCGCCGCCGCGCGGGACCTGTTCCTCGAGCAGGGCTTCGAGCGCACGGCGGTCAGCGAGATCGCCCAGCGCGTGGGCATCGTCGAGGGCCTGGTGTTCAGCTACTTCCCCACCAAGCGCGAGCTGCTGCACGAGGTGCTGCGGCAGCTCTTCGAGCCGCTGATCAGCGACGTCGACGCCGGCTATGCCCGCCTGCAGGGGCTGCGCGCGCGGCTGCGCTTCATCGTCTGGCGGCATGTGCGCGTCTATGTGGAGTCGCCCGGGCTCGCGCGCCTGGTGCTGCACGAGGTGCGCACCGGCCCCGAGTACGACAGTTCGGGCCTGCATGAGCTGCAGGTGCGCTACACGCGGTTCGTGCGCCTGGCGGTCGAGGACGCGGTGCGGGATGGCGAGCTGGAGGGGCCGGTCGACGTCGCGATGCTGCGCGCGATGGTCTATGGCGGCCTGGAGCACCTGATGTGGCCGGTCCTGCTCGGCAAGGGCCGCGTCAACGTCGACCTCGTCGCCGACCAGTACACCGAACGGCTGCTGCACGGGCTGAAGGCGGGGCGGGCCGAGTCGGGCCAGGACCACGAGGCCCGGCTGGCCCGGCTCGAGGCCCTGCTCGGCGCCGCCGCGCCCGCCGCGAAGCGCCGCCGCACGGCGCGCTAGCGCGCTGTCGCCGGCGTCGTCGTGCGGCCCAGGCCCAGCAGGGCCGACAGCGCCGGGATCAGCACCACCGCGCCGACCATGTTCCACAGGAACATGAAGGTCAGCAGCAGGCCCATGTCGGCCTGGAACTTGATGTCGGACGCGATCCAGGTCGCGACGCCGAGGGCCAGCATCACGCCGGTCAGCGCCACCGCGACGCCGGTGCTCTTGAGCGTCTCGAAGTAGGCCTGCTGCAGGCCCATGCCCTGGCGCAGGAAGCCTTCGAGCCGGTTGTAGATGTAGATGCCGTAGTCGACCCCGATGCCGATGCCCAGCGCGATCACCGGCAGCGTGGCGACCTTCACGCCCAGGCCCAGCGTCGCCATCAGCGCCTCGCAGAGGATCGAGGTGATGTAGAGCGGGACCATGATCGCGAGCGTCACCCGCCAGGAGCGGAACTCCCAGAACACCAGCACCGTCACGATGCCGTAGACCAGCAGCAGCATCAGGCGCTCGGCCTGCTTGATGACGATGTTGGTCGCCGCCTCGACGCCGGCATTGCCGGCCGCCAGGACGAAGCGCACCTGCTCGCTGTCGTTCTCGGTCGCGAAGGCCTGCGCGGCCGCGACGACCTGGCTCAGCGTCTCGGCCTTGTGGTCCTTCAGGAACACCAGGATCGGCAGCATCGAGCAGTCGTTGTTGAACAGTTCGGTCGGCAGCACGCGATGCGCGCCGTTGGAGGCGTAGCGGTTGCGCGTCAGCGCGCGCCAGCGCAGGTCGGCGCCGTTCTGGCCGGCCAGCACGTCCTTCATCGCCGTGAAGAGCGAGCTGGTCGATTCGACACCCGGCAGGTTCTCCATCGCCCACTGGAACTGGTCGACGGCCGCGGCGGCGGGGTAGGCGCCGCATTCGCCCTTGGGCGTGGTCGCCATCACGACGAACACGTCGGGGCTGGTCGAGTAGTGGCGCGCCATGAAGTCGACGTCGCGGTTGTAGCGCGAGTCCTTGCGCAGCTCGGGCGCGCCCGGATCGAGATCGCCGACGCGCAGGTCGCGGGCGAGCACGAAGCCGATGGCCAGCAGCAGGGCCGCGGCGCCGACCGCCCACACCGCGCGCCGCGGCGTGGCCAGGGTGGAGAGGGCATGGGCCCAGCGGTGCGAGCCGGCCTCGCGCTCGCGCTGGCGGCGCAGCCCGCCCGGGCTGACGCCGAGGTAGGACATCAGCACCGGCAGCAGGAACATCTTCGTGAAGATGATGACGGCCACGCCGATGCCGGCGTTGATCGCGAGCTCCTGGATCGCGCCGATGTCGATGACCAGCAGCGTCGAGAAGCCGACCGCGTCGCACAGCAGCGCGATGGTGCCCGGCACGAAGAGCAGCCGGAAGGTGGCCTTGGCGGCGTCGACGTTGCTGGCCCCGCGCACCTTCTGCGCGGCCAGGGTGTTGACGTTCTGGACCGCGTGGCTGACGCCGATCGCGAAGGTCAGGAAGGGCATCAGGATCGAATAGGGGTCGAGCCCGAAGCCGAGCAGCCGCATCAGCCCGAGCTGCCACAACACGGCGAGGCCGCAGCACAGCACGGTGGCCCAGGTGCTGCGCCAGCAGCGCGAGTAGGCGTAGAGCACGACGAGCGTCAGCAGCACGGTGATGCCCAGGAACATCGCCATCGGCCGCGCGCCGTCGATCAGGTCACCGATGATCTTGGCGAAGCCGGTCACGTGGATGCGCACGCCCTCGCTCTGGTACTTGTCGCGGATCTGCTCTTCCAGGTGGGCCGACAGGCGGCCGTAGTCGAGGCGCTGGCCGGTCTGCGGGTCGATCTCGAGCAGCGGCGCCAGCACGATGGCCGAGCGGTGGTCGTTGGCGACCAGGCTGCCGATCACGCGGGCGCGCAGCGTGTTGCTGCGCACCTTGTCGATGCTGGCCGGCGAGCCGTCGAAGCCCTGCGGGATCACCTGGCCGGCCTGCATGCCGTCCTCGGTGACCTCGAGCCACATGACGTTGGGCGTCCACAGCGACTTCATCGCGCCGCGGTCGACGCCCGGGGTGTAGAACACCTCGTCGGTGACCTTCTTCAGCGTGTCGAGGAACTTCGGGTCGTAGATGTCGCCCTGGGTGTTCTCGACCGCGACGCGGATCACGTTGCCCAGCGGGCGCAGTTCGCTTTCGTACTTCAGGTAGTTCGCGACGAAGGGATGGCCCAGCGGGATCATCTTCTGGAAGCTGGCATCGGGCCGCAGCTGCGCGGCCTGCCAGCCGAGCAGCACGCTGATCAGCAGAAAGGCCACCAGCACCGGCACCCGCCAGCGGAACAGGCGCGCCTCGAGGAAGGCCTCGATGCGCTGCGTCAGGCCGTGCGCGGCCACGGCCTCGCCGGGAGCTGTCGTGCTCGTCACTGCAATCCCTTCAGCGGCAGCCACGCCACACCTCCGATTCCGACGGCCGGCAGTCTGCCGTTCACGAGCGTCGCGCCGACGGCGGCCAGGGGCCGCCCCGGTTCGGCCGGCAGGGTCCGCCATGTGTTGCCCGCGTCGTCGCTGCCGAAGAAGCGGCGATCACGGTCGACCAACAGCAGCCGACCGCTCGGCAGCCGCAGGCCGCCGATCAGCGCCTTCGGCGTGCCGACCTGCCGCTCCTGCCAATGCTGGCCGTCATCGTCCGAGCGCAGCACGTGGCCGGCGAAGCCGTAGGCGACCAGCACCCCGGGCGAGCCGCCCGGCAGCACGCCATAGAGGTGCCCCGCGTAGCCGGTGTCGTGGAGCTGCCAGCCGCGGCCCTCGTCGCGCGACCGGAACAGCTGGCCCGCCTCGGCCGCGATGACCAGGCTGCCGTCCGGCAGCGGCGTCAGGCGGTTGCAGTGCAGCCCGTCGGGGTTGGGCAGCGCGTCGCCGACATAGCTCCAGCGGGCGCCGCCGTCGTCGGTGCGGAAGACCTGGCCGAAGGCGCCGACGACCCAACCCTGGCGCGCGTCGCGGAACCAGACGTCGAGCAGCGGCCGCGACGGCCCGAAGCCGACGTTCTCCTCGAGCTCGGCCAGCGCGGCCTCGGCCGTTTCGCGTGCCTCGGGCCCCGACGCCGCCTGCACCGCCGCCTTGCGCGACGCGAGCACGGCCGCGTTGGCGCGGTTGCCGTCGAACTGCAGCGTCCACTGCTGGCCGCCGTCCGCACTGTGCAGCACCGCCCCGTCGTGGCCGACCGCCCAGCCCTGGCGGGCATCGACGAAGCTCACCGCGGTCAGGGTCACGGACAGCGGCACCTGGGCCTGCCGCCAGTTCGCGCCGGCATCGTCCGACCAGACGATCACGCCGCGCTCGCCGACCGCCACCAGCCGCGGGCCGGCGCTGGCGATCCCCAGCAGCATCGCGCGCGGCGCCAGCGCCGACATGCGGGCCGGGGTTCGCAGCAGGTCCACCGCCGCGCCGGCCAGGCCGGACCGGCTCCACAAGGACGCGCCGACCAGCGCGAAGGCCAGTCGGCGTCTCGACATCAGCAAGCTCACCATGGAATCACCGGGTACGGCAGCGCTGCGCGGCCAGGGTGCCGCGCAGCGCCGGGCGGGCTCAGGAGCCGCCTTGGCGACGCAAGGCGTCGGGTGAGAAGAAGTTGAGGTTGATCTTCTCGCCGAAGCTCTGCTGCCGCTCCTCGTTCATCAGGCCCGAGGCCAGGTAGCGGCGCGACTGCAGGTCGTACAGCACCTCGCAGATGCCCCAGGTCATCGGCACGTCGTAGTAGGGCATCAGGTGGACGTCGCGCACCCGCCAGAGCTCGCCGCGGCCATCGTACTGGTCGACGTGCGCGATCGACCACGAGTCCTCGTCGACGTAGAACACGCGCTTCGCGTAGATGTGGCGCGCGCCGGCCTTCAGCGTCGCCTCCAGCACCCACACGCGGTGCAGCTCGAAGCGCACCAGGTCGGGGTTCATGTGGCTCGGCTGGATGATCTGCGAGTACTTCAGGCCCTTGTCGCTGAGCTTGAAGTTGTTGTACGAGATCAGCATCTCCTTCTTGCCGACCAGCTTCCAGTCGTAGCGGTCGGGCGCGCCGTTGAAGCCGAGGTAGTCGTCGATGGTGCGCAGGCCGTCCGCGCCGGAGCCCGGCGCGTCGTAGGCGATGTTCGGGGCGCGGACCACCCGGCGCGTGCCCGGGTTGTAGGACCACGCCAGCCGCGGCTCCTGGACCTGGTTCAGCGGCTCGTGGACCAGGATCGCGTCACCGGCGACGTTCGACGGGCCGGTCAGCTTGGAGCGGTAGTAGTAGACGCGGTTCGGGTCGGCCTTGTCGAGCGCCCAAGGCGCGGCGAAGGTCTCGTTGCGCGTCACCGGCGTGAAGTTGCCGTTGGTCTGCACCGGGAACTCGGCGTTGTAGCGGGTCCAGGTGCCGCCATAGAAGCGCGCCACATGGTTCCACAGCACCTCCTGGGCGACCTTGGGCGTCGGGAAGGGCACGGTCGACTTCTCGGTGCCGACCACGCCATTGCCCTCGGCCGCCAACTTGGCCTTGCCGCCCTCGGCCTTGACCGCTTCGTAGACCGCCTGCGGATAGCCGGCGGTCCGACGCGTCGGGTAGACGTTGATCTTGTAGCTCGGATAGCGCTTGAGCATCTCGAGCTGCCCGGGGGGCAGCTTGTCGCGGTGCGCGTCCGCGTTGGCGGCGGTGATCGTGTACAGCGGCTTGTCGGCGGCGAACGGGTCGGCATAGCCCTTGGCGGCGTCGAAGCCGGCGGGCGGCTTGGTCAGGCCGCCGTCCCAGGCCGGGATCGTGCCGGCGGCGTTGGCGGCGCGCTCGGCGCCCATCGGGGTCAGGTCCTTGCCGAGCCGTTCGGCGTCCTGCGCCGACAGTTCGGCCTGGGTCCAGGGGCTCAGGGTCGCCAGCAGCGTCGCGGCTGCGGCGGTGCAGACGGAGCGGCGCAGGGGGGAGCGGGTCTTCATCGTGGGGTCTCCTCGGACGACTCGGGCTCAGAAGTTCACGCCGACCACGAGCGACGCGAAGTCGCGGTCGTGGAAGACGTCGTACTTGGCGTCCCGGTTGAAGCGGTTGTAGCTGACGTCGGCGTAGTAGCGGCTCAGGTAATCGAAGCGCACGCCCAGCCCGAGCGCTCGCCTATCCTCGACGAAGGCGGCGTCGGCCGAGTAGCCCTTGACGTCATGCGACCAGAACACGCGCGGCTTGACGTTCACGCCGCCGAACAGGCTCGGATAGCTGAACTCGGCGCGCAGGCGATAGCCCCAGGCGCTCGTGGTCGCGAAGCCCTCGTTCTCGCAATAGCTCGGGTTGGCGTTGCCGGTGGAAGGGCTGCCGGCCGGGGCGGTGCAGGGCAGCGTGGCGGTCGCGGCCTGGCCGAACACGAACGCGCGCCCGTAGCGGCGACCGGTGTTGGGATCGCCGATGCCCGACCAGTGCTGGGCGGCCACTTCGCCGACCAGCGTCATCGACTCGGCGCCGGCGACGCGCGGGAACAGCTTCAGCGCCGACATCTGGATCTGCGTCTTGTCCTTCAACTCGTAGCCGGTGAAGGCATTGCCGACGTTGCGGGGCGTGGCCTGCAGGAAGCCGAGCGGCCCGAGGCCGCTCGATGCGCCGCGGAGCAGGTCCAGGCCGTTCAACTGCACCGGGAAGTCCTTGGTGTGGCTGATCTCGCCGAACACCGACCAGCCGGCCACGCCCGTGGAGGCGCTGAGGCCGAACACCTTGATGTCCTCCGCCGACCAGTCCCAGATGTACTGGAGGCTGTTGGGGCCGAGCGAGAACACCGAATTGGCGGCGCTGGCGTCGAACAGCACGCTGATGACCGGCGAGCGTTGGTGGTAGTTGACGAAGTAGGCCCCGAACTCGGTGGCGATCGCTGGCGCGTAATAGCGCGCCGCCACGCCCCACTGCCCGCTGTCGCTGGGCGTGCGTTCGCCGGCGTTGGCCATCACCAGGTTGGTGACGAAGGGCGGCAGGCCCGGGATGCCTCCGGGCGTGTTGTAAAGGGTTCGGTCCGGCAACGCGGCGAACGGGCCCGCGCCGATCGCCACGCCGCGGTCCGAGCAGTTGTAGACGTCGGAGATCGACCAGTAGGTGCCGCAGCCGTCGAGCACGTTGCGCGCCCAGTTGAGCTGGTAGAAGGCCTCGATGCCGAGGTTGTCCGTCAGGCCGAGGCTGGCCGAAAGCTGCGCGATCGGCAGCAGGATCTCCTTCACCTCGGCGCCCGGCCGGCGGGCCGCGGCGACGTCGATCGCGCCGTACTGGTTGATGCCGGGCACGAACAGGCTCTCGCCCCAGTTCACGACATGCTTGCCGAGCTTGACGCTCAGCGGGCGGTCGCCGGCGACGTTGCCGCTCCAGAACGCATAGGCGTCCACGACATCGGCGCCGGAGAACTTCGACAGCCGGTGGAAGTCATCGTCGTTCAGCTTGGTGTCGGGGACATAGCCGTTCGCCGAGCTGCCATGGTCGACGTCGCCGTTCTCGAGGCGGTGGTCGTACCAGCCCTTGCCGCGGAAGAAGACGCCGAGGCCGTCGCGCTTGAGTTCGAACTCGCCGGTCACCCGGGCGATGGTCGAGAAGTCGTCGCCCTTGTCGAAGTTCAGGTTGCCGTCGTCGTGGCTCGAGCCGCTGAGGCCGCCGTTGCCGACCATGATCAGCGCGCGGTCGGCGTCGCGCAGGCGCCAGTTGGACCCGACCGACATGCCGAGCGCCCAACGACCCTGCGCGCCGTTGTCGAGGCTGAATTCACCCGCATGCGCGGGGGCGAGGGTGGCCAGGGCCAGGCCGATTCCCATCGCCAGGGCGAGGCGCCGCGGCCCGCCAGCCCTGCGCCGCGAGCCGGCGCGAGGGGCCGGCTGCATGCACGCGAAGTCGTTCGTGAGCTCACGCATCGTCATGTCTCCGTTGTTTACAGTGCAATGTGGTGCGCATGTGTACCATACGCATAATAAGTACCCTGCCGCGAGGCACTATCGTGGATATCCCTGACCGAGGGCGGGCGGGGCGCGGCAACGCCCGGAACACTGCCCTGGGGCTGCCTTTCAGACACGGAAGACGCCGTAGCCCGGCGGAGCGATCGGTGCGTTGAGCGCCGCGGAGATCGCGATGCCGAGCGCGTTGCGCGTGTCCAACGGATCCAGGATGCCGTCGTCCCACAGCCGTGACGTGGAGTACAGCGCGCTCGACTGACGGCGGTAGTCCTCGAGGATCGGCTCGCGGATGTCGGCGATCTGCTCCGCGCTCAGTCCCTCGCCGGTGCGGGCGAGCTGGCGCAGCTTCACGTCGGCCAGCACGTTGGCGGCCTGCTCGGCCCCCATCACCGAGATCTGGCTCTGCGGCCACATGAACAGCAGCCGCGGGTCGAAGGCCCGACCCGACATGCCGTAGTTGCCGGCGCCGTAGGAGCCGTTGCAGATGACGGTGAACTTCGGCACCTCGGAGCCGGCCACGGCCATGATCATCTTGGCGCCGTCCTTGGTGATGCCGCGGCGCTCGTAGTCGCGGCCGACCATGAAGCCGGTGATGTTCTGCAGGAAGACCAGCGGCGTGCGGTTCTGGTTGCACAGCTGGATGAAGTGCGTGCCCTTCTGTGCGCTCTCGTTGAACAGCACGCCGTTGTTGGCGAGGACGCCGACCTTGTAGCCCCACAGGTGCGCGTAGCCGCACACCAGCGTGGTGGCATAGGCGGGCTGGTACTCGTGGAAGCGGCTGCCATCGACGAGGCGGGCGATGAGTTCGCGCATGTCGAACTGCACCTTGATGTCGCGCGGCACGATGCCGTAGAGCTCGGCCGGGTCGTAGAACGGCGCCTCGGGCTCCTGCCACTCGACCTCGGCCTTGACCGGCCGGCGCCATTGTGCGATCACGTCGCGGGCGATCGCGAAGGCCTCGAACTCGGTGGCGGCCGGATAGTCGGCGGTGCCGGACAGGCGGGTGTGCACGTCGCAGCCGCCCAGTTCGTCGGCGCTGACCTCCTCGCCCGTCGCCGCCTTCACCAGCGGCGGCCCGCCGAGGAAGATCGCGCCGTTGCCGCGCACGATCACGCTGTAGTCGGACAGCGCCGGCACATAGGCGCCCCCCGCGGTGCAATGGCCGAGCACGACGGCCAGCTGCGGCACGCCCATCTTGGAGAGGAGGGCCTGGTTGCGGAAGATGCGGCCGGCGTTGTGGCGGTCGGCGAACAGCTCGGCCTGCAGCGGCAGGAAGCCGCCGGCGCTGTCGCACAGATGGACCATCGGCAGGCGGTTCTCGACCGCGATGTCGGTCGCGCGCACGATCTTCTTGACTGACAGCGGATACCAAGCGCCGCCCTTCACGCTGGCGTCGGAGGCATGCACCACCACTTCGCGCCCGGAGACGATACCGATGCCGGTGACGATGCCGGCGCCGGGCACCTCGCCGTCGTAGTCCATTTGGGCCGCCAATGTGGACAGTTCCAGGAAGGGGGTGCCCGGATCGAGCAGGCGGGTCAGCCGGTCGCGCACGAACAGCTTGTTCTGCCGTGCCAGCCGCTCCATGTCGCGGGCCGGACGCTCGTGGCGGGCGGCCGCCTGCAGCCGCCGCAGCGTCTCGGCGAGCGCGAGGTTGCGGCGGCGGTTGGCCTGGAACTCGGCCGACCGGGTGTCGAGGGCGGAGTCGATGCGCTTCATGCCGCGGCCCGGGTCCGATCGAGCGTGACCAGCGGGGCGTCCCGGTCGAAGGTCTGTCCGACGCTCACGTGCACGGCCTGCACCACGCCGTCGCAGGGTGCGGCGATCGTCATCTCCATCTTCATGCTCTCGATGACCAGCAGCGCCTGCCCGCGCCGCACCACGGCGTCGCGCTCGACGGCCAGCGCCACCGCGGCGCCGGGCATCGGTGCGCGCGCGATCGCCTGCTCCTCCTCGACGGCCTGGTCGGCGAAACGCTCCAGGCTGTGCGTGTGGCGCAACAGGTAGGTCTCGCCATCGAGATGGACATGGACCTCGTCGCCGTGGACGGCGACGAACACCGTCTCGGCGAAGTCACCGACCGCCAACCGATGGGAGGACAGGCCGCGCGGATCCAGCGCCACCGGCAGGCAGAGATCGCCGACATGGAGCCGGTAGCACGTGCCCGCGCGCGACAGCCACAGCTCGTGCGCCTGTCCCTGGAGCTGGAAGGCATGCCCCATCAGTTTCTCCACGCGCCGATGGCGGCGTGCAGGGCGGGCACCGCATCGGCCGCGTCGCGCAGCGGGCGTGTCGACAGCGCGGCGACGGCCAGCAGCTTGTGCAAGGTGTCCGGGGCGAGCGGCGGCTCGGCGGCGACCTCGGGGTGCGCGTCGAGGAAGCCGGTGTCGATCGCGCCGGCGATGAAGGACGGATGCGCGAGCAGCCGGCCGAGGAAGCCGATGTTGGTCTTGCAGCCGAGGAGCACGTAGTCGCGCAGCGCCTGGCGGGCGCGCGCGATCGCCTCGTCGCGCGTGGCGGCAGAGACGATCAGCTTGGCGAGCATCGGATCGAAGGCCGCGCCGATCTGCTGGCCGGGCGCGACGCCGCTGTCGACGCGCACGCCGGGGCCGGTCGGCTCTCGCAGCGCGAGGACGGCTCCCGTGGTCGGCAGGTAGCCGACGGCCGGATCCTCGGCGTACAGCCGCAACTCGATCGCATGGCCGCGCGGCGTCAGATCGTCCTGGCGGAAGGCCAGCGGCTCGCCGGCGGCGACGCGCAGCTGCTGCTCGACCAGGTCGATGCCGAGCAGCTGCTCGGTGACCGGGTGCTCGACCTGCAGCCGGGTGTTCATCTCGAGGAAGTAGAACGTCCCGTCGCGGTAGATGAACTCGACCGTCCCGGCATTGGTATAGCCGGCGCTGCGGGCGATGCCGGCGGCGGTCGCGCAGAGGTCGCGGCGCAGTTCCGGCGTCAGCGCCGGTGACGGCGTCTCCTCGACGACCTTCTGGAAGCGCCGCTGGACCGAACATTCGCGCTCGTACAGATGCACGACGCTGCCGTGGTGGTCGCCGAGCACCTGCACCTCGATGTGGCGCGGGTTCTCGACGTAACGTTCGACGTAGAGGCGGCCGTCGCCGAAGTAGCGTTGCCCCTCGCTGCGGGCGCGCTCGATCTCCGGTCCCAGATCGGCCGGGTCGCGCACGATGCGCATGCCCTTGCCGCCGCCGCCGGCGGCCGGCTTGACCAGCAGCGGGAATCCCACGGCGCGGGCGCGCTCGGTGAAGCTGGCCGGATCGTCGTCCTCGACGGCCGATGGGGCGACCGGGAAGCCGCCGCGCGCGACGAAGGCGCGCGCGCTGACCTTGTTGCCCATCAACTCGATGAGCTCGGCCGACGGGCCGACGAAGACCAGTCCGGCCGTCCGGCAGCAGCGGGCGAACGCGGCGTTCTCGGACAGGAAGCCGTAGCCCGGGTGCACGGCGCCGGCGCCGCTGCGGGTCGCGGCCGCGAGGATCTGCGCCGCGTCGAGGTAGGCCGCCACCGGGGTGTCGCCGGTGATCTCGACGGCGGCGTCGGCGGCACGGACCGCGAGCGAGCCGGCGTCGAGGGCGTGATGCACGACCACGGCTTGCAGACCGAGCCGCTGCACCGTGCGCACGAGGCGCAGCGCGATCTCGCCGCGGTTGGCGATCAGCACCGATCGAAAGGGCCAGGCCTGCGGCAAGTGCACTCCAAGGTCCGGGCCGGCGGCCCGTCGCGAGCAAGTATTGAGTAACACTCAAACAATGCGGTGAGAGTTTCCCCCTATTCGATCTTGTGGCTACCAGAAATATCCTTTGTGAGGCTAGCTCAAACAATCCGCCAATCCTGGCGTTGCCATCAAGCCGCCTTGCACCCGCGCATCCCGCACCCGTGACCCATGTCCGAGCACGCATCGCCCGTTGCCACTCGTTCCGCCGCAAGGATCTTCAGCGGCCTGTCCGACGACGAGGCCGAGGTGCTGGACCAGGCGGATCGCTATGCGCGCGCCGAGCTCTACCCGCTCGCGCGGCGCATGGACGACGAGGAGTGGTGGCCGCCGGAGGCCTTCGCGGCCCTGGGGGCCAACGGCTATTTCGGCATCACGGCGCCCGAGGCCTTGGGCGGCACGGGCCTGGACCTGTTCACCAGCGGCCTGGTGCTGCAGGCCTTCGCGCGCTGGAATCACGCGCTGGCCCTCAGCTGGGTCGCGCACGAGAACCTCTGCCTGCACAACCTGCTGCGCAATGCCGACGCGGCGCAGAAGGCACGCTACGTGCCAGGCCTTGCCAGCGGCCGGCTGATCGGCGCACTCGGGCTGACGGAACCCGGGGCCGGCTCCGATGCGCTGGGCTCGATGCGCACCACGGCCACCCGCGACGGCGAGCACTATGTGCTCAACGGCAGCAAGATCTACATCACCAACGGGCCGGTCGCCGACGTGCTGCTCGTGTACGCGAAGACCGACAAGTCGCTCGGCACGAAGGGCATCTCGGCCTTCATCGTCGAGAAGGGCTACACGGGCTTCCGCGTCGCGCAGAAGCTCGCGAAGATGGGCTTCCGCGGGAGCCAGACTGGCGAGCTGGTGTTCGACGGCTGCCGCGTGCCGGTCGCCAACCGGGTCGGGGCCGAGAACGCCGGCGTCAAGGTGGTGATGAGCGGCCTGGACCTCGAGCGCGCGATGATCGCGCCGCTGTGCCTCGGCATCGCCGAGCGCGCGCTGGCGCTGAGCCTCGAGTACGCCCGCACGCGCCAGCAGTTCGGCCAGCCGATCGCGAACTTCCAGATGATCCAGGACAAGCTGGCGCAGATGTACGTGGCGGTCGAGGCGATGCGAGTCTTCAGCTACCAGACCCTGCGCGCCGCCAGCGCGCTCGAGCAGGGCGAGGTCGGGCGCGGCGACATCCACAAACTGACCGCCGCCTCGGTGATGTTCGCCGCGAACTCGATGAACCGCGTGCTCGACGACGCCGTGCAGATCCACGGCGGCAGCGGCTACATCTGGGAGTCGGAGATCAACCGGCTCTACCGTTCGACCAAGCTGCTCGAGATCGGCGCCGGCACGACCGAGGTGCGCAAGCTCATCATCAGCGGCGAGCTGCTGCGCGGATGAAGGCGATGACCGATCCCCTCGGCGCATCGGACCTGTCGGTCGAGCAGGCGCTCTGGGACGAGCCGACGGTCTATGGTGCCGGCCTGTTCGACGGCCGCAACGTGCTCGTTTCGGGCGGCGGCAGCGGCATCGGCCGGGCGATCGCCCTGCTGTTCGCCCGGCTTGGCGCGCAGGTGATCGTGTGCGGCCGTGCCGCCGACAAGCTCGAGCGGGTCGCCGCCTTCGCGCAGGCCCGCAGGGCCTGCCTGCGGCCGATGGCGACCGACATCCGCGAGCCGCAGCAGGTGCAGGCGCTGTTCGAGCGCATCGCCGCCGAGTGCGGCACGCTGAGCGCGGTGGTGAACAACGCCGGCGGGCAGTTCCCGCAGCCGGCGATCGACTTCAGCGTCAAGGGCTGGAAGGCGGTCATCGACACCAACCTCAACGGCAGCTGGACCATGATGCAGGCCGCGGCCCGCCACTGGCGCGATGCGGCCGCGCCCGGCGCGATCGTCAACGTGGTGGCGGTGGTCGACCGCGGCATCCCCGGGATCGCGCACAGCATCGCCGCGCGCGCCGGCGTCATCGGCGTGACGCGCACCGTGGCGGTCGAGTGGGCGCCGCTGGGCGTGCGCGTCAACTGTCTCGCGCCGGGGCTGATCGCCAGCGAGGGCCTCGAGGTCTATCCGCCCGAGGCACGCCGCGAGTTCCACCGCGCCAACCCGATGCGCCGGCCCGGCAGCCTGCGCGAGATCGCCGAAGCGGCGGTCTTCCTGGCCAGCCCGGCGGCCAGCTTCATGACCGGCGAGGTCATGACCGTCGATGGCGGCGGCCGCCTGTGGGGCGAGCTGTGGACGGCCGGCCGCCCCGAACACTTTTCAGACTCTGACCCGACGGAGGGTGGCCATGGCTGAGGGAGCGCAGGTGTGGGTGGCCGGGGTCGGCATGATCCCGTTCAGGAAGCCGGGCGACAGCCCGTCCTATCTGGAGATGGGCGCGCAGGCCGTGCGCCAGGCGCTCGCCGATGCCGGACTGCCGTACGGCGACGTGCAGCAGGCCTATGCCGGCTATGTCTACGGCGACTCGACCAGCGGGCAGCGCGCGCTCTACGAGGTCGGCATGACCGGCATCCCGGTCGTCAACGTCAACAACAACTGCTCGACCGGCTCGACCGCGCTGTTCCTGGCGCGGCAGGCGGTCGCCAGCGGCCTGGTCGACTGCGCGCTGGCGCTGGGCTTCGAGCAGATGCAGCCCGGCGCGCTGGCAATGCACTGGCAGGACCGCCCGAACGCCTTCGAGCGCTTCGACGAACTCTGCGAACGCGAGGCCGGGGGCTCGGGCCTGCCGCTGGCCCTGCGCTATTTCGGCGGCGCGGGGCGCGAGCACATGGCCCGCTACGGCACGCGGCTCGAGACCTTTGCCAAGGTGCGCGCCAAGGCCAGCCGGCATGCGGCCAACAACCCGCTGGCGCTGCTGCGCAAGGTGCTGAGCGTTGACGAGGTGCTGCAGTCGCCGGCGCTGTGGCCGGGCGTGCTGACGCGGCTGATGGCCTGCCCGCCGACCTGCGGCGCGGCGGCGGCGCTCCTCGTGTCGAAGGACTACGCCGCGCGCAAGGGGCTGAAGCCCGGCGTGCGGATCCTCGGGCAGGCGATGGTGACGGACCGCCCCGACACCTTCGGCACGAGCTCGATGATCGACCTGGTCGGCTTCAATCTCAGCGCGGGCGCGGCCGCCCAGGTGTACGAGCAGGCCGGGGTCGGTCCGCAGGACGTCGACGTCTGCGAGCTGCACGACTGCTTCGCCCAGAACGAGTTGATCAGCTACGAGGCGCTGGGCTTCTGCGGCCGTGGCGAGGGCGAGCGCTTCGTCGACGACGAGCGCAACACCTACGGCGGCGACATCGTCGTCAACCCCTCGGGCGGGCTGCTGTCGAAGGGCCATCCGCTGGGCGCGACCGGCCTCGCGCAATGCTACGAGCTGACGCGGCAGCTGCGCGGCACTGCCGAAGCGACGCAGGTCGACGGCGCGCGCATCGCGCTGCAACACAACCTGGGCCTCGGCGGCGCCGCGGTCGTCACGCTGTACGGCCGGGCCTAGGAGAGGTCGCATGCTCGATCGCCAGCACATCGGCAAGGTCCTGAGCCGCGTCACGCGGACCGTCGAGGCCGGCCGCCTGCGCTTCTTCCTCGACGTCATCGGCGACAGACAGGCGGCGCGGGCCGACCCTAGCAGCGACCCCGGCAGCGACCGCGGCCTGCGCGTGCCGCCGACCTACCTGTTCTGCCTCGAGATGATGGACGACCCGGAGCCGCTCGCCTGGCTGACCGACATCGGCGTCAACCTGCTCTACATCCTGCACGGGCAGCAGCGCTTCGACTACCACGCACCGGCCTTTGCGGGCGATCGGCTCAGTTTCGACGCGACGATCACCGACATCTACGACAAGAAGGGCGGCGCGCTGCAGTTCGTCGTCAAGCAGACGCAGGTGCGCAACCAGGACGATCGGCGGGTCGCGACGCTGTCGACCACGGTCGTGTACCGCGAGCCGGTCGCGAGGGCGGCATGAACACCACGCCCGCACTGTCGTTCGAGGTCGGCGACCGGCTGCCGGAGCTCGTCGTCGAACCGCTGACCCGCGCGACGCTGGCGCTGTACGCCGGCGCGTCGGGCGACCATGTGCCGCTGCACATCGACACCGATGTCGCCCGCCGCGCCGGCATGCCCGATGTCTTCGGCCACGGCATGCTCAGCGCGGCCTGGTTGGGGCGGCTGCTGACGTCCTGGGTCGAGCCCGATCGCATCCTCAGCCTGGAGCTGCGCTTCGTCGGCGTGTTCCACCTCTACAACCAGGCGATCTGCAGCGGCCGCGTGGTCGAACGCACCGAGCGCGACGGGCGCCCCTGCGCGCGCGTCGAGATCGCGCTGGCCAACCAGTACGGCGAGCCGAAGGTCGCCGGCGAGGCCGTGCTGGCGCTGTCATGAACCGGAACCCACGAGGAGAAGCGCGATGAGCGGCAAGCTGGACGGCAAGGTGGCGCTGGTGAGCGGGTCCGGGCGCGGCATCGGCCGCGCGGTGGCCTTGAAGCTGGCGGGCGAGGGCGCCCGACTCGTCGTCAACGATCTCGAGCGCGACGTGGCCGAGCAGGTCGTGGCCGAGATCCAGGCCGGTGGCGGGGCAGCCGTGGCCTGCTGGGGCAACGTGACGGCGCCGGACTTCGCCGAGCGCTTCGTGAAGACCGCCGTCGACAGCTACCGCGGCCTGGACATCGTCGTCAACAACGCCGGCTACACCTGGGACAACGTGATCCAGAAGATGACGGACGAGCAGTGGTACGCGATGCTCGACTGCCATCTGACGGCGCCGTTCCGCATCCTGCGGGCGGCGCAGCCGGTCATCAAGGCCTTGGTCAAGGACGAGACCGAGGCCGGTGTCGAACGCTACCGCAAGGTGGTCAACATCTCGTCGATCGCCGGGCTGGGCGGCAACGCCGGCCAGGCGAACTACGCCGCGGCCAAGGCGGGCGTCACCGGGCTGACCAAGGCGCTCTCGAAGGAATGGGGGCGGCTGCGCGTCAACGTCAACACCGTGGCCTTCGGCCTGATCCGCACGCGGTTGACCGAGGCGACGGCGGATGCGGACGCCCGGGTCGTCGTCGAAGGCCGCGAGATCAAGGTCGGCGTGAATCCCGAGCTGATGAAGGCGATGGAGACCCAGATCCCGCTCGGCCGTGCCGGCACGCCCGAGGAGGCGGCCGGCGCGGTCTACCTGTTCTGCATCCCGGAGTCGAACTACGTGTCCGGGCAGACGCTGGTGTGCGGCGGCGGCTTCAGCCTGTCGTGATGCGGCAGGCCCATCGCGCTGGAGGTGCCGCATGCTGGGGCTGATGCAGGAGCGTCCCTTGCTGATCTCGTCGCTGATCGATCACGCGGCGAGCTACCACCGCGAGGCCGAGATCGTCGTGCGGACCGTCGAAGGCCCGACGCTGCGCACCAGCTATCCCGAGGTGCGCCGGCGCGCGATGCGGATCGCGAACGCGCTGCCGGGGCTGGGCGTCGGCTTCGGCGATCGCGTCGGCACGCTGGCCTGGAACACCCACCGGCACCTGGAGCTGTACTACGGCGTGTCGGGCAGCGGGGCGGTGCTGCACACCGTCAACCCGCGCCTGTTCGCGGAGCAGATCGCCTACATCATCAACCACGCCGAAGACCGGGTGCTGTTCTTCGACACCAGCTTCGCCGCGCTGGTCGAGCAGCTCGCGCCCCGGCTGCCGACGGTGCGCGCCTACGTGGCGATGACCGACCGCGAGCACCTGCCCGCGATCGACGTGCCGAACCTGCTGTGCTACGAGGAGCTGCTGGCGGCGCACGGCGAGCACTACGACTGGCCGCAGCTCGACGAGCGGACCGCCTCCTCGCTCTGCTACACCTCGGGCACCACCGGCCATCCCAAGGGCGTGCTGTACTCGCACCGCTCCACGGTGCTGCATTCGCTGGCGGCCTGCGCGCCCGACACCTTCGGCGTGCGCTCGTCGATGTGCATGCTGCTCGTCGTGTCGATGTTCCATGCCAACGCCTGGGGCATGCCCTATGCGGCGGCCATGGTCGGCGCGAAGCTCGTCATGCCCGGTCCGCATCTGGACGGCCGGACCCTGTACGAACTGATGCGCGACGAACGCGTGAACTTCGCGCAGGCCGTGCCGACGATCTGGCTGATGCTGTTCCAGTACTTCGACGCGCATCCCGAGATCGACGTCCGGGCGCTCGGCATCGAGACCATCGTCGTCGGCGGCGCCGCGCCGCCGCGGGCGATGATCGAGCGCTTCGAGCGCGACTTCGGCGCCCGCTTCGTGCAGGGCTGGGGCATGACCGAGACCAGCCCGATCGGCGCCATCAACCACCCCTTGCCCAAGCACGCAGCCTGGCCGGCGGACCGGCAGATGGCCGCCAAGATGAAGCAGGGGCGGGCGGTGTGGGGCGTCGATCTGAAGATCGTCGACGCCGAGCAGCGCGAGCTGCCGCACGACGGCCAGGCCTTCGGGCACCTGCATGTGCGGGGGCCGTGGATCGCGAGCGGCTACTTCAGGGCCGAGGGCGGGCCGGTGCTCGACGCCGAAGGTTGGTTCCCGACCGGCGACGTCGCGACGATCGACGCCGACGGCTACGTGCAGCTCGTCGATCGGGCCAAGGACGTCATCAAGTCCGGCGGCGAGTGGATCTCGTCGATGGATCTCGAGAACGCCGCGGCCAGCCACCCCGCCGTGGCCGAGGCCGCCGTCATCGGCGTCGCGCATCCGAAGTGGCAGGAGCGGCCGCTGCTGATCGTGGTCCGGCGCCCGGGCCACGACGTGGGGCGCGACGAGCTGCTCGCCTTCATCGCGGGGCGGGTCGCCAAGTGGTGGGTGCCGGACGACGTCGTGTTCGTCGATGCGCTGCCGCACACGGCGACCGGCAAGCTGCTCAAGACGAAGTTGCGCGAGGACTTTCGCGGCCACCGCCTGCCGTCGGTCTGAGCGATGCCCCGGGCCGCTGCGCAGTGGTCGGTCGATTGGGAATATTAATAAGCATAGGTAAAGTCCTATAACACACGATACGCATGCATGCGATCGTGGGGTCTCTGCAAGCAAGGTGCGGGTGGCAGGCCCTCTCGGTCGCGAGAGGCGCGACCGGCGCGAGCCGATCGGCACCGTCGCATGGCTCGACACGAAGGGAGCAGGAATGCGCAAATCGATCGGAACGCGCGGCGCCGCGATGGCGGCCGCACTCCACGCCGTCGCGGCGGTGGCTCACGCGCAGCAGGGCGAGGCCCCTCCGGCGCCACAGAGTCTGGAGGTGGTCAAGATCACCGCCCAGAAGCGCGAGCAGCCGCTGCAGGACGTCCCCGTGTCCGTCACGGTGATGGGCGGCGAGGCCCTGGAGCGCGCCCGCATCGACACCGGCACCGAGATCGCCCGGCAGACGCCCAACCTGCGCGTGTCGATGCTCGGGGACGAGTCGCAGCCCAAGTTCTCGCTGCGCGGCATCTCGACGCCGGAGTTCAACCTCAACGCGATCTCGCCGACCGGCATCTTCTTCGACGAGGTCTATGTCGGCGCCTCCTTCCTGGGCGGCGCGCAGCTGTTCGACATCGAGCGGGTCGAGGTGCTGCGTGGGCCCCAGGGCACGCTGTTCGGCAAGAACACGACCGCCGGGGCGATCAACTTCATCTCCAAGCGGCCGACCTTTCGCCGCGAAGGCGAAATCAGCGTCGGCTTCGGCAGCGACGGCTTCCGGGAGGCCAAGGGCGCCATCGAGCTGCCACTGGTCGACGACAAGCTCACGGCCCGGCTCGCGTTCACCGGCGCCCGGTCGGACGGCTACATCGAGAACCTCAACCCCGCGGGGCGCGACCTCTCCAGCATCGACCGCAAGGCCGCTCGCCTGACCCTGGGCTACAAGGATGACCCCGGCGGGCTGGACGCGACGCTGCGGCTCTTCACCGTCCATGGCAACCCGCGCGCCATCGGCGCGATCAACGAGGGCACCAGCGACGGTGTCACGCCGAATCCCGCGACGGGTCTCGTCACGCCGGCCGGCACCAACGCCTTCGGCATCAACCCGCGGGTCAATCCGTTCACCGGCGCGCCGCTGTCGCGCCAGCAGGTGGCGACCGACCGCTCTGGCAAGATCGAGGTGCGCGGCGACGGCGGCTACCTGACGATCAACAAGGACGTCGGCTTCGGCACGCTGACCTCGATCACGTCCTACCTGGATGGCCGCTTCCTCAACCTCGTCGATGGCGACGGCACGGTCGCGCCGCTGCTGCACATCGACTTCGCGTCGAAGACCAAGGAATTCAGCCAGGACCTGCGGCTCGCCTCCGCGCTCGACGGTCCGTTCCAGTTCATCGTCGGCGTCTACCACCAGCGCGACGACATCGACGTCAACACCGACTACCTGCTGTTCGCCGGCGGGGCGGCGCTGGCGCAGAGCTACGCACAGGAGCGACGCTCCTACGCCGCCTACCTCGACGGCAGCTACGACGTGAGCAAGACCGTGCAGGCCTATGGCGGCCTGCGCTACACGCGCGACAAGGGGCGCATGAGCGACTTCCAGGTCGTGCCGGCGATCCCGCTGCAGGGCGACCAGGAATACAGCGACGGCTCGCCGACCGGTCGCCTCGGCCTGAGCGTGAAGCTCACGCCGGACGTGATGGTCTACGGTCAGTACGCGCGCGGCTACCGCAGCAGCGCCATCAACGGCGGGGCGCTGACCAATCCCGCCGACCTCAACGTGGCCGATCCCGAGAAGCTCGACGGCGTCGAGGTCGGCGTGAAGTCGCAGATGCTGGACCGCAAGCTGACGCTCAACGTCTCGGCCTTCCGCTACGACTTCAAGAACCAGCAGTTCCTGAACGTCGTCGGCATCGGCACGCAGCAGCTCGTCAATGCGGGACAGTCGCGCATCCAGGGCCTCGAGGTCGAGGCCTTCCTGCGGCCGCTGCCGGGTCTGGGCTTCAATCTCGGCCTCGGCCTGCTCGACGGCAAGTACCGCGAGCTGCTGCTCAACGGCACGGACCTGTCCGGCAACCGGATGATCGAGGCGCCGAAGTACACCGCCAACCTGGCGGCCGACTACAGCGTGCCGGTCGGCGGCTACTCGCTGAGCTTCCACGCCGATGCGACCTTCGTCGACGAGCAGTTCTTCCTGGCCAGCAACTCGCCGGAGTCGCGGGTGGGTTCGTCGCGCGACGTCGGCGCGCGCATCGCCTTGCGCGACCCGTCGGGCCGGTACGAGCTGGCGGTCTACGGCAAGAACCTGACCGACAACCAGGTCTCCACCGGAGTGGCGATCGACCCGACCACCCAGACCAAGTTCACCACCGTTCCCTACCCGCGGCGCTTCGGCGTCGAACTGTCGGCCAAGTTCTGAGAAGGAGCTCCCCATGCAGAAGACCGACGACAAGCTGCGCATCACGATGCGCGACGGCGTGGCGCTGGCCGCGTCGCGCTGGGCCCCTGCCGCGGCGCCGCGTGCCGTGATGGTGGCGGCGCATGGCATGGGCGAGCACCGGCGGCGCTACCGCAGCCCGCTGGCGCCGCTGGTCGCCGCGGGCTACGTGATCTATGCGGCCGACCACCGTGGCCACGGCGAGACGGTGAGCGATCGATCGCAGCTCGGCGACTACGGCCCGGCCGGCTTCCCGGGCGTGGTCACCGACCTCGCCGCGGTCATCGCCCATGCCCGGGCCGAGAACCCGGGCCTGCCGCTGATCCTGTTCGGCCACAGCATGGGCTCGATGATCTCGCAGGCCCTGGTGGTCGATCACCCGGGGGTCATCGACGCGCTGGTGCTGTGCGGGTCGATGGCGATCGACGTCGTCGCCGCACTGGCGGCGACGCGCGACGTGCTGGGCACCATCAACGCGAGCTTCGAGCCCGCCCGCACGCCCTTCGACTGGTTGAGCCGCGACGAGGCCGAGGTCGATGCCTACCTGGCCGACCCGCTGTGCGCCTTCGGGCTCACGCCGGAGTCCTTCATGTCGCTGTTCGGCCAGGGGCCGCGGCTCGCCGACCCGGCGCTCATCGCGACCATTCCGCGCAGCCTGCCGATCTACATCATCTCCGGCGAGCGCGACCCGCTGGCCGGCGACTTCCACGCCGTCGAGCCGCTGATCGCGCGCTACCGGGCGGCCGGTCTGGCGGTGCAGGCGCGGCTCTATCCGGAAGCCCGGCACGAGCTGCTGAACGAGACCAACCGCGGCGAGGTCGTCGCCGACCTGCTGGGCTGGTGCGACCGCGCGATCGCCTGACGATCGGTCCTGCCCACGAACCAGGCAGCGCCGGCCGCCGTCGGGCGCCGGCGAGCTGCCGCTCCAAGGAGACTGCCATGAAGCGTTTCGCCACCCGCTCGATCGCCGCCGCGGCGCTCGGTCTGGCGCTGCTGGCCGGCCCGGCGGCCGGCGCCGACAGCTACACCCAGACCCGCTATCCGATCGTGCTGGTCCACGGCGCGCTCGGCTTCGACACGATCGGCCCGGTGAACTACTGGTTCGGCATCGCCACGTCGCTGCGCGACGGCGGTGCGACGGTGTTCCAGCCCCAGGTCTCGGCGCTGAACGGTAACGCGGTCCGCGGCGAGCAGCTGCTGGCGCAGTTGCGCGAGCTCAAGGCGGCCCATGGCTACACCCGCTTCAACCTGGTCGGGCACAGCCAGGGCGGCATCACCTCGCGCTACGTGGCGGAGATGGCGCCCGAGCTGGTCGCCTCGGTGACCACGGTGGGCACGCCCCACCAGGGCACGCCGGTGGCCGACGGCGTCAACCGCGACACCGCGGCGGCCGGCGTCAGCGGGCTCGTGTTCTCCATCCTGTCGGCGCTCGGCAACGTGATCAGCCTGCTGTCCGGCGAGCCGCAGCTGCCGCAGGACGCGGCGGCGACCTTCGGCGACAGCAGCACCACCAGCGCCGCCGCCTTCAACACCCAGTTCCCGGCCGGCCTGCCGTCGACGCCCTGCGGGCAGGGGCCCGCGACGGCCCATGGCGCGAGGCTGTACTCGGCCGGCGGCACCGCGGTGCTGACGAACCCGGCCGACGCGTCGGACGGCCTGCTGCTGCTGACCTCGACCTACTTCGAGGGCGCCGCCAACGACGGCCTGGTCGGCCGCTGCTCGACGCACTTCGGCCAGGTGCTGCGCGACGACTACCCGTGGAACCATCTCGACGAGGTGAACATGGTGTTCGGCCTGCGCGGCCTGTTCACGCCCAGCCCGGTCGCGTTCTACCGTTCGCATGCCAACCGGCTGAAGCTGGCCGGGCTGTGACCGGCGGGTGGCGGCGCGGCGTCCTGGTGGCGCTGCTGGCGGCCGCCGTCGTTGGGGTCGTCTGGCAGCGCGCCGCGATCGAGCCTTCGGCCGTGGAGGGTGCGCCGCTGAGGCGAGGGATGCCGACCGGCGCGCCGTCGGCGCCGCTCGGAACCGCCTCGGAACCCGCGGCGCTCGCCGCCGATCCGCGGGTCGCGTTCGAGCGCTGGATCCACGAGCGCAGCTCGCTGCGCGGCAGCGAGCTCGACGGCGCCTGGGGTTCGCTCGACGCCCAGGGCCGCCTCGAACCGAGCCTCGCGGTACGACAACGCTTCGACCAGCTGCTGACGCTGCAGGGCGAGACCTCGATCGAGCAGATCACCGCCTTCGTCGAGCAGGGCGCGTCGGAGGCGCTGGGCCTGGCGGGCACGGCGCAGCTGATGGACCTGTGGCGGCGCTATCTCGGCCTGATCGGCGAGCGCGTCTCGGTCCCCATCGACCTGGCGGACGCGCAGACCTGGCCGCTGGCGCTGGCCGATCGGCGCGCGGCCCGGCGAGCGGCCCTGGGTCCCGCCTGGGCCGAGGCCTTCTACGGTGCCGAGGAGCGCGAGTTCGAGGCCCTGATGCAGCAGCGCGGTGGCGCGCAGGCCGCAGCTCGGCCGGCGTCCGGCCTGGCGCTGCAGGACCTCGCACCGGCGGCGCGCCGGCGGGTCGAGGACGAGCGGCGCGCCTGGCAGGACTGGGAGACGCGGCTGGCGCGGGCGCGGGTCGAATGGAATCGCCTCCGGGCCGACGCCCAGTTGAGCGAGATTGCGCGGCGGTCCGCCATCGACGCCTGGGTGGCCGAGCGCTTCGACCGTGCCGAGCAGCCGCGCGTCAGAGCCCTGCTGAAGCTTCCGCGAGCGCCGGTCACCGAGTGAGGCGACCGGGCGCCGGGCTCATCGCCGCCTAGGGGCTCAGGCGCCGGCCTTCAGCTCGGGGAAGTCGTCCTCGAAATACTCCTGCGCCTCGCGCGTGCCGGCGGCGCGCCGCTCGACCTCCTGCGCGCGCAGCTGCACTCGGCGGATCTTGCCGGAGATGGTCTTCGGCAGCTCGGTCACGAACTCGATGCGCCGCACCCGCTTGTAGGGCGCCAGCTGGCGCCGCGCGAAGGCCAGCACGTCCTCGGCCAGCGCGCGGCTCGGTGCATGGCCGGGCGCGAGGATCAGGTAGGCCTTGGGCACCGCGAGCCGCAGCGGGTCGGGACTGGGCACCACGGCGACCTCGGCCACCGCCGCGTGCTCGATCAGCGCGCTCTCGAGCTCGAAGGGGCTGATGCGGTAGTCGGAGGCCTTGAACACGTCGTCGGCGCGGCCGACGAAGGTGATGTAGCCCTCGGCGTCGCGCACCGCGACGTCGCCGGTGCGGTAGTGGCCGT
>DATILD010000105.1:0-22925 GCA_035476815.1 Methylibium sp.
CCGCCGAGCTCGTGCGCGAGCGCCGCCAGCCGGCCCGCATCGCGCCCGACCAGCAGCAGCCGCGCGCCGGCCGCGGCCAGCGCCTGCGCGGTCGGCGCGCCGATGCCGCCGGCCGCGCCGGTCAGCACCACCGAGGCGGTGTCCAGCCTCATGCGGCCTCCTGCTCGGCCGCGGGCAGCGGCAGGCCGCGGAACACGTCGCCGTAGAGCCGGTAGAAGGCCCGCGCCGCGTGAACGATCGCGGCCTGGTCGGCCGGATCCTCGAGGCGGTCCATCAGCAGCTCGAAGTGCGCGGTGTGCTGCTGGTCCAGCGTGCCATGCGAGCGCAGGTAGCCGAAGGCGGCATCGGGCAGGCGCAGGTTCGCCTGGATGCGGTCGGCCGCGAGCAGCGCCAGCGCGACGCTGCTGCCCTCGAGCACATGCACCATGCCGAAGAAGCCGAGCGGGTTGCCGCGGGCGATGGTGTCGTAGGCATAGGCCACCATCACCTCGGTGGCGTGGGCCGGCCCGGCGGCGATCACCGGCTCGCGCGGCACGCCGCAGGCCGCCAGGTCGTCGAGGATCCACTCGTCGTGGCCCCGCTCCTCCTCGACGTACTCGTCGAGCGCCGGCAGCAGCCAGGCGTGCTGCGGCATCCGCTCGACACGCGCGCGGCAGGCCTGCAGCAGCGGCACCGTGTGGCGCACATGGTGGTAGGCCTCGGCGAGGAAGGCGCGGTAGCTCGGCAGCGAGACCTCGCCGCGCAGGCAGCCCTGGATGATGGGCGTGGCGATCATCGCGGCGCGGTCGGCGGCGGTGTCGTGGACGAGTCGGGCAAAGAAGCTCATGGAGGTCCTGGTTCGTTTCAGTCGGTCGCCGCCGCGCGCAGCGCACCGGCATGAAGCCGCGCGATCGCGTCGCGCTGCGGCCGGCCGTTGGCGGTGGCGAGGCCGCTGTCGGCGCTGTAGGGACGGGACGCGCGCACCCAGTCGCGCACCTGCGCGTAGTCGGGCAGCGTCGCGTTGGCGGCATCGACGGCGGCCTGCAGCACGGCGTCGGGCAGGCTCGCGTCCACCGGCCACAGCACCGCGGACAGCACCGGCGCGCCGTCGCCGAACACCACCGCCTGCGCCAGCACCGGCTGCCCGCGCACGCGGGCGGCGTGCAGCGCGCACTCGACCCACTCGGGCGAGACATTGCGGCCATAGGCGGTGATCAGCACCTGCTTCTTGCGCCCGCGCACATGGAGGTAGCCGTCGGCGTCGATCGTGCCCAGGTCGCCGCTCGGCCACCAGGCCGGCAGCGGCTCGGCGCTGCCGAGGTAGCCCAGGTGCAGGGCGCCGCCGACCTCGATCTCGCCGTCCGCGGCGATGCGCAGCCGCGCGTGCGGCAGCGGCCGGCCGGCGCTGCCGGGGCGGTCGGCCCCGGGCAGGTTGAGCGTCTGCACCGACACGCCTTCGGACAGTCCATAGCCCTCGTAGGCCGGGATGCCGGCCGCGCGCGCGGCCGCCAGCAGCGGCGCGCCGACCGCCGCGCCACCGACCGCCACCAGCTTCAGCGCGGCCGGCGCGCGCCGGCCGCTCGCCGTCAACCAGACCGACCAGGCGCGCAGCATCTGCGGCAGCAGGATCAGGCTGTGCGGCTGGTGTCGCTCGCAGGCCGCTTGCAGCGTGGCCGGATCGAAGCTCGACGAGCCGCTCAGCCCGACCTCGGCCAGCGGCAGCGCGATGCAGCTCGCACCGCGCGCCAGCGGCGCCATCAGCCCGGCGATGTTCTCCAGCAGCACCGCGTAGGGCAGCGCGCTCAGGTGGCGCTCGATGCCGAGCGGGGCGGTGGCCTCGCCGATGCCGCGCGCCACCGCGTCTATCGCGTCGGCGCCAAGGCAGACGCCCTTAGGCGTGCCGGTGGTGCCGGAGGTGAAGGTGACCTTGGCAGTGCCGGCCGGCATCGCCACCGGCGCGGTCGGCAGGCGGCGCCACGCGAGGCCGAGACCGGCCGGCCCGAGCTCGAGTTCGGCGCCGTCCGGCGCGACCGCGGGCTCGGCGCACAGGGTGTCGACGCCGGCCGCGGCGACCGCGTGGCGGCGCTGCGCGGCGGTGAAGAAGGCCGGCAGCGGCACATGCACGACGCCGGCCCGGGCCGCAGCGGCATCGACGATGGCCCAGGAAGCGCCGTTGTCGAGCAGCGTCGCGAGCACCCGCACGCGCCGCGCGCTCAGGGCTTCGGCAAGCCGCGCGGCGGCGGCGTCGAGTTCGGCGCGCGACCAGGCCGCGCCGGCCGTCACGAGCGCCGTCATGCCCGGGCGAGCCGCGGCGCCAGCCGGCGCAGCGCGAGCGGCAGGCTGCCGGCCAGCACCAGCGGCCGGTGGTCGTAGTAGCTGCCCCAGTCGGCCGCCTCGGCGCCGAGCCGGGCCGGATCGGCCAGACCGAGGGCAACCGGCTGCACGCCCATGCGGGCGAAGACCTGGCGCAGTTCCTCGGTCAGCGTGCTGACGACCCACTGCACGCGCAGCTCGCCCAGGTGCTGGGCCAGCCTCAGGATCAGCCGCCGCCCCTCGCCGGCGCGGCGCGAGGCGAGGTGACCGACCTCGACGATCCGCCCGCGCGACGGCGCGCCCGCCACGCCGGCGAGCAGGCGTTCGACCGGCCGGTCGAGGTAGCGCTCGAGGAACAAGGGCTCGGCGGCGCTGCGGTAGCCGGCCGCGGCGACGATCTGCTCGCCGTCGCGCAGGCTCACGAGCTGGGGCGCAAAGGCCGGCACGCGGGCGCCGTAGTGCTCGGCATAGACGCCGCGGATGAAGTCCTCGACCTCGCGGCGGCCGCGATCGCCGGGCGCGTGCAGCGCGAAGCGGGGGCCGGCGGGGGCCGGCGGTCGGGACATCGGAACGTCGTCGCCGGCGGAGGGCATGAGCAGGGGTTCCTGGTACATGCCCTGATCGTGGCGGGGCCAGCTTAGCGCCACCTTAAGGCGGCAGGGGCCGGTTCCTACAATCTGCAAGTGAGTTCACCGACTGTTCTGAACGCCGACCTGCATTGCCATTCCAGCGTGTCCGACGGCACGCTCGAACCCGAGGCGCTGGCGGCGCGCGCGGCGGCCAACGGCGTCGAGCTGTGGGCGCTGACCGACCATGACGAGCTCGGCGGCCAGCGGCGCGCCCGCAACGCCGCGCACGCGGCCGGCATGGCCTGGCTGGCCGGCGTGGAGGTGTCGGTCAGCTTCGCCGGCGAGACGGTGCACATCGTCGGCCTCGGCATCGACCCCGAGGACGACGCGCTCGCCGCCGGCCTGGCGGCGACCCGGGGCGGTCGCGAGCAGCGCGCCCGCGACATGGCGGCAGGTCTGGCGGCCGTCGGCATCCCCGGCGCCTACGAGGGCGCGCTGCGCCATGTCGGCAATCCGCAGCTGGTCTCGCGCACCCACTTCGCGCGCTTCCTGGTCGAAACCGGCCGCTGCGCCAGCACCCACGAGGTGTTCCGCCACTACCTCGTGGAGGGCAAGCCGGGCTACGTGCCGCACCGCTGGGCCGCGCTCGGCGACGCGGTGCGCTGGATCACCGCGGCCGGCGGTACCGCGGTGATCGCCCACCCCGGCCGCTACAGGTTCACGCCGACCGAGGAGTACGCGCTGTTCACCGAGTTCATCGCCCATGGCGGGCGTGGTGTCGAGGTCGTGACCGGCAGCCACAGCGCGGCCGAGTACCTGAAGTACGCCGACACGGCGATCGAGTTCGGCCTGCTCGCCTCGCGCGGCAGCGACTTCCACGACCCCGAGGAAAGCCGCACCGACCTCGGCGCCCTGCCCTGGCTGCCCGGCCGGCTGACGCCGGTGTGGGAAGCGATCGGGCACCGGATCGCGCGCCCCTGAAGGTCGCCGACGCGGCGCCGCCGGCCGACCGACAATCCGCCGATGTCCCAGTACTTCGAGGTTCATCCGGACAACCCGCAGCCGCGGCTGCTCAAGCAGGCCGCGCAGATCCTGCACGGCGGCGGCATCGCGGCGATCCCGACCGACTCCAGCTACGCGCTCGCCTGCCACCTGGACGACAAGGCCGCGGCCGAGCAGCTGCGCCGCATCCGCGGGGTCGACGACAAGCACCACCTGACCCTGCTGTGCCGCGACCTGAGCGAGCTGGCCAGCTACGCCCGCGTCGACAACCGCCAGTACCGGCTGCTCAAGCTCGGCACGCCGGGCCCCTACACCTTCATCCTGGAGGCGACCAAGGAAGTGCCGCGGCGCCTCTCGCACCCGGCGCGCCGCACCATCGGCCTGCGCGTGCCCGACCATGCGGTGACGCAGGCGCTGCTGGCGGAGTTCGGCCAGCCGCTGCTCGCCACCACGCTGATCCCGCCCGGCGAGACCGAGCCGCTGAACGACCCCAGGGCGATCCGCGCCCGCTTCGGCAAGCTGCTGCAGGCCGTGGTCGACGCCGGCGCCTGCCCGCGGCAGCCGACGACCGTGCTCAACCTGAGCGAGGACGAGCCGACCTTGGTGAGGCTGGGACGCGGCGACCCGGCCGCCCTCGGGCTCGCGGCCCTGCTCCAAATCTGAGCAGGTTCGCCACTGGCAACAGGCGCTGTGCCTGGCCATGACGGGGGGCCCGTCGACCCGGCGCCTTGGACTTCGCCGGCCGTCGCGGTGCTAGACGGGATCGAGCGCGGCGCCCACGACGCGGCCCGCTGAGCTCAACGCAGGGCCGCGGCGATGCGCTGCGGCGAGAAGCCGAGCACGCGCTGGTCGCGCACCAGCAGCACCGGCGTGCCCGGCGTCTGCAGCAGCGCATAGGCCTGGGCGCAGGCCGCCTCGGTCTCGACGAAGCATTCGTCGAACGGCACCCGGTGGGCGGTGAACCACGCGCGCGCCTGGCGGCAATAGGCGCAGCTCCGTGACGAGATCATGCGGATGTCGCCGCTGCGCGCCGTCGCCGCCACCTCGGCGCCGAGGCGCTCGGCCTGCGCCTCGCGCCACCACGAGGCACCAGCCCACACTGCCGCCAGCAGCAGCGCGAGGCCGATCGGGGAGCGCAGCGCGGCACGCATGGACCTGCGACTCGCGGCCGGTCCCGGTGGTTCCGCAGCGCTCGGCTCAGAGCGCCGCGGTGACCACCATCTCGACCTTCCACTCCGGCTTCGCGAGACCCGCAGCGAGCACGGTGGCGCGCGGCGGCGCGGCGCCCTCGGGCAGCCAGGCCTCCCAGACCTCGTTCAAGGCCGGGAACTCGGTCAGGTCGGTGATGAAGATCTGCACCATCAGCAGCTTGCGCTTGTCGGTGCCGGCGCGCGCCAGCAGCGCGTCGATCGAGGCCAGCACCTGCGCGGTCTGGCCGCGCATGTCCTGGCTGCCGTCGGCAGCGACCTGGCCGGCAAGGTAGACGGTGCCGTTGTACACGGCCATCTCGGAGAGCCGGCGGCCGACATCGAAGCGTTGGATCGTCATTTGACTTTGTGGTGGGGTTTGTGGGTGGGGGGATGGGGGATCGCGGCCTTCTGGCCGAGCTTGCTCTCGGTGCCGGCGACCAGCTTCGCGATGTTGGCGCCGTGGCGCCACACCAGCAGCAGGCTCATCACGCCGATCGCCAGCGCCAGCGGGCCGCTGCCCCAGATCAGCAGCTGGTAGAAGGGCGCGAACGCCGCCGCGACGATCGACGCCAGCGACACATAGCGGAAGAAGAACAGCACGATGGCGAAGCTCGCCAGCGTCGCCAGCGCCAGCCAGGGGTTGAAGCCGAGCAGCACGCCGGCCGCGGTGGCCACGCCCTTGCCGCCCTTGAAGCCGAAGAAGAGCGGCCACAGGTGGCCGACGAAGGCCGCGAGCCCCGCCGCCGCGGCCGTGCCCTCGCCCAGGCCATGGGCCGCGCCGAAGGCATCGATCAGCCACACCGGCAGCGCGCCCTTGAGCGCGTCGAACACCAGCGTCAGCACCGCCGCGCCCTTGTGGCCGGAGCGCAGCACGTTGGTGGCGCCGGGGTTCTTCGAGCCGTAGCTGCGCGGGTCCGCCAGGCCGAAGCCGCGGCTCACGATGACCGCGAACGACAGCGAGCCGAGCAGGTAGGCCGCGATGACGCAGACGAGGGGCAGCGCGAACGACATGGTTCGCGATTGTGCCGCGCCCCCGCCGGGGGGCGACTCAGGCGCGCACCGCGTCGCCGGTGCGGAACACCGACACCACGCCGGTCAGGCGCGCGGCCTGCTCCTTCAGCGAGGCCGCTGCCGCGGCCGACTCCTCGACCAGCGCCGCGTTCTGCTGCGTCAGCTGGTCGAGGTTGGCGATCGCCGCGTTGACCTGTCCGATGCCGTCGCGCTGCTCGCCGGCGGCGCCGCTGAGCTCGCCGAGCAGCGTGGTGACGCGCTGCACCGACTGGACGATCTCGCCCATGCTGCGGCCCGCCTGCTCGGCGAGCTGCGCGCCGACCTCGACCCGGCCGACCGAGGTTTCGATCAGCGCCTTGATCTCCTTGGCCGCGCCGGCGCTGCGCTGCGCCAGGTTGCGCACCTCGCTGGCGACGACCGCGAAGCCGCGCCCCTGCTCGCCGGCGCGCGCCGCTTCGACCGCGGCGTTCAGCGCCAGGATGTTGGTCTGGAAGGCGATGCCGTCGATCACGCCGATGATGTCGGCGATCTTGCGCGACGACTCGGAGATCTCCTGCATGCTCGCGACCACGCGCGACACCACGGCGCCACCCTGCTCGGCGGCGCCGGCGGCGCCGGCCGACAGTTCGTTGGCGCGCCGGGCCGTGTCGGCCGACTGCGTGACCGTGCCGGTGATCTGCTCCATGCTCGCGGCGGTCTGCTGCAGGCTGGCAGCGGTCTGTTCGGTGCGCGCGGAGAGATCGAGGTTGCCGGTGGCGATCTGGGCCGACGCCGTGCTCACGGACTCGACACCCTGGCGCACCTCGGACACCACGCCGCGCAGCCGCACGACCATGTCGCCCAGCGCGCCGACCAGTTGCGACACTTCGTCGCGGCCCTGCGCGGGCAGGCTGCGCGTCAGATCGCCGGCCGCCACGGCACCGGCCATCTCGACGGCGGCCCCCAGCGGACGCGTGATGGTGCGGGTGAACAGCACGCCGCCGACGATGCCGATCGCGGCGACGCCGAGCATCAGCGCGATGCTGAGCACGGTCGCCCGCCGGCCCGCGGCCGCGGCCTGCTGCACGACGGCACCGCCATCCGCACGGATCTGCTCGGCCGCCTGGTCGAGCAGCTTGCTCGGCGCGCGGTCCATGCCGGTCACGGCGCCGTCGCCGACCGAGGGCTCGTGCTTGGCGGCGACGAAGGCCTCGTAGCCCTTGCGGTAGCCGGCGCCCATCTCGCGATGGGCCGCGGCGAACTTCTCCAGCAGCGTGCGGCCTTCGCCCGCGGGCAGCACTTCGATGATGTGACGGGTCGCGTCGGCGACCTTCGCCTCCTGCTTCTGGAACGCGCTCCAGTACTTGTCGAGCTGCTTCGGATCCTTGCCGCGCAGCAGGGTGTTCTTCCACTCCTGGACCTGCACCTTGAACGCGAGGCTCGCGTGGGTGATGTCGCGCTCATGCTGGTGGTAGGTCTGGACCGTGGTCTCGTAGGTGTGCAGCGAGCCGTTCAGTCGATAGATGCCGACCAGCGCCGCCGCCAGCAGCACGGCCGACAGGGCCGCGATCGCCAGCGGCAGCTTGAGGTTGATTTTCACGGGTGCTCCCTTGTCAGATCGGACCGGCCTGCGCACGCGCGCGCCCCGCCGCAAGGCGGTTGTCCGGGTCATCGGCCACTGTAGGAAGTCCGTGACGGCGCAATGCGCCGAATTGGCGGCGATTTGCGGCCCGGTGTATCGCGCCGTCAGCCCGGCTGCGCGCAATGCACCGCGGTGGCGCTCAGCAAGGCCAGCGCCGCCTTGGGCTCGACGCCGACCAGGTAGCCGCGCCGCCCGCCGTTGATCAGGATGCGCGGCAGTTCGAGCACGCTCGCCTCGACGTAGACCGGCAGCGCCTTGCGGGTACCGAAGGGCGAGGTGCCGCCGACCGGGTAGCCGCTGGCGCGTTGCGCCGCCTCGGGCGTGCAGGGCTCGACCTTCTTGACGCCGAGCGCGCGCGCCAGCGACTTCAGCGACACCTGGCGGTCGCCGTGCATCAGCACCACCAGCGGCCGGGCGGCCTCGTCCTGCATCACCAGGGTCTTGACGACCTCGTGCTCGGGCACGCCGAGCTGGCGCGAGGACTCGGCCGTGCCGCCGCGGTCCACGTAGTCGTACAGGTGCTCGGTGTAGGCGAGCCCGGCGCGCTTCAGCAAGGCGGTGGCGGGGGTCTCGCTGGCGTGGTCTCGGCGGGCCATGGGCGGCAGTTTGCCGCATGGCCCGATGGCGCCGCGGCGATGGCTCCTTCGGGCGATGGCAGCCGCGCCGGCGCGGCCTAAAGTGCCGCCATCAACGTTCCACCGGAGCCGCTCTCATGCCCGTCGTCACGCCCACCACCGCCCTGCCCACGATCGCGCAGCGCTGCCTGCAGGCGGCGCTGCTGTACCTGCTGGTCGGCATCTCGCTCGGCATCTTCATGGGGGCCACCCAGAACTTCACGCTGCGGCCGGTGCATGCCCACCTGAACCTGCTGGGCTGGACCACGCTGGCGTTGTCCGGCCTGGTCTACGGCGTGTTCCCGGTGCTGGCGCGCAGCCGGCTGGCGGCGCTGCAGTTCTGGCTGCACAACCTGTCGCTGCCCGTGATGATGGGCGCGCTGGCGGCGCTGCTGCTGGGCCATGTCGAGGTCGCGCCGGCGCTGGTCGCCAGCGAGTTCGGCATGGCCGCCGCGATCGTCGCGCTGACGCTCAACGTCTTCCTCAACCTGCGGCCGTCGGCGACGGTCGCGCAGGCCGCCTGAGCGGGCTCAGCGCCGCCGCGCCCGCTCCTCTTCCTGCAGCCGCAGCACGCGGCGCTGCAGCTTGCCGGTGGTCGTCATCGGCAGCGCCGCGACGAACTCGATTTCCTTCGGGTACTCGTAGGGCGCCAGACGCCCCTTCACGTGCTGCTGCAGTTCATCGACGAGCTGCGGCGTGCCCTCGAAGCCGTCCGCCAGCACCACGTAGGCCTTGACCAGCGCGCCGCGCTCGGCATCGGGCTTGGGCACCACCGCGGCATTGGCCACCGCCGCGTGCTTGAGCAGGCAGTTCTCGACCTCGCCGGGCCCGATGCGGTAGCCGGCGGCCTTGAACATGTCGTCGCTGCGGCCCTGGTACCAGAGGTAGCCATCGGCATCCATCGAGGCGCTGTCACCGGTGCGGCACCACGAATCGTCGGGGTCGCCGGTGAACTTGGCGCGCGTCGCCGTCTCGTTGCGCCAATAGCCGAGGAAGAACACCGGATCGGGGTCGCCATGCATGTCGCGCCGGTGCACCGCGACGTCGCCGGGCTGGCCGCGCGGCACTTCGTGGCCCGCGTCGTCGATCACCGCGACGCGATGCCCCGGGTAGGCGCGGCCCATGCTGCCCGGACGCGCGGGCCAGCCGGGGCGACGGCGGCCGTGGCCGTCGACCCAGCTGCCGCAGTTGCCGACCACGTAGTTCATCTCGGTCTGGCCGAACATCTCGTTGACGCTGACGCCGAGCGCGTCGTGGCACCACGCGAACACCGCGTCGCCGACCGACTCGCCGGCGCTCATCAGCGCGCGCAGCGCCAGCGTGTGGCGTTCGCGCGGCGCCGGCACCGCCTTCATCATCGCCTTCAGCGCGGTCGGGAACAGGAAGGCATGGGTCACATGGTGGCGCTCCAGCAGGTCGAAGGCGCGCAGCGGGTCGAAGCGGCCCTGGCTGCCCAGCAGGGTCTTGCCGAAGTAGAGCGTCGGCAGCAGCGCGTCCATCAGGCCGCCGGTCCAGGCCCAGTCGGCCGGCGACCAGAACAGCTCGCCGTCGTGCGGGAACCAGTCCTGGCTGCAGACGAAGCCGCTGAGGTTGCCGATCAGCGCGCGCTGCGGGATCAGCGCGCCCTTGGCCGGGCCGGTGGTGCCGCTGGTGTAGACCAGCAGCGCCGCGTCGTCGGCACCGGTCGTGATCGGCCCGAAGGCGGTGCTCTCGCGCGCCAGCGCCTCGGCCCAGGCCAGTTCGCCGGGCCCGGCGGCGCCGCCGACCACCAGCAGCGTCTCGAGCGTCGCGCAGTCGGTGCGCACCGCGCGCAGCGTGTCGGCGACGGTCGCGTCGACGATCGCCAGCCGCGCGCCGGCGTCCGCCAGCCGGAACTGCAGCGCGTCGGGCCCGAACAGCATCGACAGCGGCACCGCCACCGCGCCGAGCTGCTGGATCGCGATGTGGGCCACCGCCGTCTCGGGCCGTTGCGGCAGCACGATCGCGACGCGGTCGCCGCGCGCCACGCCGCGCCGCTGCAGCGCATGCGACAGGCGGTTGGCCTGGGCCTGCAGGTCGGCGTAGCTGAGCCAGCGCACCGCGCCGTCCTCGGCCTCGTGGACCAGCGCGGTGCGCACGCGCACCGCCGGATCGCGGGCCCAGCGGCCGCAGCAGGCCTCGGCGATGTTGAAGAAGGGCGGCACCTGCCAGCGGAAGCCGCGGTACAGCGCGTCGTAGTCGTCGTCGGGTTGGTTCATGGTCGGTGCGGCACAAAGGCGCTCGGCGTGCATGCTAGGCTGGCTCGGTGACCCGTCCATCCCCCACCATGCACGTCGATCTCACCCGCCCGCTGGACCGCGACACCGCAGCCGAGCGCCTGCGCACGCAGGGCTTCTGCACGCTGAACCCGGCCGCCACCGAGGGCCTGTGCGCCCAGCCGCTGACGGCGCTCGACGCGTTGCGCCCGTTCTGGAACGACCTGCCGCCGGACCGCTACCTGAAGGACGGCGGCCATTACCGCTACCGCCGCCATGGCTCCTTCGTGCAGACGCTCGCGCCGGCCGCGCTCGAGGCCGTGCCGCACCGCGCGCATTGGCAGCCGACCACCTACAACGCGCTGCACGGCGGCATGGAGCGCTGGTTCGAGCCGCTGGCACCGGCGCAGGTCGCCCAGCCCGCCTGGGGCGCGCTGGTGGCCAGCCTCGGCGAGCTGTTCGCGCAGGCCCGTCCGCCGGCCGGCGGACGCTGGTACATCGAGGCCCACACCTTCCGCATCGACACCGAGGCCGGCGTCGGCCGCCCGACGCCCGAGGGCGCGCACCGCGACGGCGTGGACTTCGTCGCCGTCGTGTTCGTCGGCCGCCACGGCGTGCGCGGCGGTGAGACGCGGGTGTTCGACGCGACCGGTCCGCTGGGCGTGCGCTTCACGCTCGAGCAGCCCTGGACCGTGCTGCTGCTCGACGATCCGCAGGTGGTGCACGAGAGCACGCCGATCCAGCCCGAGGACCCGGCCCACCCCGAGCACAAGGGCTGGCGCGACACGCTGGTGCTGACCTACCGCGCCGGCGGCTTCCAGGACCCGCGGTGAATGGGCCCACCCCCGTTGCGGCTTCGCCGCTCCCCCTCGAGGGGGCGCCGCTGGCGGTCCGGCAGAGCCGGTCCGCGGCGGCTGCTTGGCAAGCTGCGTCGCGCGCCGCCGAATGAGCGATAGACGGTCGCGCCGCCGCTGATGCGGATCATTCGTCGGCCAGCCGCGCGAGCGCATCGCCGGTGACGCGGCAGATGCGCCAGTCGGGCAGCACGCTCGCGCCCAGGCCTTCGTAGAAGCGGATCGACGGCTCGTTCCAGTCGAGCACGCTCCACTCGAAGCGGCCGCAGCCGCGCTCGAGCGCCAGCGCCGCCAGCCGCTGCAGCAGCGCCTTGCCGAGTCCGCGGCCGCGGTGCTCGGGCAGCACGAACAGGTCTTCCAGCCACAGGCCGGGCTGGCACAGGAAGGTCGAGAAATTGGTGAACCACAGCGCGAAGCCGACCACCGCGCCGTCGACCTCGACCACCATCGCCTCGGCCACCGGACGCGCGCCGAACAGGTGGGTGCCCAGCGCCTCGGGCGTGGCGCGCAGCAGGTGGGTCAGGCGTTCGTAGTCGGCCAGCGCGCCGATCAGGCGCACCAGGTCGGGCAGGTCGCGCGGCTCGGCGGCGCGCAGGGCGGGCTCGGCGTTCATGGGGCGATTGTCGCCAGCGTGACGCCGCGCCGGCGGGGCGTCGATACAGTCGCCGCATGAGCACCCCCGCCTACACGCCGCGTCGCACGGCGCGCTCCGAGTTCGTGGCCGTGCGCGGCCTGCGCTACCACCTGCACCGCTGGGGCGAGGCGGGCGCCGGCGCGCCGCCGCTGGTCATGCTGCATGGCTGGATGGACGTCGGCGCGTCGTTCCAGTTCGTCGTCGACGCGCTGGCCGGCGAGCGGACGGTCGTCGCGCCCGACTGGCGCGGCTTCGGCCGCACCGAGAGCCTGCCCGGCACCGACAGCTACTGGTTCCCCGACTACCTGGGTGATCTCGACGCACTGCTCGACCACCTGAGCGCCGACGCGCCGGTCGACCTGATCGGCCACAGCATGGGCGGCAACGTCGCGATGGTCTACGCCGGCGTGCGGCCGCAGCGGGTGCGGCGGCTGGTCAATCTCGAGGGCTTCGGCCTGCCGCAGACGCGCGCCGCGCAGGCGCCGACGCGCTACGCCGCCTGGCTGGACGAACTGAAGGCGCCGCAGCGCCTGCGCGACTACGCCAGCCTCGACGAGGTGGCCGAGCGGCTGCGCAAGAACAATCCCCGCCTCACGCCCGAGCGCGCCGCGTGGCTGGCGCCGCACTGGGCCCGGCCCGACGCCGCCGCCGGCGGCCGCTGGGTGATCCAGGGCGACCCGGCCCACAAGCGCGCCAACCCGGTGCTCTACCGCGCCGAGGAGGCGCTGGCCTGCTGGGCGCGCATCACGGCGCCCGTGCTCTGGGCCGAGGCGCGACAGACCGATGTCGCCAGGTTCTGGGGCGAGCGCTATCCCCGCGACGAGTTCGAGCAGCGCCTCGCGACCGTGCCGAGCCTCGAGCGCGTGATGGTCGAGGACGCCGGCCACATGCTGCACCACGACCAGCCCGAGGCGCTGGCGCGGGCCATCGACGCCTTCCTCGACGCCGCCTGACTTCGGCGGGCCGAGCGCCGGGCCGTCCCAAGCCGGCCCGCATCCCCTCGGGGGATCGGCCGAGGTTCTCCTCGGCCGAGGGGTTGTCATCTCGCGTGAGAAAATCGCTGCATTGGCCGGCGACTCGCCAGCCCCCTGAACACCGAGGATCTCGTCATGGACATCGAACACATCAACGCCCTGGGTGCGCGGCTCACCGACCTGAGCCAGCGCACCGCCGACCTCCGGGGGTATCTTTGACTACGACGAGAAATCCCGTCGCCTGAGCGAGGTCAACGCCGCCCTCGAAGACCCGACGGTCTGGAACGACCCGAAGAACGCCCAGGCGCTAGGCCGCGAGAAGAAGGCGCTCGAAGCGGTGGTCGAGACCATCGCCTCGCTGGAGCGCAACCTCGCCGACAACGCCGAGCTCTTCGAGATGAGCAAGGACGAGGGCGACGCGGACGGCCTGCAGGCCATCGAGGCCGAGACCGCTGGCCTGGCCGCGCAGGTGGAGCAGCTCGAGTTCCGCCGCATGTTCAACAACCCGGCCGACCCGAACAACTGCTTCATCGACATCCAGGCCGGCGCCGGCGGCACCGAGGCCTGCGACTGGGCCGGCATGCTGCTGCGCCAGTACCTGAAGTACTGCGAGCGCAAGGGCTTCAAGACCACGCTGGAAGACGAGACCGAGGGCGACACCGCCGGCATCAAGAGCGCGACCATCAAGGTCGAGGGCGACTACGCCTTCGGCCACCTGCGCACCGAGACCGGCGTGCACCGGCTGGTGCGCAAGAGCCCGTTCGACAGCTCGGGCGGGCGCCACACCAGCTTCGCCTCGCTGTTCGTCTACCCCGAGGTCGACGACTCGATCGAGATCGACATCAACCCGTCCGACGTGCGCACCGACACCTTCCGCGCCTCGGGCGCCGGCGGCCAGCACATCAACAAGACCGACTCGGCGGTGCGGCTCACGCACCTGCCGACCGGCATCGTCGTGCAGTGCCAGGACGGCCGCAGCCAGCACAGCAACCGCGACGTGGCCTGGAAGCGGCTGCGCTCGCGGCTCTACGACCACGAGATGCGCAAGCGCATGGAAGAGCAGCAGAAGCTCGAGGACACCAAGACCGATGTCGGCTGGGGCCACCAGATCCGCAGCTACGTGCTCGACCAGAGCCGCATCAAGGACCTGCGCACCAACGTCGAGGTCTCGGCGACGCAGAAGGTGCTGGACGGCGACCTCGACATGTTCATCGAGGCGAGCCTGAAGCAGGGGGTGTAAGAGCCGGCGCCCGCGCGCCGGCTCCTCTCAGCCGAAGGCGTAGTCCCCGAGCGCCGTCGACCCCGCCGAGCTCAGCGTCGCGAGCAGCGTCAGCTCGGTGTCCGACACCAGCGCATTGGCCTGTGCCGCGGTGAAGCGGAACAGCGCCGTCTGCGTGCCGTTGTCGACCACGAACAGCCGGTCGTCGCCGGTCGCGTAGGCGCCACTCGCCGAACCGATGGCCGCCGCGGCCGATGCCGTCGTGATCGCACCGGCGATGTTGGCCGTCACCAGCACCAGCTCGGCGGCGGCCGCGAAGCCGCCCGGGCCGGCCACGCTGACGCCGCCGTCGATGACCGCGTCGCCATTGCCGATCGTCAGCGTCGTCGCGTTGAAGCGCACGGTGTCGCTGCCGCTGACGAAGTCGCTGAAAGTGTCCGACCCGACGACCGAGTCGATCACGAACACGTCCAGCCCGCCGCCGCCGGCCACCTGATCGGCCGCGGCGCCGCCGGCCAGCGTGTCATTGCCGCCGGAACCGCTGAGCGTGTCGGCACCGCCGCCGCCGCTCAGGCTGTTGGCGCCGGTGCTGCCGGTCAGGCGGTCGGCGAAGCTGCCACCGATCAGGTTCTCGATCAGCAGCAGGGTGTCGACACCGTCGGCACCGGCGTTCACGCCGGTGGTGAGATTGATGGTGACGGCGGCCGACGCGCCGGCATAGCTAGCGGTGTCGAGACCGTCGCCGCCCGACAGGCTGTCGTTGTCGGCACCACCGTTGAGCGTGTCGTTGCCGGCGCCACCGACCAGCACGTCGGCGCCGGTCCGGCCGCTCAGCTGGTTGGCCCCGGCATCGCCGACCAGGCGGTCGGCGAGTGCCGTGCCGATGGCGTTCTCGATGCCGAAGAGGCGGTCCTCGACCGAGCCGCTGCCGACCCGCGTCGCGGTGCCGGCCAGCAGGTCGACGACGATCCCGGCATCGGTCTCGCCGTCGTAGGACGCGGTGTCGTTGTCGGCGCCGCCATAGAGCAGGTCGGCGGTACGGCCCCCTTGCAGCACGTCGTTGCCGGCGCCGCCGCGCAGCGCGTCGCTGCCGCCGCCGCCGTACAAGGTGTCGTTGCCGGCACCGCCGATCAGGCGGTCGTTGCCGTAGTAGTCCTCGGACAGGTAGCTGGCCGAGCCGCCGTACAGCACGTCGTTGCCGGTCTCGCCGTACACGCGGTCGTTGCCGTCGCCGCCGGTCAGGGTGTCGTTGCCGAGCCCGCCGAAGAGATCGTCGTAACCGCTGCTGCCGATGATGTTGTCGGCCGCGGTGGAGGTGCTGAACACGAAGTTCGCGCTCGTCAGCGTGGCCGCGGCCACGCCCTGCAGCGTGAACTGGTGGGTCTGGTTCTGTGTGACGACGGTGAGGGTCGCCGCGCCGCCCACCGCCGAGATCAGGCCCTTGACGGTGTCGAAGTCGCTGATGCCGAGTGCGGAGACGTCGATGCGGTCGCCGTCGGCGAGCGAGAAGTCGCTGACCAGGTCGGTCTCGTAGTCGCCTTCGTGGCGCAGCACGAAGGTGTCGAGACCGAGTCCGCCGCTCAGCAGGTCGTCGCCCATGCCGCCGTCGACGCGGTCGGTGCCGTCGCCGCCCTCCAGCGTGTCGTAGCCGCCGCCGCCGTACAGCGAGTCGTTGCCGACGCCGCCGACCAGCAGGTCGTAGCCGTTGTAGAGCTCGCCCTGGGGCGTGGCCGAGCCGCCATAGAGCCGGTCGTTGCCGGTCTCGCCGAACAGCGCGTCGTAGCCATCGCCGCCGGTGATGGTGTCGTTGCCGAGGCCGCCGAACAGATCGTCGATATAGCTGCCGCCGATGATGTTCTGCGGCGCGCTCAGCGCCGACAGCACGAAGTTGGCCGAGGTCAGCGAGGTCGAGCTGATGCCCTGCAGCGTCAGCACATGCGCCGCGTTGTCGAGCCGCGCGCTCAGCGAACTGCCGAGCGTGCCGCCGGTGATCAGGCGCTGCACGGTCGCGAAGTCGCTGATGCCCAGCGAGCTCAGGTCGATCACGTCGACGTCGGCGATCGAGAAGTCGGTCACCAGGTCGGTCTCGGCGCCGCCGTCGCGGTTGAGGAAGAAGCGGTCGATGCCGGCGCCGCCGGTCAAGGTGTCATTCGCCTGGCCACCGTCGAGGCGGTCGTTGCCGATCCCGCCCTCGAGCGTGTCGTAGCCTCCGCCGCCGAACAGCGTGTCGTTGCCGGCGCCGCCGATCAGCAGGTCGTAGCCGTTGTAGAGCTCGCCCTGGGGCGTGGCCGAGCCGCCGTAGATCACGTCGTTGCCGCCCTCGCCGAACAGCGAGTCGTAGCCGTCGCCGCCGGTGATGGTGTCGTTGCCCAGGCCGCCGAAGAACTGGTCGGCATAGGCGCTGCCGGCTAGCGAGGACGCGGTGTTGGCGGTCGACAGGATCACGTCGGCGGCGCTCAGGTCGGCCAGCGAGACGTCGTTCAGGACCGTGGTGTGGGTATAGCCGTTGGCCGTCAGCGTCAGCAGGCCGCCGCTGTCCGACTCGGCGATCAGGCGCTGCAGCGTGGCGAAGTCGCCCATGCCGGTGCCGGACAGGTCGAGCCGGTCGCCGTCGGCGACCGTGAAATCGTTGATGCGGTCGGTCTCGGTGACGTTCTCCATGCGCAGCGCGAAGGTGTCGGCGCCCGCACCGCCCAACAAGGTGTCGTCGTGGTAGCCACCGTCCAGCACGTCGGTACCGTCGCCGCCTTCGAGCTGGTCGTAGCCGCCGCCGCCGAACAGATCGTCGTTGCCGGCGCCCCCGACCAGGGTGTCGTAGCCGCCGCTGGTCTCGCCCTGGGGCGTGGCCGAGCCACCGTAGATCACATCGTTGCCGGCCTCGCCGAACAGCAGGTCGTAGCCTTCGCCGCCGGTGACGGTGTCGTTGCCCAGGCCGCCGAACAGGTAGTCGGTCGAGCTGGTGCCGGCGATGTTGTCGGCCGTCGCGACGGTCGACAGAGTCACCGACGCGGCCGGGAAGTCGCTGGCCCACAAGCCGCTGAAGGTGGTGCGCTGGTAGTAGCCGCCCTGGTAGATCTCGAGCCGGACCGAACCGCCGCTGTCGAAGCTCAACAGCCGCTGCAGGGTCGCGAGGTCGCTGATGCCGTAGCCCCTGACGTCGAGCCGGTCGGTGCCGAGCTGGAAGTCGGTGACGACATCGTCCTGGTAGTAGAGACTCGGTCCCGGGCCGTTGATGACGAAGACGTCGGCGCCGGCGCCGCCGGTCAGCGTGTCGTAGCCGGCCCCGCCGATCAGGGTGTCGTTGCCGTCGCCGCCGACGAGCGTGTCGTTGGCGTCGCCGCCGTCGATCGAATCGTTGCCGCCGCCGCCGGACAGACTGTCGTTGCCTCCGAGGCCGAAGATCTGGTCGTCGGGCGCGCCGCCGGTCAGCGTGTCGGCGCCGGCTGTTCCATTCAACAAGGCCATGTCACCACCCCATGCGGTTGGGTGGGCGCGCCGCGAGGCCGCGTCCGTCGGGCTGCGGACGTCGCAGCAACGAGCTCCCTCGGCAGGCACGAGGCCCGGTCCGCGGAGCTGCTGCAGATACTAGGTGTTACCGCGGCGCTTGCCTTACGCCGCGGGCCCCATTCCCACGCCCTAGGGGTGCTTGATCAGGTGGTCCAGCCGCGCCAGCCCCTGTGGCAGGCAACGGCTCCGCAGGTCGTAGCGCTCGACCACCGTGGCGCGGGCCGCGGCGCGCAGCGCGGCACTGTCGATACGCCGCTGCAGCACGTCGGCCAGCCGTCCGGCCAGCGCCTCGGCGTCGAAGAAGTCGGTCAGCAGGCCGTTCTCGCCGTCGCGGATCGCCTCCTCGACCGGCGGCGTGCGCGAGCCGACCACGCAGCAGCCGGCCGCCATCGCCTCCAGCAGCGACCACGACAGCACGAAGGGGTAGGTGAGGTAGGCGTGCACCGCCGACACCTGCAGCACCTTCAGGTACTGTCCGTAGGGCAGCTTGCCGGTGAACACGATGCGCGACCAGTCGACGCGGTCGCCGAGCTCGCGCTGCAGCCGCGCGCGGTAGCTCTCGCCGGCGGGCAGGCGCCGGCCGTAGCTGACCTCGTCGCCGCCGACGACGATGCAGCGCGCCTCGGGGGCCAGCCGCTGCAATGCGGGCAGGGCGCGCATGAAGACATGGAAGCCGCGGTAGGGCTCGAGGTTGCGCGCCACGTAGGTGACGATGGGGTCGCCGTGGCGGAACCTCTGTCCGCCGAGCTCCACCGACGCCGCCGTGTCCGGCGCGACGACGTTCGTGTCGATGCCCTCGTGCAGCACGGTCAGCTTGTGCTGGTAGGCCGCCGGGAACTGCGCGCGCTGCCACTCGGTCGGGCAGATGCCGGCATCGATGTCGTCGAGCGCCAGCAGGTGCGGCGCGCGGCGCAGCTGCAGCTGCTTGATCGAGTCGGGGCTGCTCGGGTATTCGGGGTCGAAGCCGACGTCGCCGCCGCGGTCGCGGTAGTAGAACTCGCAGTAGCCGAGCAGCGGCACGTCGGGGAACACCGCGCGCACGAACAGCGACTCGCCCCAGCCCGGATGGACGACGATCAGGTCCGGCACCAGCTGCTTGTCCTTCAGCATCTGCAGCGCCTTCGCGACCGCCTGCGCGCGGGCGGTCTGCAGCTGCAGCTCCTGCAGGTGCGGCGGCGCCGGCGGCTGCTGCGACGGCAGCTTGTAGGCCAGCGTGCTCAGGCGCGGGTGCCGGGCGCCCCAGCGTTCCAGCGCCTCGGCGGTGCCGATGGCCAGCACCTCGTCGCCGCGCTCGAGCAGCGCGGCGATCAGGTGCCGGTACTGGGCCGGCATGTTCTGGTGGATGAAGCAGTAGCGCATGCGACGGGGGCTCCGACGCGCGCAGCGCGCGCGGCAGCCGCGACTCTAGCGGCTGGCGGCCGACGCGACGGCGAGGCCGTCGACGGCGGGCGTGCCAGACGACACCGGCCTCGGAGGCGGCCAGTGCGGTGCCGGCGACGCGCTGGGCCAACCCCGCCGCGGCGCCGTCACGCCGCCGATCCCCGCCCTGCGGGCGCCACCCTTGCCCGTGCGGCGGAGACACCCGCCGAGCGCCTCACACGACGAACAGGTCGTTCACCGTCACCGCGACCCCCGCGTTCAGTTGCGCGAACAGCAGCTGCGCCCCGGCGCCCGAGCCGTCGGCGTCGTAGAACAGTCGCCCGGTCGCCTGGTCGTAGATGACGCGGTCGTCGGCGTCGGTGGCCGCCGTGCCGGCGCGGAAGGCCGACGCCAGCAGCGCGCCCGGTGCGCCGAGCGCGGTGAACACGGCATCGTCGAGCTCGAGGCGGTCGGCCACCACGTTGAAGTCGGTCACGCGGTCGACGTTCGTCACCGCATCCAGCGCCGAGGCGAAGCGGAAGCCGTCGCTGCCCAGGCCGCCGGTCAGCGTGTCGTTGTCCGTACCGCCCTCGAGCACGTCGTTGCCGGCCGCGCCGATGACCGTGTCACTGCCGGCGCCGCCGAACAGCTCGTCGTTGCCGCCGAGCCCAGCCACCAGGTCCGCGCCGTCGCCGCCGAACTGGCTGTCGTTGCCCGAGCCGCCGCGCAGTTCGTCATCGCCTCCCTCGCCCGACAGCACGTTGGCCGCGGCGTTGCCGAGGAGGCGGTTGGCCACCCCGTTGCCGGTGCCGTCGATGTCGCCCGTGCCGGTCAGCGTCAGGCGCTCGACCTCGTTGCCCAGCGTGTAGTCGACCGAGCTCTGCACGGTGTCGGTGCCCTGCTCGGCGGTCTCGACGACGACATCGCCGGCATCGGCCACGACGTAGGTGTCGTTGCCGCCGACGCCGACCAGGGTGTCGTTGCCGGCCCCGCCGGTGAGCGTGTCGCTGCCGCCGCCGCCATTGAGCACGTTGGCCGCGGTGTTGCCGGCGATGCGGTTGGCCAGCACGTTGCCGGTGCCGTCGACCGCGTCGGTGCCGCTGAGCGTGAGGTTCTCGATGTTGCCGGTCAGGGTGAAGCTGGCGCGGCTGATGACCAGGTCCAGGCCCTGGTCGGCCAGCTCGGTGACGATGTCGCTCGACAGGTTGGCGTAGTAGGTGTCGTCGCCCGCGCCGCCGAGCATGGTGTCGACGCCGTCGGCGCCGTTGAGGGTGTTGGCGCCGGCGTTGCCGGTCAGCCGGTTGGCCAGGCCGTTGCCGGTGGCGTTGAGGTCGGCGCTGCCCAGCAGTTCGAGGTTCTCGAGCTGCGCCCCCAGGGTCCAGGCCAGGGTGCTGCGCACGGTGTCGATGCCGCCTGCGGCCAGCTCGGTGAGCACGTCGCCGAGGTCATCGACGAAGTAGAGGTCGTTGCCGGCGGCGCCGGCCATCGTGTCGGCCGCCAGACCACCGTCGAGGATGTTGGCGCCGGCATTGCCCGTCAGGCGGTTCGCCCCCGCGTTGCCGGTGGCGTTGACGGCGCCACCACCGGTCAGCGTCAGGTGCTCGAGCTCGGTGCCCGCCAGGCTGTAGGTGATCGCCGACTCGACCGTGTCCACGCCTTCGCCCGCCAGTTCGGTGATCGAGTCGCCCGCGACGTCGACGACGTAGAGGTCATCGCCCGCCCCGGCGCTCATCGAGTCGCTGCCGGTGCCGCCGTCCAGCGTGTCGCGGCCACCGCCGCCGACGAGCGTGTCGGCTCCCGCCGCGCCTTCGAGCCGGTTGTGGCCGGCGTTGCCGGTCAGGCGGTTGGCCAGGTCATTGCCGGTGCCGTTGATCGAGCTGGCGGTCAGGAGCTGCAGGTGTTCGACGTTCGCGCCGAGCACGAAGCTGACCTGGCTGTTGACGGTGTCCGTGCCCTGGCCCGCGGCCTCGACGGCGGTGTCGCCGGCGGCATCGACGAGGTAGAGGTCGTTGCCGGCCCCGCCGCTCATCGCGTCGGCGCCGGCGCCGCCGTCGAGCGTGTCGTTGCCGCCGCCGCCGTCGAGGGCGTTGGCCGCGCCGTTGCCGGTGATGTGGTTGGCCAGCCCGTTGCCGGTGCCGCCGATCGCGCCGGCGCCGGTGAGCTGCAGGTCCTCGACGTTCGCGCTCAGCGTATGGGTCGCCGAACTGCGGACGGTGTCGGTGCCGGCGTCCGCGGCCTCGATCACCACGTCGCCTACGGCGTTGACGATGTAGAGGTCGTCGCCTGCGCCGCCTTCCAGCGTGTCGTTGCCCAGCAGGCCGTCCAGCGTGTTGGCCCCGGCGTTGCCGGTCAGGCGGTTGGCCAGGCCGTTGCCGGTGCCGTTCAGGTCGCCGCCGCCCAGCAGCACCAGGTTCTCGAACTCGGCCCCCAGGGTCCACGCCACGCCCGCGCGGACCGTGTCGGTCCCCTGCCCGGCCTGTTCGCTGACCGTGTCGTCGGCGGTGACGTTGTAGACGTCGTTGCCGGCGCCGCCCGCCATCGTGTCGGCGCCGAGGCCGCCGGTGAGCGTGTTCGCGCCGGTGTTGCCGGTCAGGATGTTGGCGCCGTCGTTGCCGGTCGCATCGATCGCGGCACTGCCCAGCAGGGTCAGGTGCTCGAGCTGCGTGCCGACCAGCGTGTAGGTGATCGCGGAGCGGACGGTGTCGGTGCCCGCGCCGGCCAGCTCCGTGATCACGTCGCCCGCCACGTCCACCGCATAGACGTCGTTGCCGGCACCGCCCACCAGGGTGTCGTTGCCGGCGCCGCCGTCGAGGCTGTCGTTGCCGCCGAGGCCGGTCAGGGTGTTGGCCAGTTCGTTGCCGGCCAGCACGTTGTCGAGCGCGTTGCCGGTGCCGGTGGTCGCACTACCGGTCAGCGTCAGGTTCTCGAGGTTGTCCTGCAGCGTGTGGTCGAAGGCCGAGACGATGGTGTCGGTCCCGCCGCCGGCGTTCTCGACGATGAGGTCGGTGTCGAACACCAGCGTGTAGACGTCGTCGCTGATGCCGAAGCTCTGCACGTTGATGCCGGCATCGTCGTCGATGATCGTGATCGTGGCCGAGCCGTTGCCGATCACGGCGTTGGCCGGGCCCGTCAGGTTCAGGGAGAAGGCTTCCGTCGTGCCGGCCGTGTCCAGGGACGCCGACTCGAACAGTTCGATGCGGACGATCTTGGTCGTCTCGCCCGCCGCGAAGTTCAGCGTGCCGCTCACGGCACGGTAGTCGTAGTTGGCGACGGCGGCACCGTTCGCGGTGCTGTAGTTGACCGCCACGGCGCCGGCGCTCGGCGCGTTCAGTCGCACCACGACGTCGACATAGCCGTCGCTCTCGCTCACCACCTGGCTGTCGACCGTCAGGGTCGGCGTCCCGACGTTCGACGCATCGCTGGCGCCCAGCACCGCCGCTCCGTTGCCGTCGGCGATCACCGCATTGGTGGCGTCGCTCAGCGCCAGGTTGATCCGCTCGATCGACTCGGGCGCGCCGTCGTCGGTCAGGTTGATGGTGACGGACTTGACGGTCTCGCCGACGCCGAAGATCAGCGTACCGTTCAGGGCCTCGCTGCCGGCCGCGAAGTCGTTTGCGGCCGCCCCGGTGCCCGCCGTCACCGCATAGTCCACCGTCACGGTGCTGTTGGCGACCTGCCCCTTCGTGCCTCCCAGCAGCACGCTAAAGGTGGCCGTGCCGGCCTTCTCGTCCACGACCACGTCGCGCACGTACAGGCTCGGCAGCCCCACCGCCACCACGTTGTCGTTGTCGACCACGCTCACCATCGCCGAGGCCTTGCCGATCGTCGCCCCGCCCGTCGCCGCG
>DATILD010000106.1:0-11870 GCA_035476815.1 Methylibium sp.
TCGGGGCGGCGCCGCCGGCGGCGCCACCGCCTTGCGCGTGGCGGCCGGTCGCGCCGGCGCGATCGCGGGCGCGGCGGCGCGACGAAAGGCGAACGACAGCGGCAGCTTCAGCGACTGGAAGTCGTGGCGCAGCAGCAAGGCGGCTTCCGACGGGCCGACGAAGACGACACCCTCGGGCTTCAGCAAGCGCGCGATCACGGCCAGTGCCTGCTGCTGCGTCGCGCGATCGAAATAGATCAGCACGTTGCGGCAGAACACGATGTCGTACGCCGGTTCGCCCTGCAGCAGGTCGCCGCCCAGCAGGTTGCCCTGGCGGCAGCGCACCTGGCGCCGCACCGCGTCGTTCAGCCGCCAGCGGTCTTCGACGCCGCTGAAATAGCGCTCGCGAAACCCCGGCTCGGTGCCGCGGAAGGCGTTGCGGCCGTACTCGGCGCGCCGTGCCAGCTCGAGCGACTGGCTGCTGATGTCGACCGCGTCGACCGTGAACTGCCGGACCGGCACGCCGGCCTCCAGCAGCGTGATCGCCATGCTGTAGGGCTCCTCGCCGGTCGAGCAGGGCAGGCTGAGCAGGCGCAACACGCCGCCGGCGCTGCGCCGAAGCCACTCGCCGGCGAGCTGGCCCAGCGCGGCGAACGACTCGCGGTCGCGCAGGAACCAGGTCTCGGGCACGACGACGGCTTCGATGAGCTCCTGCAGCTCCGCCGGCGCCTTGTGCAGGTGCTGCCAATACAGCTCGAGGTCGGCGAGGCCGCAGCTCGTCGCGCGCTGCTGCACGGCGCGCTCGATCGCCGATGAACCGATCGACGCCGCGTCCAGGCCGAAGCTGCGCTTCAGCAGGGCCGCGACCTCGTCGATCAGGCCGCCCACGTCGCCTCCGCCTCGACGAACAGCGTCTCGCGCAGCGCCGGCGGCAGCAGCGCCGCGATATCCAGGCGCTGCAGCAGGCCGTCGGCGCGCGCCGCGACCGGCCCCAGGTAGGGCGCGCCGTCGCTGCGCAGGCCGGCATCGACGAACTCGGCCGCATCGACGCGCGCGGTGTCGGTCGCGTCCTCGGCGATCAGCCCGAGCCAGTGCGTCGGCGCGTCGGGGTCATGCTGCGGGTAGTGCAGCAGCAGCAGCCGCGTGCTGAGGCAGCGCGGCGCGCTGCGGCCCAGGCACAGCTCGCTCAGGTCGAGCACCGGCACCGGCCGGCCGCGGTAGGTGCAGATGCCCGCGACGCCGCGCGGCGCCTGCGGCCAGCGCTTGAGCTGCAGCAGCGGCAGCACCTCGACCACCTGCTGCGCCGGCAAGGCGTAGCGGTCGTCGTCGAGCCGGAACACGATGTACAGCATGCTCGGCGGGCGTTGCGAGACGCGCGGGTCGGTTCAGGCCTGCAGCTTGAAGCGCGACACGCCGCCGCGCAGGCCGCTGGCCACGTCGTTCAGGTCCTCGATCGCGATGTTCGACTGGCGCAGCGACTCCACCGTCTGGCGCGCCGCCTCGCTGAGCTGCGTCAGCGCCTGGCTGATCTGCTCGGCGCCCTCGGCCTGCGCCTGCATGCCTTCGTTGACGGTCTCGAAGCGCGGCGCCAGCGCCTGCACCTGCTGGATGATCTGCGTCAGCTGGTCGCTGACATGCTGCACCTCCTGCATGCCGCGGCGCACCTCGTCGGAGAACTTGTCCATGCCCATCACGCTGGCCGACACCGCCGACTGGATCTCCTTGACCATCTGCTCGATGTCGTAGCTGGCGACCGCGGTCTGGTCGGCCAGGCGACGGATCTCGGTGGCCACCACCGCGAAGCCGCGGCCGAACTCGCCGGCCTTCTCGGCCTCGATCGCCGCGTTCAGCGACAGCAGGTTGGTCTGGTCGGCCACCTTGGTGATGGTGGTGACGACCTGGCCGATGTTGCCGGCCTTCTCGTTGAGCACCGTGAGCTTGGCGTTGATCGACGCCGACGCGTCCATCACGGCGCGCATCGTCGACTCCATGTGCGACAGGCTGGACTGGCCGCTGCTGGCCAGCGCCGCCGACTGGTCGGCCACCACCGACACCTCGCCGACCGTGCGCACCAGTTCGCGCGAGGTCGCCGAGATCTCCTTGGACGTCGCGCCGATCTGGGTGGTGGTGGCGGCGATCTCGGTGGCCGTGGCCTGCTGCTGCTTGGCCGTCGCCGCGATCTCGGTGACCGAGGTGTTGACCTGGATGCCCGACTTCATGACCTGGCCGACCAGCCCGGTCAGCTCGTCGGACATGCGGTTGAAGCCGCTGGCGAGCACGCCGAACTCGTCGCGCCGGTCGAACTGCATGCGCTGGGTGAAGTCGCCCTGGCGAATGGTGTCGAGCACCGCCAGCACACGCTGCATCGGCTGGCTGATCGCCCGCAGCAGCAGCCAGCCCGCCAGCAGCGCGGTCAGCGCGGCGAGCACCAGCGCGAGGACGATCGCCCGGTCGGTGGCGGCGACATGGTCGCGGATGTCCGTCATCGCCGTATCGGCATTGAGCTTGTTGAAATCGATCAGCTGCTGCAGGTGCTCGTTGAGGACATCGTTCGCGCGCGCCATCTCGCCGTGGACCAGCGACGCGGCCTCGGCGCGCCGCTTGCCCTGCGCCAGCTCCAGCAGTTCGTTCAGCAGGCCTTCGAAGCGGCTGTCGGCCGCCTTGAGGGCCTCGAACAGTTCGCGGTCCTTGGCGGTGAAGACCGTCTGCCCGTAGCTCTCCAGCCTGGCCCGATGCTGGTGCCGGCTCGCCTGCAAGTCCTTCAGCAACGGCTTGCGCAGCTCGGGATCGACTTCATCCAGGGTCTTCAGCGCCAGCAGCCGGTCGTGCGTCCACATGCCGCGCAGGCTGGCGCTGATGTACAGGCCGTTGATGGCGTCGCGGTCGGCGACCTCGGTTTCCGCCTCGATCTCGGACAAGCGAGCGTGGGCGAAATAGCCCATGGCAAGCATCAGCAGCAGCAGCACACCGAAGCTGGCGACGATGCGGTTGCGAATGGACAAGCTCTTCATGCGCGGTCTCCTGCCAGCGAATCGGCGATGCCTTGCGACAGGGGGAGGACCGCACGCGGGTCGCGCACGACGTCGAGCGGGCCGGAAAGCGGCCACCCCTCCCTGTGATCGCTATCTTGGCCGCCTTTATAGGTCTTATCTGGAGGGCCCGCAATTGCTACCCATGCCGCATTCGGATGGCCCGTGCTGCGCACGCACGGTTGCGTCGAGACCGGGCCGGGGGGCGCCGACTGGGCCTGCTGTCGATCGCCTCGGCCTTGTTCCGGCCGTTGAGGGTCTCGGTCAGCGCGGCTCGTAGGAGTCGCCGATGCTGCCCGCCGAAGGCGCCGGGCCGGCCTCGGCCAGGTGCTCGGTGTAACGGATCGATACGTGCTGCGCGCCGCGGTCGAGGGGAGCTTGCGGGCCGGTCAAAACAAAACACCCGGCATCGCCGGGTGTTTCGCAGGGCAGGGGCGCGGGCCGCGTTTAGAACAGCCCGGAGACCTTGCCGTTCTCGTCGATGTCGATCTTCTCGGCCGACGGCACCTTCGGCAGGCCCGGCATCGTCATCATGTCGCCGCAGACGGCGACCACGAAGCCGGCGCCATTGGCCAGTCGCACCTCACGCACGTTGAGCGTATGGCCGCTCGGCGCGCCCTTGGCGTTGGCGTCGGCGCTGAACGACATCTGCGTCTTGGCCATGCACACCGGGAAGCGGCCGTAGTCCTTGTTCCACTCGTCGAGCTGCTTCTTCACCGTGTCGGCGAAGGTCACCTGGCCGGCGCCGTAGATCTTGGTCGCGATCGCGGTGATCTTGGCCTGCAACGTGTCGGTGTCCTCGTAGACGTACTTGTGGCTCGCGCCGGTCTCGGCCATCTCGACCACCGCACGGGCCACGTCCTCGGCACCCTTGCCGCCGTCGGCCCAGTGGCGCGCGACGACGAAGCGGCCGCCCAGGTCCTCGATGCGGCCCTTCAGCAGCGCGATCTCGGCGTCGGTGTCGAAGGTGAAGTGGTTCACCGACACCACGCAGGGCAGGCCGTAGTGCTCCTTGATGTTCAACAGGTGCCGCTCGATGTTGACGATGCCCTTCTCGAGCGCGGCCAGGTTCTCCTGGTTCAGCTCTTCCTTCTTGACGCCGCCGTGGAACTTGAGCGCGCGGATCGTCGCCACCAGCACCACCGCGGCGGGCTTCAGGCCGGCCATGCGGCACTTGATGTCGATGAACTTCTCGGCGCCGAGATCGGCGCCGAAGCCGGCCTCGGTGACCACGTAATCCGCCAGCTTCAGGCCGGCCTTGGTGGCGGTGACCGAGTTGCAGCCGTGGGCGATGTTGGCGAACGGGCCGCCGTGGATGATGGCCGGGTTGTTCTCGAGCGTCTGCACGAGGTTGGGCTTGATCGCGTCCTTCAGCAGCGTGGCCATCGCGCCCTGGGCCTTCAGGTCGCTGGCATAGACCGGCTTCCGGTCGCCCTGGGTGTAGCCGATGATGATGCGGCCCAGGCGCGCCTTCAGGTCGGTCAGCGAGCCGGCCAGGCACAGGATCGCCATCACCTCGGAGGCGACGACGATGTCGTAGCCGTCTTCGCGCACGAAGCCGTTGGCGGTGCCGCCCAGGCCGATGGTGATCTTGCGCAGCGCGCGGTCGTTCATGTCGACGACGCGCTTCCACTGGATCAGCCGCGGGTCGATGCGCAGCTCGTTGCCGTGGTTGATGTGGTTGTCGATCAGCGCCGACAGCAGGTTGTGCGCCGCGCCGATGGCGTGGAAGTCGCCGGTGAAGTGGAGGTTGATGTCCTCCATCGGCACGATCTGCGCGTAGCCGCCGCCGGCCGCGCCGCCCTTGACGCCGAACACCGGGCCCAGCGAGGGCTCGCGCAGGCAGATCATGGTCTTCTTGCCGATGCGGTTGAGCGCATCACCCAGGCCGACGGTGGTGGTGGTCTTGCCCTCGCCGGCCGGCGTGGGGCTGATCGCGGTGACGAGGATCAGCTTGCCGTCGGGGCGGTCCTTCAGGCTGTTCAGGTACTCGAGCGAGATCTTGGCCTTGTAGTGGCCATAGGGCTCGAGCGAATCCTCGGGCACGCCCACCTTGGCCGCCACCTGGGTGATGCGCTGCATCGTGGCCTGTTGTGCGATCTCGATGTCCGATGCCATGTGTCGTCTCCGTACGGCGGTGATGTTTTTTAGGGCGCCTTTCGCGCGCGGAAGCGAAGATGTTGCCGCAGGCGGCGCGGCGGATAAAGCGCCGCGCCGTCAGAGCTGATGCTCAGCGCGCAGCGGCAATCGAGTCGGCCTTGGCGATCAGCGCCTCGGCCATGCGGATGCTGGCGATGTCGATCAGCCGGCCGTCGAGCGACACCGCACCCTTGCCCTCCTTGGCGGCCTGGGCCATCGCTTCGAGGATGCGGCGGGCCTTGGTGACCTCGGCGGCCGAGGGCGTGTAGACCTCGTTGGCCAGTTCGATCTGCGACGGGTGGATCGCCCACTTGCCCTCGTAGCCCAGCACCGCGGCGCGGTTGGCGGCGGCCTTGTAGCCGTCCGGGTCGCCGAAGTCGCCGAAGGGGCCGTCGATCGGACGCAGGCCGTAGGCGCGGCAGGCCACCATCATGCGGGTCTGGGCGGCGTGCCAGGGGTCGGTCCAGTGGCTCTGGCGGTTGCCGTTCTCGTCCTTGTCGGTCAGCACCACGCTGTCCTTGTTGACGCCGCCGATCACGGTGGTGCGGGCGCGCGTCGATGCCGCGTAGTCGGCCACGCCGAAGCTCATCGCCTCCAGGCGCTTGCTCGACTGCGCGATCGCCTCGACGTTGGCCATGCCGAGTGCGGTCTCGATCAGCACCTCGAAGCCGATGCGCTTGGTGCGCTTCTTGGCGGCCTCGATCTGCGTGACCATCATGTCGACCGCGTAGACGTCGGCGGCGGTGCCGGCCTTCGGGATCAGGATCATGTCCAGCCGCGGGCAGGCCTCGACGATGTCGACCACGTCGCGGTACATGTAGTGCGTGTCCAGGCCGTTGATGCGCACCATCATCGTCTTGGCGCCCCAGTCGATCTCGTTCAAGCCCTGGATGATGTTCTTGCGCGCCTGCTCCTTGTCGTCGGGCGCGACCGCGTCCTCGCAGTCCAGGAACACGATGTCGGCGGCGCACTTGGCGGCCTTCTCGAACATGGCCGGGTTGGAGCCGGGCACGGCGAGTTCGGAGCGGTGCAGGCGCGGGGTGGCTTGCTCGATGATCGTGAAGCTCATGGCGTGGTCCTCGGGTGGGAAGTGAAAGTGGTGAAAGTGTGGGGCGCGTCAGCCGGTCGAGCCGAAGCCCGCCGCCACGCAGTTGATCGACAACAACAGCGCCTGGCGCAGCGGCTCGCGCTGGGCCTCGTCGGCGCTGGCGCGGAAGGCGCGGATCAGCGCGATCTGCTCGCGGCCGGCGCGGTTGATGATGGGCAGGCGGTCCGAGAGGCGCTTGTCGAAGTCGGCGAAGCGCGCGCCCGGGTGGGCCGAGCCGCTGAGGCTCAGCACCTCGGCCACCGTCAGCTTGTACTCGCGCTCGATCAGGCCGTAGACCTCGGCGCGCAGCGCCTCGTCGGCGACCAGCGTGCCGTACTCGCGGGCGATGTCCAGGTCCACCACCGCGAGCGTCTTCTCGACCTCGTCGATGATCAGGCGGAACAGCTGCGAGTCCTTGAACATGCGCGCCAGCAGCGCCTGGCCCGACTCGCCGCGCACCTCGCGGAAGGCCTTCAGGCTCGAGCCCAGGCCGTACCAGCCGGTGATGATGTGGCGGTTCTGCGCCCACGCGAACACCCAGGGGATCGCGCGCAGCTCCGACAGCGACTTGGCGCCGAAGCGCCGCGCCGGCCGCGAGCCGATGTTGAGCATCGAGATCTCCTCCAGCGGGCTGGCCTCCTGGAAGTAGGGCACCAGGCTGGGCTGGGAGATCAGGTTCACGTAGGCCGCGTGCGAGGCGCCCGACAGCGCCTCCAGCGCGTCGTCGAACTCGGGGTTGGCCGGTGCACTGCGGCCGGCGTTGGACTTCAGCGCATGCTCGAACACGCTGGCTGCGAGCAGCTCGACGTTGTGCGCCGCGGTGCCGCGGTTGGCGTACTTGGTCGAGACCACCTCGCCCTGCTCGGTGAGGCGGAACATGCCGCGGATCGAGCCGGCCGGCTGCGCCGCGATCGCGCGCCCGGCCGGCAGGCCGCCGCGGCTGACCGAGCCGCCACGGCCGTGGAAGAAGGCGATCGCGACGCCCGTGTCGCGGCCCGCGGCGGTCAGCTGCACCTGGGCCTTGGACAGCTCCCAGTTCGACGAGAAGAAACCGCCGTCCTTGTTGGAGTCGGAGTAGCCGATCATCACTTCCTGCACATTGCCATGGCTGCGCACCGAGCGGCGCACCACCGGCACCGCGAGCAGCTCGCGCATGATGCCGGGCGAGCGGCGCAGGTCGGTGATGGTCTCGAACAGCGGCATCACCGGCAGCGCGCAGCGCTCGACGCAGGACGGGTCGGCGTACAGGCCGGCCTGCTTGGCGAGCACGTAGACGCCCAGGATGTCGGCGGCGTTGCGCGTCATGCTGAGGATGAAGCTGCCGAGGCCGTCGCGGCCGCCGCTCCGGAACACCTCGCCGGCCAGCTCGAAGATGCCGATGGTCTCGCGCACCGTGTCGGGCGCGGCCGAGATGTCGCGCGGCGCGCTGCGCGGGCGCTCCAGTTCGGCGAGCAGCCATTCCTTCCACGCGGCGCCGTCCTGCGCCGGCGGCGTGGCGTTCGCATCGCGCTGGTCATGACGCCACAGCGCCTCCAGCGCCTGGGTGGTGCGGGTCGAGTTCTCGCGGAAGTCGAGCCTGACGGTCGCGAAGCGGAACACCTCGACCTGGCGGCGCACCGGCCGGACCGCGCCGCGCGCGATGCCGCCGCAGCCGCAGGCGGCGAGGCCGTCCTCCAGCGTGCGCAGGTCGGCGATCAGGCCGTCGGCACTGTCGTAGGCCGGGCCCGCGGCGGCGGCGTTCGACTGCCGTGCGATGGTGGCGTCGAGCTGGTCGATCATGCACACCAGCAACTGCCGGAACGGTTCGCCCGGGTTGCGCTGGGCGATGCCGGCGTCGGGGCTCGCGGCCAGCGCCGCGTCGAGCGCGCCGCGGAAGGCCTGCGGCAGCGTCACCGAGTTCTGGCTGATCGACAGGTTGCGCGCCAGCTCGCCGAGCTTGGCGCGGTGGCGCTTCAGGCTCGCGAGCCGGGTCTCGGCCAGCGCCGCGCGCGTGACCGGCACGGTGACGAAGGGGTTGCCGTCGCGGTCGCCGCCGACCCAGGAGCCGAACTCGAAGAAGGCCGGCACCGGCACGCGGCCGGCGCCGTACTGCGCGTCCAGCACCTGCTCGGCGCGGGTGATCAGCTCCGGCACCACGTCGAACAGCGTCTCGTTGAAGAAGTGCAGGCTCCAGCCCACCTCCTGCGCGACGGTCGGCTTCTCGAGCCGCAGCTCGCCGGTGAGCCACAGCACCTCGATCTCCTGGCGCAGGTGCTCGACCAGGTTGCGGCGCTCGCGCGGCGTCCAGCGCGGCGACTCCAGGTCCATCAGCAGCCGGTAGATGCGGCGGTGCAGCTCCAGCACCGTGACGCGCTTGGATTCGGTCGGGTGCGCGGTGATCACCGGCCGCACCTTCAGCGAACCCATCACGCCGGCGAACTGCTCGGCCGTCACGCCGCGCGCCGCGGCCTGCGCGACCACGCGGGCGAAGGTGCCCTCGACCTGCTCGGGGCCGGACTCGCTCTCGGTCTGGCGGCGCCGGCGCATGCCGGCGTTCTGCTCGGCGATGCTGAGCAGCTGGAACATGATGCCCTGGGCCTGCAACGCGCGGCCCAGCTGCTGCGGCGAATCGGCGTGGATCGGGCCGCTGGCGGCGATCAGCTTCGCGGTCTCGGGCTCGTGGCGCTCGATGACCTCGTGCAGCAGCGAGAACAGCAGCGTGGTCGCCTCGCCGCGGAAGGTGTCGGCCGCGGGGCTGGGGGCAACGCTCGTCGGAAGGGTCGGCGGGTTGTCGGGGGTCACGGCGCGGCTCCGGTCGGAGGAATGAGCACCCGGCCGCCGCAGCGGCCGGGCAGGGCGGCCAGCGCCGCCCCTCGGACGATCAGCGGGTGCGCGAGAGCACGGCCGCGACCGTGCTGCCCAGCTCGCCCGCGCTCGGCGCGACGGTCAGGCCATAGGACTTCATGATCTCGGCCTTCTCGGCGGCGGAATCGCCCTGCGCCGAGATGATGGCACCGGCATGGCCCATGCGACGGCCCTTGGGCGCGGTCAGGCCGGCCACGTAGCCGATCACCGGCTTCGTCATGTTGTCCTTGACCCAGGCCGCGGCCTCGGCTTCCTGCGGGCCGCCGATCTCGCCGATCATGATCACGCAGTGCGTGTCCGGGTCCTGCTCGAACAGCTTCAGGTGGTCGAGGAAGGAGCTGCCGTTGATCGGGTCGCCGCCGATGCCGACGCTGGTCGACACGCCGATGCCCAGCTCCTTGAGCTGCGCCGCGGCCTCGTAGCCCAGCGTGCCCGAGCGCGACACGATGCCGACGTTGCCCTGCTTGTAGATGTGGCCCGGCATGATGCCCAGCATCGCCTTGCCCGGGCTGATGATGCCGGCGCAGTTCGGGCCGACCATCATGGTGCGGCGCTCCTTCGGGTAGCGCATCAGGAAGCGCTTGACGCGCATCATGTCCTGGGCCGGGATGCCGTCGGTGATCGAGCACACCAGCCGGATGCCGGCGTCGGCGGCTTCCATCAGCGCATCGGCGCAGAAGGCCGGCGCGACGAAGGTGATGCTGGTGTCGGCGCCGGTGGCGGCGACCGCGTCCTTGACGGTGTCGAACACCGGCAGGCCGAGGTGCTTGCTGCCGCCCTTGCCGGGCGTGACGCCGCCGACCACGTTCTTGCCGTATTCGATCATCTCCTTCGCATGGAAGCTGCCTTTGTCGCCGGTGAAGCCCTGGACGATGATGCGGGAGTTCTCGTTGATGAGGATGGCCATGTCTATGTCTCCGTCGTCTCAGGGGGTCAGGCGGGGCGGTAGCTCTTGGCCGCTTCGACGGCCTTGGCCGCGGCCTCGGTCAGCGAGTCGGCGCTGATGATGGGCAGGCCGCTGTCCTTGATGATCTTGCGGCCCTCCTCGACGTTGGTGCCGGCGAGGCGCACGATCAGCGGCACCTTGATCTCGATGGCCTGGCAGGCCTGCACCACGCCCTGGGCGATCCAGTCGCAGCGGTTGATGCCGGCGAAGATGTTGACCAGGATCGCTTTGACGTTGCCGTCCGACAGCACCAGCTTGAAGGCCTTGGCGGTGCGCTCGGGCGAGGCGCCGCCGCCGACGTCGAGGAAGTTCGCGGGCGCGCCGCCGGCGTACTTGATGGTGTCCATGGTCGCCATCGCGAGGCCGGCGCCATTGATGATGCAGCCGATGTCGCCGTCCAGGCCCACGTAGTTGAGGTTGTCCTCGGCGGCGGTGGCCTCGCGCGGGTCCTCCTGCGAAGGGTCGCGCATCGCGGACACGTTGCGCTGGCGGAACATCGCGTTGTCGTCGAAGCTCATCTTCGCGTCGAGCGCGAGGATGCGGTCGTCCTTGGTGACGACCAGCGGGTTGATCTCGACCATCGTCGCGTCGAGGTCGCGGAAGGCACGGTAGACGCCCATGATGGCGGTCACGGCGCGCGCCACCTGCTTGATGTTCAGGCCCAGGCCGAAGGCGATCTCGCGGGCCTGGAAGGCCTGCAGACCGACCGCCGGCTCGACCACCACCTGCAGGATCTTCTCCGGCGCGGTGTGGGCCAGCTCCTCGATCTCCATGCCGCCCTCGGCGGAGGCGATCACGCGCACCCGCTCGGCCTTGCGGTCCAGCACCATGCCGAGATAGAGCTCGCGCTCGAAGGGCTCGGCCACTTCCACGTAGACGCGCTGCACCGGCTTGCCCTCGGGGCCGGTCTGGCCGGTGACGAGGCGCTTGCCCAGCAGTTCGCGCGCGGCCTTCTCGACCTCGCTGTAGGTGCGGCACAGCTTGATGCCGCCGGCCTTGCCGCGCGCGCCGGAGTGGATCTGCGCCTTGACGGCCCAGTGCCAGCCGCCGAGCTCGTTGGCGTTGTAGACGGCCTGGTCGGCGCTGAACGCGACGCTGCCCTTGGGCATCGGCACGCCGAAACCGGCGAGCAGTTCCTTGGCCTGGTACTCGTGAATGTCCATCGATGTCTCCTGACGTGGGTGTCGGGTCGGAGGGTTGCCGCGCCCGCGAACGGGGCGGCTCCGGAATTTCGTCGTGGAGTCATTGGACGCGCGGGGGGTGAAACACCTTGCGCTTTCAGATGCATATTCACAGTGACTTCCAGCGCGTTTTCCCGGGGAGAGGCCGCTGCGGGCGCCCTGGGTAAAAACACTTGCACCTGGAATCGACGGAATCGATGAACTTGGTGTTTTTGCGGCGCAGCATCGCGCCGCCGATCGCGTCGATTGCGTCGTGAAACGAACCGTTTCCATGGGGCGAAAGAGAGCCGAAATGCTCTATGACGAGATGATCATGAATCGCCAGTGGTGACGATTTTGTGCGTCCTTTTGGTCACCGGGCTCGGCGGACCGCGCGCGGGCAGTCGCGGCGCCGGAATGTCCCATCAAATATGCATCAGGATGCTCAATGACGGTTTGTGCCGGGACGTGTAATGACGTCACTCCAGCCGGGCAGCCCCTGCGGCGGCGGCGACCGAAACGACGTTTGTTGAAAGGCAGCACCCCATGTTCGACCGCACCCAGTCCACCGTTGCGAAGGTGGATGCCGAGCTCTGGAGCGCGATCCAGGCCGAGAACCGCCGGCAGGAAGAGCACATCGAGCTGATTGCCTCCGAGAACTACGCGTCTCCGGCGGTGATGGAAGC
>DATILD010000107.1:0-80643 GCA_035476815.1 Methylibium sp.
GGCGGGCCGCAGCTCGCGCACGAAGGCCGCCTGCAGCCGCTCGATCGGCGGCGGCTCGGCCGCGGGCAACAGCGCCGCGATGCGCCAGCCCAGGTCGACATGCAGCGCCGCGACCGCGACCGCGAGCAGCGCCAGCGCCCACCGCCGGCGCCCGCGCGCCGGATTCACTGCTTGCCGCCGAGCCAGGCCTCGCGACGCGCCCGGGCCGCGGCATCGGCCTGCGGATCGACCGCCAGCGACACCGCGCCCTCGGCCCGTGTGGCCGGCAGCGTGAGTTCGAGCAGGCGCTGGTCGCGCGCCGCCAGCAGCGGCAGCGGCCGCTCGGTCGCGCCGAGCAGCGCCAGGTCGTCGACGCGCTTCAGGCGCCAGCCGTCGAGCGCCACCAGCTCGTCGCCGGCCGACAGACCGGCGCGCTCGGCCGCGCCGCCGCGCAGCACCGACTGCAGCTTGAGCTGGCCGCCGTTGTCGGCCAGCCGCGCACCGAAGCGCTGCGCCAGCGTCGGCTTGTCCTCGCCCCAGTGCACGCCGAAGGTCGCCAGCGCGTCGCGCAGCGGCAGCTCGCCGGTGCCATGCACCCAGGCCGCCAGCTCCTGCGCGTACGCACGCCCGCCCACCTGCTCCAGCACCGCGGCGATGTCGTCCTCGCCCACCGGCCCGCCGGCGCTGCGCGCCCACAGGCCGCGCATCACGGCGTCGAGCGTGTGCTCGCCCTGGCCTTGGCCCTCGCGGCGCAGCGTCAGGTCGAGCAGCAGCGCGACCAGCGCGCCCTTGGTGTAGTAGCTGACCGTCGCGTTGACGGTGTTCTCGTCGGGCCGGTAGTACTTGACCCAGGCGTCGAAGCTGGCCTGCGCCACGCTCTGCAGCTTGCGGCCCGGCGTGCCCAGCACCTGGTTCAGCGTCTTGGCGACCAGCTTCAGGTACTTGGCGTCGTCGAGCAGGCCGCAGCGGCGCAGCAGCAGGTCGTCGTAGTAGGAGGTGAAGCCCTCGAAGAACCACAGCAGCTCGGTGTAGTTCTCGCGCCCGTAGTCGTAGCGCGCGAACTCGGCCGGCCGCAGCCGCTTGACGTTCCAGGTATGGAAGTACTCGTGGCTGATCAGGCCGAGCAGCGTGGTGTAGCCCTCGCCGTTGGGCGCCGCGCCGCGGCGCGGCAGGTCGCGGCGGTTGGCGATCAGCGCGGTGCTGGCGCGGTGCTCGAGGCCGCCGTAGCCTTCGTCGACCGCGTTGAGCAGGAACACGTAGCGGTCGAAATGCGGCTTGCGGCGCCCGGCCCAGAACGCGATCTGGGTCTCGCAGATGCGCTGCGCATCGGCCAGCAGCCGCTCGCCGTCGAAGCTGGACAGCGCGCCGGCGACGACGAACTCGTGCGGCACGCCGCGCGCCTCGAAGCGGCCGCGCCAGAAGCGGCCCAGCTCGACCGGGTGGTCGGCCAGCTCGTCGTAGTCGGCCGCCTCGTAGCGGCGCGGACCGACGGCGCGCAGCGCGGTCGCGACCTCCCAGCCGCGCGGCAGCGGCCCGAGTTCGAGCCGGTGCGGCTCGGCCTCGCGCCCGACCACCCGCAGGAACAGGCTGGTGCCGTTGAAGAAGCCGCGCCGCGCGTCGAGCCAGGCGGCGCGCACCGAGTTGTCGTTCGCATAGACCCGCCAGCTGACCGTCAGCGCGCCGCGGCCGCGGCAGCGCGCCAGCCAGCCGGCCTTGTCGAGCTGCTCCAGCGGCACGCCGCGGTCGCCCTGGCGCGCCTCGAGGCCGGACAGGTGGCGGGCGAACTCGCGCACCAGGTAGCTGCCGGGGATCCACACCGGCAGCTCGAGCCGCTGCTCGGCGGCCGGCGCGGGGACGGTGAGGGTGACGCGGAACTGGTGGGCGTGGAGGGCCTCGGGGCCGTCCACATCGAGGCGGTAGCGGATCATCGTGCGGGCCACGGGCCGGGAAGCGCCGGCAGGCCCGGCGGCGTCGCGGATTGTCGCCGCGCCGCCGCCCGCATGGCGGATCAGGACTTCGCGCCGGCCGCCTGCCGCTCGAGCTGCTTCTCGAGTTGACCGGCGTTCAGCATGCCGGGAACGCGCAGCCCGTCCTCGAACACGATCGCCGGCGTGCCGCGCACGTTGTGCTTGCTGCCCAGCGCGAGGTTGCGCTCGAGCGGCGTGTCGCAGCCCTTGCCGTCGAGCCGCGGCGGCAGCAGGCCGTCGACCATCCAGTCGCGCCAGACGGTGGTGCGGTCGGCGGCGCACCAGATCGCGCGCGCCTTGTCGTGCGAATCGTCGCCCAGCACCGGCAGCAGGAAGGTGTAGACCGTCAGGTCCTTGACCTTGCCGAGATCCTGCTCGAAGCGCTTGCAGTAGCCGCAGTTGGGATCGGAGAACACCGCGATGCGGCGCTTGCCGCTGCCGGTCTTCCAGACGATCGCGTCCTTCAGCGGCAGGCTGGCGAAGTCGATCGCGGTCAGCCTGGCCATCCGCTCCTCGGTCAGGTTGCGCTTGGTCTTGGTGTCGAGGATCTGGCCGCCGATGATCAGGTGCGTGGCCTCGGCATCGGTGTAGTAGAGCTCGGTGCCGACCCGCACCTCGAAGACGCCGGGCATGGTCGTGCGGACGATCTCGTCGACCTTCTTCAGCTCGGGGAAGCGCTCGACCAGGCGGCTGCGGATCGTCGATTCCTGCGGCGACTGGGCGACCGCGGTGATCGCCACGGTGGCGGCGATCGCGGCCGCGGTGGCGCCCGCGAGGGCGAGGGTCTTGAAGCTCATCGGGATCATCTTTCGGTCGGCATGGCGGCCGTCGTGTGTCGGGGCGGGCCGCTCAGCCTTGCAGCGCGCGGCCGGCCAGCCAGCGCTTGAGCGGCGGCAGGTGATTGACCAGAGTCAGGCCGCGGTTGCGAAGTTCCCGCAGCGGCGCGCTGTCCCGTGCGAAAAGTTGCAGCAGGCCGTCGGTGACGCGGCCCATCGCCCAGGTCGGCATCGCGCGTTCGCGGGCGTAGCGGGCCAGCAGCTTGTCGTCGCCGAGCGCGCGCCAGGGCTCGTCGCGCTGGCGCGCGGCCAGCACCGCGGTCAGCGTACTGACATCGGCCAGCCCGAGGTTCAGGCCCTGGCCGGCGAGCGGATGCACCACATGCGCGGCGTCGCCCAGCAGCACCCAGCCGGGGCCATGCCATCGATCCGCGCGCGCCAGCCGCAGCGGCCAGGCGGCGCGCGGGCCGTCGAGCGTGAGCCGGCCGGCCGCGCCCTGGGTCGCGTCGTTCAGCGCCTGCTCGAAGGCCGCGTCGTCGGCCGCCAGCAGCGCCTCGGCGCGCGCGTCGGGCAGCGACCAGACCAGGCCGTAGCCGCGGCCCGGCGTGGCCGCGCCGTCGAAGGGCAGCAAGGCCAGCACGTCGGGGGCGCGGAACCACTGGCGGGCCGTGCCCTGGTGCGGCCGGTCGCAGGCCAGGCGGGCCGCGACGGCCCGCTGGTGGTAGTCGTGCCGCTCGACCTCGACGCCGAGCGCCGCGCGCGCCGCGCCGTCCTTGCCGTCGCACCAGGCGGTCAGCGCCGCCGGCACCGCGCGCTCGGTCAGCGTCACATGGGGCGAGAAGCGCAGCGCCGCGGCCAGCTCGCGCTCCAGCGCGGCGGCGTCGACGATCCAGGCCAGCTCCTGCACCTGCTGCTGCCAGGCGCTGAACTCGAGCGCGCCGCCGGCGTCGCCGGCCACCTGCATCGCGGTCACGCGCGTCGCGGCATTCGGCCGCGCGGCGCGCAGCGCATCCCAGACCTTGAGCTGGTCGAGCAGCGCCACCGACGGCGGGCCGAGCGCATAGCTGCGCACATCGGGCCCCGCCGGCGCCTCGCCGCCGCCGGCCAGCGCCACGCGCAGCCCCAGCCGCGCCAGCGACAGGGCCAGCGCCTGACCCACGGCGCCACGGCCGCGAACGCACACGTCGAAACCGTTCATTGCACATCCATTGTAGGCAGCGCCCTGCCCGGCTCGGACCGACCGCCACAATGCCCGCAAGCCCACTGCCGCCCCCCGCCGCCATGCCCGTCTGGCTCCGCCGCACGCTGATCGCCGCCGGCCTGCTGCTCGCGCTGCTCGCCGCCGGCGCGGCCTGGTTCGTCGCCCGCTTCGACGCCAACCGCTACAAGGGCCTGCTGGTCGAGCGGGTGCAGGCGCAGTACGGCCGCACGCTGGCCATCGACGGGCCGATCGGGCTGGCGCTGTTCCCGCGGCTGCAGCTGACGCTGCGCGACGTGAAGCTCAGCGAGCCGCGCCGCGCCGACGACGAATTCATGGCGCTGCAGGAGGCCAGCCTGTCGGTGCAGCTGCTGCCGCTGCTGCGCCAGCGGCTCGCGGTGGACCGCGTCGGCGCGCGCGGCGTGCGGCTCGTCTACAGCCGCGACGCCCAGGGCCGGCGCAACATCGACGACCTGCTGGCGAAGCCGACCGAGACCGCGCCCGATGCGCCGTCCGGCCGCGCGCTGGGCTTCGACGTGCGCGGCATCGAGCTCGCCGACCTGCAGCTCAGCGTGCGCGATGTGCTCGCCGGGATCGACGGCCGCGTCGAGGTCGAGCGCCTCGCCACCGGCCGGCTGGCCGATGGCGCCGAGTCGCCGGTCTCGCTGCAGGCGCGCGCCCAGCTGACGAAGCCGGCCCTCGACGCCCGGCTCGCGCTCGACGGCCTGCTGAAGCTCGACCTGCCCCCCGGCGCGCCGGCCCGCATCGGCCTGCGCGAGCTGACGCTGGCGCTGCGCGGCGCCGGCTTCGGCGTCAAGGAGCTCGACGCCAGGCTGACCGGCGCGCTGCGCCTCGACGGCAGCGCGCTCGCGGCCGAGCGGCTGGCGCTGACGCTGTCGGGCGAGCGCCTCGGCCTGGCGCTGAAGGACAGCCGGCTCGCGCTCGCCAGCCTGGCCCATGACCCGGGGAAGCGCACGCTGAAGCTCGAGGGCCTCGAACTCCAGCTCGCCGGCCGGCGCGGCGCCGAGGCGCTGGCCGCGACGCTGGCCTGGCCGCGGCTCGACGTCAGCGGCGACACGCTGAAGGGCGGCGCGCTGCAGGGCAGCGCCAGCCTGAAGTCGAGTGCGCAGACGCTGCAGCTCGCCTTCGCGTCGCAGGCGCCGAGCGGCAGCTTCGAGCGCATCCGCGTGCCGGGGCTGAAGGTCCAGGTCAGCGGCAGCGCCGGGCCACGCGCCGTCAAGGGCGAGGTGCGCAGCGACCTGACGCTGGCGACGGCGCCGTTCTCGGCCGCGCTCGACGCGCTGGCGCTGCAGCTCGCCTTCACCGACCCAGCGCTGCCGCCGACGGCGCTGGCCCTGAAGGGCAGCGCCCGCGCCAGCGCCGCGGCGGCGAACTGGGCGGTCGAGGGCACGCTCAACGAGCAGGCCTTCTCCAGCAGCGGCAAGGCCGACCTGGACCGACCGGTGCCCAAGGTCGACGCGCAGGCGCGCTTCGCGGCGCTGGACCTGACGCGCTTCGTCAAGCCGGCCGAGGCGCCGGCGGCCCAGCAGGGCGGCGCACCCGCCGCGGCCGCCGACGCGCCGCTGGACCTGTCGGGCCTGAAGGCCCTCGACGGCAGCTTCACGCTGCGCGCCGGCACGCTGGTCTACCCGCCCTACCGCGTGGCCGACGCGGCGCTCGACGCCACGCTGGCGGGCGGCACGCTGCGCGTCAGCCAGCTCGCCGGCCGCGCCTGGGGCGGGCGCTTCACGGCCCAGGCCAGTGCCCAGGCGGCGGCCCGGCCGCAGGAGCAGCGCGCCAGCGTGCGGCTGGACGCCAGCGACGTCGACATCGCCGCGCTGCTGAAGGACGTCGCAAAGTTCGAGAAGCTCGAGGGCCGCGGCCAGGTGAGCGCCGACCTGCGCACCCAGGGCGCGAGCGTCGGCCAGTTCCGCAAGCAGCTGGGCGGCAACGCCGCGATCCGGCTGCGCGACGGCGCGGTGCGCGGCATCAACCTCGCGAAAACGCTGCGGCAGTGGCGCAGCGCGGTGACGCTGAACAAAGACGCGGTGCAGAAGTCCAGCGCGCAGGAGAAGACCGACTTCTCCGAGATCACCGCCACCTTCCAGGTGGCCGACGGCGTGGCGCGCAACCAGGACCTGTCGGCCAAGAGCCCCTTCCTGCGCGTGGGCGGCGAGGGCGCGATCGACATCGGCCAGGGCCGCATCGACTACCTCGCCAAGGCCACCGTCACCGCCACGCCCGAGGGCCAGGACGGCGCCGAGCTGGCCGGCCTGAAGGGCGTGACCGTGCCGGTGAAGCTGGCCGGGCCCTTCGAGGCGGTGGATTACCGCATCCAGTGGGGGGCGGTGGCGGGCGAGCTGCTGAAGAAGCGCGCGGCGGAGGCGATCGGCGGGAAGACCGGGGCCGGGCTGCTGGAGAAGCTGACCGGGCGGGCGCCGGCGGCTGCAAGTGCGCCGGCGGGGGCGGCTTCGGCGCCTGCGACGAACAAGAAGGACAGTACGAAGGATCGGTTGAAGGAGTTGTTCGGGCGGTGAGCGTGGCGTTGTCGGGCGTTTGCTTGCCTACCGCATCGCCGTCACTGGGCCCAGTCGCGGGGTTTACAGAGGGAGCTACGGCCGGCGATCATCGCGGCATGAATCCGTTTAGACGAACCCCCACCGCGTACCACGGTTGGCCTATTTGACGTAGGAATCCATGGCTACAACACCTCACTCGAACAGCTACTGCGAAGTCTGGATTAGCGGGAAGTGGAAAGTCGTTCCCGTAGAAACCGCTCGCGTCCGACCAGCAGCAGTAGTCCGCTGCCTTGAGTGTCGAGGTCCAATCATTCTTATGCAAGCAGGCCGAAACAACACAACAAGAGCGCATGCTGAGCATAGGCCAGGCCACGCAGGGTGTTCGATTGGACACTACTTCAACGGCGTTCGCACACCGCATCCGCAGCAAGTTACGCCGCCAACAAAAGAAGAAAGTCAGCCCCCGGAACAAGAGATCGTCATCGAAGATGAAGAATCAGCCTTTCCCGAAGGAAGAGAGAAGTTCAGACAACACCACTATCGTGAGCGTGACGGCAAGATTGTTCAAAGAGCAAAGGCACAGCGACTAGAAAAGACAGGAAAACTTGAATGCGAGGTCTGCCAACTGGACTTTGCTCGTCGTTACGGCGAAAGAGGCCGAGGGTTCATTGAAGCCCACCACAAACTTCCCGTATCGCAGCTTGATGGCAAGAAAAGAACAAAGGTAGAAGATCTGGCGCTGGTTTGCTCGAACTGCCATCGCATGTTGCATCGAGGCCAACCACTTTTGGCTGTTGAGCAACTCAGAGAAGAGTGGCTCGAAGCGCGTCAAAAACAACCACCCTGGGAGGCCCGCAGATGAAAGTCTTTATCAGCTGGAGCGGAGAGCGAAGCCACGCGCTTGCCGACGCGCTTCATGATTGGATGCCGCTGGTCCTTCACTATGTTGAGCCGTGGCTGTCCCAAGCAGACATCGAAGCGGGGCAACGCTGGGCGGACCAGGTAGCGAAAGAGCTCGAAGCCTGCAACTTCGGAGTCTTGTGCATCACGCGAGAGAACGTCGCCTCACCATGGGTTCTCTTTGAGGCTGGCGCACTTGCCAAATCAATGCAGGGCAGTCGCGTCATACCGCTTCTACTCGGTCTAGAGTTTCGCGATATCACTGGCCCGCTGGCTCAGTTTCAAGCGAAGAAGATCGATCGAACTGGACTCTTCGAAGTCATTCAGTCACTCAATCAATCCTCTCAGCATCCGGTGCCCGAGGCTCGCGTAACCCAACTTTTCGATGCTCTCTGGCCAGAACTTGAGAAGAAAGTTGCGGCGATTCCGAGCCTTGCTACTCCCGCGAAGCATGCTCGCCCTCAACCTGAGATTCTGGAAGAACTTGTGGCGAGCGTCAGAACCCTGGATGGCAAGTTTCGTGAAATTGCGGAAGACGGACCTCGCGCACTCCGGAATCGGGGACGCCGATTCCACCCGATGATGGTTCACGAGATCACCCGATCTCTCGGCTCGAAGCGCGGCGATCCCGTTGCACTTCTCATTGTGGCGAGCTTCTTTCGCGAAGATATGCCATGGATGTACGAACTTGGAATGGAGGCGTATCACCTTGCCAAGGATGGAAGTCCTGAAGACGCAACCGCGGCTCGAAGGCAATTTCTGAGGGCCGCAGAGCTCATGAGACGTGGACCATTTGGACCCGATGATTTTGGCTTCGATACCAAGATGATGCACATGATCATGCGCGACCTGGATCACCTGCTTGATTTCGATCCCGGGCCAGAAGCGGACCCTGCCGCTTCAGAGAGCCCTCGCTCAAAGTCGCAGTGACACCCTCGTCTAACGCCGATGGCCGTCGCTGAGACTCCTCGGGCCGCAACGCGGCCCGTCGTCCATCTGATCACCATCGTGTCGGGCCCCTTGTGCCGCAGCCGAGCAGCGCAGCGGCGGGCGGATCAAGAAGGCCGCATGTCTGAGGCCCGTACCCGGGCCGAGTTTGCGGACTTCCCGCCCGACGCGAGCAGCGCAGGGCACGGCTCGCGAAGCGAGACGCAAGGCACCAGGGTGGCCTTTTCTTTGCCTACTTTCTTTTGGCCACGCAATAGAAAGTAGGTGCGCCGCCGGGCGCATATCCCGGCGCGGCCTCACGCAGTGAACGGAACCTGTAACCCCAGCGCAAGGGCTTCGACAAGCTCAGCCCGACCGGAGCCCCGATCGAACGCCGCTCACCCGGGGAAATGACTCCTCGCCAACGCCGTCAACGCCTCCCCGCTCATCGCCTCGCGCGTCCCCAGCGCCCACAGGTCGAAATGCTTCGCGCGCTGCAGCGACGCCACGGTCGGGAAGCCGCCCGCCTGCAGCGTGGCCGTCAGCACCTTCTTCGTGAAGCCGCAGCGGTGCGCCATGTAGACGTTGCCGGCCGCCATCGGCGGGCGGTGGCCGTAGAGGATGTCGATCGGCGCGATCGGCCCGGCCGCCGACACATAGGCCGGCTCGGTGAGCTTGTCTTCGGCGATCAGCGCGCAGACCGATTGCAGGTCCGGGCAGGTGATGACGACGAAGCCGCCCGGCCGCAGCACGCGCTTGAACTCGGCCAGCGCCAGCGGCACCTCGTGCGGGTAGAGGTGCTCGATGTTGTGGCTGGAGAACACCGCGTCGACCGAGGCCGTCTCCACCGCCGACATGTCGGTCATCGTGCCGACGATGTCGGGCTGGATGTTCACGTCGATGTCCAGCCGCAGCTCCTTCCACTCGTCGGTGGCGAAGGCCGGCGTGGTGCTGTTCTTGCGCTTCGGGCCGCAGCCGACGTGGAGGAAGGTCTTCGTGGTGCTCATGGTGGGGTTCGGTGGATCGGTGGGTGGGGCGTAGCTTAGCCGCGGCGTCGCGGCGCGCACGCAGGGAAATGGGCGGTCATTCGAGCCGCGCCGCGATGCCGGCGCCCAGCGACCACAGCAGCGCGCCGGCCTGGCGCGCATCGACCTGCGCATTGACGCGGCCGATCTGCAGCGCGTAGTGCTCGCCCTCGGCGGCCATCACGTCGAACAGCGAGCGGCGGCCGAGCTGCTGCCATTGCAGCCGCGTGGCCTCGCGCACGCGCTCGCTGTCGCGCAGCACGGCGTCGCTGCGCACGACGCGGTCCCGGGCGGCGAGCGCCTGTTCGTGGATCTCGGCGATGCGGCTGCGGCGCGCGTCCAGTGCGTCGGCACGCTGGGCGCGCGCGGCCTCGGCGCGCTGGCGGGCGGCGGCGGCGGCCGGGTCGGCGGCGGGGTCGAGCAGCGGCACGCTGAGCAGCAGCCCGGCGCTCCAGGCGCGGCCGTCGCCGGTGCCCGCGGTGCGCGAGCCGGAGACGACCCAGTGGAGCTGCGGCTTCTGGCCGGCCAGCACGGCGCGGCGGTAGGCCTCGGCGGCGTCGGCCTGGGCGCCGAGCTGGACGATCTCGCTGGCGCGCTCGGCCTCGGCGAGGGTCTGCTCCAGCGCCGGCGGCGCATCGAGCAGCGCGGCGATGGGGTCGGTATCCGGCAGCGCCGGGCCGACGAAGCGGGCCAGCCGGATCTCGGCCTGGCGCCATTGCGAGGCCGCCTGGCTCTGCGCCAGCTCGGCCTGCTGCTGGGTCTTGCGCGCCTGCACCAGCTCGCTGGCGCGGCCGCGGTCGGCGGCGACGATCTGCTCCAGCGAGCCGACCAGGCAGCCCATCTGGCGTGCGTACTGGCCGTAGACCTCGGCCTGCCGGCGGTAGCGGCTGCGCTCCAGCGCCAGCGAGACGGTCTGCAGCGCCACCTGCTCCTGCAGGCCCAGCTGGCCGTAGCGCGCCGCATCGGCCAGCGCGCGGCGCCAGTCGGTCAGGCGTTCGATGCGGCCGGCGTCCCACAGCGGCGCGCCGATGTCGACGCTGGCCCGCGTCTGGGCGCCGACGCGCTCGAGCACATCGTCGCCGCCCTGCCCGGCCTGGGCCGCGCTGGCCGACAGCGTGGCCTTGGGCCGCGCGGCGGCGCGGGCTTCGTCGACCTCGCTGGCGGCGGCCTCGGCCAGCAGCCGTGCGGCACCGACCGCCTGGCTGCGTTGCCAGGCGTCGGCGACGAGGGTCTTGAGAGCGCTGCGCGCGGCGTTCGCGTCGAGCATGGGCTCGGCCGGCGCCGGCTCGTCCACGCAGGCGGCGGCCGCCGGCAGCGCGAGGCTGGCGGCGGTCAGCAGCAACAGGATGGTGTAGGGGCGGAAGGCGAGGCGCATGCGCGGGCGTCGCCGCAGGCGGCGGCTAGGCGCCCAGTACATCGCGAAGCGCCGCGCCGCTAAGGCCGGAATACCGCCGGAAAACCCGGCGCTTCCTCTCGCTCAGCGCTCCCGGAAGGCCTCGCGCGACTTCAGCACCGGCCTGAGCAGGAACTCGAGCACGGTGCGCTCGCCGGTGTGCAGGTCCACGCTGCCGGTCATGCCGGGGATGACCGGCAGGTCCTTGCCCTGGGCGTGCAGCGCGGCGGACGCGGTGCGCACCAGCACGCGGTAATAGGTCGGGTCGGCGCCGTTGGGGGCCTTGTCGGGGTCGCCGATCGCGTCGGGGCTGATGTGCTCGATGGTGCCCGGCAGCCCGCCATAGGTCGCGGCCTCGTAGGCGGCGAGCTTGAGCTCGGCCGCCTGGCCGACGCGCAGGAAGCCGATCTCGCCGGGCTTGACGCGCGCCTCGACCAGCAGCCGCTCGCTGGCCGGCACGATCTCCAGCAGCGGCGCGCCGGGCTGCAGCACGCCGCCGACGGTGTTGACGCGGATGTTCTTGACCACGCCGTCGACCGGCGAGCTCAGCACCGTGCGGCGCAGCACGTCGCTGCGGCCGGCCATCTGTTCGTCGAGCTGGGCCAGCTCGGCGCGCACGCGCAGCCTCTCGGTGCTGGCGTCCTGGCGGAAGCGGTTGGTGCGCTCCTGGCCCTGCAGCGTCTGCTCGTTGATCTGGCGCTGCAGCCGCATCACCTCGACCTCGCTCATCAGCCCCTGCGCGGCCATGCGCTGCGCGACGGCCAGCTCGCGGCCCAGCAGCTCGACGCTGCGGCGGTTGGCGGCCAGGCCCTCGTCGAGGGCGCGGCGGCGGGCCTGGTAGGCCTCGGTCTCGGCGGCCACCAGTCGGGGCTGGGCGGCCACATCCTTCGGGAACTGCAGCGCGGCGCCGCGCGACTCGGCCTCCAGCCGGGCCGCGGTGGCGTGCAGCGCGAGGCGCTTGGCCTCGCCCTCGTTGACCTGGGTCTCGAAGCGCGTCGGGTCCAGCCGCGCCAGCGGCTGGCCGGCCTTCACCGTCATGCCCTCGCGCACCAGCAACTCGGCGAGCAGCCCGCCTTCGAGGCTGGCGATCACCTGCTCGCGGCCGTCGGGCACCACGCGGGCGTCGGCGGTGGTGACCTGGTCGACCCGGGCCAGCGCGGCCCAGGCGATCGCGGCGACCACCAGCGCGAGCATCAGCCACAGCGCGGCGCTGACGCCCGGCGTGGCCTCGACCTGCTGCGCGGCGCGCAGCTCGGACAGGAAGCGGGCGTCGTTGCGGGCGAGTTCCATCGTCAGCGCCTCACACCGTCGCGGCGCGCTGGGCGGCCGCCGGATGCAGGTGCACGCGCGGCGCCGCGTCGGCGGCACGCAGGCCCTGCAGCTTGGCCAGCACCACGGCCTTCGGCCCGTCGATCAGCACCTGGCCGCCGTCGACGACGACCACGCGATCGACCAGCTCCAGCACCGCGGGCCGGTGCGTCACCGCCACCAGCGTGCGGCCGGCGGCGGCGTCCTTGAGTTGCTTGAGGAAACCGAGCTCGGACTGCACGTCCATCGAGCTGGTCGGCTCGTCCATCAGCAGGATCTGCGGCTGCAGCGCCAGGCAGCGCGCCAGCGCGACGAGCTGGCGCTGGCCGCCCGAGAGCAGCCCGCCCATCTCGCCGACCGGCAGCTCCCAGCCCTGAGGATGGCCGGCGACCAGCCGGTCCAGGCCGGTGACGCGGGCGACCTCGGCCAGGCGTTCGGCATCGACCGCGGCGCGGCCCATCGTGACGTTCTCGCGCAGCGTGCCCTTGAACAGCCGCGGCTCCTGCGACACGAAGCCGACGCGGGCGCGGTAGTCGGCCGGGTCGATCTGGCGCAGATCGATGCCGTCGACCTCGACGCAGCCCTCGGTGGGTTCGTACAGGCCCGCCAGCAGCCGCAGCACGGTGGACTTGCCGCTGCCGATGCGGCCCAGGATCGCGACGCGCTCGCCCGGCTCGACCTTCAGGCTCAGGCCCTTGAGCACCGCCGGCGCCGGCGCGTCGCCGGTGGCGGGGTAGGCGAAGCTGGCGTTCGCGAGCGCCAGCCGGCCGCTGATCGCGGGGCTGGCGTCGAAGCGCCGGCCGGGCTCGCGCTCGACCGGCAGGCTCATCAAGCGGTTCAGCGTCGCCATCGCGGCGCGCGCGCCCTGCCAGCGCGTGGCCAGGCTCACCACGCTGGACAGCGGGCCGATCGCGCGGCCGGCGAACATCACCGCGCCGATCAGCGCGCCGCCGGTGATGAGCTGGTCGTCGATCAGGTAGACGCCCCAGACCAGCATCACCAGCGTGACGAGCTGCTGCGCGGCGCCGGCCAGGTGGTTGGTCCAGCCGGTGAGCTGGCGCGAACGCAGCGCGGTGTCGGCGGCGGCGGCGGTGGCCTCCTCGTAGCGGCGCACGAAGCGGCCCTGGGCGCCCGAGGTCTTCAGGTCCTCCAGGCCCTCGATCGCCTCGACCAGCACGCCCTGCTGCTCGGCCTGGTGGTCGAGCTGGGCGCGCATCGTGCGGCGCAGCGCGCCCTGGATCGCCGCGGCGATGCCCAGGATCACGGGGATCGCGACCACCATCACCCAGCCCAGCGGGCCGGCGATGACGAAGATCATCGCGACGAAGAGCAGCACGAAGGGCAGGTCGGTCAGCGCCGACAGCGTGGCCGAGGTGGTGAAGTCGCGCACCGTCTCGACCTGCGCGAGCTGGTGGGCATAGCTGCCGGCCGACGCGGGGCGGTGCTCCATGCGCACATCGAGCGTCTGGCGGAACAGGCGGGCACCGATCAGCAGGTCGGCCTTCTTGCCGGCGCGGTCGATCAAATGGCTGCGCAGCTGGCGCGCGACGAGGTCGAACACCAGCGCGACGAAGGCGCCGCTGGCCAGCGCCCACATGGTGGTGAAGGCCTGGTGGGGGATGACCTTGTCGAAGGTGATCGCGGTGACGAGGCCCAGCACCAGCGTCAGCACATTGGTCAGCAACGCGGCGAGCAGCGCCGAGCGGTAGTAGGGCGCGAAGCGCCTGAGCGTGCCCCACAGCCAGTGGCCGGCGGGCCCCGTGTCGGCGGTGGCGGCGGCCGGCTGCGGCGTGGCGACCAGCACATAGCCGCCGTAGCAGGCGGCGAGTTCCGGCTCGGCAACGGCCCCGGGCGGCTGGCCGGGGAGCACGATCTCGCAGTGCCCGGCCTCGCGCCGCGTCAGCACGCAGGCACTGCCGTCGGCCAGCAGCAGGATGGCGGGCAGCTGCAGCGGATGGATCTGCGCCAGCGGCCGCTCGATCACGCCGGCGCGCCAGCCGGCGTCGTGCAGCACGCGCAGTGCGGCGGTCGGCGTCAGCGCCTCGGTGACCGGCTGGCCGGCCAGCAGCGACTCGGCCGAGCGCTCGCGGCCATGGTGGCGCGTCAGCCAGACCAGCGACTGGAGCAGCGTGTCGGTCATGAACCGCGCGCCCCCAGCGCCAGGCGCTCGAACTCGGCCTCCATCGCCCGCACGATGGCCGGCACGTCGAACAGCGCCGAGCTTCGGCCATGCTCGGCGAGGTAGCGCTTGTAGGACGCTGCGCGCGCCGGGTAGCGGCCGATCTCGATCGCCAGGCGCTCGTAATGCTCGGGCGTGTGCGTCACCAGGTCGGGCAGGCCCACCGCGTTCAGCAGGCTGCCGGCCATGCGCGAGATGTAGCTGCGGCCCGCGAGCGTCAGGATCGGCGTGCCCATCCACAGGCAGTCGCTGGCGGTGGTGCCGGCGTTGTAGGGGAAGGTGTCGAGGAACAGGTCGGCGAGCTGCAGCCGCGCCAGGTAGTCGGCCGGCGCGACGCGCGGCGCGAAGATCAGCCGTTCGCGGGCGACGCCGGCCGCGTCGGCGGCGGTCAGCATGTTCTCGCGGGCGGTGTCGTTGTCGGCCAGCAGCCACAGCACGCTGCCCGGCGTGGCGTGCAGCACGCGCATCCAGCGGCGGAAGATGTCCTCGCTGAACTTGAAGTTGTTGTTGAACGAGCAGTAGACGAAGGCGTCCTCGGGCAGGCCGCAGGCGGCGCGCGTCGGCGTGGCGTCGATGTCGCGCCGGCGGTCGCTGACCTGGTAGCAGTGCGGCAGCACGATGGCCCGCTCGGTGCAATAGGGCAGCAGCTCGGGCGGCATCACGAAGCGGTCGGCGATCACATGGTCGACGCCGGGCAGGCCGCAGGTGCCGGGAAAGCCCAGGTAGCTGACCTGCACCGGCGCGGCGCGGTAACCGAGGATCGCGGGCCGCGCGCCGCTGGTCAGGCCCTGCAGGTCCACGAGCACGTCGATGCCCTGCTCCGCGATCAGCGCCGCGGCCGCCGCGTCGTCGAGCTGGCCGATGCGGTGCACCTGGTCGAAGGCCGCGAGCAGCCGCGCGCGCAGCGGCGTGCCGTCGTCGCGGCTCCAGCAGAACGCGTGGACCTCGAAGCGCTCGCGGTCGTGCAGTTCGTAGAGCTCGGCGGTCAGCAGGCCGACCGCATGCATGTGCAGGTCGCCCGAGAGATAGCCGATCTTGGTGCGGCCGGTGCGTGGCGGCCGGCCCACATGCAGCGGCTGCGCGGGCGGCTTGGGCACGCGGTCGTGCACGAAGCGCTGCGCGGCCATCAGCTGCAGCGCCGGGTCGTCGCTGGCCGACAGCATCGCCAGCGGCGAGGTGCCGACCAGCAGCTGGTTGGGCGTGACCTCGCCGACCGGCGCGTAGACCGGCCATTCGCACTGCTTCTGGCGGATGTGCACGTAGTGCTGGATCACGTCGAACTGCGCGGCCTTGGCCTCGAGGCTGCGCCGCATCCAGGCCTCGGCCTCGGGGAAGCGGCGCTGCTGCTCGAGCACGCGCGCCAGGCTGTTGATCGCGTGCAGGCGCAGGTCGAGGGTCTCGCCGGTGGTGGCGCCTTCGGTGCGCGCGACCACCTGCTGCCATTCGGTCAGCGCCGCGTCGATGCGGCCCTGGTGTTCGAGCTGGTGGCCGAGGTTCAGGCGCGCCTGCAGGAAGTCGGGTGCGACCGCCAGCGCGCGGCGGTAGGCCAGTTCGGCGTCGGCGTGGCGGCGCAGCGCGCCCAGCACCGTGCCCCAGTTGTAGCAGGCCACATGGTGGTGGGGCGAGCTCGTGTGGGCCAGCCAGGCCTCGTAGAGACGGGCCGAGCTCTCGGCATCGCCGTGCTGCTGCAGGCGGTTGGCGCTGTCCAGCAGCTCGACGAGCGCCATCGCACCCGAGCGGGCACGGTCGAGCACGGCATCGCCGGCGGATTGCGCAGGATTCACGGTGTGCATGGGTGGGACGGACCGACAGGCATCGCGACGATTGTTCGCAAGCCCGCGCCGCGCGTTCGCCGCATCAGCAGGGGTTTCGGGCCGTTTCTCCGGGCTGGCGGGGCCGGCGCGACCCGGCGAGGACGGCAACGCTTGTAGGAATTTGCCTGACAAGCGTGTCGGTCTCACCGGACAGGCGGTACAGCGCTCGGCCTATTCAAGCTTCTGTTTCGCTTGCCTACAGTTGCTTTCACGGTGAACGCAAAAGCAACACCCGAAACAACCGCCAGATCAGACCCGCCAAGGAACAGACCCATGAACGCCGACCAGATCCTGATGGAAATCCGTGAAGCCAACCTGTCGTACCTGATGCTGGCGCAGAGCCTGATCCGGGCCGACCGCGACCAGGCGCTGTTCCGCCTGGGCGTCTCGGAGGACACCGCCGACGTCATCGGCCTGCTGAGCCCGGCCCAGATGATGAAGATCGCCTCCGGCAACACCCTGCTGTGCAGGATGCGCGTCGACGACGAGCTGGTCTGGGGCCTGCTGACCAACCACGGCAAGGGCGCGTCGAACGACAGCGTCAGCCGCCTGCACGCCAACATCCTGATGGCCGGCCGCCACCAGGAAGCCGCATAACTGACAGCCCCCGGCGCGGGGTACCGCGCCACCCCCCGAGAGGGGCCGGCCCGGCTTGGGAGCGGCCCGGCGCTCGGACCGGCACCCGCTAACCACCCCGCCCAAACCTAAGAGAGACAGACCATGGCCCGCCAGAAAAGCATCCTCACCGAAGCCAAGCAGATCGAACGCGCCGTGACGCTGATCCAGCTGGGCGCCCGCCTGCAGGTGCTGGAGTCGGAGACCGATCTGTCCTACGAGCGCCTGCTGCGCCTGTACAAGGAAGTGGCGGGCAAGTCGCCGAGCAAGGGCCAGCTGCCCTTCTCCACCGACTGGTTCATGACCTGGCAGCCGAACATCCACGCCAGCCTGTTCCTCAACATCCACGAGTACCTGAACAAGGTCGCGGCGCTCGACGAGATCGACACCGTGATCAAGGCCTACCGCCTGTACCTGGAGCAGACCGAGTCGCAGGGCCTCGAGGCGCTGCTGTCGGTCACCCGCGCCTGGCGGCTGGTGAAGTTCATCGACAACGGCATGCTGACGATGACCGAATGCTCCAAGTGCGGCGGCCACTTCGTGACCCACCCGCACGAGATCGGCAAGCACTTCGTCTGCGGCCTGTGCAACCCGCCGGCGCGCGCCGGCAAGGGCAAGGCCACCGGCGGCCTGCACCTGCACTGAACCCCAGGGCGATCCGGAGCGCGCCGCCGTGAACCGCCTCGCCCTCGTCGCCGCGGCCTTCGCCGCCGCCCCGGCGCCGCGCATCCCGCGCGCCGCCGAGCTGCTGACCTGGCTGCACCGCCGCTGGCCGCTGCCGGCGCTGGCGGCCTGGAGCCTGGCGTGGGTGCTGTTCCTCGCGCTGCGGCAGTCCGCGGCGCCACTGTGGCTCGCCGTCGCGCTCGCGACGTCCACCGGCGCGCTGCTCGCGCTGCCGAGCACGACCCAGATGCGCCGCCTGCTGGTGGCCGGCGGCTTCCCGCTGTCGCTGCTGGCCAGCGGCGCCGCCGCCAGCCTGCCGGCCTGGGCTTGGCTGCTGCCGCTGGCGCTGCTGTCGCTGGCCTATCCGCTGCGCGCCTGGCAGGACGCGCCCTTCTTCCCGACCCCGTCCGGCGCGCTCGACGGCCTGGCATCGCTGGCGCCGCTGCCGCCCGGCGCGGCGGTGCTCGACGCCGGTTGCGGTGTCGGCCATGGCATGGCGGCGCTGCGGCGCGCCTACCCCGGCGCGCGCGTCGAGGGCATCGAATGGAGCCGCCCGCTGGCCTGGGCCGCGCGGCTGCGCTGCCCCTGGGCGCGCGTGCAGCGCGGCGACCTGTGGCAGCAGTCCTGGTCCTCGTTCTCGCTGGTCTATCTGTTCCAGCGCCCGGAGAGCCTGCCGCGCGCGGTGGCCAAGGCGGGCGCCGAGCTGGCGACCGGCGACTGGCTCGCCAGCCTCGAGTTCGCCGCCGCCGAACTGGTACCGCAGGCCGTGGCCCGCGCCGCCGACGGCCGGCCGGTCTGGCTCTACCGCCATCCCTTCGTGCGCGCGGTGCCGGCCCCCGATGCCGACGCGCTGCGCCGGCGCAGTTTCAGCCGGCCGACCGACGGCCGATAAGCCGAGGCAGCGCGCCCCTTTTCTCCGTGTGTCTCCTCCGACGCCCCCGCGCGTCTTGACGGCGGATCCCCCCGGATCCGCCGCTTTTCTTGGGACGGCGGCACGCCGCGGCGCGGCATCCTCAAGTGGATCACCCGGCGGCCGATAAGCAAGGCCATGACCCCGTGAGCGCGGGCTTCCCGCCCGCGCCACGAGACCCGCAGAACCGGACCCCACACCATGTTCGTCATCGTCGGCTACATCGTTGCGCTGGGTTGCATCTTTGGCGCCTACATCATTCACGGCGGCAACATGCAGGTGATCCTGCATGCGATCCCGACCGAGATGATGGCGATCGGCGGCGGCGCGATGGGCGCCTTCGCGGTGGCCAACCAGCCCAAGGTGCTGAAGGCGGTGCTGAAGGCCATCCCGACGCTGCTCAAGGGCAGCAAGTACACCAAGGCGCGCTACATGGAGCTGATGGCGCTGCTCTACGACATCCTGCAGAAGGCCCGCAAGGAGGGCCTGATGGCGATCGAGAAGGACGTCGAGGCGCCGCACGATTCGCCGCTGTTCAAGAAGTACGCGACCGTCGGCAGCGACCACCATGTGGTCGAGTTCATCACCGACTACCTGCGCATGATGGTCTCGGGCAACCTGAATCCGCACGAGATCGAATCGCTGATGGACAGCGAGATCGAGACCCACCACCACGAGGCGCATGCGCCGGCCGCCGCGATCGCGCGCCTGGCCGGGGCGCTGCCGGCCTTCGGCATCGTGGCCGCGGTGCTGGGCGTGGTCAACACCATGGGCTCGGTCGGCCAGCCGCCGGCGGTGCTGGGCGGCATGATCGGCTCGGCACTGGTGGGCACCTTCCTCGGCATCCTGCTGGCCTATGCGGTCGTCGAGCCGCTCGGCGGCCTGCTCGAGCAGAAGAACGACGAAGGCTCGAAGGAGCTGCAGTGCATCAAGACCACGCTGCTCGCGAGCATGCAGGGCTATGCGCCGGCGATCGCGGTGGAGTTCGGGCGCAAGACGCTGTACTCGACCGAGCGACCGAGCTTCGCCGAGCTCGAAGGCCACGTGAAGGGCAAGAAGTGACCCCCCCCCGTTGCGCCTTCGGCGCTCCCCCCCAGGGGGGCGCCGCTGACGGACCGGCGAAGCCGGATCCGTGGCGGCCGCTGGAAGGCGTGCGGCACTCGGGTGCCATTGAAGGAGCGATGTGATGGCAGGCGATGCAAAGAAGCTGCAGCCGATCATCGTCAAGAAGATCAAGAAGGGCGGGCACGGCCACCATGGGGGCGCCTGGAAGATCGCGTATGCCGACTTCGTCACGGCCATGATGGCCTTCTTCCTGCTGATGTGGCTGCTCGGCTCGACCACCGAGGGCGACCGCAAGGGCATCCAGGACTACTTCAACAACCCGGTCAAGATCTCGATGCTGGGCGGTGCGGGCTCGGGCGACAGCTCGCATGTCATCAAGGGCGGCGGCAAGGACCTGACGCGCACCGAGGGCCAGGTGAAGAAGGGCGACGTCGAGGCCGAGCGCAAGAACTACCAGCTGCAGGCACTGAAGGCGCAGCAGAAGGCCGCCGAGGCGCAGCGGCTCAAGCAGTTGCGCGAGCGCGTCGAGGAGATGCTGGCGCTGAGCCCGAGGCTGGCCGAGTTCAAGTCCCAGATCCGCGTCGACATGACGTCCGACGGCCTGCGCATCCAGATCGTCGACGACCAGAGCCGGCCGATGTTCGCCAGCGGCTCGTCGATCGTGCAGCCCTATATGCGCGATCTGCTGCAGGTGATCGGCGGCGTGCTGGCCGAGGTACCGAACAAGCTGACGCTCGAGGGCCACACCGATGCGGCGGCCTTCGGCGCCGGCCCGGCCGGCTACAGCAACTGGGAGCTGTCGGCCGACCGCGCCAACGCCTCGCGCCGCGAGCTGGTGGCCGGCGGGCTGGACGATGCCCAGGTGCTGCGCGTGCAGGGCCTGGCCGCGAGCATGCCCTTCGACCGCGAGCAGCCGCTGAACCCGGTCAACCGCCGCATCAGCCTCATCGTGATGAACCGCGACGCCGAAGAGCGCTTCCATCAGGCCGCCGAGGCGGCCGGCGCCACCGCCCAGGAGGAGACCGTCGGCGCCGGCATCGTGCCGCCGCTGCCCTCAAGTCCCGCGTTCGACGCCCGATAAACCTGTCAAGCGGCGCTCACCCCCGCCCGTCCGCGCCACGCCCGTTTCCCGAGGATAGAGACCATGAGCCAGCCCGACCTGAAGTTCCTGATCGTCGACGACTTCTCCACCATGCGGCGCATCGTGCGCGGCCTGCTCAAGGAGATCGGCTACAACAACGCCGAGGAAGCCGAGGACGGCGCGGTGGCGCTGCAGATGCTGAAGAACACGAAGTTCGACTTCGTCGTCAGCGACATCAACATGCCCAACATGAACGGCTTCGATCTGCTCAAGGCGATCAAGGCCGACGACGCCCTCAAGCACCTGCCGGTGCTGATGGTCACGGCGGAGGCTCGCAAGGAGGACATCGTCCTCGCGGCGCAGACCGGCGCGGCCGGCTACATCGTCAAGCCCTTCACCAAGGCCACCTTGGAAGAGAAGGTCGTCAAGATCATGCAGAAGATCGCCGCGCCCGCGTGAACCCCGCCCGAAAGGACATCGCGATGAAGATGGACGACACGGCGGTGCTGGCCGATCCGACCCCGAGCAGCGGCGGCGCCTCGCCCGAGGTGTTCCAGCAGCTCGGCCACATCACGCGCCAGCTGCACGACACCTTGGCCCAGCTCGGCGTGATGCCCAAGCTGCAGAACGCCGCCGAGGGGCTGCCGGACGCGCGCAGCCGCCTGAACTACATCGCCGAGAAGACCGGCGCCGCGGCCAACAAGGTGCTGAACTCGGTCGACCAGGCCAAGACCGAGCACGCGCACATCAGCGCCGAGGTCCGGCGCATCGCCCAGGCCATCGTCAAGGACCCGGTGAAGGCGGTCGCCTCGGGCGCGATCATCAACTTCGTCGGCGACGTCGAGGCGACGACCGAGCGCATCGACCGGCACCTGACCGACATCATGATGGCGCAGGACTTCCACGACCTGACCGGCCAGGTGGTCGCGAAGGTGGTGTCGCTGGCCAGCGACCTCGAGGACAGCCTCGTCAAGCTGCTGGTCCAGGCCGCGCCGCCGGAGACCGTGCAGAAGGTCGAGACCATCCTCAACGGCCCGGTGCTCGATGCGACCGGCCGCACCGACGTGGTGGCCAACCAGGGCGAGGTCGACGACCTGCTGGCGAGCCTGGGGTTCTGACGGTCCGCGGGCCTCAGCGGCTCGCGCGCCAGACCCAGCGCGAGTGCGTCGACGCCGCGCCGCGCGCCGGCCGGTAGGCCGAGCGCACCGGCGGCGGTGGCAGGGGCGTGCGCTGCGTGAGCGTCGACACGCGCCAGGGCACCGGCGGCAGATCGGGCTGGTCGATCCAGCGCCGGTGCAGCTTGCGGTAGCGCCGCCAGTCGGGCTGGCTCAACCCGGCCCAGAACAACGCGAAGGACACCGCCGCCGCCAGCGCCAGCCAGGCCTCGCCCGGCAGCGGCCAGCGCCAGTAGAGCGGCACGCTCGCGGCCAGCAGCGCGAGCAGCAGGAACACACCGGCGTCGAACGCCAGCGCGGCCCCGGCGGCGGTCAACAGCAGCCGTGCCTCGCGCCTCAAACGGCGGACCACCGAGCCACGCGCGCGGCCTGGCACCGTGCGCCCGGTTGATGTCATCGTCTGCATTGCGCACTCCTCCGGCGACCGGTGGCGACCGGTCTCGCCCCTAAGCTAACGGCGCCGCGCAGCCTGTGCATCCCATGGATGGATGGGTGCAACAAGCGCGTGGGCATTCCGTCACGCGCGCCGGTGCGTGGACCCTACCCCCTGATAGAGGGGGCGACACCGCCCCTGCCCGCCGACCCGTGCGGTCCGTCACAACCTCCCCGGGCCGGCGGCGATCACAATTCGGCAGGGGAGACTTGTGCCGCGGCCAGTTCGGCGGCGGCCGGATGCAGCAAGGGGCCGCCATGAGCCATGACCCGGATCTCGACAAGGGCCTGGATTTCCAGTTCACCGACTTCGGCGAAGCGCGCCAGGCGCTCGACGAACTGCCGCCCGGCGTGGCCGAGCGCCAGCAGCTGGAACCCGGCTACTGGCTGCGGCGCCGCCGCGAGCCGACGCCCGCCGACCGCGCGCTGACCGGCCCGACGATGGACTGGCTGATCAAGCTGCCGCCCGGCGTGCAGCCGCGCCGTGCCAGCGTGGCCTTTCCGCGCATCGTCAACCGCATCGCCGAGGTCGCCAGCGATCCGGACGAGTCGATCCGCGCGATCGACGAGCTGTTCGAGGACCGCCGCGGCAGCCGCCGCGGCCTGCCCGAGCCGGTGCTGCAGGAGATGCAGCGTCTGCGCGAGTACTTCCGCGAACAGCTCGCGCGCCGCAGCGTCGCGGCGCCGACGGCGGCCGACATCGAACGCGCCCGCCACCTGCTCGAGGTGGCCGGCTACCGCGTGATCCCGCCCGCCCGCTGAACCTCGCTGGTCGCGCCGTGCGAGCATCGCGGCGATGACTTCACTGCACCCCCTGTCATGCCCGGGCCGCTGAGCGGTCTGCGGCTGGTCGAGTTCGTCGGCCTCGGGCCGGCACCCTTCTGCGCCATGCTGTTCGCCGACCTCGGCGCCGAGGTGATCCGCATCGACCGGCCGGGCGCCGGCGGTGCGCTCGGCGTCGAGCCTCGACATGACCTGCCGGCGCGCGGGCGGCGCTCGCTGGTGCTCGACCTGCGCAGCGGCGACGCTCGCGAGGCCGCGCTGCAGCTGGTGGCACGGGCCGATGCGCTGATCGAGGGCTACCGGCCCGGCGTGATGGAGCGTCTGGGGCTCGGCCCCGACGACTGCCTGGCGCGCCAGCCGAAGCTGGTCTACGGCCGCATGACCGGCTGGGGCCAGACCGGACCGCTGGCGCAGACCGCCGGGCACGACATCGACTACCTGGCGCTCAGCGGCGCGTTGCACGCGATCGGCCGCGCCGGCGCGCCGCCGGTGCCGCCGCTGAACTACGTGGCCGACTATGGCGGCGGCGCGATGCTGCTCGCCTTCGGCCTGCTGGCCGCGCTGCACGAGGCGCGCGGCAGCGGGCTGGGCCAGGTGGTCGATGCCGCGATGATCGACGGCGCGTCGCTGCTGTCGACGATGTTCCACGGCCTGCGCGCCGCGGGGCAATGGAGCGACCAGCGGGGCGAGAACCTGCTCGACGGCGGCGCGCCCTACTACGACTGCTATGCCTGTGCCGACGGCCGGCATGTCGCGGTGGGGGCCATCGAGCCGCAGTTCCAGGCCGAGTTGCTGCAGCGGCTTGGCCTGGCCGGCGATTTCACGGCGCCGGTCGAGCGACCCGACTGGCCGCGGCTGCGCGCACGCCTCACCAGCGTGTTCGCGACCCGCACGCGCGCCGACTGGACCGCGGTCTTCGAGGGCAGCGACGCCTGCGTCGCGCCGGTGCTGAGCTTCGCCGAGGCGCCGCGGCATCCGCAGCATGCGGCGCGCGGCTCCTTCGTCGAGGTCGACGGCCTCGTGCAGCCCGCGCCGGCGCCGCGCTTCAGCCGCACGCCGGCCGCGACGCCCGGCGCGCCCGCCCGGCCCGGCGCGCATGGCGAGGCCATCCTGCACGACTGGGGCGTCGACGCGGCGCTGATCGCGCGGCTGCGCACCGGCGCCTGAAACCGCCACCGCCTAAAATTCGCGACCTTCATCGCAACAGCCCCTGGATACACACCATGCTTCGCTGTGCCCTGCTCGCCCTCGCCCTGAGCGCCCCGCTGGCCGCTGCCGCCCAGCAGGTGCAGCGCAACTTCCCGGCCACCGCGCTGCGCGGCGAGCTGACCGTCGTCAACCCGCCCGCGGCGGTGCTCAACGGCCAGCCGGCGCGGCTCGCGCCCGGCGTGCGCATCAAGGGGGGCAACAACCTGCTGGTGATGTCGGGCGCGATCGTCGGGCAGAAGGTCAAGGTCAACTACACGATCGACACCTACGGCCTGGTGAAGGACGTGTGGCTGCTGCGCGAGGACGAGGCCGCGCGCAGCCCCTGGCCCAAGACGACCGCCGAGGCCGCCACGTGGTCCTTCGACCCGATCGCCCAGACCTGGACCAAGCCGTGAGCGCCGCGCCCCCCGGCAAGAAGGTCTACGTCAAGACCTTCGGCTGCCAGATGAACGAGTACGACTCGGACAAGATGGTCGACGTGCTGCGCGCGGCCGAGGGCTACGAACCGACCAGCGACCCCGAGCAGGCCGACCTGATCCTGTTCAACACCTGCTCGGTGCGCGAGAAGGCGCAGGAGAAGGTGTTCTCCGACCTCGGCCGCTACAAGCACCTGAAGGCCAAGGGCGTGAAGATCGGCGTCGGCGGCTGCGTCGCCAGCCAGGAAGGCGCGGCGATCGTCGAGCGCGCGCCCTACGTGGACGTGGTGTTCGGCCCGCAGACCCTGCACCGCCTGCCGCAGCTGCTGGCGCGGCGCGACGAACTGAAGCGACCGCAGGTCGACATCAGCTTCCCCGAGATCGAGAAGTTCGATCACCTGCCGCCGGCGCGCGTCGAGGGGCCGACCGCCTTCGTGTCGATCATGGAGGGCTGCTCGAAGTACTGTTCCTACTGCGTCGTGCCCTACACGCGCGGCGAGGAGGTCTCGCGGCCCTTCGACGACGTGCTGACCGAGGTCGCGGGCCTGGCCGACCAGGGCGTGAAGGAAGTGACGCTGCTGGGCCAGAACGTCAACGGCTACCGCGGCACGATGGGTGACTCGGGCGAGATCGCCGATTTCGCGCTGCTGATCGAGTACGTGGCCGCGATCCCCGGCATCGCCCGCATCCGCTACACGACCAGCCACCCGCTGGAGTTCTCGCCGCGGCTGATCGAGGTCTACGGCCGCGTGCCGCAGCTCGTGAACCACCTGCACCTGCCGGTGCAGCATGGCAGCGATCGCATCCTGATGGCGATGAAGCGCGGCTACACCGCACTCGAATACAAGTCCAAGGTGCGCGCGCTGCGCGCGATCCGGCCGGCCATCAGCCTGTCGACCGACTTCATCGTCGGCTTCCCCGGCGAGACCGCCGAGGACCACGCGAAGTCGATGCAGCTGATCGCCGACATCGGCTTCGACCACAGCTTCAGCTTCGTCTACAGCCCGCGCCCCGGCACGCCGGCGGCCGCGCTGCACGACGACACGCCGCAGGCCGAGAAGCTGGCGCGGCTGCAGCAGCTGCAGGCGGCGATCGAGGCCCACGGCCGCGCCATCAGCGAGCAGCGCGTCGGCACGCTGCAGCGCATCCTGGTCGAAGGGCCGTCGCGGCGCGACGCCAGCGAGCTGATGGGCCGCACCGAGTGCAACCGCATCGTCAACTTCGCCGGTCCGGCGCGGCTGATCGGGCAGATGATCGACGTGACGATCACCGAGGCCTATCCGCACTCGCTGCGCGGCGCGGTGTGCACCACCGAGCGCGCGAGCGCCGCGGCCTGAGGGCCCCCTGAGCGCGGCGGCTTCAGCCGCCCAGCGCGCGCGCCACCGGCGCGTGCCAGACCGCCGCGCAAAAATGGCAGCCGCTGCCGGCCAGCACGAACAGGTGCCAGACGAAGTGCCCGTAGCGCAGCCGACCGTCGAGCAGGAAGAACACCAGCCCCGCCATGTAGGCACCGGCCCCGGCCAGCAGCCAGGCCAGCCCGGCCGCCGAGACGCTGCGCAGCAGCGGGCCCAGCACCACCAGCCCCAGCCAGGCCAGGCTCAGGTACAGCACGGTCGACAGCCAGGGGCTGCGCGGCCGCCGCAGCAACTTCAGCAGGATGCCGACCAGTGCCAGTCCCCAGACCGCGGCCAGCAGCGGCCGGCCGCTGGCCGGCGGCATCGGCCCGAGCATGAAGGGCGTGTAGCTGCCGGCGATGAACAGGAAGATCGCCGCATGGTCGAGGGTCTGGCACCAGCCCTTCAGCCGCCCTGGCGGCAGCGCATGGTAGAGCGCCGACGCGAAGTACAGCAGGATCATCGTCGCCGCGAACACCCCGACGCCGAAGCGGTGCAACTCAGGGCCGCGGCGCGCGACGAGGTCCAGCAGCACCGGCAGTGAGCCCAGCGCCAGCAGCAGCCCGAGTGCATGGCTCGCGGCGTTGGCGAATTCCTCGCCGCGGCTCTGCGGGCGGTCGACCGAGTCCATGGTTGAACCCTCCGGGGCATCGGCCCGTCGTGGGGGCCGATGGACCGATTGTCGGAAGCGGCGCGCATCCGCGCGTGGCCGCGACCCCCGCGATCCGGCTAGTTCAGATGGAGGGCAGCGCGCGCGCGCGGCGGCCGTGCGCACGAGCGCCGCGACCAGCCGCTCGACATCGGCCAGGCTGTGCGCGACCACAGCGAGATGCACCGTCGCGCCGACGCCGTACCGCGCGGCGCGGCGCGGCCTCGATCAGCGCCGGCTGGGTCGGTAGGCCGAGATCGTCGTTGCCGGCGAACGCGAGCCGCGAAGCTGGCCTCGCGGCCGGGCATCTCTCAAGGAAGCGCCGGGCCGCCCCAAGTTTCCTGACCCCCGCGGGGGGCTGGGCGCAGCCCGGCCCTGGGGCGCGGCGAAGCCGCACGGGGGTGGTTCATTTCAGTCGGGCAGGCGCAGCGCGAGGTCGGCCGCGCGGGCCGCCGGGTCCCAGGGAAAGTCGCCGAGCAGCGGCGCCGGCAGCTGCGCGCACAGGTAGTCGACATTGGCCTGCTGCTCCGGCATCGCCGGGTCGAGCCGGCTCGCGATCCAGCCGGCCAGCGGCAGGCCGCGCGCGGCGATCGCATCGCGCGTCAGCAGCGCATGGTTCAGGCAGCCGAGCCGCAAGCCCACGACCAGGATCACCGGCAGGCCCAGCGCGGCCGCGAGGTCGGCGCCGGTGTGGCGCGGCGACAGCGGCACCAGGAAGCCGCCCGCCCCCTCGACCACCACCGCATCGACCTGCTGGGCCAGCGCGCGGTAGGCCTGGGCGATGCGGTCGATGTCGATGGGCTGCCCGGCGCGCAGCGCCGCGATGTGCGGGCTCATCGGGTCGGGCAGCAGCACCGGGTTGTCGAGCGTCGCCGGCACCGCGAAGCTGCTCGCGGCGCGCAGCGCCAGCACGTCCTCGTTCTGCGGCCGACCGTCCGCATCCGGCTCGGCCCCGGCCGCCACCGGCTTCATGCCGACGCAGCGGCTGTACCTCGCCCGCAGCGCATGCAGCAGCGCGCAGCTCGCACGGGTCTTGCCGACGCCGGTGTCGGTCCCGGTGACGAACCAGCCCTTGGCGCTCATGACAGCCCCTCGTCCGACGGGTACGTCGGCCGATCCCCCGGGGGGATGCGGGCCGGCTTGGGAGCGGCCCGGCGCTCGGCCCGCCGAAGACGCGTCGACACAGGGCGCCTCATCGGAGCGCAGCCTCCAGCGCCCGCAGCGCACCGTCTGCCAGCTGCTCCAACGCCTCGTCATCGAGCACATACGGCGGCATGAAGTACAGCGTGTCGCCGATCGGCCGCAGCAGCAGGCCCTGCTCGCGCGCGGCCAGGTGGTAGGTGCCGGCAAAGTCCGGCGGCACGGCGTCGATGTCGAAGGCCCACAGCATGCCGAGCTGGCGCACGGCGCGCACCCGCGGATGGCGCGCCAGCGGCTCGCACAGCGCGGTGAGCCGCGCCGCGGTGACGCGGTTGCGCTCGAGCACCGGCTCGCGCTCGAACAGATCCAGCACCGCCAGCGCCGCGCGACAGGCCAGCGGGTTGCCGGTGTAGGAGTGCGAGTGCAGGAAGCCGCGCGCGGCGCTGTCGTCCCAGAACGCCGCATAGACCGCGTCGGTCGTCAGCACCGCCGACAGCGGCAGCGTGCCGCCGGTCAGTCCCTTGCTCAGGCAGATGAAGTCCGGGCGCGCGTGAGCCTCACCGTTCTCGGCCTGCTGGTGCGCGAACATAGTGCCGCTGCGGCCGAAGCCGACCGCGATCTCGTCGCAGATCAGGTGCACCTGATAGCGGTCGCACAGCGCACGGGCCAGGCGCAGGTACTCGGGGTCGTGCATGCCGAAGCCGGCGGCGCACTGCACCAGCGGCTCGACGATCAGCGCGGCGGTGCGCTGGTGGTGGGCCTCGAGGTAGGTCGCCAGCGCGGCCGCCGCACGGCGGGCGCAGGCCACGGCGTCCTCGCCCGGCTGCGCATACCGCGTGTCGGGCGTCGGCAGCGCCGCGCTCAGCCGCAGCAGCGGCCCGTAGGCCTCGCGGAACAGCGGGATGTCGGTGACCGACAGCGCGCCCACCGTCTCGCCGTGGTAGCCGCCGGCCAGGCCGACGAACTCGCACTTCCCGGCGTGGCCGGCGTTGCGCCAGGCATGCGCGCTCATCTTCAGCGCGATCTCGGTGGCCGAGGCGCCGTCGCTGGCATAGAAGGCGTGGCCGAGACCGGTGAGCGCGCCGAGCCGCTCGGACAGCCGCACCACCGGCTCGTGCGTCAGCCCGGCGAGCATCACGTGGTCCAGCGTGTCGAGCTGATCGGCGATCGCCGCCTTCAGCTGCGGATGGCCATGGCCGAACAGGTTGACCCACCAGGAGCTGATCGCGTCGAGGTGGCGCCGGCCCTCGGTGTCGAACAGCCACGGCCCTTCAGCGCGCGCGATCGCGAGCAGCGGCTCGCGCTCGTGCCGCTTCATCTGCGTGCAGGGGTGCCAGACGGCGCGCAGGCTGCGCGCGGCGAGATCGTCGGTCACGGGCAGTAGACGCAGCGGTCGCCGCTGCTCTTGCGCTCGACGCTCACCTCGGCCACCTGCGGCACCGCCGCCACCATGTGGCGGTGGATGAAGACGCACAGGTTCTCCAGCGTCGGCGTGCCGAGGTCCGGCACCTCGTCGAGGAAATGATGGTCGAGCCGCTCGCGCACCGCGGCGATCGCGGCGCGCAGCACCACCAGGTCGACCACCATGCCGTTCGCGGCGTCGGCCTCGCCGCGCACCGTGACACGGGCGGTGTAGGTGTGGCCGTGCACGCGGCGGCTGCCGTCGGCCTCGTTGCGCTCGACCTGGCGCTTGAGCGTGTGCGCCGATTCGAAATAGAAGGACTGGCTGAGTTCGTACATGAGGCGTCGGCCCTATCGAATGCCGAGCAGCTTGTGGGTCTGCAGGCTGAGCTGCCAGCGCGGGTGCTCGAGGCACCAGCGCACGGCCCACTCGGTGTTGGCGGCGAGTTGCGGACCGTCCATCGGCTGGACGCGGCGCTGGCGGAAATCGAGCGCTTCGAGCGCGCCGAGGTCGATGCCCTCCTGCGGCACCACCACCTTGAGTTCATCGCCGCGCGTCTGCAGCAGCGGCGCGCCGGCCTTGGGGCTGACGCACAGCCAGTCGATGCCGGCCGGCGCGGCGACCGTGCCGTTGGTCTCGACCGCGACCTCGAAGCCCTGGGCGTGCAGCGCGTCGAGCAGCGCCGCATCGACCTGCAGCAGCGGCTCGCCGCCGGTCAGCACGACGAAGCGCCGGCCGCCGCCGCCGGCGGGCCAGTGCGATGCCACCGCCGAGGCCAGGGCCTCGGCGATCGTGAACTTGCCGCCGCCGCTGCCATCGGTGCCGACGAACTCGGTGTCGCAAAAGCGGCAGACGGCGTTCGCGCGGTCTTCCTCGCGGCCGCTCCACAGGTTGCAGCCGGCGAAGCGGCAGAACACCGCGGGCCGGCCGGCCTGGCCGCCCTCGCCCTGCAGCGTGTAGAAGATCTCCTTGACCGAGTAGGTCATCTGCGCCCCCAACCGGCCCAGCCCAGCGACGCCGCGCAGGCCAGCACCATCGCTCCGTAGGTCGCCATCGCGCCGTCACGGCCCGTCACGACCAGCCCGCCGACCAGCGCGACCAGCGCGCCGCCGCTGGCCCAACCGGCCAGCCGCAGCCACGGCACCGGCCTCAGCATCCGGAACCACAGCAGTTTGGCCAAGGCCGCGGCGATGCCGCCCAGCAGCAGCGCAGGCAGCACGAAGTTGGCGAGGTGGAGCAGGGCGTCGAGCGCGGACATGGGCGGGAGTGCCGGCCCGGTAGGCGGCCCATCGAGGCGCTTGCGGCGGGGGGCTGGGTGCCGGAGGAGCCTCAATTTTATAATGTGCACATGTCGGTGTTCACGCTGGGTCTGAACCACACGACCGCGCCCCTGGACCTGCGCGGTCGTTTTGCGTTCAACCTGGAACAGTTGGGCCCGACGCTGCAGACCTTCCGCCAGGGTTTCGCCGGGGCCGCCAAGGCCGACGCCGGCCCCGAGGCGGCCATCCTGTCGACCTGCAACCGCACCGAGCTCTATTGCGCCGCCGAGCCGCAGCTGGTGCGCCCGGCGATGGAATGGCTGGCGCGTGTCGGCGGCGTCGGCACCGACACGCTGACCCACCACACCTATGTGCTCGAGGGCGGCGAGGCCGCCCGCCACGCCTTCCGCGTGGCCAGCGGGCTCGATTCGATGGTGCTCGGCGAGGCGCAGATCCTCGGCCAGATGAAGCAGGCGGTGCGCGAGGCCGACACCGCCGGGACGCTGGGCCGCACGCTGCACCAGCTGTTCCAGCGCAGCTTCTCGGTGGCCAAGGAGGTGCGCAGCTCGACCGAGATCGGCGCGCACTCGATCAGCATGGCCGCGGCGTCGGTGCGGCTGGCGGGCCAGCTGTTCGAGGACCTGCGCGCGATCCGCGTGCTGTTCGTCGGCGCCGGCGAGATGATCGAGCTGGCCGCGACCCACTTCGCCGCCAAGCAGCCGGCCGGCATGGCGGTGGCCAACCGCACGCTCGAGCGCGGCGAGGCGCTGGGCCGGCGCTTCGGCGCCGAGGCGATGCGCTTGGCCGACCTGCCGGGCCGGCTGCACGAGTTCGACGCGGTGGTGTCGTGCACCGCGAGCACGCTGCCGCTGATCGGCCTGGGTGCGGTCGAGCGGGCGCTGAAGGCGCGCAAGCACCGGCCGATGTTCATGGTCGACCTGGCGGTGCCGCGCGACATCGAGCCCGAGGTTGCGCGGCTCGACGACATCTACCTCTACACCGTCGACGACCTGTCGGCGATCGTGCAGACCGGCGGCGAGAAGCGCCAGGCCGCCGTGGCGCAGGCCGAGGCCATCATCGACAGCGGCGTGCAGAGCTTCGTGCGCTGGCTGGGCCAGCGCGCCTCGGTACCGCTGATCCAGGCCCTCAACGCCCAGGCCGACGACTGGCGCGCGGTCGAGATCGGCCGCGCCCAGAAGCTGCTGGCGCGCGGCGAGAGCGTCGACGCGGTGCTCGAGGCCCTGTCCAAAGGACTGACGCAGAAGATGCTGCACGGCACGATGGCAGAGCTACAGAGCGCGCCGGCCGAGCAGCGGGCCCAGCTGGCGGGCGTGGTGTCGCGGCTGTTCCTGCGCGGTTCAGCGCCGGGCGGCGAGCCTTCGGGCGAACCTCACTAGCGACGCGGCCCACCGCGCGGCGCGCCTGCGCCGCGCCCGCCCGTCCGCACCGCCCTGCCTGCCCGATGAAACCCGCCCTGCGCCAGCAGCTCGACCGTTACGCCCGCCGCCTGGCCGAGCTCGACTCGCTGCTGGCCGATCCGGCGGTGATGAAGGACGGCAACGCCTTCCGCACGCTGAGCCGCGAGCACACCGAGGTGGCGGGTGTCGTCGAGCGCCAGCGCGCCCATGCGCGGCGCGAACGCGACCTCGCCGCCGCGCAGGACCTGTACAGCGACCCGGAGATGGCCGAGCTGGCCGCCGAGGAGAGCGCGGCCGCCACCGCCGACCTCGAGCGCCTCGAGGCCGAGCTGCAGCGCCTGCTGCTGCCGCGCGACCCCGACGAGGCCCGCGCCGCCTACCTCGAGATCCGCGCCGGCACCGGCGGCGAGGAGTCGGCGCTGTTCGCCGCCGACCTGCTGCGCATGTACACCCGCTACGCCGACCGGCGCGGCTGGAAGGTCGAGCTGATCAGCGAGAGCGCGAGCGACCTCGGCGGCTACAAGGAGGTCGTGCTCCATCTCGGCTCGCCCGGCGGCGAGCCGGTCTACGGCGCGCTGCGCTACGAGTCCGGCGGCCACCGTGTGCAGCGCGTGCCGGCCACCGAGGCCCAGGGCCGCATCCACACCAGCGCCTGCACGGTGGCGGTGTTGCCCGAGGCCGACGCGGCCGCCGAGGTCACGCTGAACCCGGCCGAGCTGCGCATCGACACCTTCCGCGCCAGCGGCGCCGGCGGCCAGCACATCAACAAGACCGACTCGGCGGTGCGCGTCACCCACCTGCCGACCGGGCTGGTGGCCGAATGCCAGGACGACCGCTCGCAGCACCGCAACAAGGCCAAGGCGCTGGCGGTGCTGGCCGCGCGGCTGCGCGACCGCGAACGCATCGAGCGCGAGGCCAAGGCCGCCGCGACCCGCAAGAGCCTGATCGGCAGCGGCGACCGCAGCGACCGCATCCGCACCTACAACTTCCCGCAGGGCCGGCTGACCGATCACCGGATCAACCTGACGCTGTACCAGCTCGGCGCGATCATGGACGGCGATCTGGCGCCCGTGGTTCAGGCGCTGCAGGCCGCGCGCGAGGCCGAACTGCTGGCGGAGATGGAGATCGGCGACGCATGAGCGCGACCGTCGGGGCGCTACTCGAAGCCGCCCGCCGGGCGGGCCTGGACCGACTGGACGCGCAATTGCTGCTGGGCGCCGTCCTCGCGCAGACGCGGGCCTGGCTGATCGCGCACGACGACCGGGCCGTCGCCGCCGTCGACGCCGAGCGCTTCCACGCCCTCGCCGCCCGCCGCGCCGCCGGCGAGCCGGTGGCCTACCTGCTGGGCGAGAAGGAATTCCACGGCCTGGCCCTGCGGCTCACGCCCGACGTGCTGGTGCCCCGGCCCGACACCGAGACCTTGGTCGACTGGGCGCTGGAACTGCTGCCACCCGGCTCGACCGCCGCGGTGCTCGACCTCGGCACCGGCAGCGGCGCCGTCGCGCTGGCGCTCGCCCGGCAGCGGCCGACGCTGCGGCTCACGGCCGTCGACGCCAGCCCGGCGGCGCTCGCGGTGGCGCGCGGCAACGGCGAGCGCCTCGGCCTGCCGCTGCGCTGGCTCGCGAGCGACTGGTTCGGCGCGCTGGCCGGCGAGCGCTACGACCTCGTCGTCGGCAACCCGCCCTACATCGCCGAGGGCGATCCGCACCTTGCGGCGCTGCAACACGAGCCGGTCCTGGCGCTGAGCTCCGGGCCTGACGGGCTGGACGCGATCCGACGCATCGCCGCGGCCGCGCCGGCCCACTTGGTGCCGGGCGCCTGGCTGCTGCTCGAGCATGGCCACGACCAGGCCGAGGCGGTGCGCGCCCTGCTCGCCGCCGCCGGGCTGGCCGACGCCCGGACCCGGCCCGACCTGGCCGGGCGGCCGCGCTGCAGCGGCGCCCGACGCGCCGCCGCGTGACGAACCGCACACCCCACGGCTGAAGGGGCCCGCGGCGTTGCGGTGGCGCGACCGGCCCCTGCAACGCCGCCGCGAGGCGCGTACGATGGGTTCCCGAGCGGCCGTTTCGCCGCCCGCCGTCCCGGACGCCGGGGCGGCCCCGGCGTCGGATGCGAAGCCGCTCTCCTCTGCCCCGAGGAGTCCGCCATGGCCACGCCCGCAAGCCTCCTGACGATGTCGCCGCTGCAGCACCTGCTGGCAGGCGGACTGCTCGCCGCCGCCTGCATTGCGGCGATGCCGGCCCGGGCCCAGGTCGTCGAGGGCGCGGGGCTGCAGCCGGACGGCGCCTGGTCGCGCTGGCAGGGCCGCATCGGCCTTGCGGTCGGCGAGCCCGCCGGGCCGGCCTGGGGCGAAGGCGCACTGCGCGCCCGTCCGGCGCTGACCCTGCTGGGCGACTACTACCTGCTGCAGCAGGGCAGCGCGCTGCCCGGCAGCTACAGCGGCGGCGTGCGTGCGACCGGCGGCCTGCTGGTCGGCGCCCGCGCCCAGCCCTGGGGCTGGGCGCCGAGCGGTGCCGCGGCGCTGCACACCGGCTACAGCAGCCAGCGGCGCAGTTTCAGCCTGCTGCAGGGCGCGCGCGGCATCGACGGCGACGTCCTGCCGGAGTCGCTGCCCTACTTCGGCGTCGGCTACACCGGGCTGCGCTCGCTGCAGGACGGCGGCTGGGGCTTCAGCGCCGACCTCGGCGTGGTCGCGCTGCGTCCACGCTCGGTGGTGCGCCTGGGTCAGCAGAGCGTGACCGACCTGCTGCGCGACCTGCAGCTCAGCCCGATGCTGCAGCTCGGCGTGTCCTACGCGTTCTGAGCGCCCCCAGGGCCGGGCTGCGCCCAGCCCGCCCCCACGGGGGTCAAGAAAACTTGGGGCGGCCCGGCGTTTCCTCGAGAACCCGCCCGCCCCGGGGGCATCGCCGCGCCGCGATCGGCCGGCGGCGGCTTTGCCGTATAACCTCGCCTGTCCCCCGATCCGCCGCGAGCGCGCACCATGACCGAGACCTCCACCGACGTTCAGCAACGCATCGACCAGCTGGTGAAGAGCCACAAGGTGGTGCTGTTCATGAAGGGCACCGCCCAGTTCCCGATGTGCGGCTTCTCGGGGCGCGCGATCCAGATCCTCAAGGCCAACGGCGTGACCGAGCTGACCACCGTCAACGTGCTCGAGGACGAGGCGGTGCGCCAGGGCATCAAGGAGTATGCGAACTGGCCGACCATCCCGCAGCTCTACGTGAACGGCGAGTTCGTCGGCGGCTCGGACATCATGATGGAGATGCACCAGTCGGGCGAGCTCCAGCCGCTGCTGCAAGGCTGAGACGCAGCGCATGAGCGCCGCCGCGCCGGGCCGCCCCAAGCAAGGCGCGCCCCTCACGGAGGGGTGCTCGCCGTACCCGGCGAGCGGGGTGTGGTCATGCAGCGCCGCCGCGCCGGGCCGCCCCAAGCAAGGCGCACCCCTCGCGGAGGGGTGCTCGCCGTACCCGGCGAGCGGGGCGTCGTCATGAGCCTGCCGCGCCTCGTCGTCGGCATCACCGGCGCGACCGGCGCGGTCTACGGCACGCGGCTGCTGGCACGGGCCCGCGCGCTCGGCGCCGAGACCCACCTGGTCGCGACGCCGGCCGGGGTGCTCAACGTCCATCACGAGCTCGGCCTCGACCGCGGCGCGCTCGAGGCGCTGGCCGACCATGCGCACGCGCCCGGCGACATCGGCGCCTGCCTCGCGAGCGGCAGCTTCTCGACCGCGGCGATGGTGGTCGCGCCCTGCTCGATGAAGTCGCTCGCGGCGATCGCGCATGGCCTGTCCGACAACCTGCTGACGCGCGCCGCCGACGTCACGCTGAAGGAGCGCCGCCGCCTGGTGCTGATGGTGCGCGAGACGCCCTTCAACCTGGCCCACCTGCGCAACATGACGGCCGTCACCGAGATGGGCGGCATCGTGTTCCCGCCGCTGCCGGCCTTCTACCACCGGCCGGCGTCGATCGACGAGCTGGTCGACGACACGATCGAGCGCGTGCTGGCGCTGATCGGCCTCGACGCGGCGCTGCCGAAGGCCTGGCGCGGCCTCTGAGGTTTCAGGCCGTGGTCGGCCTGTGCTCCCACTGCCGCCGCGCGGCGAACACGGCGTTCGGGTACTCGGCGCGGCCGCGGCTGCCGTTGTAGCGGCCGAGCGCGAGGAACAGGTCGCCGCGCTCGGTGTCGAGGTAGTGGCGCAGGATCACGCAGCCGAAGCGCAGGTTGGTCTGCATGTGGAACAGCTTGGTGGCGTCGCCGTCGCCGATCAGCCGCGTCCAGAAGGGCATGATCTGCATGTAGCCGCGCGCGCCGGCAACGCTGATCGCGTACTTGCGAAAGCCGCTCTCGACCTGGACCAGCCCGAGCACCAACGACGGTTCCAGCCCGGCGCGGCTGCTCTCGTACCACAGCGTTTCCAGGAATTCGATGCGGGTGCGGTGGTCGGCCTTGCGGCGCTTGAGCCGCTGGCTCGTCGCGTTGAGCCAGCCGAGGTAGGCCAGCCGCGGCTCGATGCTCGGGAAGCTGGGCCGTGGCGGCGCACCGCTCGCGATCGCGGCCGACAGCGCCGAGCGCACCGCGTCGGCCAGCGGCTCCTCGAGCTGCGCCCCGGCCCGCACCGGCCGCGCCCACGGCGCCAGCACGGCGCCGGCCGCGGCGCCGAGCAGCGTTCGGCGCGTCGCCCCGCTCACGCGGCGAGCCGGCCCTTCACGAAGGCGGCGACGTCGGCCGGTGCCACCTTGGTAGCCTCGGCATCGCGCCGGCCCTGGTACTCGAGCTGGCCGTCCTTCAGGCCGCGGTCGGAGATCACGACCCGGTGCGGCACGCCGATCAGCTCCCAGTCGGCGAACATCGCGCCGGGGCGCTCGCCGCGGTCGTCGAGGATCGCGTCGATGCCCGCGTCGAGCAGCTGCTGGTGCAGCGCGTCGGCCGCGGCCTTGACCTCGGCGCTGCGGTCGTAGCCGATCGGGCAGATCGCGACCGTGAAGGGCGCGATCGCGTCGGGCCAGACGATGCCGCGCGCGTCGTTGCCCTGCTCGATCGCCGCGCCGAGGATGCGCGTGACGCCGATGCCGTAGCAGCCCATCTCCATCGGCTGCGGCTTGCCGGTCTCGTCGAGGTAGCTGGCCTTCATCGCGACGCTGTACTTGGTGCCGAGGTAGAACACATGGCCGACCTCGATGCCGCGCTGGATCGCGAGCACGCCCTGGCCGTCGGGCGAGGGGTCGCCGGCCACGGCGTTGCGGATGTCGGCGACGAGATCCGGTTCGGGCAGGTCGCGGCCCCAGTTGACGCCGGTCAGGTGGAAGTCGGCCTCGTTGGCGCCGCAGACGAAGTCGCTCATGCGGGCGACGGTGCGCTCGGCGATCACCTTCACGGGCTGCCTGGTCCCGATGGGACCGAGGTAGCCCGGCTTGGTGCCGAAGTGCTCCTCGATCTCGGCGACGGTCGCGAAGCGGAAGCCCGCCTTCAGGCCGGGCAGCTTGCCGGCCTTCACTTCGTTGAGGTCGTGGTCGCCGCGCACCAGCAGCAGCCAAACGGTGGTCTTGCCGATGTCGCCGGCCTCGTTCTTCTCGTCGGTGGCGAGCACCAGCGACTTCACGGTGCGCGCGAGCGGCAGGCCGAGCAGTGCCGCGACATCGGCACAGGTGCTCTTGCCCGGCGTCGGCGTCTTGACCATCGCCGCGGTCGGCGCGGCCCGCTCAGCCAGCAGCGGCACGCATTCGGCCAGCTCGATGTTGGCCGCGTAGTCGCTGGTCGGGCAGTAGACCAGCGCGTCCTCGCCGGTCTCGGCGATCACCTGGAACTCGTGCGACAGGTCGCCGCCGATCGCGCCGGTGTCGGCCGCGACCGCGCGGTACTGCAGGCCGAAGCGGTCGAAGATGCGCTTGTAGGCCGCGAACATGGCCTCGTAGCTCTTGGCGGCCGCGGCCGCGTCGCGGTCGAAGGAGTAGGCGTCCTTCATCGTGAACTCGCGGCCGCGCATGATGCCGAAGCGCGGCCGGCGCTCGTCGCGGAACTTGGTCTGGATCTGGTACAGGCACTTGGGCAGCTGCTTGTAGCTGCGCAGCTCCTGGCGCGCGATGTCGGTGACGACCTCCTCGCTGGTCGGCTGCATCACGAAGTCGCGGTCGTGGCGGTCCTTCAGGCGCAGCAGCTCGGGGCCCATCTTGTCGAAGCGGCCGGTCTCCTGCCACAGCTCGGCCGGCTGCACCACCGGCATCAGCAGCTCGACGGCGCCGGCGCGGTTCATCTCCTCGCGGATGATGGCCTCGACCTTGCGGATGACACGCAGGCCCATCGGCATGTAGTTGTAGATGCCGGCGCCGAGTCGCTTGATCAGGCCGGCGCGCATCATCAGCTGGTGGCTCTTGATCTCGGCGTCGGCCGGGGCTTCCTTGAGGGTCGAGACGAAGAACTGCGAGGCTTTCATGGCGGGCCGGCGGGAGCAGCGCTGAACGCGGCGGGAGCAGTGGGAGGTGATGCGCGCCTAGGGCAGGCGCGGGGTTGCGTCGGGAGACCCCGGTGCAATAATGAATTCAAGACTGAATTCGAGGTTTCATTATGCTCGACCGTGAAGGCTTCAGGCCCAACGTCGGCATCATCCTGCTCAACCAGCGGAACCAGGTGTTCTGGGGCAAGCGGATCCGCACCCATTCCTGGCAGTTCCCGCAAGGCGGCATCAAGTACGGCGAGACGCCCGAGCAGGCGATGTTCCGCGAGCTGCATGAAGAAGTGGGGCTGCATCCCGAGCATGTGCGCGTGCTCGCGCGCACGCGTGACTGGCTGCGCTACGAGGTCCCCGACCACTACATCCGCCGCGAGGCGCGCGGGCATTACCGCGGCCAGAAGCAGATCTGGTTCCTGCTGCAGCTCACCGGCCGCGACAACGACATGAACCTGCGCGCCAGCGACCACCCGGAGTTCGACGCCTGGCGCTGGAACGAGTACTGGGTGCCGCTCGACGTGGTGATCGAGTTCAAGCGCGACGTCTACCAGATGGCGCTGACCGAGCTGTCGCGCTTCCTGCCGCGCACCCTGCACCACAACCGCTACCTGCGCTCGAGCATGCGGCTGCAGCCGCGGCGCGACGACGACGAGCGCGGCGTGGACACCGCGCCGGCGGTCGACGAGGCGCCCGACCGGCCGAACTGAGGCGGTGCCGCTCGGGCCACACCCGCAACGGCCCGCAGCCGGACGTCGGCGGCGCCCGCCGCGTCAGCGCGCCGCCGTCACCTTGACCGCGGTGACCTTGAATCCCGGGATCTTGCCGACCGGGTCGAGCGCGTCGCCGGTCAGCTTGTTGGCGGCCGCCTCCCAGAACGCGAACGGCAGGAACACCTGGCCCGGCTGCACGTCGGGGCGCACGCTGGCGCGTGCCTGCACCGTGCCGTGGCGGGTCGCTAGCAGTACCGCCTGGCCGTCGCTGACGCCGACCGACAGCGCATCGGCCGGGTGCAGCGAGGCCAGCGCCTCGGGCGCGATCGCATCGAGCATGCTGGCGTGGCGCGTCATCGCGCCGGTGTGCCAGTGCTCGAGGACGCGGCCGGTGGTCAGCACGAAGGGGTAGTCGGCGTCGATCTGCTCGGCGCCGGGGCGGAAGCTCGTCGGCACCACGCTCGCGCGGCCGTCGGCGGTCGGGAACTGGTCGATGAACACCACCGCGTCGCCCGGCGCGTCCTCCCGCGCGGCCGGCGTCACGACCGCCTCCTCGCGGACCAGCCGCGACCAGGGCACGCCGGCCAGCGGTTCCATCACGCTGCGCATCTCTTCGTAGACGCGCGCGACCGGCGCCTCGGCGGCGGACTGGCCATCACCGTCCTCGGCGCGCCAGTAGTTCCAGCCGGCGCCGAGCCGGCGCGCCACCTGCTCGATCGCCCACAGGTCCTGCCTGGCGTCGCCGGGCGGCAGCACCGCCGCGCGGCCGATCTGGATCAGCCGGTCGGTGTTGGTGTAGGTGCCCCACTTCTCGGCATGGGCCGAGGCCGGCAGGACCACGTCGGCCAGCACCGCGGTCTCGGTCGCGAAGATGTCCTGCACGACCAGGTGCTCGAGGCTCGCGAGCGCCTTGCGCGCGTGGCCGAGGTCGGGGTCGCTCATCGCCGGGTTCTCGCCCTCGACATAGAGGCCGCGGATGCGGCCCTCGGTCACGGCGTGCATGATCTCGACGACGGTGAGGCCGGCCTTGGCGTCGATCGGCGAATGCCACAGCGACTCGAACTGCGCGCGCACCGCGGCATCGCTGACGCGCTGGTAGTTCGGCAGCATCATCGGGATCAGCCCGGCGTCGCTGGCGCCCTGCACGTTGTTCTGGCCGCGCAGCGGATGCAGCCCGGTGCCGGGCCGCGCGATCTGCCCGGTCAGCAGCGACAGCGCGATCAGCCCGCGCGCGTTGTCGGTGCCGTGCACATGCTGGCTGACGCCCATGCCCCACAGGATCATCGACGCGCGGCTGGTCGCGAAGGCGCGCGCGACCTCGCGGATCGTGTCGGGCGCGATGCCGCAGATCTCGCTCATGCGCTCGGGCGTGGCCTCGGCGACCGAGGCCTTCAGCGCCTCGTAGCCGTTGACGCGCGCGTCGACGAAGGCCTGGTCCACCAGGCCTTCGTCGACGATCACGTGCAGCAGGCCGTTGAGCAGCGCCACGTCGGTGTCGGGCCGGAACGCCAGGTGCCACGCGGCGCGGCGCGTCAGCGAGGTCTGGCGCGGGTCGCAGATCACCAGCTTGGCGCCACGGTCGACCGCGTTCTTGATCCAGCTCGCGGCGACCGGGTGGTTGACGGTCGGGTTGGCGCCGATCAGGAAGATCAGCTCGGCATGCGCGACGTCCTCGACCGGGTTGCTGACCGCGCCCGAGCCGATGCCCTCGAGCAGCGCGGCGACCGAGCTGGCGTGGCACAGCCGCGTGCAGTGGTCGACGTGGGCGCTGCCCATCGCCGTGCGCACCAGCTTCTGGAACAGGTAGGCCTCTTCGTTGCTGCCCTTGGCCGAGCCGAAACCGGCCAGCGCCGAGCCGTAGCCGCGCGGCGCGGCGTCGCGGATCCGCGCGAGACCGGACGCCGCCAGGTCCAGCGCCTCGTCCCAGCTCGCCTCGCGGAACAGCGCGTCGAGCTTCAGTTCGCCGAGCTTGAAGCGCTCGATGTCGGCCGGGTCCTTCTTGACGCCGGCGCGGCGGATCAGCGGCTTCGACAGCCGCTTCGGGTTGTGGATGTAGTCGAAGCCGTAGCGGCCCTTGACGCACAGCCGGCCATGGTTGGCCGGGCCGTCGCGGCCGGTGACGAAGTGGATGCGCTCCTCGCCCTGCTCGTCCGGCCCCACGTTCCACGTGAGCTGGCAGCCGACGCCGCAATACGGGCAGACCGAATCGACCTGCTTGGTGATCTCGGCCATCCCGGCGCCGCGCGCCGGCATCAGCGCGCCGGTCGGGCAGGCCTGCACGCATTCGCCGCAGGCCACGCAGGACGAATCACCGAGCGCGGCATTCGAATCGAAGCTGATCTGCGCGTGGCTGCCGCGGAAGGCCAGGCCGATGACGTCATTGCCCTGCTCGTCGCGGCAGGCGCGCAGGCAGCGGGTGCACTGGATGCAGGCGTCGAGGTTGACCGCGATCGCCGGGTGCGACAGGTCGGCCTCGGCATAGTGCCGGTCGCGCTGCGGCAGGCGGCCGGTCGCGACGCCGAGCTTGCCCGCCCAGCCGCTGAGCTCGGACTGCCTGGTGTAGGTGTCGGTGGTGGCGCCGGCGTCGCTCATCAGCAGCTCCACGACCATCTTGCGCGCGGTGACGGCGCGCGCGCTGCCGGTCTGCACCTTCATGCCGGGCGCGACGCTGCGGCAGCAGCTCGCCGCCAGCGTGCGCTCGCCCTCGACCTCGACCATGCAGGCGCGGCAGTTGCCGGCCGGCGTCAGGCCTTCCTTGTGGCACAGGTGCGGGATGTGGGCGCCCTCGCGCTTGGCGACGGTCCAGATCGTCTCGTCGGCGGCAGCGGTGACGGTGCGGCCGTCGAGGCTGAACTCCACCGTTGGCGCTGGCGGCGCCAGCAGTTTCGACACCAGGGGAGCATTCATCGTGCGAGCTCTTCGGGGAAGTACTTGACCACGCAGTCCACCGGGTTCGGGGCCGCCTGGCCGAGGCCGCAGATCGACGCGTCTCGCATCACCTGCGACAGTTCCGCGAGCAGCGGCAGGTCCCACCGGTCACTCGCGATCAGTTCGTTGACCTTCTCGGTGCCGCTGCGGCAGGGCGTGCACTGGCCGCAGCTCTCGTGCTCGAAGAAGCGCATCAGGTTGCGCGCCACGTCGGTGACGCGGTCCTGGTCGGACAGCACCACCACCGCGGCCGAGCCGATGAAGCAGCCATGCGGCTGCAGCGTGTCGAAGTCGAGCGGGATGTCGGCCAGCCGCTCGGGCAGGATGCCGCCCGACGCACCACCCGGCAGGTAGGCATGGAGCCGGTGGCCGTCCTGCATGCCACCGCAGTACTCGTCGACCAGCTCGCGCAGCGTGATGCCGGCCGGCGCGAGGTGCACGCCCGGCTGCTTGACGCGGCCCGACACCGAGAACGAGCGCAGCCCCTTGCGGCCGTGGCGGCCGAAGCCGGCGAACCAGTCGCCGCCCTTCTCGAGGATGTCGCGCACCCAGTAGAGCGTCTCGAAGTTGTGCTCCAGCGTCGGCCGGCCGAACAGGCCGACCTGCGCCACATAGGGCGGGCGCAGCCGCGGCATGCCGCGCTTGCCTTCGATCGACTCGATCATCGCGGACTCTTCGCCGCAGATGTAGGCGCCGGCCCCGCGGCGCAGCTCGATGGTCGGCAGCTCGCGCATCGGCGGCGCTGCCTTCAGCGCCGCCAGCTCGCGCTCGAGGATCGCGCGGCAGCCGTGGTACTCGTCGCGCAGGTAGACGTAGATCGCGTCGACGCCGACCGCCCAGGCCGCGATCAGCATGCCCTCGAGGAAGCGGTGCGGGTCGCGCTCGAGGTAATGCCGGTCCTTGAAGGTGCCGGGCTCGCCCTCGTCGATGTTGACCGCCATCAGGCGCGGCGCCGCCTGGCCGCGCACGATGCGCCACTTGCGGCCGGCCGGGAAGCCCGCGCCGCCGAGGCCGCGCAGGCCCGAGGCCTCCATCGTCGCGATCACGCCCTCGACCTCGCGCTCGCCGGCCAGGCATTGGCGCAGCGTCGCGTAGCCGCCCTGTTCGCGGTAGGCCGCGAGGCCGGTGTAGGGCTCGGGCTCGTGGGTCGTGGCCTTCGCGGCGACGGCCGCCTGGACGGACTCGAGCGTCGCGTTCGGCACCGGGCGCTGGTGCACGGCCACCGCCGGCGCCTGCTCGCAGCGGCCGATGCAGGGCGCGGCGACCACGCGCACCTCGGCGCCGAGGATCGCGGGCAGCTTGGCCAGCAGGTCCTGCGCGCCGGCCAGCTCGCAGGCGATGCCGTCGCACACGCGCACGGTCAGCGCCGCCGGCTCGGGCCACTGGCCGCCGGCGCCTTCGCGCACGACCTCGAAGTGGTGATAGAAGCTCGCGACCTCGAACACCTCCACCTCCGACAGCCGCAGCAGCTGGGCCAGCGCGGCGAGGTGGTCGGTGCGGAGATGACCGTGGCGGTCGTTGATCGCGTGCAGGTGCTCGATCAGCAAGTCCTTGCGCATCGGCTTTCCGGCGAGCAGTTCGCTCACCGCGCGCAGGGCCTGCGCATCCACCGGTCGTTCACCGGAGTTGCGCGCCCTGCGCCCAGGTTCACGCAGAACCTGGATCGGGATCACTGGGGCATTCATGGATTGGCAAGGGGTTACATAGGCTGCGGGCTCATGCTCCAATAAACACATTAGCAGCCCGGCCGGCGCATTGAAAGATAGCGCCGGCCCTTGCGTTAGATATGTACGAGAAGTCCTAATGATGCGCATCCAGATCACGCCGCACTGGGGGGTTTCCCAGGACGCCGACAGCTCGGTCGACACCACCGAACTGCTGGTGCTGCTGGCCGCCATCCAGGAGAGCGGCGCGATCGCCCAGGCCGCGCGCAGCATGGGCCTGTCGTATCGGCATGCCTGGGGCCAGGTGAAACGCGCCGAGGAGCTGTTCGGCCATCCGCTGGTCGACGCCGGCCGCGGCCGCGGCTCGACGCTGACGCCGCTGGCCGAGAAGCTGATCTGGGCCGACAAGCGCATCGCGGCGCGGCTGTCGCCGCTGCTGAGCTCGCTGGCCTCGGAGCTCGAGCACGAGCTCGAGCGCACGCTGCCGCAGCGGCCGAGCGCGGTGTCGGCGCTGCGCCTGCACGCGAGCCATGGCTTCGCGGTCGCGGCGCTGGTCGAGCAGCTCGAGGCGGCGGCGCTGCCGGTCGAGCTGCGCTACCGCAACAGCCTGGAGTCGGTCTCGGCGCTGTCGCGCGGCGAATGCGACCTGGCGGGCTTCCACGTGCCGATCGGCGAATTCGCCGCGCCCGCGGCGCGCCGCTACCGCGAGTGGCTGCGCCCCGGCGAGCACAGCCTGATCCACCTGGCGGTGCGGGCCCAGGGCCTGTTCGTCGCCGCCGGCAACCCCAAGCGCATCCGCGGCCTGGCCGACCTGACGCGCCCCGACGTGCGCTTCGTCAACCGGCCCGAGGGCTCGGGCACGCGCATCCTGACCGAGCTGATGCTCGCCAAGCAGGGCATCACGCCGGCCGAGGTCAACGGCTACTCGACCGCCGAGTTCACCCATGCCGCGGTGGCCGCCTACATCGCCAGCGGCATGGCCGATGTCGGCGTCGGCGTGCAGACCGCGGCGCAGCGCTTCGGCCTGCCCTTCATGCCGCTGCTGCGCGAGCGCTACTACTTCGCCGTGCCGACCAAGCTGCTGCGCGAGCCGACCATGCGCGACGCGCTGGCGCTGATGCAGTCGCCGAAATACCGCTCGTCGGTGGCCGCGCTGGTCGGCTACGAGGCCGGCGAAACCGGCAAGGTGGTCGCGGTGGACGACGCGCTGCCCGAGGGTTGAGGGCCGGCGCTGCCGCCAGCGGGCGCGGCCTAGCGCAGCGACGGCGCGTCCGGCAGCTCGTTCGGGTTCGCCTCGCCCGGCGCCAGCGCGAAATGCGCCCGCAGCAGCGCATCGACCGCGTCGATGGCGTCGTTCAGCCCGTCCTCGAAGCGGCCGGCGCGGAACTGCGCGGCCATGCCGTCGGCGATGCCCTGCCACTGCTGCGGCGTCACGTGGCGGTTGAGCCCGCGGTCGGCGACGATCTCGATGCGGTGCTCGGCCAGCAGCAGATAGATCAGCACGCCGTTGTTGCGCTCGGTGTCCCAGACGCGCAGCTTGCCGAACAGCGTGACCGCGCGCTGCCGCGCCGTCAGGTCGCGCCACAGATAGCCCAGCGGCAGGCCGGCCTCGACGCAGACGCGGATCTCGCCGCTGTGCGCGCCCTCGCTGGCGCGCACCTGGTCCTCGATGCGCTGCAACGCGGCCGGGCCGAGCGCGCGGCGCGTGTCGTCCTCGTCGAGCCAGCGGTGGCGCAGCAGGCGGGTGAGTTTCTCTAGCATCACCAGTCTCCCGAGGCGCCACCGCCGCCGAAATCGCCGCCACCGCCGGACGAGAAGCCGCCGCCGTCACCGCCACCGCCGCCGCCGCCCCAACCGCCGCCGCCACCGCCGCCCCAGAGGATGGGCGGCACGCCGGAGCCGCGGCGCGCGGCCCCAACGCCCAGCACGCCCACCAGCAGCAGCGCCACCAGCGCCGCGATGCCACCGATCAGCAGGCTGGTGCTCAGCACCCACCCCAGCGTGCCGGCGCCGCCGGCCGTCACCAGCGAGCCGAGCTTGCGGCCCAGCACGCGGGTCAGCAGCGCGCCGGCCACCGGCACGGCGAGCAGGAAGAACAGCGCGAGGTCCTGCCAGTCGGTGCCCTGGCCGGCCTGCGGCCGCGGCTTCGGCGCGGGCAGCGCCTCGCCGCGGATGCGTGCCGAGAGCTGGTCGACCGCCGCGTTCAGGCCGCCGGCGAAGTCACCGGCCCTGAAGGCCGGCGTCAGCGCGCGGTCGATGATCTGCTTGGCGGCGAGGTCGGGCACCGCGCCCTCCAGCGCCTTGGCGACCTCGATGCGGACCTTGCGGTCGTCCTTGGCCACCAGCAGGATCAGCCCGTCGCCGACCTCGCGGCGGCCGATCTTCCAGGTCTCGCCGACGCGCTGCGCGTAGGCCGCGATGTCCTCGGGCTGCGTGGTCGGCACGATCAGCACCACCAGCTGCGAGCCGGCCTCGCGTTCGAAGGCCGCCAGCTTGGCCTCCAGCGCGCTGGTCTGCGCGCGACTCAGCGTGCCGGTCTGGTCGATCACGCTGGCCGTGAGCACCGGCACCGCACGCAGCTCCTGCGCGCCGGCGCCGCCCGCCAGCACGGCGAACAGCAACGCGAGCAGCAGGCGCCAGCGGCGCATCACGTGCTCACTTCGACGCCGGCTTCTCGAAGCTGACCGCCGGCGGCGCGGCGATCTGCGCCTCGTTGGTCACGGTGAAGTTGGGCTTGGGTGCGTAGCTGAAGATCATCGCGGTCAGGTTGCTCGGGAAGCTGCGCGCCAGCACGTTGTAATCCTGCACCGCCTTCACGTAGCGACCGCGCGCGACGGTGATGCGGTTCTCGGTGCCCTCGAGCTGCACCCGCAGGTCCTGGAAGCCCTGGTTGGCCTTCAGGTTGGGGTAGTTCTCGGTGACGACCAGCAGCCGGCTCAACGCGCCGCTCAACTCGCCCTGCGCGGCCTGGAACTTCTGGAACGCCTCGGGGTTGTTGACCAGCTCCGGCGTGGCCTGGATGCTGGTGGCCTTGGCGCGCGCCTCGACCACCTTGGTCAGCGTCTCCTGCTCGAAATTGGCCTCGCCCTTCACCGTGGCGACGATGTTGGGGATCAGGTCGGCGCGGCGCTGGTACTGGTTCAGCACCTCGGACCAGGCGCTCTTGGTCGCCTCGTCGAGGCGCTGGAAGTCGTTGTAGCCGCAGCCGCCGAGCGCCAGCGTGGCCAGCAGGGTCAGGGCGGTGAGGAAGCGTCGGAACATGGCGTGTCCTTTCTGGGGGCAACGAGGGGCAGACGGCCGGGGTGTCGGCGGCGCACCGGTAGGTGCTGCCGATCGCGGCGCTTTCAAGCGGCGCTTGTCGGCCGGCCGCGCTTAGCATCCTAACGACCATGCCCTTCGACGCGATCGATCCGACCACCGCCTTGCAGGCCGCCTCGCGCGCCATGCCGAATCCGGCCGGGCCGCCGCACCTGGTCGTGGCCGGCGCCGGCGGCCCGCTCGGCCGTGCGGTGCTGAAGGAGGCGCTGGGCCGCGGCCGCTTTGCCAGCGTCGGCGTGCTGACGCGCGCGCCGCTGCAGGCCGGGCTGCGCAAGCTGCGCGCCCTGCGCTACGCCGACGATGCGCCGCTGCCGGCCAGCGACGTCGCGGTGATCGTGTTCGACCGCGGACGCGACCACTACGGCCGCGACGCGGCCTACCACCTGCCCGAGCCCGAGAGCCTGCCGGCGCTGGCGCGGCGCCTGCGCGCGAGCGGCGTGCACACGCTCGCGGTCGTCTGCCCGATCGCGCCGTCGCTGCTGCCACAGGCGCTCCAGCACGGCCTGGCCACGCTCGACGAACAGGCGGTCGCGGCGCTGGGCTTCGAGCGGCTGCTGTTCGTGCGGCCGACGCAGGACGCCGCCGCGATGGCCCTCACGAGCTGGCCGCAGCGGCTGGCGCGCTGGATGCTCTCGCAGCTGCGCTACATGATCCCGCAGCAGGAGCGGCCGCTGCGCGCCGAGTCGGTCGCGCACTTCGTGTTCGAGGTGCTGCAGCAGTGGCGCGAGGCCGCGCCGGGCACGCGCGTGGCCGGTGCGCCGCTGCTGTGGGCCGCGGCGCAGAAGGCCGGGCCGCAGCCGGTGGTGCGGCGCTGGCTGCACGGCGAGGCGGCCGCAGACGGACATGCAGCCGATCGATAGGACCCGTTCGGGCTGAGCCTGTCGAAGCCGGTTCGTGGCGCGGCCCTTCGACAAGCTCAGGGCGAACGGGCTGGGTGGTGAGGCCGGTCACCTGACGCGGCGCGCGGCGCGGGCGGCACCCAGCCGCCGCGCAGCGCTTCGAGTTGCTCGGCCCGCCGCTCGGCCGACAGCGGGCCGCGCAGGCTGCCCAGCACCCAGCCGACGCGCTCGGTGTCGACGCGCCGCTCGCCCGGCACGAGCGGCTCGCGCAGCAGGCTGGCGAGCCAGGCCGCCTCCAGCGGCGTCAGCCGCGCGGCCGGCTTGCGCAGGTAGTGGCGCGCGGCCGCCTCGGCGCCGCACACGCCCTCGCCCCAGGGCGCGACCTGCAGGTAGAGCTGCAGGATGCGGCCCTTGCCGAGCGTGCGCTCCATCTCCACCGCGTACAGCAGCTCGCGCAGCTTGCGCACCGCCGAGCGCTCGTCGCCGGTGTAGACCAGCTTGGCGAGCTGCTGCGTCAGCGTGCTGGCGCCCTGCACCCGCTCGGGCCGCGCACCGGCCGACGGCTGGTTGGCCGACCAGGCGGCGAGCAGTTGCGCGAGGTCGTAGCCGGCATGCTCGGCATAGCGCTGGTCCTCGGCCGCGACCACCGCGCGTGGCAGCCAGCCGACCACGCGCTCGGCACCCTGCACCGGGTCGGACGCGCAGGCCATCGCCGGCTCGGCGTTGAGCAGCGCCTCGGTGCCCAGGCCGTCGACCTCGAAGCCCGTGATGCGCGGCTGCACGACGAAGCGGCGCGCCGGCAGCGCGAGGCTGAGCTTGGCGGCGATGCGCCCGCCGATGCGCGCGCGCTGCAGCTCCGGGATCGCGTCGGCGCCGAACACGGCATAGGCGTCGGCCAGCGCCGTGTCGGCCAGCTCGGCGTCGATCGCGAGGCCGGTGCTGGTGAGCCTGGCGCGCCACTTCAGCGGCAGCGCCCGCGCGCCCTCGCCCAGCGTCAGCGTGCCGGTGTAGCGGTCCTGCGCCGGGCGCTGCAGTTGCAGCTCGGCGCGCGGCAGCAGCAGCGGCACCGGGCCCAACGCGTCGACGGGCAGCACGCAGGGGGCGCAGTGGCCGGCGAGGCGGTCCGGCGCGACGCGCCGCCAGGTCCAGCGGCCCAGCGGCGTGGCGGTGCTGCGGCCGTCGAGCAGCGCCAGGCCCAGCGGGTGGGTCGCGACGCGCAGCAGCGCCGGCACGCTGACCTGCTTCGTGATCCGCAGCCCCGGTGGGCCGAGTCGCAGCGTCAGCGACCACTCGCCCGGCTGCGGCGCGAGCGCCTGCAGTGCGGCCGCGAGCAGCGCCACGGCCAGCAGCCCCAGCGCCACCAGCGAGCCCAGCGCGAACAGGGCCCAGCGCGGCACGCGCGGGCGCAGGAAGGTCTTCATTGCGGAGCTCCGTTGTCGATGACGGCCACGGTCGTGACCGCCTGCCAGGGGCCGTTCGAACGGCCCAGTGCCGCGGCCCAGAACCAGGCCGAGGTGTCGGTGTAGGCGAGGCCCTGCGCGTCCGCGATGCGCTCGCACACGCGCAGCCGCTGCGTGCCGCGGCGGGCCTCGAAGCAGCGCCACAGCCGCTGCTGCGCGTCGCGCTCCAGCCGCGCCGCGGCGATGCCGTAGCCGAGGCCGCGGTAGCAGTCGGCCGCGGGATGCAGCATGCGTGTCGGGCGCCGCACCTCGCGCAGCACCAGCAGCCGCTCGCCGTCGCTGAAGCGGCCGATCGCGCCGGGGAAGGCGTTCGCGAAGCGCTGCTCGACCGGGCTCAGCGCCAGCGGGCGCAGCAGGCGGCCGTCGAACTCGCGCGGCCATTCGACGGCGCGCGACGAATCGCTCGCCGCCGGCGCGGCCTGCAGCAGCGGCGCCAGCGCGCAAGCCGCGAGCAGCATCGCGAAGCCTGCCAGCGCGAAGCCGCCGAGCGCCTCGGCGCGGCGCCACAGCGCGCCGGTCCAGCGCGCCAGCAGCCCATGAGGCCGGCACTCAATGACGGTCTGCATGCGCATCCTCCCGCGTCGTCCACCACAGCACCGCGCCGCACACCGCGGCCAGCACCGCCAGGCCGATCGCCTGGTGCGCCACTTCACCGAGCCCCTGCGGCCGCGACGCCAGCGCCACCAGCACGGTGTTGCGCACGACGTTGCCGGCCAGCACCATCAGCCCGACCGCCGGCAGCCGGCGCAGCAGCGCGCCATCACGCAGCCCGACCCAGGCCGCCGCCGCGCAGGCGCAGAAGTAGCCGAGCCACACCAGTTGCACGCCCGAGCAGGGCGCGTCGACGATCACCAGCCGGCCCTGCACCGTCATCGCCGCGCCGCTGCGCGCGGCCTCCAGGCCGGCGAGCTGCAGGCCCCAGGTGCTGAGCTGCGCCGTCAGCAGCCGCAGCGGGTAGCCGGCATAGAACTGCAGCGACGCGAGCAGCGGCAGCGCCAGCAGCGCCAGGCCGGCCAGCGGCAGCCGCGGCGCGGCGTCGGGCAGCCAGGCCGCGAACGCGAGGCCCAGTGCCGCGGCGGCGAGCACCGCCGCGGCGAGCGGCGGCAGCGCCCACAGCGCAAGCGTCGCGGCAACCGTCATCGCCGCACTGGCCGCCAGCCAGCCGGGCCGCGGCGCCTCGCGCAGCCGCGCGGCCCAGCGCCCCAGCACGAGCAGCGCCATCGCCAGCGCCGCCAGGCCGAGCGGATCGTCCGAGCCGTCGAGCATGCGCCCGGCCGCCCAGCGCCCATGCGGCCACAGCGCGGCGGCCTGCAGCGCCAGCCAGGCCGGCGCGGGCCAAGCGGCCAGGCCGCGCGGGCCGCCGAGACTCAGCGTCTGTTGCATCGCCGGTCTCCCGCTTCAACGCACCAGCCGGCGCGGCTTGCGCCACAGCGGCTTGGCGCTCGACCCACCGCGATACCAGGCGGCCACCACCAGCAACCCCAGCACGATGCTCAGCGCGATCCAGCTCGACGGCTCCGGCGTGCTCGGCACCTCGGCACCGATCGCAAGGTTGCTGACGCCCTCCGGCATCGGCGACGGCTGGTTCACCGCCATGCCGTCGCCGCCCGGGTGGCGCACCACCTGGTCGACCGCGATGAAGCTGGTGTAGGGCGTCAGCAGGCTGTAGCGCAGGCCCAGGGCGGTGATCTCGTCGCGCAGCGCCTGGCCGCCCAGCAGCGCCTCCTGGTCCGACAGCGACTGGATGCGGTGGCGCGCCCACAGGTGGCGCAGCGCCGCGGCCTGCGGCTCGGGCGTGGCGACCGGCAGCGTGGTCTGCCAGGCGCCGCTGGCGGCCTGGCCCTCGACGACCAGCTGGCCCTGCGGCTCGCCGCGCCACTTGCCGAACACCAGCACCGGCCGGCCGCCGAGTACGTCGGGCAGTTGCTGGGGCTCGACGTCGTAGGCCTCGAGCCCGTCGAAGCGGGCGCTCACCTGCGTCAGCACCGGCGCGTCGATCATGCGGCGCAGCCGATCGGCCTGGGCCTGGGCCTGCTCGGGCTTCGTCACGATGAAGGGCTCGCCCTGGCCGGCGCGCGCGATGCCTTCGATCAGGTGGCGGTTGACCGAGCTGCCGATGCCGAAGGCGAACACATTGGCCTGGTTCAGGTTGCGGCGGATCAGCTGGAACACCTCGCTCTCGACCGACACATAGCCGTCGGTCACGACGATCACCGTGCGCGACACGTCGGGCGCCTTGGGCAGCGCGGCGACGCGCTTGAGCGCCGGCACGATCTCGGTGCTGCCGCCGCCGCCCATCTGCGCGATGGTGCGCAGCGCCTGCTCGATGTTGGCCTGGGTGGCCGGCACCGAGCTTTCGTTGAGCATGCGGTTGCTGCCGGAGAACAGCAGCACGTTGAAGGTGTCGCTGGGGCGCAGACCGCCGATCAGGTGGCGCAGCAGCGTCTTGGCGGTGTCCAGCGGGTAGCCGTGCATCGAGCCAGAGATGTCGACGACGAAGATGTAGTCGCGCGGGTTGATCTGCGCGCTGGCGATCGCACGCGGCGGCTCGACCATCGCGAGGAAGAAGTTCTCCTGGCCCGGTGCGCCGGGGAAGAGCGTCAGGCCCGAGGCGAGGGCCTCGCCGGCGAGCCGGTAGTCGAGGATGAAGTCGCGGTTGTTGTGGGCCGAGGGCTCACCCGCCAGCGCGACGCGCGCACCGTTCGTGCCCTCGCCTTCGACCTCGATCGCGTGCGAACTCGACTGCAGGCCGTTCACCGGCAGCGGCGACGCGAAGGCCACGCGCAGGTCGAACTTGCTCGCCGAGGCCTCGCCGGCGCGCAGGTAGGGCACGGCCGGGAAGCTCGACGTGCCGCCGTCGGCCTTGGCGCGGTGGTAGCGAGGCCCGACCACCGTGGGGAAGATGAACTGGTAGCGCCCCTCGGTCGGCGGCAGCAGCTCGGTGTAGCGCAGCTCGACCGCGACCTCGTCGCCCGGCAGGATGTTGGCGACGTTCATCGCGAACACGTTCGGCCGCTCCTGCTCCAGCAGCGCGCTGGTCTTGCCCTCCTTCTTCGCGGCCTCGTACTCGATGCGGGCGCGCTGCTTCTCGCGGATGTCGGCCACGATCACGCGGCCGCCGATGCGCACCGTCATCGCGTGCACCGCGGCCTGCGTCGAGCCCGGGAAGACATAGCGCGCCTCGATCGCGCGCTGGCCCTCGTTGCGGTAGCGCTGCGTGACCGTCACGTCGGCGATCGGCCCGGCGATGCGCGCGTCGACCTCGGTGGCCTTCAGCGGCAGGCGGTCGGTGGACGGATCGTCGCTGCGAACCTGGAAGTACGGGCTCTCGGCGCGGCGCGCTTCGGCATCGTCGGCCTGGGCCGGCAGGGTGACCAGCAACAGGGTCGCGGCGCAGGCGACGGCCAGCACCACGGCCCACAGGCGACCCGGCCGCGACAGCGGGCGCAGCGGGACGCTGGGATGCAGGGAGAACAAGGACATGCGCGACTCCTGATCGGCGGCGTGCCTCGGAGTGGGCACGGGGTCAGGATGCGCGGGGGAGTCGAAGCGAGTTCGAAGGCGGCGGGAGCTCTGTGTGAAGTCGGCGTGAAGTTCGGTCAATGGCTTCACACGTCCCATGCGACCCCTGCAGTTGACTGCTCGTATCCGTTTGGATACAGTCGTGCATGTTCGTCGTACGCCAAACCGAAGAGTTCGTGGCTTGGCTTGACGGACTGCAGGACAAGCGGGCGCAGCTGCGGATCGTCGCCCGCCTGCGTCAGGCGGAGGCCGGCAACCTGGGCGACTGGCAGGCCGTCCAGGGCGAGGTGTCCGAAATGCGAGTCCACTACGGAGCCGGCTATCGCCTGTACTTCGTGCGGCGCGGTCGGGTGCTGGTGATCATGCTGAATGCCGGCGACAAGTCCACGCAGAAGAAGGACATTCGTCGAGCGCTGAAGATCGCCGCAGAGTTGGGAGAAGAGCCATGAGCAAAGCAGCCAAGACACCTCGCAAGCTCGTCGCGTTCGACGCGGCGCGCTACCTAGACAGCGAAGACGCCATCGCCGAGTACATGACCGCCGTGCTCGAGACCGAAGATCCCGATCTGCTGCTGCTCGCGCTCGGCGACGTGGCCCGCGCGAAAGGAATGGCTCAGGTCGCCAAAGACGCCGGCCTGGGCCGGGAGAGCCTGTACAAGGCGCTGGCCCCCGGCGCGAAGCCGCGGTTCGACACGGTGCTCAAGGTGGCCCGGGCGCTGGGGGTGAAGTTCACGGTGCAGGCTGCGTAGACAGGCCCAGCGCCGGCGGCGCCGCCGACGGTTGGTGGTCTTTGTTCAGTCCGACCGCTTCCTGGAACCCATCCATGCGCTACTCATCGCACATCAGGTCCATCAGCTACCTGGAGGCCAATGCTGCCGACATGCTGGCGCAGCTCGCCGAGCACAGGGCGAACCCATTGTCATCACCCAGAACGGCGAAGCCAAGGCGGTGCTGCAGGACGTGGGCAGCTACGAGCGCACGCAGCAGACCCTGGCGCTGCTGAAGCTGGTGGCCCTCGGCCGGGAGGACATCGAGGCCGGCCACATCACGCCGGCCGAGGCGGCCTTCGATCGCCTGCTCGTTCGCAAGGCCATCCCCGCGAGCGGCGCCTGATGGCGAAGGCCCGGCCCTACCGGGTCTTCCTGACCTGAGCCGCAACGCCGAGCACGACCTCGAGGACCTGACGACTACATCGCGCAGAGCGCGTCGCCGCTGCGGGCCGTGCAGGTCGTCCGCAACCTGCAGAAGGAGGCTCTCGCCCTCGCGCTGGAGCCCGAACGTGGCAGCTGGCCCGCCGAACTGCTGGAACTGGGCATCCGCGAATTCCGGCAGGTCAGCCTCAAGCCTTACCGACTGATCTACCGCGTGATCGATCGGCAGGTGTTCGTGCTGGTCATCGTCGATGGGCGGCGCGATCTGCGGGCGTTGCTGGAGCGGCGGTTGCTCGGGGCGTGAGGTGGCCCACGCCTTTGAGTGGGTCGAATGCGTGGATCGTTGGTGCGCGGTGAAGGACTGACTGACGCAGGTAGAACGGATCATGTCTCAACCGGGTCGCGCTGGAGCCGCAATCGGGCCAGGAGTTGCCGTTCAATTCGGGAGGCTGACCAAGCGCTTCAGACTGAACTCGGACGTTCGACCGTGCAGGTCGAACGTCAGCCGCCGTAGCAAGCTGTCAGTAGACCGCTCGCGGCTGAAATTACCGCTCAGCCTCCAAAGCGAACGTTTGAGGTTGCCCTGCTAGCTAGGCGACACGTTCTGGCCTTGTCGCTGGGGATCTTGATCTCTGACGTCGAGGGTACGACGGTAGGCTAGTTTGACCGTGCAGCACGCAACTGACGCAAGTAGTGGGCCGTGCGACTCTCTCGCGAACGGCACAGTTCGGCTGGTGGCCCGCTCGCAACGATCCGGCCCCCCTCATTGCCAGCGCCTGGCCCGATATCAATCACCCAGTCACTGGCCGCGATCACATGCAGCTCATGCTCAACGACAACAACAGTGTTGCCTGCATCCACCAGCCCCTGAAGCTGCACCATGAGTTTCTCGACATCGTGCGGGTGCAGCCCCGTGGTTGGCTCATCAAGCACATAGAGCGTGTCGCCGCGGTGCGGACGCTGCAGCTCTGTGGCGAGCTTGATGCGCTGCGCCTCGCCACCAGACAGCTCCGTCGCGGGCTGCCCGAGCCGCAGATAGCCCAGGCCGATAGCCTGCAGCAACGCTAGCGGCTTGACGATTGCCGGCTGATCTGCGAAGCCCTCGCAGGCCTCATCCACCGTCAGTCTCAGCACTTCGGCGATGCTGCGGCCCCGCCAGGTGACTTTCAGCGTCTGCTGGTTGTACCGAGCCCCGCGGCATGCTGGGCAAGGGGCGTAAACACTCGGCATGAACAGCAGCTCGACACTGACGGAGCCCTCGCCCTCACAGGTCTCGCAACGTCCCTCCGGAAGATTGAAAGAGAAGCGTCCAACGCCGAACTTGCGTGAACGTGCCGGCGGCGTATCAGCAAAGAGCTTGCGAACCCCGTCGAACAGGCCGGTGTAGGTGGCCAGGTTCGAGCGAGGCGTGCGACCGATCGGCTTCTGGTCCACGCGCACAAGGCGGCGGATGCCTTCCATGCCGGCATGGATGCGCCCGGCCGACTCGACGACGGCTGCTAGCAGCTCCGGTTCCTCGCTCTCTGCCTCCTCCCCGGGCGCGACATGGCCGATATGCTCGCTGACCAACTCGACTAGCGCTTGGCTCACGAGGCTCGACTTGCCAGAGCCCGATACGCCCGTGACAGTGGTGAAGACGCCGAGTGGAATGCGAACGTCCAGGCTTTGAAGGTTGTTGCGAGTGATGCCGCGCAGTTCCAGCCAGCCGTTCGGTGCACGCGGCGCCCGGGTCAGCGCGGCAGGGTTACCGAACAGATAGCGGGCAGTGTGTGAGTTGACAACCGCGCGCAGCCCCTGTGGTGGGCCGCTATAGAGGATCTGGCCGCCCCGCTCGCCGGCATCTGGACCGACGTCGACTAACCAGCTGGCGCGCCGCATCACTTCGAGGTCGTGCTCGACGACGAAAATCGTGTTCCCACTACGTCGCAACTGCTCAAGCGCGTCGAGCAATGCCGCGTTGTCAGCCGGATGTAGGCCTGCCGATGGCTCGTCAAGCACGTAGACCACGCCGAACAGACCGGAGCGGATCTGCGTGGCGAGCCGCAGGCGCTGCAGCTCGCCGAGCGACAACGTGGGTGTGCTACGCCCGAGCGAGAGATAACCGAGCCCGAGATCTTGCAATGTGCGGAGACGCTCGACGATGTTGCTCGCGATGCGCTGTGCGGCAACGCGTTTTCCCTCCGACAGTTCCGGGGTACGCCGCAGATCGGAAGCGGACGCGTGCGCCGAGCCACCTGCGGCCACGCGACGCGCCGATACGCGGCGAGTGGCCGCCCGTCTGAGGACGGCCTGATCGCGTGGGACTTCGAAGTGACCCTTTGCTGCCGGTGCTAGAAGCTCCGCCACACGCTGCAGGGGCAGTTCGGTCATCGCGCCGATATCCACGCCCGCGAAAGTGACTGAGAGTGCCTCGCGCTTCAGTCGCTTCCCCTCACACAGCGGGCACGCGGTGCCGAGCATGTACCTCGACACCCGCTTCTTCATGAGAGCACTCTGGGTGGTCGCGAAGGTATGTAACACGTAGCGCCGCGCACTGGTGAACGTACCCTGATAGGCGCCGGCGGCCTTTCGCAGCAGTGCCTCGCGTACTTGGATACGGGTGAAGCGAGGGTAGACCGGTACAGTCGGCTGCTCGTCGGTGAAGAGAATCCAGTCGCGCTGCACCTTCGGCAAATCGCGCCACGGCTTGTCGATGTCGATGCCGAGCGTGACGAGGATGTCTCTCAGGTTTTGGCCGTGCCAAGCCGGCGGCCACGCAGCCACCGCGCGCTCGCGAATGGTGAGCTTGTCGTTGGGCACCAGAGATTTCTCAGTCACTCCGTAGACGTGACCGAGACCGTGGCACTCGGGGCAGGCTCCCTGAGGAGTGTTGGGCGAAAAATCTTCCGCGTAGAGCTGGGGCTGCTTTGCCGGGTAACTACCGGCGCGCGAGTACAAGAGCCGCAGCAGGCTCGACAGAGTCGTTACCGTGCCGACGGATGAGCGCGCACTCGGCGTACCACGCTGCTGCTGCAAGGCCACTGCAGGCGGCAGTCCGTCGATGGCGTCGACGTCCGGCACTCCGACCTGGTCAATTAGTCGGCGTGCGTAGGGAGTCACGGACTCCATGTAGCGACGCTGCGCCTCAGCATAGAGTGTGCCGAAAGCCAGGGACGATTTTCCCGAGCCTGATACCCCTGTGAAGACTACCAGCGCGTCGCGCGGCAGGTCGACGTCGATCTCTTTGAGATTGTGTTCGCGCGCGCCGCGCACGCGCACGTAGCGACCAGTCGAGGAATCGGAACTCTCGAACTCCCTCAAATTGGCTGCTTGTTGATGCATGGACGTACAGGCGTGGATGGCACAAGCACCTCCGCCGCTCCTCAAATCCCCGTGCAAGCCGTCCCAATGCAATTAGCTTGTGCGCCGATGCGATACATCCGTTCAGCTCTAGCCACTGGCGCGTACCCCACTTCAGTGAGGCCACGCTGCGAACTCGGCGCGTGCAACATCCTCAGGGCTTCGATTGCACTCGGTTCGCCACATCTTGAAGCCCCACTCGAGCAGCAGTCGCGGTTCAGCGCTCAAGCCCAGGTAGCTCAGTTGACACGCGAATCGAAACGTCCATTCATCGACGTGTAGTAGAGCGACCTCTGTCCACTCTGAGTCCATGATTCACTGTCTGAAATGGAACGAAGACCTACATGGCACTTCCAACAAGACCGCAGCGACCCTGGGTGAACAAGCGCAGCGCCACAAAGGTCGACGCCACCGTCTTGGAAGATCGGTGGGCGTCGACAAAGTCAGCCTTGAACCGCAGGATCAATGCAGGTGGAAGACCTTGTTGATGATCTTCCAGCTGCCGTCAAGCTTGATCAGCAGGAAAAGATCAGTGAACTTGTAGCCAGTCCAGTTCTCTGCCTCGACCCGAGCATGGGCCACTGTCCCGACGACATCGATGTTGGTGATACGCGCCGCCACATCCTTGGCAGAGCCGTTCTTGTCATGCCAGTCGTACAGGCCTTGGATCGGACCATTGAACGCCAGTTCGCTGCCAACGTAGCCGAAGATCGTGGCCTTGTCCGCGAAGGCCGGCTTCATGTCCGTACCCTTACCGTTCTTCGCTGCGTTCATGTAGGTCTGCAAGACCTTCGTGATCGCATCCAACTCAGAAACGTCACCAACTTTCACAGTCATGGAAATCTACCTCAGGTTGTTAATGTTCGAGTGCTCGAACTAGGTTTCATCGACCAATCAAAGTTGATCGACTAGTCTGAAGAAGCGAGGCTGTGGCATCACCTCGCGCCCTCTTGCCGCGGTCTCTTCTTGCGCCGCAAGCGTAGACGAAGAGACCCTATCGATATCGCAGACGGAACGCGTCAATCGACTACACGCGCTCCACGTCGACGCGGTTATCCGAATAGGCGCCAGCATTCCCGAGGTTGCAGTGCCGATTATCCGTCGTCGAGTTGACGGCAGTGCCACTACGGTTGAGGCCCGGCCAGTGACCGACGTTGGTCATCATCAAACCCGCCGAGACATCGTCGCTCAGCTCTGCCCGCGCCTCGAATGTGCCGCGATCATTGAAGACGCGAACGTAGGATCCGTTTTCGATGTTGCGCTTCTTGGCGTCGACAGGGTGAATGACGATGAGCTGCTCACCCTGGCGCCTCTGGTGCATCGATTCGTTCCCATACTGCGTGTTGAGGAACGCGTGCGGCTTTGGCGACACCAGATTCAGCGGATACCGCGTGGCCAGCTCTTTGTCCATCGTCTCGGTCGGGGGAATGAAGTTGGGAACTGGGTCGACGGGAGTTCCAGGCTGCATGCCCTCGTAGCCGGAGCGCCAGACGCTGACGACAAAGTTCCCGTTCGCGGCCGCACTTGCGGCGAACTCGCACTTGCCCGATGGCGTCTTGAAGTTGCCCTCGGCATGCGGAGCCCGCTCGTGCGGGAGACCAACGTTCAGCCGCAAGTAGCCAACCTGCTTCAGCTTCTCGAGCGTGATCCCTTCCATCCGAGGATCCTTCCAGTCATACGCTCGGATCAGCATCTCCTCGTCGGTGAGGCGGAACTGCTCGTCATCGAAGCCCATCGTCTTGGCCAGGCGACGGAACATCTCGACGTTGGGCACGCACTCGCCGGGTGCGACGATGGCAGGCTGATTCAGCATGAGATACAGGTGACCCCACGTGACCATCAAGTCATACTGCTCCGCCTGCATCGTTGCCGGAAGAAGCAGGTCAGCGTACTTGGCGGTGTCCGTGATGAACAGCTCGCTGACAACCGTGAAGAGATCCTCTCGCATCAGACCCTGGACAATGCTGCCCGCTCTGGGCGCCTGCGAGACCGGATTGGAGTTGTAGACAAACAGCGACTGGATTGGCGGATCGAGCTTCAGTTCGCCGGTCAGTGCGGCACCGAGTTGCAGCTCGTTGACGACCCGGGTACCGGGACGGATCCAATCGGGCCTGCAGAGGAAGCCGAAGTCAGTCGGGAACTCCCAGATCGGCATCTCCACAGCACCACCACCGACATGGCGCCAGTGCCCGACGAGCGCCGGGAGGCAGGTGACCGCGCGCACCGCGTCGCCACCACCCGGGCTACGCTCAATCGCAACGCCTTCGCGGATCGCTCCCGGCTTGGCCTTCGCATACTCGCGCGACAGTTGAAGAATGTCCGCAACCGGGATTCCGGTGATCTCGGAGACTCGCTCGACCGGGAACTCTGCTGCTCGCGCTTTGAGCTGCTCGAATCCCAGGGTGTACTTCTCGACATAGTCATGGTCGATGAGGTCCTCCTGGATGATCACGTTCATCATCCCCAGAGCGAGCGCACCGTCAGTACCCGGCTTGATGCGAATGTGCCAGTCGGCCTGCTTCGCCGTCCTGGTCCGCACCGGGTCGATGACGACCACTTTGGCGCCCTTGGCCTTCGCGTCCAAGATGAACTTCCAGGAGTGGAGATTCGTGTTGAGCATGTTCATGCCCCATACGATGATGTACTTCGCGTACGCCAAGCTCTCAAGATCGAGGCCGCCGGTCGGGCCAACCGTCATCACCCAAGCAGTCGATGAGCCGGACTCGCAGTATGTCTTCTCGGCGACAGTCGAACCGAGGCGATTGAAGAATGCGTCGCCGGCAGTCAGGCCGTTGATAGTTCCCTGGTGGCCGAGGTAGGCATGCGGCATGATGGCCTGCGTGCCGTGCTTGGCGATGATGTCAGTCCAGCGCGACTTGATCTCATTGAGCGCCTCATCCCAACTGATCCGCTCGAATTGCCCGGACCCCTTGGGCCCCGTCCGCTTCATCGGATACAGCAAGCGATCCGGGTTGTAGTGGTGTTCGGCGAAGTTCTTGAGCTTCACGCAGAGCCCGCCTCGCGTCATCGGGTGCTCTGGATCACCAGTGACCTCGACGAGCTTGCCATCCTCGACGTGGTAGAGGAATGCGCAGGTGTCGGGGCAATCTTGGGGACAAGCCCCACGCACGACTTGGGTCTCACTTGAGTGAACGGACATGTTGGCCTCCTGTCGCCATTGAAGACCAGCGAAAGTTAAGGCCCGCGCTACCGGGGCGACAGGGCCAGTTCGCAAGATATCGACAGAGCCAGTTGTGCCCTGTGATGGCGTTCGGCGGCGCGCCAAACTGTCGCGCCGCATTCGACCGCGCGACCACTGCATGTCGCGCCGATTTTCGGTATGCAGTCCCCGGTTGGCCTCCTACAGTTCCGTCCACGCTCGCAGGGGGCACTGATCCCTTGGGGCGGAGGCACTAGAGCGCCAAGGTCTTGAGCGCTTCTAGCTTTGGGTGGCGTGCGAGATCACGCGATAGAGGAGCAAATGGATATGAGTCAACTCTTTGCGCTTGCAGTATCGATCGGTGGGCTGGCTGTGGTGGCCTCATGGCTCTTTCTGGGGCCTCTGGCAGCCTTCGACATGCAGGTCTGGCAAGCCTTCATTGCTTGGGGGGCGTTCTTTCACAACGGAGGCAGGGCGGGTGGCGCAGCCATCAAGACCAGCGCATGCATGAGCCTCGGGGCAGTGGTAGGCATGTCGGCCGTCATCCTTGCTGGCCACCTTCAAGGCCTGGGTTCGCTTGCGGCACCCGTAGCCATCGGGATCGGTGTCGTCGTGTTCGTACTGGCCGCACATGTGCCGACCTTGTCCGTCATTCCCTGCAGCGCTTACGGCTTCTCTTGCGTCGGTGGCCTGATCCTGCTCAAGCAGCTGGCACCTACTGCAGCAATCGCTCCCACCGTGGCATCCATCGTGATCGGAACCGCATTTGCGATGCTCTCCGAAGTCATTGCCGAGTTTTTGACGAACAAGGGGCAGGAACCTAAGACCTCACGGATCTCTCTGTAAGTCGGAAGACGGAGTCGCGAGAAGTCGCAGTTCGCACGACTCCGTTCCTCTCCGTCTGGAGAGCGATCTTCTGGTGTCGACCGTACTCGAAGGAAGCTCTTGAAAGAGGCGCTTGTAGTTGCTGGCAAAGTCGCTGAGATGCCAGAAGCCCCATCGCATCGCGGCTTCCCGAATCGAGAGTGCTTCATCTCCACCAACAAGCAAGCCGCGGACTTTGTTCAAGCGATATGCCAGTAGGTACTGTTTCGGACTCAAGTTGACGACGCTCAAGAAGTACTCTTGCAAAGTTCTTCGGTTGATGCGCAGCAGTCGGCACAGGTCGCTCACGCTGACGTTGCCGTAGGCATCCGACCTCACGTACTCGATCGCATCCCAAACGATCTGCCGACGCACTGAATAAACTGTTCGAGGAGACCACCGCTCAGCAGGTCGATACAAGATGTCCGCCATCACCTCACACAAGGCGTCCTTAATGTCATTGCGCACGATCGTTGACTGCAATATCCGAGGGTCGCTCGCAACGGACTGGAGGATGCTGCCCAGGAGACTTAGCAAGCTGGGCAGCTGGCGAGGTAGTAGCCGAATGATCGACGATGCGGCCCTCGTCGAGTCGTCCGACGGATCGAAATAGTGGCCCAGTAGATCGCAATCCACACTGATGGAAATCAGCTCAAGCGCATCAGCGGTAACGAGATCAAAGTCCGCCTCACCGGTCAAGCTCGTGCACGAATTGATTGTCCAAGGAAGACCATTGAAATATGCGAGCCCCGTCATGCTGATCGGAACGCAGATGATGCGATGATTACCCGGCATGCGCCCCTGCTCATGGATCACGCGGTTTGTTGTTTCCCGCACAAGATTCAAGCTGCCGAGACCAACCTGCCGGATGGTGCCGACAAAGCGTCCCGCCGAAAGTTGCACATAGCTTTGATCCCAGCCGCCAAGAGCGCGAGCGTGTTCGCCCGGCTCAGTGAACACCGACTCTTTCAGATAGGTGTTCAGACCATCTTGCAGTACAGGATTGCGAGGCGACGCGAAGCAGGAGTTTGGCTCGTGCGTCATTTCATTCTCCGATGACACCTAGGGCCCGCCGCACGCATGCGCGGCTGGTTCCGCTGAGCGACACCCTATGAACGTATGCGGCTTGTTCCATAGAGCCAGTCGAAGAAATGTGCGCGGTGCCACCGAGACAGGGGACGCGCTCTAGGCCGTGCGGTTTTCGAGGGTGAGTCGGGCAGGAGCTGGCTTGGGGGCAGCCTGCTCGCGGAGTTTTGGTTGTACTTGTAGAGGTGACAGAGCAGTGACTGAACCAGTGTTTGAGCCCGGGGTGCTGACATGTTGATCGGAGTGCCTTCGGAGACCGTGAGCGGAGAAACGCGCGTCGCAGCGACTCCAGAGACAGTCAAGAAGCTGATTGCGCATGGGCATCAGGTTGTCGTCGAATCAGGCGCAGGTGCCGCCGCGGCAGCGAGCGATGCCGATTACCTGTCGGCGGGTGCAGAGGTTGGGGCCGCTGGCGATGCGTTCCGCGCCGAGGTCGTCCTCAAGGTTCGAGCGCCTCGAGACTCGGAGGTGTCACTGATGTGCCCCAACGGTGTCCTCATCGGCATGCTCGATCCCTTCGACGAGGCTGGCGTCCGTCGGATTGCGCAAGCGCAAGTGACATCGTTCGCGCTCGAGCTCGCGCCCCGTACGACTCGTGCTCAGTCCGTAGATGTGCTGTCGAGTCAGGCAAACATCGCCGGCTACAAGGCCATCATGCTGGCTGCGGAGCGGTATCACCGACTCTTCCCCATGCTGATGACGCCAGCTGGAACCATCAAGGCGGCGCGCGTGGTGGTGCTTGGGGTCGGAGTCGCGGGCCTGCAGGCGATCGCCACCGCAAAGCGCCTTGGAGCGATAGTCGAAGCATCGGATGTCCGACCAAGCGTTCGAGAGCAAGTGGAGTCGCTCGGCGCGAAGTTCATTGATGTGCCGTACGAGACATCGGAGGAGAAGCTGGCCGCCGAAGGAGTCGGGGGCTACGCCCGAGCGATGCCCGAGTCGTGGCTACTGAGGCAGAGGACGGAGGTCGCGAAACGGGTCACCTCGGCCGACATCGTCATAACGACCGCGCTGATACCCGGTCGCGAGCCGCCAGTCCTCATCAGCGAGGACATGGTCCAGGCCATGAGACCGGGCTCGGTGATCGTGGATATGGCGGCCCAGCAAGGTGGCAACTGCTCGCTCACGGAAGCGGGGCGGACCGTCGAGCGGCACGACGTCGTCATCATCGGTGAGACGAATCTTGCCGGACGAGTGAGCGCGGACTCAAGTTCGCTCTATGCACGCAATGTGCTGGAGTTCTTCAAGCTGCTTGTTCAGAACGGGACCATGGCCAGTTTCCCGTCCGAGGACGAGATCGTTGCGGCGTGCCTGATGACCCATCAGGGCAATGTTGTTAAGAGGTAGTGCGATGGAAGTCTTGTCTCCTGCGATCAGCAATCTGATCATCTTCGTCCTGGCGATCTACGTCGGCTACCACGTCGTATGGGGCGTCACGCCAGCGCTCCACACGCCACTCATGGCGGTAACGAACGCCGTCTCGGCGATCGTCATCGTCGGGGCGATGCTGGCGGCGGCGCTCACCCAAGGCGCGCTCGGCAAGACCATGGGCGTACTAGCGGTGGCTCTGGCAGCGATCAACGTCTTCGGTGGTTTCCTCGTCACGCGACGAATGCTAGAGATGTTCAAGAAGAAGGAGCGCAAGCCTAAGCAACGGTCTGGTGTCTCAGCGACGGAGGTCCGGCAGTGAGCCTGAACCTAGTCGCGTTGCTGTACCTGATTGCGAGCGTCTGCTTCATCCAAGCACTGAAGGGCCTCTCGCACCCCACGACGTCGATTCGCGGCAACGCCTTCGGAATGGCAGGCATGGCAATCGCGGTCGCCACAACCGCAGCGTTGATCATCAAGCTGGCGGCGACGGCCGGAACGAGCGGAGTCGCCGGCATGGCCTGGGTCTTGCTGGGCCTGGTAATCGGTGGCGGTGCGGGGACGGTGATGGCCAGCCGGGTCGAGATGACGAAAATGCCGGAGCTCGTGGCCTTCATGCATAGCATGATCGGTCTGGCGGCGGTGTTGATCGCAAGCTCTGCGGTGGCCGAACCGCACGCGTTTGGGCTTGCCGCTCCGGCCGAACCGATCCCCAGCGGCAGCCGGCTCGAGCTGTTCCTCGGTGCGGCAATTGGCGCGATCACCTTCTCGGGCTCAGTCATCGCGTTCGGCAAGCTCAGCGGGAGGTACAAGTTCCGGCTGTTTCAGGGTGCGCCGGTGACCTTCGCTGGGCAACACGGCCTCAACCTGGCGCTAGGCCTGTGTACGACCGCACTGGGCGTGACCTTCATGCTCACGGAGAGTTGGGAGGCGTTCGTCCTGATGCTTGCCTTGAGCTTCGTACTCGGCATACTGATCATCATTCCGATCGGCGGCGCGGACATGCCGGTGGTGGTCAGCATGCTCAACAGCTACTCGGGTTGGGCGGCCGTAGGCATCGGGTTCTCGCTCAACAACGGCATGCTGATCATCGCCGGCTCGCTCGTGGGGTCCTCGGGCGCGATCCTGAGCTACATCATGTGCAAGGCGATGAACCGGTCGTTCTTCAGCGTGATCCTCGGGGGCTTCGGCGGCGAAGTGGCCACTGCCGGCGGCCCTGCTCAGCACCAGCGCAGCGTGAAGAGTGGAAGCGCGGATGACGCGGCGTACATCCTTGCTAACGCCGAGTCGGTGATCATCGTGCCCGGCTATGGTCTTGCCGTCGCGCGGGCTCAGCACGCGGTCAACGAGCTAGCCGAGAAGCTCACGCACAGGGGCGTATCTGTGAAGTACGCGATCCATCCGGTGGCCGGACGCATGCCCGGACACATGAACGTGTTGCTGGCCGAGGCCGAAGTGCCCTACGACCAAGTCTTCGAGATGGAAGACATCAACGGCGAGTTCGGCCAAGCGGATGCGGCCATCATTCTTGGTGCCAACGACGTCGTCAATCCGGCGGCCCTGCAGAAGGGAACGCCGATCTACGGCATGCCCATCTTGGAGGCCTACAAGGCCAAGACCGTCATCGTGAACAAGCGCTCCATGGCTGCTGGCTACGCAGGTCTCGACAACGAGCTCTTCTACATGGACAAGACTATGATGGTCTTCGGCGACGCCAAGAAGGTCGTCGAGGACATGGTGAAGGCACTTTAGTGAGTGAGTCGTCCGATCCGAATTCGCACCGCTCGACACGTGGCGGATGCTAGGACGTACGTAGCAGAATGAGCCAGATCCCAGGGATCTGGGATGTGGAGAGACCGTGCAGCTCCCGATAACTGTCGATCCGCACGTCGCGTCAACGCTTCAGTCGCAGATCGTTGAGCAGTTGCGCACTCTCATCGAAAGCGGGAAGCTTCAGCCCGGTACTCCCGTTCCGACAAGCCGAGATCTGGGGAGGCAGTTGGCCGTCTCGAGAAACACGGTCACCGGAGCCTACGAAACTCTGATCGACCTAGGCTACTTGTTCACTGAGCCGACGGTCGGAACGTTCGTCGCCAGACAGCTGCCGCAGGCCATGTTGCGGGTTGAAGGCAGCGTCGACAAGGTGCGGTCCGGCGCGATGCTTCGGACGCTCAACCTTCCATTGCCCTACACGGGAAAGGGAGCTCCGGGACTTCATCGACCCGTGGTTCGAGGAACGAGCATCGACTTCGCATTCGGTCGATCTGCCGTCCGACTCTTCCCTGGGGCCACCTGGCGCAGGATCGTCAACGATTGCCTTGGCGGCGCCGCGGAGCGCATCTCAGAGTATGGCGACCCGGCCGGCGTCCAGGAGCTTCGGCAACTCATTACGAGTTACTTGGGGCCAGCGAGAGGCATGGTGGTCTCGGCCGAGCAGGTCATCCTGGTCGCCGGCTTTCAGCAGGGAATTGATCTCGCGGCTCATCTGTTTGCCGGGACGCAGAGATCTGTCGTGATGGAGGCGCCGACCTACCGTGGCGCCGCATTTCTCTTCGAGACCTACGGCAGCAGAGTCATCCCTGTTTCCGTGGATCAGCACGGGATCGACGTGAGCAGGCTGCCCGAGGAGCGCGTCAAGCTCATCTACGTCACACCGTCACATCAGTTCCCCACTGGAGTGACGATGCCGCTTCAGCGACGCTTGGCGCTGCTGGAGTGGGCCGCCCGCTCTGGCGCGTACATCTTGGAAGTCGACTACGACTCCGACTTTCGGTATGTCGGATCACCGCTGCCCTCACTTCAATCGCTCGACAAGAATGGCTGCGTCATCTATGTGAACTCGTTTTCGCGGTCCATCGGGCCCGGCGTGAGGCTGGGCTATGTCGTAGTCCCACGGGATCTGATTCGACCCACCATCACGATCAAGTCTCTGATGGACAACGGCCTTCCCTGGCTGGAGCAAGCCGCACTCGCGCAGTTCATGCGAGAAGGTGCGTGGGAGACTCACCTGAAGAGGCTGAGGCAGGCGTACGAGAAGCGTCGGGAGGCGCTTATCGAAGCGATGAGAACCCACCTGCCAGACGCGAAGATGTCCGATGCTGCAGCGGGCACGCATGTCTTCCTGCGTCTGCCAAGCAGCGTCACCTCAGCTGTCAAGGTGCAAGAGGCTGCTATGAAGGAGGGGACGCGGGTTTATCCCCTCGTCGATAGTCCCGCCTGGCTGTTCGAGCACCTTGAGGGTCACCAACGCAGCTTGCTGCTTGGCTACGCACACCTCACCGAAGACCAGATTGCGATGGGCATCAAAGTGCTTGCCCACGCTGTACGCGGCGGGGACGCAATTCGCTGAACTCGCCAGCTGGCACCTTGAGTTTTGGGCTGTCTGGCACTGCCCCGGTCGCCGGGCCTTAACTAATCTTCGCTAGGCATTCAGGGACGTTTGGGTCAGCATCGAGACACGACCCATCTGGAGGACAAAGACATGTCAGTCCACTTCAGCGAGACCAGAACCGTGCGGGGCGCATGTCCACACGACTGTCCAGACACCTGCGCCTTTCTCTATCACGTGGAGGATGGCGTTCTCGTGGAAGTCACCGGCGACCCTGAGCATCCGATGACTCGCGGCGGGCTGTGCGTGAAGCTCAAGAACTTTGCCGAGCATCACTACAACCCAGACAGGCTGCTCTATCCGATGCGGAGAGTCGGTCCGAAGGGCTCAGGCCAATTCGAGCGAACGACTTGGGAGGATGCCCTTGCAACGATCCACCATCGCTGGACGGAGATTATTGGCGACTACAGTGCGGAAGCAATCATGCCGCACTCGTATCTTGGACATCAAGGAACGCTCAACGGATTGACGTCAGGCGATGCACTCTTCAATCGCCTAGGCGCGTCTGTAGCAGAGAAGACTTACTGCGAATCGGGTTCGTCGACGGCCTGGCTGATGACGGTCGGAGCGACCGGCGGACTGGACGTCGAAAGTCTCGAGTTTGCCAAGTACATCATCGTGTGGGGCATGAACATGCTCAACACCAACCTTCACGCTTGGCCGTTCATCATGAAGGCGCGGGCGAACGGTGCGAAGGTGGTCGTTATCGACCCCATCAAAACTCGAACCGCAAAGCAGGCTGACTGGCACATCCGTATCAAGCCGGGAACCGATGCGGCGCTCGCTCTTGGAATGATGAACATCATCATTGAAGAGAAGCTATTCGATGCCGACTATGTCGACAAGCACACGCTAGGGTTCGATCGACTGGCGAAGCGTGCTGCTGAATTCCCGCCCGAGCGCGTGCATCAGATAACGGGCATTACTTCTGACGACTTGATCCAGTTGTCTCGTGAGTATGCGACCGTTCAGCCGTCTGCCATCCGACAAGGTGTCTCGGTCGAGCGCAGTCCCGGGGGAGGTGATGCCATCCGCGCCATCACGGCGCTTCCAGCTCTTGTTGGTGCGTGGAGACACGTCGGCGGTGGTGCTGTCGAGATGCCAATCTGGGAGTTTCCGTTCAAGCTCGACTTTATGTGCAGGCCTGACTGGATTCGACCTGGTACGCGGGTGATCAACGAGCTGGACCTCGGTCCGGCACTGACCGGACAACTGCCGCTCGACCCCCCCATCAAGTCGCTCTTCGTCTACAACTCGAACCCGGTCTCTCAAGCGCCGGCTGCCGGTCAGATCGTTGCGGGCTTGGAGCGAGAGGATCTGTTCACGGTGGTGAGCGAACTGTTCATAACTGACACCGCGAAGTACGCCGACATTCTTCTTCCGGCGGCGATGCAGGCGGAGCAATACGACCTGATGGTGACATGGGGGCATCTGTACATGATGCTCAACCAGCCCGCTATTCGACCGCCGGGCGAGTGCGTCCCGAACATTGAGATGTTCCGGCGACTGGCGAAGACGATGGGCTTTGATGACGAGTATTGGTCGTTGCCGCTCGATGAGATGCTCTTGCGTTCCTATGACTGGAGCGCGCCGCAAATGGAAGGCATCACGCTCGAAAGATTGAAGCAGCGTGGGTACATCCGCCTGAACGTCGGCGCACCTGACACGCGCGCTCCTCATGCAGAAGGCAACTTCAAGACGCCATCGGGGAAGTGCGAGTTCGCGTCCAGCGCCGCCGAGTCCGGCAACTTCGTTGATCCTGTATGGCGATCCGGTTACGCGGCGATGCAGCCGCGAACGTTTGTGGACCCGGTCCCGAACTACATCCCTCCGATGGATGCAATGGGTGCGTCCTCGGCGAAGGAATTCGCACTGAGCTTGCTATCACCGAAGCCCCATGCATTCTTGAACAGTCAGTATGCCAACGAGCTCACTCAGCAGCGTCGGCAGGGGGATCAACTTGTCGTCATCCATCCAATCGACGCGGCGGCCAGGCACATAGAGAACGGAGATTACGTACACGTCTACAACAACAGGGGGTCGTTCGACGCGCGCGCCGAAATCAGTGAAGACGTGGCAGAGGGCGTGTTGATGACCAACGTCGGGTACTGGCCTGGACTGAGTCGCAGTGGTACCGCTGTCAACTCGACCACGCCTCCCCGTCATTCGAATCTCGGCCAAGCCGGGACATTTTCCGACAACCTAGTCAATGTAAAGAAGGTCTGATATGCCGCACGTAGTTACCGACAATTGCAAAAGCTGTCGCTACACAGATTGCGTGGCGACTTGCCCAGTCGCGTGCTTTCACTTAGCCGACGATCGCGTCTACATCGATCCCGCGGTGTGCATTGACTGCAGCGCCTGCATTCCAGCATGCCCAGTCCATGCGATCGTAGAAGGCATCGACCTAGAGCCCGGTCAGATGCATTGGCTAGAGATCAACGCACAGGAAGCGAAGAAATATCCAGTCATCTCTGGGAAGCTATCTCCACTCGAAGGAGCCGCCGCACGGCGGAGTGAGCTGGGGTACTGAGATGAGCGAGTTCGACAAGGCCGAGTTGGGAACTGAGCGCCGTCCCCTGCGAGTCGCAGTCGTAGGCAGCGGACCGAGCGGCTTCTACGCCGCAGAGGCGCTCCTCCAGTCCAGACTCAAAGTAGAAGTGGACATCATCGAGCGCTTGCCGGTGCCGTATGGTCTTGTCCGCTTCGGTGTTGCGCCAGATCATGCCAAGCTGAAGTCGGTAACGGCGATCTTCGCCGGTATTGCAAGAGACACGCGTGTCCGCTACTTCGGCAACGTGACGCTCGGGATGGACGTCTCCGTCGAGCAGTTGATCGACATGTATCACGCAGTGGTGATCTCCACCGGAGCAGGCAGTGATCAACCGCTGAACATCGATGGCGAAGAGCTCGATGGGGTCTATGCGGCGCGCGACTTCGTGGGTTGGTACAACGGCCATCCAGATTGCGCTTCGAACAGTTTTGATCTCTCTCAAGAGATCGTGACTGTTGTCGGTCAGGGGAACGTCGCAATCGACGTGTGTCGTATCCTGTCCAAGTCAGTTGACGAGCTGAAAGAAACGGACATCGCTGAGCATGCGCTCGAGGCGCTCGCTGGATCTCGGGTTAAGGAGATTCACCTTGTAGGGCGTCGCGGCCCCGTGCAGGCTAAGTTCACTCCGAAGGAGCTCCGCGAATTGGGATCCTTGGTCGGCTGGCAGCCGATTGTCGATCCAAACGATCTGAAGCTGAACTTGGCAAGTCTGGATGAGATCAGCAATCCAAACCTCGCGAATGCGAAGAAGAACGTCGAAATTTTGAAGGGCTTCGCAGAGAAGCCTCGGGATGGGCGTCGTCCTCTGTACCTCGACTTCTTCCAGACTCCCGTGTCTTTGAGCGGAGACTGCTGCCTAAGGGCCATCGTCTTCGAGCGCCAGCGACTAGAAGGCAAAGCGATGAGTCAGGTCGCGAAGGGCACTGGCGAGCGGTTTGTTCGGCCTTCCGGTCTTCTCTTCCGTAGCGTCGGTTATCGAGGCCAGGAGATGCCTGGACTTCCGTTCGACTACAGACGTGGGGTGATTAGCAACGTCGATGGTCGCGTGGTGGACGCATCTGGGGTTCAACTGCCGGGGCTCTATACCTCAGGTTGGATCAAGCGAGGCCCGACCGGCATCATCGGTACCAACCGCGCTTGCAGTGTCGACACCATCGCGCGACTGATCGAGGATCTTCCTCTCCTGAAGGAGGACAAGCCGGGACGCAGCGCACTGACAGAATATCTTGACCACCATAAGCATCGGTATATCTCGTTCTCCAACTGGCTCAACATTGAACAGTTCGAGCTCGGGCGTGGTCGGGAGCGGAATAAGGCCGCTGAAAAGTTGGTGAACGTTAGCGAAATGCTCGAAGCCGCAACATCGACGGAAAGCACAGTCGCATAAATCATGAACAGCACAACGGCGGCGGCCACGCCAAGGTCACGAGTGGTTCCGATCCTGCCCGAGGTCAGCCCGCTGTTGGTTGTGCCGCCGATAAAATCGCAGCAGGGTGTTGTTGGCGCGGTCGTCGATGAGTTCACTCGTCCGCTCAAGGACTTGCGGATCTCCGTGATCGATCAGTGCAACTTTCGCTGCTCCTATTGCATGCCCAGCAGCGTCTTTGGCAAGGACTACAATTTCCTATCAAGGAACAGCTTGCTCAGTGTTGCGGAGATCGGCCGCGTCGCAAGCGCCTTCGTCAGGCTCGGAGTCAGAAAAATTCGGCTGACGGGAGGCGAACCGCTATTGCGCAAGGAACTGCCGGACATCATCGAGTCGCTCTCAAGCCTCCGGGGCGGTGACGCAGAGGTCGTCGACATCGCCATGACAACCAATGGGTCCCTTCTTGACAGAAAGGCACTGGCACTGCGGCAAGCTGGCTTGAAGCGCGTCACTGTGAGCCTGGACGCGCTCGATGACGATGTCTTCCGCGCGATGAACGATGTTGGATTCCCGGTGGCCAATGTTCTTGCTGGCATTGACGCGGCCGTCCGCGCGGGGCTTGGGCCGATCAAGGTGAACATGGTTGTCAAGCGTGGCATCAACGACGACCAGGTCGTCCCGATGGCGAAGCACTTTCGGGATCACTACGGCGCTTTGGTGAGCCTTCGCTTCATCGAGTACATGGATGTCGGTCATAGCAACGACTGGAAGATGGATGGAGTCGTTCCGTCGCAGGAGTTGGCTAGACGATTGCACGAGCAATTCGCGATCGAGCCTATGAACCAGGCGGAGGTGGGCGAGACCGCAGAGCGCTGGCGCTATCTTGATGGACGTGGTGAGGTTGGCTTCATATCGAGCGTCACGCAGCCGTTCTGCGGTGACTGCTGTCGAGCCAGGCTCTCAGCCGACGGGAAGGTTTACACGTGCCTCTTCGGTCGCGCGGGCTACGACCTACGGGATCATCTCAGGAGTCAGCTCAGCTTGACCGGTGAGTCAGGCGCCGGTGACGAGTATCTGATGGCGCGCATACGTGGCATCTGGTCCATCCGAGATGACAGGTATTCGGAGTCACGGTCGCGGCGCCCACGAAACGATCGATCTGATCGCGTGGAAATGCACTACATCGGCGGCTAGTCAGCTTCCGTGATTTTCGGCACGGCCGACCGGAAGGTTGTGCACCGTCTGAAGCTGCACCGTGCACATCGCAAGCGGATCACTGGCCTGGCGCGCGCCCCGCGACGTCGGTCAATCGCCGACTCCTCTTTTGCGCACTCGCAAGAACACGTTGATCGCAATGCATCTTCTGTGCGAGTTGATCGCTGGCATTGAGTCATTGCACGGATGCGACACCACGCGACATCAGGTGGCTCGGAGGGATGGTCAGTATTGATCAACTCGAGCTCGTGTTTGGCACTTTCACGCTATGTCTCGTTGGCTCTACTGGTCCACTCGGAGGCGGGGTAGTCTCCACAGACGATGCTACGGTGACCTGCGACGAATGGCACTGCGCATCGGTCCATTCATATTGAGGAGCTTGAAGACCATGGCAAAGATTGAACACATGATGATTGGCGAGGCACTCGCCGGAGACGGCGACGAAGTCGCGCACATCGACCTCATCATCGGCCCGCGAGGCTCGGCTGCCGAGACAGCGTTCGCGAACTCGCTTGTCAACAACAAGGACGGCTTCACTTCGCTGTTGGCTGTGGTTGCGCCCAACCTCCTGACGAAGCCCGCAACGGTGATGTTCAACAAAGTCACGATCAAGGGGGCTAAGCAGGCCGTCCAGATGTTCGGCCCCGCTCAGCGAGGCGTCGCAATGGCCGTTGCGGACAGCGTTGAGGACGGGACGATTCCGAGGGACGAAGCGGACAACCTGTTCTTGTGCGTGGGCGTCTTCATCCATTGGGATGCGCAGGACGACAAGAAGATCCAAGAGTACAACTACGAGGCCGTCAAGCTGGCCATCAAGCGTGCCGTTACGGGAACGCCGAGCGCCGCTGATGTGGTGAAGCAGAAGAGCAAGTCGTCGCATCCTTTTGCTGCAGCGTAACTCGATCGCGTGAGAAGTCACGCATCCTTTCGCAGATCGCGGGCGTCGTGGCTATCGAGCGGGGGCTGTCGCGCCGTCCGAAGCAAATGTTTGTGTTCCCGGCAAACATGAGTCGACTTTTTGGGGCCGCACGGGCCCTTTTTTTTGTAACCCGAACGGCGCTCGCGTAGATAAGCTCTGAAAACTTCCTATCAGGCGTACAACCCGCATCAATTGCCTTTCAATCTGCGCCTCAAGTGCACTGCAAGCAATCCATCTCGGACGTTGCGTCGGTCGCTTCTCGCTACGCGCAGCGGTCTGCGTGGAATGTCGTGAGCGCGTATATCCATGGTCGCCAGAACGTCGGACCGAGGCGTTTGCGCGAGCCTGGGCCCGATTCGGCGCAACTGGAGCTGTTGATCCACGCTGCAGCCGCTGCCCCAGATCATGGTCTGCTTGTGCCGTGGCGGTTCCTACTTGTTCCGCAGGACAAGCGAAGCTTGCTCGGGGATGCATTTGCAGCGGCTCTCATCGAGCGAGATCCGCTCGCCGATCATGTGAGCGTTGCACAGGCACGTGACAAAGCCTTCCGAGCTCCGGTGCTGCTGTTGGCCGTGGTGCGACTCGGATCTCCGGAGAAGAACGTTCCCGCGCAGGAGCGACTTGTTTCGCTGGGATGCGCTATCCAGAACTTGCTGCTAGCAGCTGAGGCAATGGGCTACAGCAGCGGGCTGGTGAGCGGTCAGGCGCTCAGCTCTTGTCCGCTTCGGAACCTATGTCGAATTCAAGCTGAAGAAGAAGCGACATGCTTCATAAGCATTGGCAGTGCACAGGAGAAGCGTCCAGCGCGCAAGCGCCCTCAGCTTACGGAAATCTTCGAGACTCTTTGAATGGAATCTTCGAGGTACCCCTACGCAACGTAGGATGCGGGGTTCGTTGTTGCCGGTCAGCCTGCTTGAGTCAAGATTGCGCTCGTCCTCATCATCCAAGTGCGACGAGCAACCCTTTTCAGCCGACACGGATGCTGGCCTCAAACACGCCCGTGCATTAGCGACTTCAGACTGAAGTCGGCCGCCCCCGGCGAACCCGTCAAACGTCACCTCAGTCACTGAGCGGACGTCGGGGGCGGACCTCGAATGCTCCCTGTTCAACCTCTCGCCGATCTTGTGCGATGAACGGCAGCCGTTGCTGTCCTTGGTCCCCGAACCGCGGCTCAGAGGCAACGTGCTGGGCGCGTGACGACGGCTTAACGACGCACGCTTCTGAACCAACCCCGCTGATTCCCGCCACCTTCACGGACCAATCCTCGCCGCTGAAGTCGCTGGCATGCAGAAAGCACCGCCCAAGGGACCACTTCGAGCGCTTCCGCGATCTGCGAGTAGGGTTTCAATGCGACGGTCAGTTTGGAGAGGACACGCGCCTCAAACTCCTCATCCACCGACTGAAGTTCCTCCCCCCAGTCGCACCAGTAGATGCGGGACCTCCAGATGATGAAGTGGCTGCAACAGCCCGTGTTGCGCCACACGGAGGGATAGAGGCTCACAGCCTGGCCATCGAAGTACAGTCGCCACGCGGGACCTGTACGCCGATCCAGGTTGATGGTGAGAACCTCACCACATCCGTCAGGGCAATGCATCGTCAGCGATCGGTCGACACCGCGGCGAACCACGACCGCCTCGCCGGGGGCACGCAAGCGCACGTCGGCCTCGTGACGATGCTCGACCGCGCCGCGAAACGCCAAGGACTGCGCGCGTTGCTTCATGCTGCCTCCTCGTAGCAGCTCTCCATGGTCCGTATCGCATCGAGCAGTTGGCAGCCGAGAATCCAAGCCCAGGTGCGGCGCTTGAAGTCCAGCTCCGGCGCCCAACGGTCCGGTTCGAACATGGCGCGGCGCAACAGGTACAGCGCCAATGTGATGGCGTACTCGGCTGGCGCCGACTTCGCCAGCGCCAGGCGACGGATCTGGAGGATGCTGTCGCGCAGGCAGCCCATTGGCGCCGGCTCTTTCTGTGCATCGGGCGCGTGGATCAGCGGGAGCGCGTAGAGCTCCTGCACCGCCGATAGCCACGCCGACTCATCGACCTGAACATCGGGCGGCGGGAGCTCGAACGCGATCCAGACCTCCAGGCAGGCCGGGTCTGCGCTGGGCGGGCCCATGGTGACGCGTGCCAGGTCGATGATGATGGCGTCGCCGCGGCGCACCCGCACGTTCTCGGCGTGGAGGTCGCCATGGACGGGTGCGCGCGGCCAGCGCCGCGTCGGCAGGTTCAGGAACCTTTCCCAGATCGCTGCCGGTTCCCGCTGAAAGCCCTGCGCTGCGGCTGCCTTGACGTAGCGCTGGCGCACGTTCTTGTGCTGGAACACTTTGGCCAGTTCAGGTGTGATGGAGCCCACGTCTTCGCTCATCACCGACCGGGTATCGCGCCAACTTGCCAGCGTCTCGTCGAAGAGCGAGTCGATCGCGCTGCGAGCTTGGCCTCGCGTAATCAGCGACCACAAGGACTCCGACTTCATCACGAAGCTGCCCACCAGGATCCCGAGCTCCGTACCGACCAGACACCGCTCCGGCTGAAGGTTCGGACGCAGGTGCCAGGCGATATGGCTTTTCGCATAGCGCTCGTAGCACTCGCGTTCGGTAAGGATCCGATCAGGCCTATCGATCTTGGCGAAGAATGGCAATGGGTACGGGCCTGCGAAGGAGTTCGCAAGCGTCGCCTGGACCAGCATCGTCATGGCCGAGCGCCCGCCCGGCAGCGGCGTGAGTGTGATTAACGTGCAGTCGTGGAACGCGCGCCGCAACAGAAAGACCTGTTGCTGCGTCAGCTCCAGGCCGTCGGGAGCCTGGATGGCGAGCGCGCGGTTGATCGCGGGGCCAGGATCGCACCGCGCGAAGGTCTCGGCGACCTCCGGCGCGGTGGCGGCAATGCGGTAGCGCACGAGGTCGCGCGCCGGGCCTCGTGCCACGCATTGCTCCAGCTTCTCCTGAACCCAGGCGTGGGCCATGCTGTCGGCGAGCAACACCAGGACGTGCAGGCCGTGGTTCACGGCCGCAGTGACGCAGCCGAGCGCCTGAACGACACGAGGCACGTGCGGCGGCACCGCGTTGAGCACCAAGCCGCGGGCATGCATCAGATCGATGGCGTCGTGCGCGAGCGCATCCGAGCCGACCTCGCACAAGGTCAACCCCCGCTGAGCATGCTCCTGTCGATCCTGCGAGCTCGGCGGTCCGCCCAGCCAGAGCACCTTGCCGCGTTCATGCATGGGCGTGCTCCTTGCGAACAGGCAGTGTCCAGGCATCACCTCGGGCGAGCGCCCCCTCGCCCGAACAGACAATGCAGCTCGGCCGCGGGGGCAGGATTTGGGGCCGCATGGAGCTGCGCAGGCCGTCGTAGTGCAACAACCGGGCGTCCCCCGGGTAGCCCGTAACGGCCGATAGGAACATTGCCACCGCCGCAGACGTGACGACGCCGTTGAGCGGCATGACCGCCGGCTGCGGCACAGAGGCGTTCTCGAAGTACGGGTCCGCGCGCCGCTGCGCCGCGCTCATCAGTTCCCAGCGCACTTGCTGCCCGTCGAGGCCATCGGCGCAGACGAGGCAACCGAGCCCCGGCGACAGCATCTGCACGCGGCCCGTGACGGACGCGATGTGACCGTCGCGGACGTGGATGGCCACGCCCATGTCGATGACTGGGATCAGGTACTGGTACGCGATCTGGTTGATCACCGCGCGGCTGGCCATGGAGTCTGTGCAGCCGAAGATGAAATCCACCTCCAGCAGCTTGGCCGCGACCGCCTCATCCACCACGTCGCCGATCACCGCCTCGACTCGAGTGCTCGGATTGATCGCCGATACAGCCTTGCTCGCCACGGCCACCTTCGGCAAGCCGACGTCGGCCGGCGTCGCGCCCATAAGTCGGTTCAGGTTGCTCGTGTCGACGGTGTCGTGATCCACCAGCAGCAACTGCCCGACGCCAAGGTGGGCCAACTGGTGCGTGATGAAGGAGCCGGTGCCGCCCGCACCAACCACTGCGACGCGCGCCGAGCGAAGCCGACGCTGACCCGTTTCGCCGAAGGCGCGCACCTGGCGGTCGTAGCGCTGATCGGTCGCCTGCAGATCGAGCGGCTCGCCGTAGTGGCGAACCGTGGATCCAACGCCGACGGCATCGAGCGGTGCGCCGCAGCCCAGCGCGCGTAGGTGCAGTGTCCGCGCCGTCACGACGCCGGCGGCATGGGTCCTTTCGGGCAGGCGGCTCTTGAAATAGGCGGCCAGCGGCGCTTCGCCGGCATCGTCCACCGACGAAAAACCCTCTAGCGCGTCTGCGCCAGGGTGGGTGTGCAGGAGCGCGATCCCCGCGTTCGCAGCGCGTGCCCGGTTGACGATGTCGAGCATGAACTCCGGTGTCAGCGACGCGCGGATGGGCGTGCGCACGGCGTACGCGGCGTCGGGGACCGGCTCCAGAGCCTGCACGACGCGCCGCCGGCCAGCGCTGCCGGCGGTCGCCGCGGACGGCACGAAGCCGACGGCGCAGGTCTCGATTGCGTGGCCGGCGGCGAGCTCGTGCAAACGACCAAGGGCGTTCAGCGGAAACGCGAGCGCGGTCATACCGGCTGCCCCAGGCGCTGGCGGATGACGCTCAGCCAGGTCAGCAGGTCGTCGCGGGCTGCATTCCACGTCTGCACGTGCCAGGAGAACCACAGAGCGGCTTGGCTGGGCATATGCGGGATCGGCGTGGTCAGGCCCGCGTTCTGCGGCAACCCACCAGAACTCAGCCGCAGGTCGGCGTCGGTCCAGAAGCAGTCGGGCTGAGCGAACGGGTAGCCCTGCGGCACCACTAGGTGGACGGCGGTGGCGGGCTTGTTCCAGCCCGCCGGCAGCACCACGTTGGGAATGGAGATCAGCTGGCTGCCGTCGGGCAGCCGCTGCAGTTGCAGATCAGGCTCCCGTTCGCGCAGCCGCTCGACGTGCAGGTCGGTCGGGCCCATGGTGATCAACCGAAGTTCGCCGGGGGCACCAGCGTGAAGCGGCGCGGCGGGCCGTCCAAGGACACCAACTCGTCGTCGGCGATGATGCGGTCCGGATCGTTGCCGTGGCCCTCCAGCGAGAGCTTGGTGCCGGCAGCGACATCCGGCACGTAGGCCTTGATCTGCGCACCGGTCAGCCGGGGCTGATCGGTCTCGTACTTCTCCTTGCCCACGAAGAATTTGTAGTTCTCGGGCTTGTTGACTGCTTGGTTCATGGTGCAACCCTTTCTGCGGTGCGTCGTAGCGGCAGGCCGATCCCACCACCTACCTTCACCTGCTCCAGGGCTCCCGCGCTTGCGACATCAACCCGGAAAATCTTTCGGCCGGCGCTCGCGACAGGCGTCCTTAAGACGGATTGCCCCGGCCGGGTCCCTTCGCGGACAGAGTGCCGGGCAGCATCCCACGGTTGGGTGATGCCGTTGCGAAGCGAGCGGTGCGATGCTGGAGAGCTTGGGGTGCGGGATGCCCCAAACTTATTTGCCGACGGATGTCCGAGTCGGAGCGGCGATGGAGCAGTGAGGGTGAGGGAGAAGAACCTGATGGAAGCAAGCGGCCAGTGGACGCCCGAAGAGTTCCGGGATTGGCTCGAAGCCAACCTGACGAGCGCCACCGATCGAAAGCGGTGGATCGTGCACTCGCTCCGATTGCTCAAAGGGCTGTCGGTACCGCCGGATGCCTTGCTGGGCGAAGCGGTTACGCGTGCGCTAGGCGGCGTGCGCACGTTCAACCGCGAGCATCCGATCGAGGCCAATCTCTACGAGACGATGCGCAGCATCGCCTCCAGCTGGCACAAGGCGCGAAAGCGCAGGCCGGAGATCAGCCTTGAGGACCTTGTCAGCTCCGTCCGTGACGCCCCAGACCCGCTCGAGGTGCTAACGGCGCCAGTTGGTGTTCAGACCAGCCCCGAGGATGAGCTGGAGTTCAAGCAAGAAATGGAGGCAATATTGGCCCTGTTCTCCGACAGGGAAGACGCCCAGATTGTGGTCCTCGGGCGGTCCGAAGGTTTACAAGGCAAGGAGCTGGCTAACTTCGCAGGCATCGATCAAGCGAACCTCGCCTCGGTGCTGCGGCTTGTCAGCCGGCGGCTAGCTGGATACAGGAGAGACGCATGACCAACCCGAGCGCAAAGAAGCAGCTCGCGAACATCTGGCGGGGGGCTATCAACGACCTCATGTCGATGTCCGAGAGTGAGATCGACGCGGAGTTGCGGGAGCTGGGTGCAGATCCGCAGGCCGCGGCCGAAGCGGGAAAGACCGCCGTCGAGCAAGCGCTGACCAGGGATCGGGCACGTCGGCGCGCTGCACTGCGTGAGCAGATGGAAGCCGCTCGCGGCCAGCCCAAGGTGGTGCGAGATCCCGAGATCACGGCCGCGCAGGCCAGGCAGCGGATCGCTCAGCTGCAGGCAGCGAACGACGCCTTGCTGACCATGGCGGCTCGCAACCGCAGTCCGCAAGACATGAGCGATCAGGAGGCACTGGAGCTGTTCTGGAAGCTCGAAGAGCTGAAGCGCTAGCGCCATGCGACGCCCGGAAGAGCTGCTGGCCCAGTGCCTTGTCGACTGCCCCGAGGACATCGACCTGGAGGTGATCGCGTTCCAGGCCGGCCTGGAGGTTAGGGACGAGCCGCTCGAGCAATGCGAAGCGAGCCTAATCGGCTACGGCCGCAAGGGCATCATCACGGTCGCTCCTGGGGTATCGATCGAGCGGCGAAGATTCTCGATCGCGCACGAGGTCGGACATTGGGAACAGCATCGCGGCCAGAGCTTCTCATGCCGCATCGAAGAGCGCGCACTGGACAAGGCTGCGAAGACCAAGGAGCGTGAAGCAGACGACTACGCGTCCTCGCTCATGATGCCGACCAACCTGTTCAAGGAAGCGATCGCCAGCAGCAAAGGCGGCGTCTCGCTCGCCCTGATTTCGGAGCTGGGTGCAACCTTCAAGGCCAGCTTCCCCGCGACGGCGATACGCTACGTTGAGCTGTCGGGTGAACCGTTGGTCTTGGTCTTCAAGGGCGTCGGCAACACCCGGTGGTGGTCGTCTCGCTCCAAACGCGTGCCGGAACAACTCTGGGTCAAACGGGAACTCGATTCGGACACCTATGCCCATGACCTTCTTGCTGCGAGCGTTGGCACGAAGCGCCAGGGGAAGATGCCGGCGGAGGCGTGGATCGACGGCATTGCTGAAGATCGATACGACGATCTGATGGAGTTTTCGGTGCGGCTGCAAGATGGGGTCTACACGTTGCTGTACTTGACAGATGAGGCGATCCTCGAAGAACGCCTATCGGCCAAGCGCGCGTGGTTGATGCGCGACGAGTAGCCGGGCATTGCTGCGACAGCGCGGCAGCGGTGCCTACGACGATATGGCCGTCCGCCGTCGGGCCTCATCTCGCCACCGTGAATGGCGGGATCGAACGCTTCAGGCTTCTGGGCAAGTGGGCAAGCGATATCTTGGTCCTGCCCGACCTGTACGTCGGGGCCAACCTGCTCGTCCTCGATGACCTGTTCCTCGCCCGGCGCATCGTACGATTGTGTTCGCGAGATCTGGGTCGCCGCCGAAACGCGCGAGCTGGTGAGACGAATGACCGCGAACCGGCTGAGACCGTGAGTACGGGCCTCGACGGCCAACGACCGCAACCGTTTAGGTTTGTTCGACACCTGCCCGTGTGACGCTGTGACGGTGCGAACGCACCGACCGGAGGGCAGGTGTTGAGCAAGCCTCGAGGGAGGAAACCGCGGCGGGGCCCGCAAGGTGGGTCGAGGGGCTATGGCGA
>DATILD010000108.1:0-25199 GCA_035476815.1 Methylibium sp.
CTGCGCCAGCGCAGCCGGCGGCGCCGCGCGGCGGCCGTGGCGGTCGCGGTCGCGCTCGGCCTGCTGGCGGTCGCCGCGCTGCATTTCTTCTACATGCCGATCGACGTGGCCTGGTACGGGCTGCTGCGACGGCTCGGCATCTGACGGACCCGACGCAAAGGCCCCGGTGAAGCCCTTCAACGAGATCGAACCCAGCCCCGACGAGCCGTCGGCCCCGCCCCGCACGCCCGAGGTGCATGTCGTGCGGTCGGTGCGGCCGCTGCCGGACGAGGCGTCGACGGCGCCGCTGCGCATCGAGTACTCGACCACCCAGGTCCGCGCCGATGCGCTGGCGCGCCTGCACCGGCAGCCGGCGATCCTGCGCGCCGACCGCGCCGAGCCGGCCGAGACCTTCCGCATGCTGCGCAACCAGCTGCTGCAGCGCATGCAGCCCGAGGGCCACCGGCTGCTGGCCGTGACCAGCGCCCGCCGCATCGACGGCAAGTCGACCACCGCGGCCAACCTGGCGCTGTCGATCGCCGCCCACTACGACGCGGCGGTGCTGCTGGTCGACGCGGACCTGAGCGGCCAGGGTCTGCAGCGGCTGTTCGGCTTCGACGGCGCGCCGGGCCTGTGCGAGCACCTGCGCCGCGGCGTGCCGCTCGCCGAGCTGCTGATCAACCCCGGCGTGCCGCGGCTGGTGGTGCTGCCGGCCACCGGCGAGCCGGTCGCGGATTCGGCCGAGCTGCTCGCGACCCGCGCCGCGCGCCAGCTGTTCGGCGAGATGAAGCAGCGCTACCAGGACCGCTACATCATCGTCGACCTGCCGCCGTTGCTCGACACCGCCGACGCGCTGGCCTTCCTGCCGCAGGTCGACACGACGCTGCTGGTGGTCGAGCAGCATGGCACCGCGGTGCCCGACCTGGAGACGGCGGCCGAGCTGCTCGCGCCCTTCAACGTCGTCGGCACGGTGCTGAGCCCGCCGAGCCTGCGCGAGCCGGCGGCCGACGCCGACCGCAGGCCCTGGTACCGGCGCTGGGGCTCGCGGCGGGCCTAGGGCCTGTTGACGCTATCGGAGGGCGCGCGCCCGTGCCGCGCTGCTCCGAACGGGCCAGCCCGCCGGCCCGAGCGCGCGTCGCGGCGTCACGCGCGCTCGGCACACTGCCGGCAAACGATTTGGGGGGAGTCGAGGTGCAAGCCGCGCGAGTTGTCGCGACCGCCATGGTCGCGTGGATGGTGTGGGGTGGGGCGGGCGGAGCCGCGCTGGCCGCGGTGCCGGCGCAGGCGGCCCTGCCGCAGCGGCCGGCCGACGTGAGGGTCGCGCTCGCGCTGCCCTACGAGATCGAGCCGCGGGGCGTGGCCCCGGCGCCGGCCGTGTGGCTGCGCAGCGACGACCGCGATGGGCAGGAGGCCCCGATGCCGGGTGCCAAGCGCCTGGCGCTGCTGGCCGCCGGCATCGGCGTCATCGTGTTCCTGACGCGGCGCCGGCTCGACGACTGACCGCCGGCCGCGCCGTCCTTCGGCGCGGTCCGACCTCAGCCCTGCGCGAGGATGCGCCGCGCCTCGTCGAACTCGGGCAGCCGGCCCTGGCTCTCGACCGCCTTCTTCAGGTGCGGCTGCGCGCGGGCGGTGTCGCCGCTCTTGTGCAGCGCCATGCCCAGGTGCAGGCGCTGCAGCGGCGCGTCGGGCGCCTGCTGGACCGCCCGCTCGAGCACCGCGACCGCCTCCGCATACTGGCCGAGCTTGTAGTGGACCCAGCCGAGGCTGTCGAGGTAGCCGGCATGGGTCGAGCCCTGGAAGCGCCGGGTCAGCGCCAGCGCGCGCCGCAGGCTGGCGGGGTCGCCCTTGCGATCGACCAGCAGGTAGGCGAGGTTGTTCGCGTAGGCATCCTGGTCCGGCGCGCGCGCAACCAGCGATTCGTAGACCGCGATCGCCTCGTCGGCGCGTCCGGCGCGCGACAGCCACTCGGCGCGCGTCGCCGCCAGCGACAGGTCGCCGGGGATGGCCTTCTCGCCCTGCTCGAGCGCCGCGAGCGCGGGGGCCAGCTCGTTGCGCAGCAGCTTCAGGCGGGCGAGGCTGAGGTAGCCGGTCGGGGTCGTCGGCGCCAGCTCGATCAGCCGGCGGTAGGCCTGCTCGGCCGCCGCGGCGTTGCCGCGCGCCAGCGCGACGTCGCCGCGCAGCTGCGGGGCCAGCGGGCTGCGGGCGTCGCGGCCGGCCAGCGCGTCGATGCGCTGGTCGGCGGCGTCGAAGCGGCGCTGCGCGATCAGCACGCCGACGGCCCGCAGCAGCGGCTCGGCCGAGGCGGGCGCGACGGTGGCCGCGGCGTCGTACTCGCGCAGCGCCGCGTCGAACTTCCGGCGCTCGGCGTAGAACTGGCCGAGCCGCAGCGCGCCGGCCGGGCTGTCGGCGAACTGCGTCTTCAGCGCCGCGAGGGTCTTCTCGGCGCCGGCCTCGTCGCCCTGGGCGAGCGCGAGCCGGACCTTCATGTCGTAGGAGCGCAGGTCCTGCGGCTCGGCCTTGATCGCGCGCTCGACTTCCGCCGCGGCGGCCTTGTAGTCCTTGGCGTCGGCCATGTCGGCGGCGAGCAGCAGGCGCAGCTCGGCGCTGTCGGGCCGGGACTTGACGGCCTCGGCCAGCACCTCGCGGGCCAGCTCGGACTCGCCGGCGCGGCGGTGGGCCTGCGCGAGCAGCCCCGCCACCTCGGCGGATCCGGGCTGGTCCTTGGCCGCCGCGCGCAGGTCGATGACGGCGCTGCGGGCATCGCCCTCGGCGAGCCAGAGCCGCCCGCGGGTCACCAGCGCGGCGCCGTCGCGCGGGCTGGCGGCCAGCACGGCCTCGACCAGCGCGCGCGCCTCGGCCGGCTTGCCGCTGGCCAGCAGGTCGGTGGCGAGCCGGTTGCGGGCCGTCAGCCCGCTCGGCGTGTCGGGGCCGCCGTCGATGATGTCCTGCAGCACGCGACGCGCCTCGGCGCCGCGCCCGGAGGCGCGGTACAGGCGCTCGAGGCCGAAACGCAGGCCGGCGTCCTTGGGCTGGTCGGCGATGGCGGCGAGGAACTCCTTCTCGGCCGCCGCGCTGCCGCGCCGCGTGGCGAGAAAGTCCAGCAGCACCAGCGTGCGCTGGCTGTCGGCGGGTTGCTTGTCGATCGCCTTGCGCAGCACCGCCTCGGCCTGATCGAGTTCGTTGCGCCGCGTGTGGTGGACGGCCCAGGCGGTCCACAGCGCGCCGTTCTTCGGCGCGACCTCGGTCGCGCGGCGCAGGTAGTCGACCGCGCGGCCGCTGCCCTCCGGCGCCTCGCCGGCGATCTGGGCCGCGACCTGCAGCAGGCTCAGGCTGTCGGGCGAGCGCTTCAGCGCGGCGTCGAGGGTCGACAGCGCCGCGGCGGTATCGCCCTGGCCGGCCTGCAGGCCGGCCAGCAGCATGCTGGTCTCGACGGGCGCGTTGCCCTGCGCGTCGAGCAGCGACCGCGCCAGCGCGATGGCGCCCGCGACGTCCTTGCCGCGCGCCATCAGCGCGGCCTGGATGGTGCGGGCGCCGACATGGCCGGGGGCCAGGGCCAGCGCCTCGTCGACCGCCTGGCGCGCCTTGGCGTCGTCGCCGGCCAGCAGGTAGACGCGCGCGATCGCGACGCGCGCCTCCAGGTGCTCGGGCCGGAGCTCGACGGCCTTCGAGAAGCTGCCGAAGGCGCGCCGGATGTCCTGGCGCGCCTCGGCGATCTGCCCGGCCAGGAAGTAGGCCTGGGCGTTCTTCGGGTCGATCTGCAGCACGTTGCGCACCTCGACATGGGCCTTGTCCCAGTCGGCCAGGCGCACGAAGTTCGCGCCCTTCTCGAGGCCCGATTCGATGCGGTCGGCCTTGCTGCTGCAGGCGCCGAGGAGGGCCAGCGCGAGGCCGGCGGCGAGAAGGCGGGAAGGGCGCATGAGGGGCGTTCGTCGAGGAGGGAGTGGGCCGGCGCCGGTCACCACCGGCCGGCGAGCCGCGCGGGCACGCGCTCGCGGCCCGCGTAGCGGGCGAGGAAGTCGTCGTAGGCGCTGCAGATGCCCTGCGCGAGCGGGATCTGCGCGCTCCAGCCGAGCCGGCGCATCGCGGACACGTCGAGCAGCTTGCGCGGCGTGCCGTCGGGCCGGCCGGCGTCGAACTCGAGCCGGCCGGTGTAGCCGACCGTCCGGGTCACGATCTCGGCCAGCTCGCGGATCGTGATGTCCTCGCCGGTGCCGACGTTGACGCACTCGCCGATGTCGGACGCGTCGAGCCGGCGCAGCGCGAACACGCAGGCCGAGGCGAGGTCATCCACGTGCATGAACTCGCGCCGCGGCGTGCCGCTGCCCCAGACCACCAGGGCGTCCTGGTGCTGGACCGCGGCCTCGTGGGTGCGCCGGATCAGCGCCGGCAGCACGTGCGAGCTGTGCAGGTCGTAGTTGTCGCCGGGGCCGTAGAGGTTGGTCGGCATCAGCGACAGGAAGTTCGTGCCGTACTGGCGGTTGTAGGCCGCGCAGGTCTTGAGCCCGGCGATCTTGGCGATCGCATAGGCCTCGTTGGTCGGCTCGAGCGCGCCGCCCAGCAGGGCCGACTCGGGAATCGGCTGCGGGGCGAACTTCGGGTAGATGCAGCTCGACCCGAGGAACAGCAGCTTGCGCACGCCGAAGCGATGGCAGGCGTCGATGACGTTCGACTGGATCGCCAGGTTGGCGGCGATGAAGTCGGCCGGCCGCTCGGCATTGGCCAGGATGCCGCCGACCTTGGCGGCGGCCAGCACCACGTAGTCCGGCCGCTGCGCGTCGAAGAAGGCCGTGACGTCGGCCTGCACCGTCAGGTCGAGCTCGGCGCGGCCGGCCGTGACGAGGTCGGCGTGGCTGTCGCGGCGCAGCCGGCGCACGACGGCGGAGCCGACCAGGCCGTGGTGCCCGGCCACGTAGACCCGTCCGTCCAGCGGGCCCGCCAGGGCCGGGTCATTCGGGGACATAGTCGCTCAGCAAGGGTTGGAGGGCGGCGGCGAAGGCGCCGATGCGGCGCTCGGCGGCGAGCATGTCCTCGTCGCGCGACACCGGCGTGACGAGCCGGATCAGCGCGCCGTCGGAGCGCTTGCTTGCGATCGAGTCGTGCAGGATGAACCACTTGACGCTCAGCTCGTCGGTGAGCCGCCGGCCGCGCTGCTGGAACCAGTAGTAGACGAGCTGGCGCTCCTCGCCGCGCTGGATCAGCACCCGGTTGACCGGCAGCGGCGCGGCCGCGGCCGGCGCGCCGTCGAGCGACAGCTCGTCGATCGCGACGATCGACCAGCCGCCGCCCGGGATGCAGGTGCGCGGCGAATGCGTCGACTCGCCGCTGCTCTGGCTCGCGTAGTAGGCGACGTACAGGTTGACCCAGGGATCCCCGTCGCGCGCGTAGTTGGCGATCAGGTGGTCGCTGAGCGCCAGCGTCGCGAGCACGTCGGGCGCGAGGCGGTCGCGGCGGCCCTGCCAGCCGCCGTCGATCGCCATCGGGAAGTCGGCCAGCGCGCCGCGCTCCGGGCGCTGCATCACCGGCTCCGGCGCCCACAGCGAGGCGGCGGCCGCCGCGCACAGCAGCAACCCGGCGGCCGGCAGCGGCGCGCGGACGCGCCGGTAGGCGACCGCCGCGTCCCTGGCGACCGGGTCCGGCAGGTCGAAGCCGAACACGCTGTGCAACTTGACGCCGCGGCCGCCGAGCCGCGCCAGCAGGCTCATCTCGGCCAGCAGCAGCACGATGCACAGCATGAACATGAACCAGCCCTCGAAGTCGTGCAGCAGGCCTTCGGCCATCGCGCTGCCCCAGTGCTCGACGGTGACGCCGATCAGGCCGATGCGCAGGCTGTTGATCAGGATCGTCAGCGGCACCGTCGACGCGAAGATCAGCGCGCGCTTCCACCACGCGCCCTGGAAGCAGTAGGCCGCCAGGAAGCCCAGCACCATCAGCGGGAACAGGTAGCGCAGCCCGCTGCAGGCCTCGACGACCTGGAGCTTGTAGCTGCCGAGGTCGATGACATTGCCCTCGAGGAAGACGCTGATGCCGAACTGCCGGATCAGCGCCACGCCCAGCTGCGACGACAGCAGCTGCAGCTGCTGCGACAGCTCGCGCAGCACGAACTGCGGCAGCGGGATCATGAAGCACAGGATCGCCAGCGGCACCGCGATGATGCGCGTGCCGCGCCAGCCGAGCAGGCAGACCGACAGCCCGAACAGCGCGACCACGAAGCCGTACTGGCCGAACAGCCGGATCGCGCTGAACTCGCCGACCACGCCCAGCGCCAGCGCCAGCGCGAGCAGCGGCAGCCCGCCCCAGGAGCCGCGCAGCTCGTGCTGGCGCAGCGCCGCGCTCTTCTGCCAGATCAGCAAGGCCGCGATGACGGGGATGAAGTAGCCGTAGCTGTACTCCTCGACCTGCTCCCAGTTCGCGACCATGAAGCGCAGGCCCGGCAGGAAGACCGCCACGGCGGCGGCGACGGCCAGCGCGAGCAGCGCCCACTGTGCGGGCGGCAGCCGCCATACCGGCGAGGGGGAGGGCAACAGGGCAGGGGACGACATGCGGGCGGGGCAGCGAGGATGGGCATGGACGAGCGCATGCGGCGCGAGACGGTAGCGCCGCTTCGTGACATCGCCATGGCGCGGCGGCGGGCGCGGTGATGTCAATGCCTGGACACATTGCGTGCCTAAGCTGTCGCGCTCGCTTGCTCGCCCCTGCCATGGCGGATCGCCGCCGCCGCGCGTCCGTCCCTTCCCTGCCATGATCCCTGCCGTCCCGGTCGCCGATCCCTACCTGGCCGCCAGCACGCCCTTCGCCGACCGCCTCGCGCGCGCTGGCTGGGGCCTGGCCCACCTGCTGCTGGTGCGCTTCTCGCCGCGGCCGATGCATGCGTGGCGCGCGTGGGTGCTGCGCGCCTTCGGCGCGAAGCTCGGCCCGCACTGCCATGTGTATCCCGCGGCGCGCATCTGGGCGCCCTGGAACCTGGTCTGCGAGGACGCGGTCGGCATCGCCGACGGCGCGGTGATCTACAACCCGGCACCGGTCCATCTGGCCTCGCACAGCATCGTGTCGCAGCAGGCCTACCTGTGCGGCGCGACCCACGATCTGGACGATCCGGCCTTCCCGATGATCGCCAAGCCGATCACGATCGGCCGCTACGCGTGGATCTGCGCGCGCGCCGTGGTCTGCCCCGGCGTGGTCGTCGGCGAGGGCGCGGTGCTCGGGATCGGCAGCATCGCGCCGCGCGCGCTGGAGCCCTGGACGGTGTACGCCGGCGTGCCGGCGCGCGCGCTGCGGCGGCGCCGGCGTCCGTGAGCGCGGATCTCCAGCCCGGCGGCCCGGTCGAAGCCGATGCCGACGACGCGACCCGGCCGCACGGGCCGCGCCGCATCCATGCCCAGCTGACCCGCCACGTGGTCGGCGAGCTGGTGCGGGCCGACGCGCACCGCGTGCTCGAACTCGGCTGCGGCGACGGCTGGTTCGCCGGGGCCCTCGACCGCTGCGGCTACGAGCTGACCGGCGTCGACACCAGCGGCGCGCTGCTGAGCGCCGCGCGTCGACGCTATCCGCACCTGCGCTTCGAGCAGGGCGACGCGACGCAGCGGCCTGCCGCCGCGCATGCGGGGGTCTTCGACGCCGTGGTCGCGATCGACCTGCTCGACCATGTCACGTCGCCCCGGCAGCTGGTCGCGCACGCGATGGCCGCGTTGCGGCCGGGCGGCGTGCTGATCCTGAGCGCCTCGTTCCACGGCTATGCCAAGAACCTGGCGTTGGCGCTCGGCGGCCGCTTCGATGCGCGCTGGGAACCGCTGACGGACGACGGGCGCCTCAAGTTCTTCTCGCGCGGCACGCTGACCGCGCTGCTGTCGGAGTTCGAGCTGCGCGAACTGCGCATGCGGACGGTGGGGCGGGTGCCGATGTTCGCGCGCGCGATGCTGGTGTCGGCGCGGCTGCCGGCGCGGGCCCTCCCGTCGCGCTGACGGGCCCTGGCGCCTCAGCGCAGCACGATCGTTCCACCGACCGGCCCGCGGCCGCGCAGCTCCTGCACGTCGTCCCAGCCGTCGATGCGCCAGCGGTGGAGGCCGCCGTGCGCCGATTCGTCGTTGTGCAGCAGGTACAGCCGCGGGCCCGCGCGCAGCAGCGTCGGCGCGAAGGCGTTGCCGGCGACGCCCTCGTCGGCGGGGCCGCTGCTGCGCGTCGTGCGCCGCCCGAACTGGCCGATGAAGAGGCCGCTGTCGTCGAAGTGCATGAACTGGTTGGCCTGGCCGATGCGGCCGTTGTCCAGGTCGCGGTGGAACTCGCCGTGGTAGCCGTAGACGATGTGGCGGCCGGCCGTCCACACCGCGTTGCCGCCGTAATGGACCGAGCCGTCGACGGCCTTGGTCTGGAAGCTGCCCTTGCCGTCGAGCGCGCCGCTCGGGCTCGCGAGCCAGAGCCAGTCCTGCCCGCCGCGCGCCGCGGCGCCCAGGTGGAAGCCTTCGTTGCCCTGCACGGCCGGGTCGAAGAACACGACGCGCCCCGAGCCGGTCAGCGGAAAGCGCGGCGGCATCCCGCTGAAGGCGCCGCGATGGTAGGGCGTGCCCGGCCGCAGCGGCACGGCGGCGAGGGCCTCGGGCTCGTCCGACCAGACCGGATCGCCGGCGGCGTCGAAGCCGCGCAGCGGCAGGCGCAGCACGGTCTGCCGCGCCGAGCCGGTGAGCGCATGGCCGAGCTCGCCGTTCTCGTAGAGCACCCGCGGCGTCATGCCCGGCGCCGGCGTCGCCAGCATGCGGACGACGCGCAGCGGCCCGCTCGCCGGCAGCTCGACGACGACCTGGCGGCCGCGGGCCGCGACGATCCCGTAGGTGCGGCCGTTCGCCAGCGTCTCGACCGAGGTGAAGCCGCCGAAGCCGCCGTTGCGGGCGCGCTCGTCGGCGAGCGCCGCCGGCAGGCCGGCCAGCCAGTTGCGCACCAGCACGCCGCTGCGGCCGGGCTCGAGCGGTCGCGCGGCGTCGACGTCGAACTCGAGGAAGTTCGCGAACACGCGCCGCGGGTCGCCGTGGTCGGCCGTCGCCGCGTAGAAGGCCGGCAGGTAGGCGATCGGGACGTCGGCGTCGCTCGCGGCGGGGCCCGCGTCGCGCAAGCGCAGCACGCGGTTGTTGCAGGTGTCGACCACCCAGACATCGCCCTGCTCCGACACGGCCAGCGCGGTCTGCTCCTGGTCCGGCCGCAGCGCGAAGCAGAGCTTGTCGGTCCGTACCGCGGGATCGCCGTCGTGGCCACCGGCCGCGCCGAGGGTCGCGGTCAGTTGGCCGTCGCCGCCGTAGCGCTTGAGCTGCCGGCTCGGCGCGCCGTCGGCCACCCACAGTGCGCCGTCGTCGCGCGGGTCGGCGGCGATCGCCAGCGGCCGCTCCAGGCCGTCGATGCGCGCGACCAGCCGGCGCGTCCGGTCGAGGTCGGTGTAGCGCAGCAGCGAGCGGCCGGACACGACCCACAGGTCACCGCCCGGGGTCATCGCGAGCTGGTTGAGCGCCCGCGGCGCGAGGGTCAGCGCGATCTCGCCGATGCGCGCGCCGCCGAACTTGTCGAACAGGCGCACCTGGCCGCGCCCGCCATGCGCCACCGCCAGCACGCGGCCGTTGCGCTGCACCGCCAGGCCGGTGGGCGCGTCCGGCGCGGCGGTCTCGACGTCGATCACGCTCGGGTAGTCCTGGTCCTCGTAGCAGCGCGGGCTGGCGGGCCGGCGGTTCAGGCACAGCGCCTGCCCGGCGCGGAAGATCAGCGGCTGGGCGCTGCGCAGCTCGAAGGCGCCGACGAAGCTGGTCTTGGACAGGCCGCCGCCGTTGCTCCAGTAGAGCCGCGCGTCGTCGACGGCGACCATCGTGAACGCCGCGAACGGATCGGTCGAGCGCAGCGGCCGGACCGCCTCGCCGGGCGCCGCCGGGTCGAAGCCATGCAGGCCGGGCTGCATCTCGTTGTAGCCGACCGTGTACCAGCCGCGCCCGGCAGCGAGGGCGATCGAGGTCGGCGGCTGGAAGGCCTTGTGCACGCCCGCGCCGGTGTAGCGGGCGGAGCGGTTGCCGATCACGCCCTCCCAGACGTAGCCGATGCGGTGGTGGATCAGCAGCACCTCGTGCTCCTGCGCCGCCACCGGCTGGCCCCGGTCGTCGCGCCCGTCCCAGCGCAGCTGCTGCGGCCCGGCGCCCATCGGCTCGGCGCGCCACAGCGTGCGCACGAGCCGGCCCTGCCGGTCGTAGACGCCGGCGCTGGTGGTGGCCGCGCGCGGCAGCGTGAAGGCGAGCAGGGTGTCCGCCACGGCGCCGGCCCCGCAGGGCGCGCCCAGGCACAGGGCCAGCAGCGCGGCGCGGCCCGCGCCGCGCCGCGGCATCGGCGCCGCGCTCACGCGCGCGCCGGCGCCGTGGCGCCGGCGACGACGTCGGACAGCGCCTGCAGCGCCTTGCGCCGGTAGGCGTCCCAGCCGTACTCGGCGGCGCGCCGCGCGGCGCGCCGGCCCATCTCGATGCGCAGCTCGGGGTCGCGGTAGAGGCGCTCGAGCCGGTCGGCGACGGCCTCGTCGTCGCGCTCGGGGATCACGTAGCCCTCGACGCCGTCGCGCACGATGTCGGCCGGTCCGTTGGCGGTGACGATCACCGGCAGGCCGCAGGCCATCGCCTCGAGCACGACCAGCGGCATGCCCTCGATCAGCGTCGGGAACACGAACACCTGCGCCGTTCGGTAGCGCGCCGCCAGCGCCGGGCGCGTCTGGTGCGGCAGGTGGTCGAGCAGCTCCGCATAGGGCCGCAGCGGCGCGTCGCTGCCGACCACGCTGCCGACCAGCGTCAGCCGGGTGTCGCCGCGCGCAAAGCGCTGGTAGCCGCGCAGCAGGTAGGACAGCCCCTTGCGCTGCGTCAGCTGGCCGGCATAGATCACCTCGAAGCGGGCGCGGCGCGGCGGCTCGGGCGGCGGCGCGAAGGTCTGCAGGTCCACGCCATAGGGCACGACGCGCATCCGCCGGCGCTCGACGCCGGCGGCGACGAAGCTGTCGGCCGCGTAGGTCGAACCGACCAGCACCGCGTCGGCGACGCGGATCTCCTCGTCGAGGCGCTCCTCGTGGCCGGCCGGCCAGTCGTCGAAGTCGGGCCAGGTCGGCGCGAAGGCCGGCTCGCGCTCGAGCTCCTCCAGGCGCACGCGGCGCCGCTGGCGGTGGTGCGCGACCGGGTAGTTCAGCAGCGCCGCGCAGCCGCCGCGCGCCTGGGCGGCGCGGAAGGCCGGCAGCGCGAAGCCCTCGTAGGCGACCACGCAGTCCGCCGCCGGCACGTGGCGGCACGCCGCCTGCGCGACGGCCTCGCGCACGCTCATGAAGAGCCGGTTGGTCCAGCGGTGCCGCAGCGTCGGCGGCAGCGCCGGCGCGCGGCCGATCGCGGCGGCACACAGGTCCGGCCACACGCCGGCTTCGCACGTCAGCGGCGCGAGCCGCGGATCGCCGATGCGGCGGCGCCCGAAGGTGCTCGCATAGGCGCGCCCGGCCAGCGGCAGTGCCGCGAGCGTCCGCTCCCAGCCGCGGCCCTTGTTGACATAGGGGCGCACGTAGGCGGTGAGCGCCTGCTCTGCCGCCAGCCCCACGGCGAGGTGGTTCAGTTCGGGCGAGTTGAAGTTCACGACCAGCGTGCGGGGCAGGGGGGCGTCGGCCATGCCGCGATGCTAGGCAGCGGATGTGACGGGCCCGCATCGACGAGCACCCGTTGCCGTGTTGCCTGTTCTCCAGGGGAGGGGGCGCCGACGAACCCCCGTCTCCTCGCCGCAACGCACGCGGCGTTCGACCTCGGCGCGTTGCAATTTGGAAGCGGATCAAGCATCGGCACAATACCCGCTGTTCCAACGTAGGACTGATCGAGATGCGCTATACAGAGCCCAGGGAGCAGAGTGCAACCTTGCTGCGATTGGTCGTCGCCCGCATGGGCCAGCATGACGCGGCGTTCAATCCGGTCACGTTCGCCGTCTGGTACGAGCACGTTGCGGGCATGAATCCGGCGCTGAGTGCCGCGCTGGACGCCCTGCTTGAAAACAAGGCAAGACTCGGCGACGAGGCGGTCTGCGAGCTGTACCTGTCGCACGTGGCGCCGCCGGATACGGCCATCACGGAGCGTATCGGCAGCGACTTCCAGCGCGTGATGGACAGCCTCGTCGAGGCATCATCGCGCACCGGCAGAACCGCCCAAGACTACGGCGAGCGGCTGAACGGATTGGAACGAGCGCTCGGCGGCGACGGGCCTGCGGCGGCGCTCGGGCACAGCCTCGACTTGACGCTCCAAGGCACGCGCGAAATGCAGCGGTCCGTGCACGCGCTGCGCGAGACGGTCACGAGCAGCGAGCGCGAAATCAAGCAGCTGCGAAGCGAGCTGGATCGCACCCGCGCGGTGATGGTCACCGACCCGCTGACCGGGGTACTGAACCGGCGGGGCTTCGACGAACTGTTGCAGCGCATCCTGTCGACCCCGCCTTCGTCCGGCAAAGTGCATTGCCTGGTGCTGCTGGACATCGACCACTTCAAGCGCATCAACGACGCCCATGGGCACCTCACCGGCGACGAGGTGCTGAAGGCCTTGGGCGCCATTCTTCAACGCGTCGCCGGCGATTCCGGGATGCATTGCGCACGCTACGGCGGCGAGGAGTTCGCCGTGCTGCTCCCCGAAACCACGATGGCCGACACGCTGAGCGCGGCGGGTTCGATCTGTGCGCTGGTCAGGGCGATGAAGGTACGCAACCGTGGCACCGGGCAGGTGGTCGCCACGGCAACCGTCTCGGCGGGCATCGCCGCATGGCAGCCTGGAGAAGACGGCCTGCGTCTCGTCGCCGCGGCAGACAAGGCCTTGTATCGGTCGAAGGATATGGGCCGCGACCGAATCTCCGTGGCATGACCACGCGGTGATGATTCGCGGTTCTAGCCGGTTCTAGCCGGTTCTAGCCGGTCCGGCAGGTGCGGCCACCTATCCGATCGAGAAGCGATTGCGGCCCTGCGCCTTGGCAAGGTACAGCTGGTCGTCGGCCAGCTTCGTCAGGGCACGGGCGGAGATCGCGGCATCGCCGCGGCACAAGGCAACGCCGATGCTGGTGGTGATGGCAACCGTCCGGGCCTCGAGGACGAAAGGCGCCTGCATCGCGGTCAGGATGTTCTCGGCAATCGTCTGCGCGTCGCGGTCCTTGGTCAGGCCCTCGACGATGATGGTGAACTCGTCGCCGCCGGGTCGCGCGACGATGTCGCTTGCACGCAGCGTACGGACCAGGCGCCCGGCAAACCCGCGCAAGAGCATGTCACCGGCGAGGTGACCGAGTGAGTCGTTGACGGCCTTGAAGGCGTCGACGTCGAGGAACAGCAGCGCCATCAGACCCGAGGTCGCCTTGCCGCGTTCGAGGGCTTCCTGCAAACGCCGCTCGAAGCCACTGCGGTTGAGCAGTCCCGTGAGGCTATCGACCTGGCTGAGTTCGGTCAGCCGCCGTTCTTCGAGCTTCTGTGCGGTGGTTTCGACGATGATGGCCACGAAACCGAGAATGGCCTTGCCATCGTCGGCGAATTGCGGCACGTAGGTCGCGCGGTAGCAGCGGTAGCCCTCGCGCGTCGTCATCTCGCTGTCGAAGCCCACGGTTTCGCCGCTCAACACCTGTCGTATATGCGGCGCCGCCTGGGTGTAGGCGCCGTCACCGATGACCTCGCGCACCGTGAGACCGTAGATTTCCTCCCGCGGCCGGCCGAAGGCGCGCTGATAGGCCAGGTTGACGAAGCGATAGCGTTCGTCCTTGTCCACGTACGACACGCGCATCGGCAGGCGATCGGTGATGCTCTGCAGCCGCTGCTCGCTCTGGCGCAAGGCCTGCTCCGCCTGCCTGCGCAGCGTGATATCGCTCGCCAAGACGTAGTAGCCGCGCACAACGGCGTCGGTGCCGCGCCGCGGCACCAGCGCCACGTGAAGCCAGCGCTCGCCCGTCGCCGTCGTCGTGCAGCGATCGTAGGTCACTGACTCCCCACGCAGCGCCGCCTCCACGTAGGGCTTGACCTCGGCAAAGGCCGCTTCGCCGAGTACCTCCGACACGGTGCGCCCGATGATCGCGCCAGGTTCGAGCCCGAGCCAATCCTTGTACGTCCGGTTGGCGAATCGGTAGCGCATCTCCACGTCGTGATCGGCAATCAAGGCGGGCGCGTTATCGGTGATCGCGCGCAGCCGCTCTTCGCTGGCGGCCAGTCGCATCTCGGCGTTGCGGCGCTCGGTGACGTCGCGCAGCATCAATTGCGTCTGCAGTTGCCCGCGCGCGTCGTGGTGGTGAGCGACCTGGGCTTCGACTTCGAGCGCAGCGCCGTCGCGACGGGACAGGCGCAGGTAGTGCTGCTGCGGCGCCGCCCCGAGGACCACGTTCCCGCCCATCCAGCGGGCCAGCACAGGGCCATTGCCATACGGAAGATCCATCAGGCGCGCACCCTGCGCGGCGTCATGCGCGACGCCGAGCATGTCGCGCGCGCTCGGGTTCAGGTCGCCCATCACGCCGTCCGGCCCGACCAGCAGGATGCCTTCATTCGCGTGCCGGAACAGCGCCGCCTGCTGGCGCCGTGCCGCGAGCAGCTCGGCCGCAAGCCCGCAGATCAGCACGCTCGTGCAGGCCTGCGCGGTGATGTAGCTCCACAGGGCGAGGAGGCCCGCGTGCGTGTCATGGCCGGCGAACGGGCCCACGCCATTCGCCGTGCCCCAGGCCGCCGTGGCGGACAGCACGAGCACCGCCAGGGACGCTGCCAGTACGCCTGCGCGCAAGGCCAGCACCGCCGTGACGAACAGGGGCAGCGACAACAGCGGAAAGAGCAGCGCCGGTGGTGGTGCCGTCCAGGGTGAAAAGCCCAGCAACCCGCACAACAGCACGATGCCAAGCAGTGCGCTGTTGAGGGCGCCTGGCAGACCGGTGAAGGTCTCGTTCAGGCTCACGCGCGTCATCGCGACCAGCGGGATGCCGCCGAGCAAGGCACCCACCGTATCGCCGGTCCACCAGGTCATCCAGGCCGAGGTCCACTGCGGTGTCGGCAGCACCCCGGCCACACGCAGCCACGTCGTGCCGTTGCTGGCGGTCACGACCATGCCGACCATCACGGCGACAAGATAGACGCCGAGGTCGCGCCGGCGGGTCAGCGTCGGATCGAATGACCAGCGCCGCAGGAGGACGGTCGCGAGCCACGGGCCCAGCGCATTGCCGACGGCAATGCCGAGCGCCATCCACGGCGGCCCTCCGATCGCCACGTTGACGGAAAAGGCCGAGACCAGGATCGCAGTCCCCATGGCGCCGCCCCATCGCAGGTAGGCGGCGACCGCGACGCCGGTCGGAAGCCAGACCAGCGACACATGCGAGCCGACATAGGGAATGAGCAGCCCGAGGTGCGCCGTCGCGTAGTAGGCGACGGCGACGATCAACCACCGGACGCCGAACTGAGCGCCGCGCAACCCATCCGTCCGAGACTCTTGGACCGCCGTGTCGCTCATTGCACTTCCCAGTCGTGCGATTGCCGTCGTTTCGGCGGCCCGCGACCGAGGCATCGCCGTCGGTCGAACTGCCGCTCAGCACATCCGCCCGGCCGGCCTCACGGCCGTTCACCGTGTGTGGCGGGCCGTTGCGGGCACGCATCATTTTGCACCACGCCGGCGGCGGCCCCGCCGCTCAACCTCTCGTTGGGGTCACCGTGCGCACGCAACGGCGGTTTGAATCGCCCCTGGTGAATGGCAGGAAGGCAACGCGTCATTGCCTCGTGGCTGACTCGGTCCCGCCACATTTGATCGCTACATTGAGTTGCGCTGTCCGGCCGCGGCGCCTTCATGGCGAGGCCGGCAAGGGTTCTTTCGAGCGCAGCCCGCGGGCGTTCGGCTCGGCCGGCTGACCAGACTCTGCGCACCGTGAACATCCTCCTCTGTTCGGTTCCGTACCGGCCGTCGATCGGCGGCATCGAGACCGTGTCCGCCTTGCTGGCCGAGCGCTTCGAGCGCCTCGGTCATCGCGTCGTCGTGGTCACCCGCACGCCCGGCGACGCCGAGCCGGGCGTGGTGCGGCGGCCGTCGCCGCTGGCCCTGCTCGGCCTGGTGCGCTGGGCCGACGTGGTGTTCCACAACAACATCAGCCTGCGCTTCGCCTGGCCGCTGCTGCTGCTCGCGCGGCCCTGGGTGGTGGCCCACCACACCTGGATCCCGGTGGTCGGGATCGCGGCGCGCCTCAAGCGCCGCATCCTGCCCTGCGCGCGCAACGTGGCCGTCAGCCGCGCCCTGGCCGACAGCCTGCCGGTGCCGTGCAGCGTGCTGCCCAACCCCTACGACGACGGGCTGTTCGCGTGGCTGCCCGGCGTGCCGCGCGAGCGCGAGCTGGTGTTCGTCGGCCGTCTGGTCAGCGACAAGGGCGTCGACCGGCTGCTCGACGCGCTGGCGCTGCTCGCCGAGCGAGGCCTGCGGCCGCGCCTGAGCCTGATCGGCGACGGACCCGAGGCCGCGGCGCTGCGCCGCCAGGCGGCCGAGCTGGGCCTGGACGGCCAGGTCGAGTTCCGCGGCCGCGTCGTCGGGCGCGAGCTCGTCGCGGCGCTGCACGCGCACCAGGTGCTGGTCGTGCCCTCGGTCTGGGAGGAGCCCTTCGGCCTCGTCGCCCTCGAGGCGCTCGCCTGCGGCTGCGTGCCGCTGGTGACCCGCAGCGGTGGCTTGCCCGAGGCGGTCGGCGCCTGCGGCCTGGTGGTCGGGCGCGACGACCCGGCGGCGCTGGCGCACGGCATCGCGACGTTGCTCGAGGACCCGTCGGCGGCGGCCGCGCTGCGCGCCGGCGCCCGCGACCACCTGGCCCGCCACGCGCGCGACCGGATCGCGCGCGACTACCTGCGCATCCTCGCCGCCGTCCGGCCGGTCCGCGCCGCCCAGGACGACGCCCATGCGGGCTGAGCGCCTGCCCCTCGCGCCGTCGCCGGCGGGCGTGCGGGAGCGCGCGCGCCGGCGGCTCGTCGGCGTCGTGCTGGCGGTCTACCTGCTCGCGATCTTCGAAGGCTCGCTGCGCAAGTACGTGCTGCCCGAGTTCGGGCAGTACATCTTCTTCGTCCGCGATCCGCTGCTGCTCTACGCCTACCTGCTGGCGCTGCGCCATGGCCTGTGGCCGCGACGCAGCGCCTTCGTGCAGCTGAGCGTCGCGATGGGCGCCATCGGCCTGCTGCTGTTCGTGCTGCAGAGCGCCGTCGGCGGCTACAGCGACACGCGCGTGCTGCTCGGCGTCTACGGCTGGCGCAGCTACTTCCTCTACGTGCCGCTGGCCTTCCTGATCGGCGCGCAGTTCACCAGCGCCGACCTGCTGCGCGTCGCCAAGCTCACGCTGCTGGTGGGCGTGCCGATCGCGGCGCTGGTGACGCTGCAGTTCTTCTCCCCGATGAACGCGCCGATCAACGTGGGCTTCGCGGCGGACGAGGCCCTGCAGTTCAGGGGCATCGGCTTGAACGCGGAGCGCATCCGCCCGACCGGGCCCTTCACCTCCAGCGCCGGGCAGCAGCAGTTCGTCGCGACCGCCAGCGCGCTGCTGCTGGCGCTTTGGCTCACACCGGCCGCGCGCCGCCGGGTCGCGACACTGCCCTTGATGGTGGCCGGCGCAGCGCTGCTGACCTGCGTGGCGCTCGGCGGCAGCCGGGGCACCACGCTGCAATGCGCGCTGAACGGCGCGTTCGCGGTGCTCATCGGACTGATCGGCCGCGGCGCGGTGCTGAAGGCCAAGGCGGTCCTGCTGCCCCTGGGGCTGGGTCTGGCGGCCGTCGTGCTGTACCCGATGGTGTTCCCCGAGGGCTTCAGCGCCTTCGTGGAGCGCTGGAACGCCGCCGCAGCCGCCGAGGCGGGCTTCGAGGGCGGCGTGTTCGGCCGCGCGCTGTTCGGCTTCATCGACTTCGTGCGCCTGGTCGACGACGTGCCCGCGCTCGGCTACGGCCTGGGCTATGGCGGCAACGCGAGCATCACCCTGAAGGCCAGCGTCGACGGCGTGATGCCCGGCGCGCTGGCCGAGACCGACTTCGCGCGCCACATGGTCGACCTCGGGCCGGCCTTCGGGCTGGCCTACATCGGGTTCCGCCTGGCCCTGGTGGTCTGGCTGGGTCGGCGGGTCTGGCGCGCCACGCGGCGCGTTGCCGATCCGATGCCGATGATGCTGTTCGCCTATGCCAGCTATGTCGTGCTGCTCGGACAGCTGACCGGCAACGGCACGATCAACGTGTACGGCTGGCTCTTCACCGGACTGTGCATCGCCGCGACCAACGTCGCACGGGCACCGGCCGTGCCGGGCCCGAGCCCGGCCGCCCTGACGTCACGCCGGCCGCGACCGCCGCGCGCCCCGCGCCTGTCCCCGCTGCGCGGCGCCGCGGCGCGCTGAATCCTCTTCGTCCCCCCAAAGAACCCCACGGAGCCCCGACCCGCCATGAGAGCCGACCCGATGAACGAGACCGTCATGGTGACCGGAGGTGCCGGCTTCGTGGGCTCGCACCTGTGCGACCGGCTGGTTCGCGACCAGCGCGACGTGCTATGCATCGACAACTTCTTCACCGGGACGCGCCAGAACATCCGCCACCTGCTGGCGTCGGACTACTTCGAGTTCCAGCGCCACGACGTCACCTTCCCGCTGTATGTCGAGGTGGCGCAGATCTACAACCTGGCCTGCCCCGCGTCGCCGGTGCACTACCAGCACGACCCGGTGCAGACCACCAAGACCAGCGTGCATGGCGCGATCAACATGCTGGGGCTCGCCAAGCGCGTCGGCGCGCGCATCCTGCAGGCCTCGACGAGCGAGGTCTACGGCGACCCGTCGGTCCACCCGCAGGTCGAGGGCTACTGGGGCAATGTCAACCCGATCGGCCTGCGCGCCTGCTACGACGAGGGCAAGCGCTGCGCCGAGACGCTGTTCTTCGACTACCACCGCCAGCATCGGCTGGACATCAAGGTGGTGCGCATCTTCAACACCTACGGACCGCGGATGCACCCGAGCGACGGGCGGGTGGTGTCCAACTTCATCATGCAGGCGCTGCGCGGCGACGACATCACGATCTTCGGCGACGGCCAGCAGACCCGCAGCTTCTGCTATGTCGACGATCTGGTCGAGGCGATGGTGCGGATGATGGGCACCGGCCCGGCGCTGACCGGCCCGATCAATGTCGGCAACCCGGGCGAGTACACGATGCTGGAGCTGGCCGAGACGGTGCTGCGCATGACGCGCAGCGCCTCGCGGCTGGTGTTCAAGCCGCTGCCCAGCGACGATCCGAAGCAGCGCTGTCCCGACATCACGCTGGCGCAGCAGCACCTCGACTGGGCGCCGACGGTGTCGCTGGAGGACGGGCTCGCGCCGACCATCGCCTACTTCCGCGCGCTCGTCGAGCGCTAGGGCGCCGCGATGGAACTGGCCATCCCCGCCGCCGTCCGCGCTGCCGACGCCGCGGAGCGGCGCGCCGAGCTGGGCGTGATCGTGCTGACCTTCAACTCGATCGACGTGATCGAGCGCACGGTTCGTGCGGCGCTCCAGGTCAGCGAGCTCGTGCACGTGGTCGACTCCGGCTCGGTCGACGGCACCGACGTGCTCGCGGCCGCGCTCGGCTGCCGCGTCGTCCAGCGCCCGTTCAAGCACTATGCCGACCAGCGCAACTGGGCGATCGGCGAATTCGGGCACCTGTCCGAGTGGCAGCTGCACCTGGACGCCGACGAGGTACTCGATGCGACCGCGGTCGCGGAGATCCGCCGCGTCCTGGCCGACCCCGGGCCCGCCAGCGGCTTCATCCTGGAGCGGCGGACCTACTTCCTGGGCCGACCGCTGCGCTTCGGCGGCACCACCAACTACCACCTGCGGCTGTTCCGTTCCGGCACGGCCCGCTGCGAGGACCGCCTGTACGACCAGCACTTCGTCGCCGACGCGCCGGCCGTGCGGCTGCGTGGCCTGCTGCACGACATGAACGTCGGCAGCCTGAGCGAATGGACCGCCCGCCACAACCGCTGGAGCGACCTGGAGGCGGCCGAACTGCGGCGGCCCGCGGCCGGCGGCCAGGGGCAGATCCGGGCGCAGCTCTCGGCCGACCCGCGCGAGCGCCGTCGCCTCTACAAGGGCTGGTACTACGCGCTTCCGCCGATCCTGCGGCCGCTGCTGCTGTTCTTCTACCGCTACGTGCTGCAGGGCGGCTTCCTCGACGGGCGCGCCGGCTTCCTGTACGCCTTCCTGCAGGTGCTGTGGTTCCGCATGCTGGTCGACGCCAAGCTGCTCGAGGGGCGGGCACGGCCATGAGCGCGCTGCTGACCCGCCGCCGCCTCGGCCGCCTCGGCGGCTTCGCGTCGACGCAGCTCGCCGTGCAGGCGATCGGCTTCGCCGCCGGGCTGCTGCTGGTGCGCGAGATGGACCGGGTCGACTACGGCCACTACACGCTCGCGCTGAGCCTGGCCAGCGTCGGCGCGGTGCTCGCCGACCTGGGCCTGGCGACCGCGGTGATGGCGATCGGCGGCCGGCTGCTCGGCCAGCCGCGGGCGCTCGGCGCGCTGGTCGCCGACGCCCAGGCCCTGCAGGCGCGGCTCGCGTTGCTGGCCGCCGCGCTGCTGCTGCCCTGCGGCGCGCTGCTGCTGCTGCGCCAGCAGGCCCCGGTCTGGCTGGCGCTCGTGCTGACGGGCCTCGTGGCGCTGACCGTCGCGTTCAACGTGCGCTCGGGCATCGCGCTGTCGATCGCGCGGCTGCGCGGGCGCATCGGCCTGCAGCAGCGGCTGGACCTGGGGATCAACAGCGCCAAGCTGGCCGTGCTGGCGGTGGCGGCGGCGCTCGCGCTCGACGCGACGGTCGCGTGGGCCGTGGCGCTGGCGGCGGCGGCGGCCTACTTCGTGCTGCTGCGGCGCCACCTGTCGAGCGAGCTCGAGCTGCCGGCCGCGCCGACCGGCGAGCACCGCGCGGCGCTGCTGCGGCAACTGCGCGGCCAGGCACCGAACGCCGTGTACTACGTGCTCAGCAGCCAGATCGCGGTCTGGCTGATCGGCCTGTTCGGCAATGCCGAGCGCGTCGCCGAGGTCGGCGCGCTGGGGCGGCTGGCGGCGGTGTTCACGGTCATCGGCGCGGTGTCGGCCGCGCTGGTGCAGCCCTATTTCGCGGCACGCCAGTCGGGCGCCGAACTGCGCGCCGGCTTCGCCGGCGTCAACGGCTTCTTCGCGGTGCTGCTCGGGCTGCTGCTGCTGCTGGCGCTGTGGCTGCCGGGGCCGATCCTGTGGGTGCTCGGCGGCAGCTATGGCGGGCTCGACGCGGAGCTGGTCTGGATGGTCGCCGCCGCCACGCTCGCCGCCTGGGGCGGCACCGTCTACAGCATCGGCTGCGCGCGCGGCTGGGTGATGCCGGTGGGCCTGTCGATCGCCGGCGGCGTGGCCGCGATCGCGGCCACCGCCAGCGTCGTCGACGTGTCCACCGTGGTCGGCGGCTTCCAGATCAACACCGCCATCGGCCTGGCCGGCACGCTGACGGCCATCGGCTACTTCGACCTCCAACTGCGGCGCCATGCGCGTCCGAGAACGGCGACGACATGATCCGCATCGACATCGTGATCCCCTGTGCCGGTCGCGCGCACGACCTGCTGCGGCTGCTCGGGTCGCTCCACCAGGCCTGCGCCGAGTCGCTGCCGCTGCTGTGCGCGTCGATCACGGTGACCGACGACCGCCACTCGGAGGCACTCGGCCGGCAGGTGGGCGCGGCCTTCCCGCAGGTCCGCTATGTCGCCGGGCCGGCGCGCGGCCCGGCGGTCAACCGCAACCACGGCGCCGGCTTCGGCAGCGCCGAGTGGATCCTGTTCCTCGACGACGACTGCTACCTCGAGACCGACCTGCTGCGCGCCTATGTCCGGCGGCTCGCCGACGCCCCCGGGCTCGACGTGCTCGAGGGCGCGATCCATGCCGTCGGCGCGCGGCCGAACGGCAACCACCATGCGCCGCTGAACACCAGCGGCGGCTACCTCTGGTCCTGCAACCTGCTGGTCAACCGCCATGTGTTCGAGGCGGTCGGCCGCTTCGACGAGGACTTCCCGTTCGCCTGCCTCGAGGACTGCGACCTGCGCGACCGGCTCGTGGGCCATGGCGCCGCGATCCTGTTCGTCGACGACGCGGTGGTGTTCCACCCGTGGCGCAGCATCTCGGAGCGCGAGGTGTCGCGCCAGATCGTCTCGCATGCGATCTACGCGCACAAGCACCCGGAGTTCGTCCGCGACTGGAACCTGCTGCACCTGCTGCGCGCGCTGCGCGGCCGCTGGCGGCTGTACCGGCTCGGTCGCTTCGCGAGCATCCCGTGGTCCAAGTACCGCACCGTCGCCTACGACCTGCTGGCGCCGCTGGCGGTCTATGCGGTGCTGCGGATCGGGCCGCTGCGGCGGGCGGTCTGGGAGCGCTGGCGCAACCGGCGGCCCGAGGCCGCCTGAGGACGCGACGATGATCTACGACGCCGTCAACCAGGCCGTGCTGCGCCGCATCCCGTCGGGCGTGCGGCAGGTGCTGGACCTGGGCTGCGGCAGCGGCGCGCTCGGCGCGGCGCTGAAGGCGCGGCATGGCTGCACGATCGTCGGCGTCACGGCCAGCGCCGCGGAGGCCGCGGCGGCCTGGTCGCGGCTCGACCGCGTCGAGGTCGCCGACCTCAACGACTTCGATCCCGCGCCGCTCGGCGCGTTCGACTGCATCGTCTGCTCGCATGTGCTCGAGCATCTGCTCGACCCCGGCGCGCTGCTGCGGCGGCTGCGCGGCTGCCTCGCGCCGGGTGCGAGCCTGCTGGTGGCCTTGCCGAACGCGCTGTTCTGGCGCCAGCGCCTCGAGTTCCTGCGCGGGCGCTTCCGCTACACCGACGGCGGGCTGATGGACAGCAGCCACTACCGCTTCTTCGACTGGCAGACCGCCGAGCAGCTGGTCCGCGACGCCGGCTACCGCGTCACCGAACGCGCCGCCGACGGCGGCCTGCCAGGCTCGCGACGCCTGGGGGCACGCCTGTCGGCGGTCCTCGATCGGCAGGCGCTGGCGCGCTTTCCGGGCCTGTTCGGTCACCAGTTCTTGCTGCAGGCCCGCGCGACGGCGCCGGCCGCGGCGGGCTGAGGCAGGCGTGATGAGCGAACCCCTCGTGAGCATCGTCATCGCGACCTACCAGTCGCGCCGCGACCACCTGAGCGCCGCGATCCTCAGCGCGCTCGAGCAGTCGTGGCGCCGCATCGAGGTGATCGTGACCGACGACTCGCCGGACGATGCGCTGCGCGGCTTCGTCGCCGGCTTTCGCGACGAGCGGCTGCGCTACCGCCGCAACGAGCCGCGGCTCGGCGTCGCCGCGAACCACTGGGCCGCGTTCGCAGAGGCGCAGGGCGAGTACATCGCGGTGCTGAACCACGACGACTGGCTGGCGCCGCGCTTCGTCGAGCGCCTGCTGCAGCCGCTGCGGCGCACGCCGACGGCCGCGCTGGCCTTCTGCGACCACTGGGTCATCGACGTGCGCGGCCGGCGCCTCGACGCCGAGACCGAGCGCACCTCCGCGGCCTGGGGCCGCGCCGGGCTGGCCGAGGGCCTGCACCTGCCGTTCGCGGGCCTGGTCAGCGAGCAGACCATCCCGATGGCGATGGGGGCGCTGTTCCGCCGCGCCGCGCTGCCCGCGCGGCTGCCGGGCGACGCCGGGGCCGCCTACGACCTCTGGCTCGGCTACCTGCTGTGCTGCAGCGACGGCGGCGCCTGGTACGTGAGCGAGCGCCTGAGCGCCTGGCGCAGCCACGAGGCCAACCTCACCAGCCAGAGCGGCGTCGGCTGGCTGCAGGGTTCGGCGGCCGCCTGGTCGGCGATGGCGCGCGACCGGCGCTTCGCGGCGGTCCGCGGGGTGGTGCGCCACAAGGCCGCGCTGGGCTACTACGCCTGCGCGGTGCGGGCCTGGGTCGACGGCCACCGGCGCGACTGCGCGCGCTTCGCGCTGCGCTCGCTCGCGACGCTGCTGACGCTGCGCGGCCTCGCGGCCTGCTGCCTGCCGCTGCTGCCGCGGCGCTTCGCGCCGTCGCGCTGGCTGCGCCATCCGGGGGCGGCATGAAGCTGGTGCTGTTCACCCACCCGGAGTTCCTCGGCCTGCGCAGCCAGGCGAACTTCGCGCGCATGCTGAGCGAGGCCTATCGCGCGCGCGGCCACCAGGTCGAGCTGCGCCAGCCCGCCGCGCTGCTGCGCCGCCATGCCGGCGGTGGGGCGGCCGCGAAGTGGGCCGGCTATGCCGACCAGTACCTGCTGTTCCCGATCGCGATGCGCGCCGCGCTGCAGGACGACGCGCCGGACACGCTCTACGTGTTCTGCGACCAGGCGCTCGGCCCCTGGGTGCCGCAGGTCGCGCACCGCCCGCATGTCGTGCACTGCCACGACCTGCTGGCGCTGAGCTCGGCGCTCGGCGAGATTCCCGAGCACCCGACCGCGCGGACCGGGCGCCTCTACCAGCGCTACATCCGGCGCGGCTTTCGGCGGGCGCGGCACTTCATCTCGGTCTCGCGGCAGTCGCGCGACGAGCTGCACCGCATCGGTGGCGTGCGGCCGCTGACGTCGGAGGTGGTCTACAACGGCCTGAACCATCCCTACCGTCCGCTCGCGCCGGCGCGAGCGCGGCAGGTCCTCGAGGAGGCCGGCCTGCCGGTCGGCGAGCGGCGCTGCCTGCTGCATGTGGGCGGCGGCCAGTGGTACAAGAACAGCGTCGGCGTGGTCCACCTGTACGGCGCGTACGCGCGCGACGAACTGCAGGCCGGCCGGCGGCCGCTGCCGTTGTGGATGGTCAGCCCGCCGCCCGACGCCGCGCTGCGGGCGGCGCTGGCGACGCTGCCGCCGAGCTGCGAGTGCCGCTTCCTGATGGGGCTGGACGCGACGGCGCTCGAGGCGCTGTACTCGCATGCCGAGGCGCTGCTGTTCCCCAGCCTGGCCGAGGGCTTCGGCTGGCCGATCGCCGAGGCGCTGGCCTGCGCCTGTCCGGTGCTGACGACCGACGCGGCGCCGATGAACGAGGTCGGCGGCGACTGCGCCGACTACCTGCCGCGCCTGGGGCCGGCCGACGACCTGGCGGCCTGGGCCGCCGCGGCGGCGCGGGTGCTCGCGCGCGTGCTGGCGCGCCCCGCCGACGAGCGCGAACGCCGCGCCGCCGCGGCCCGCGCCTGGGTCGCCCGCTTCGATGCCGCCGACGCGATCGACCGCTACCTGGCGATCTACCGCCGCGTGCTCGATCTCGAAACCGCTCCGCGCCGAGGCGGC